>CACGMO010000001.1 GCA_902574225.1 uncultured Alphaproteobacteria bacterium
TTTATTTGCAGCAAAAAATGTAAAAGAATTTAAATTAGCATCATTTGCCATTTTTGAAATAAGTTGTACCGTTTTAAAATCTGTTGTGATTTTTTCAATAGGGGAACCTCTGTAAAGAGAGATGATCTGGCAGTCTGGCAATATAATTTTGATCCGAGTTTCAAAATCACTTAGGGCTTCAGGAACTTCTTTTGAAAGTGAAGCATAGGTAGCTAATGAAATCTTAACTGGCTCGACCTTCTTAATTTGATTAAAGAAATGCTTTGATTTCATCACAAATAACTCTTCCGGTGACATCGAGATGTTTCCCTCCTCATCAAGTGGAGGTTCGAAGGGTAAATAATTTCCATAAATCAGGTCATAAAGCTTCGCAATATTGTCTTCAGGACAGTTATTCTGTCTGCTATGGCTATCACCAAAAATAGAAAAAGGTAAAAGAAATATCGTAAAAAGAACAAAGATTCTAAATAAAATGATCATTATATTTTTCCATTACTCAAGTTTAACTCAAATCCAATGCAAAATTTACGCCATCCCTTCATATTTTTCGTACTTTAGAGTAATCTGCAATCCACAGACAAATTAGGGAGATTAAGGCAAAGAGTACTAAGGGAGTAGCTGTTAAATTAACAGCCTCCCAGCCTAACTGCGAGGAGTTCACATTGCAATTCATAAGCCAACCCGAGGTTACCGATGATAGAGCGACAAAACCAAAAACAAAAAAATCATTTATCCCCTGGACCCTTCCTCTTTCGGACGGGTAATGGTTTTTCGTTAACAGGCTTGTTGACCCAATGAAGCTAAAATTCCAGCCGATACCGACTAATATTAATGAAATGTAGAAATTTGAGATATCTACACCCTGACAAGCAATAAGGACAGCAAGCAAGAATAAAACCAATCCGGTAGATACTATTGACTTTTCCCCATATTTTTCTATCAATTTACCTGTTACGAAGGAGGGAGCAAACATTGCTAGCGCATGGGCTGAAACAACATTGGCAGCTTGGTTAGCACCAAATCCACATCCCACTATCGCGATAGGTGAAGAAGTCATAATTAGGTTCATTACGCCATAAGCAATCATTGAACAGATTATCGAGACAAAGATCACAGGGCTTTTAAAAATAGTCAAAAGCGGTCTGTTCAAGTTTGTAAGGTTTGACTTATCTTTATCATTTATTTTACTGCCAGATGATTTTGATGGGGGAATAGGTTTGACATAAGACAATATGAAAGGACCCAAGCAGTTTAGGATTACTATAGCTAAATAAGAATATAGAAATGGTACAGAATTATTTAGACTAAAAGATATTTTTACTATAAACGGACCTAAAATGGCTGCAATTAAGCCGCCTGAAAGAACAGTTGAGATAGCTCGTGCTTTGAACCGGTCTTCACAATCGTCTGTAGCTGTAAACCTATAAAATGCCTGGGAGGCCATATACGCACCTGAAATAAAAGAGCCCAATAAAAAAAGCTCGAATGATCTAAGAAATATGCCGAAAAGAGAAGTCAATGATCCAATTAACCCCGCTAGATTCCCAACAATCAATCCAAGCCTTCTTGTTGTTGATTGCATTAGATTAGATAGAATCGGAGAGCTTACCATTGAACCCACTATTAAAAGGGATATAGGTAAGGTCGCGTAGCAAACATTGCTAGCAAGAGATTGTCCCACAAGACCTCCCAAGATAATATACATAGGCATTTGGGAGCCTAAAATAGCTTGTGCCGTAGCCAATGCTAAAATATTTCTTTGGTTTTCTACCTTCAATTTATACAAATTTATTTGAAACTATTTCTTTCGTTTAAAAGTAGCTTTCGTTTGGTTTCAATTCCTCCGGCGCCACTGTAACCCCCTAAAGACCCATCAGATCTTATTACTCTATGGCAGGGTATTGGTCCAGGATAAGGATTTTTGCCACAGGCATTTGCTACCGCTCTGGCAGATTTGGGTTTGCCAAGTATATTTGCTAATTCTGAGTATGTTATAGTCTTTCCAGGCCTTATTTTTGCAATCTCTTTCCAGACAGCAAGTTGAAATTTAGTCCCATAACACTTTCTTTCGTTAATTACTTTGTTGAATTTTTTTTCTTGCATTTAATATAACTCAGCGCCTGTAAGAACGCCCATCGCCCAAGTTTCCTTTTTTATTAGATCACCTGATTTATCAAATATCTCCAAAATTCCATCTCTAACCCCATTTTTTTGGTATCCGCTTTCAATCAATTCTCCTGATTCAAGATAGAATTTCCAAATCCCTTCTAGATTGTTATCTTTATATTCCTCTTCTGTCCGAATATTGCCGCTTCGATAGTAAAACTTCCAAACCCCTGATTGAACGCCATCCGCATATACTTCCTGTGATCGCATGTTTCCATTATTAAAAAAAGTTAACCAATTCCCATTCTTTTTACCTTTTATATAGAAACCTTTTGCTCGCAGTTTACCGTTTTCATGAAAATATTCCCAAGCTTCTTCTTTTAAGCCGTTTAATAGCGTTCCGGTATTTTCTACATAACCATTATTCCAAAACGTTTTAACTGGTCCACTTGCGGGGTCCTTATTCTTTTTAAAGTAATAGACGCGATTTTCTCTCAAAAGATCATTCAATGATATAAAGTTCTCCAACGGGCCTAAGTTTATTGAAAATAAAAAAGTCGCAAAAGCGAAGACAAAACGAAAATGTTTCATAATCAATATTTATTTAACATTAGTAATCACACAATATTTCTTCAAAATATCATAAGTTTAGAGATCATTCAGCGCATTTCAACATTTAATGACTTGAGCCCATGAAAGTGATAAATATCTGCATACTCAGGCTTTTGAAGTATCTTAATATGTCTTTTTTTATCAAACAGGTTTTTAAGGGCCAAATTTATTTCTAAGCGCGCTAAAGGGGCTCCAAGACAAAAGTGTGCCCCTGCACCGAAAGAATTGTGAGTTTTAGGATGTCTATTGGGTATGAATTCAGAGGGCTTATCCCATCGACTTTCATCTAGACCAGATGCACCAATAACCAAGCTAATTTTTTCTCCATGAGCAATGTCAACATCATCAATAGTTATATTTTCGTATGCAAACCTTGTAAATATATGAAGTGGTGGATCATATCTTAGAATTTCTTCTACAATACTATGCCATTCTTTCTCTTTTAAAAAACGACAATTAACTTTGTTAAGAAGTATTGCTTTTATACCATTACCTATAGTATGAACTGTCGCTTCATGTCCTGCATTTAATAATAAAATGCAAGTCGAAACTAACTCATCAAAATTTAGCTTTTGATTATCTTCTTCAGCGTTTATCAAATGAGTGATTAAATCATCTCCTGGCTTAAGGCGACGCTCAGCTACGTATTTTTTAATATATTCAAAGAATTCTTTCGAGGATTGATTTGCTAAGTCTTTGCCCTCTTCTGAAATGTTTGCTTGGTATACAGCAACCATTGAATTAGACCATTTTAACAATTGATCTGACATTTCTTCTGGTATTCCTAAAAGACGAGCAATAGTAATTACGGGGACTTGTTTTGCATAGCTTTCTATTAAATCTGTTTCATTCTCATTAATATTATCCAATAATTGAGTACAAAGTGTGTGAATATCCTTAGATATTTTTTGTATATTTTTTGTGGTGAATGCGCGTAATACCAACCCTCGTAATCGAGTGTGTCTTTCCCCTTCCAATTCAAGCATTGAGTTCTTCTCAATTCTATAAAAATCAATAAGATTTTTCTCATCAGGTTGTTTAAAGTCTGGCGGTAACTCTCTACCAAATCTCTTGTCTTTAAAAATTTTATTTATGGTGTCGTAGGTAAAAAATGCTTTCTGATTGTAATTTTTCCAGAAACAAACACCACCTCTTTTCAAGATACGGCGATAGAAAGCATAGGGGTTTTGAACAAAATTTTTTTCGGCTGGTGGTTGATCAACCATTATCATTGTAATGTCGCCTTTCAAAAGCCCTTTCCAAATATAGCAAGCATGATACTATATGTTTTAGTCGATTTAAGCTCATAAAAAAACTAAAGGTTACTTTGCCTGTAATAAATAGAATATCAGATTACTTTGACGATATGCAAGGATGGAGACATAAAATGCACTCCTATCCAGAACTAGGATTTGAGTGTTTTGAGACAGCAAAGTTTGTAAAATCTAAACTGGAAGAATTTGGCGTAGATGAAATTCATTCTGGAATAGCACAAACAGGGATTGTTGCAATAATTAATGGTAAATCTAACGGCAAAACAATTGGCCTTAGAGCAGATATGGATGCATTGCCATTAACAGAAATGACTAATAAAAAATATAAATCCAAAAGAACTGGAATAATGCACGCTTGTGGACATGACGGACACACCACCATGCTTTTAGGAGCTGCTAAATACTTATGCGAGACGAGGAGTTTTGCGGGTAATGTTGCCCTTATTTTCCAACCTGCAGAGGAAGGAGGAGGAGGAGCAAAAGTCATGTGTGACGAAGGCATAATGGAGAAGTTTCAGATCGATGAGGTTTATGGGATCCATAACGATCCTGGGTCTCCTTTAGGTGTTTTTAAGACTTGTATAGGTCCAAACATGGCAGCAGCAGATGATTTTACGATTAAAATTTATGGTCAAGGTGGTCATGCAGCGGAGCCTGATGAAACAATTGATCCACTCATTACCGGGGCACAGCTTGTACAAGCTATACAAACTATTTCATCCAGAAACTTATCCGCTTTAGAAAAAGTCGTGATTTCTATCACACAGTTTCATGCTGGAACGACCCATAATATTATTCCCAACGATGCATTCATCAATGGAACTGTTCGAACTCTTTCTAAAGATGCGCAATTCCTGATTGTAAAAAGGCTAAAAGAATTATGTAAGGGTTACAGCAGAGGTTTTGGAGGGAAAATAAAGTTGGACTACAATTATGGTTATCCTCCTACAGTAAATCACCAAAGAGAAACAAAATTTGCAGCTGAAGTGGCTAAAGAGATAGTGGGTGTACAAAACGTTGACATAAACGCTGAACCAATAATGGCGTCTGAGGATTTTTCATATATGATAGAGAAGCGTCCAGGGTGTTATTTCCATGTAGGGCAGGGCGTTGGAGCAGCTGTTCACAATCCGAAATATGATTTTAATGATGAACTATTACCGATAGGAGCAAGCTTTTTTGTGAAATTGGTTGAGAAGGCAAACCCTTTTTGAACAGTTTGCACTAGACGTCGGAGCTCTAGAAAGAGGATCCAGGACTTTTTAAAAATTCAATTTCCGAGGCTGTCGATGTTCTTCCTAAGATAGCGTTTCTATGTGGAAACCTACCAAATCTGGCAATTATATTTTTGTGTTTTAACGCATATTTGTAGACTTTAGCAGAAGTGTGCGCCCGAAATAATGGCATAGACATCTCTTGAATTTTTAAATTTTCACTATGCATTAATGGTATTAAAATAAAGTGTGCTTTTTTTCTATTTTGTTGGCTGATATCAAAGGTATTTAAACAATTTAAACAGGTGTTCAGTGCGAGAGTGTCGCCTGAAAAGGACCTAGGTGTTCCTCTGAAGACATTTCTAGTAAATTGGTCAGTTAATATGATAAGTGCTAGCGAGCTATCTAAAGATTTTGTCCAATAATTATAATATCCAAGCACCGCTTCTTCTATATGATCACCAAAATTGTTTTTAATTTGGTTGTCAAAAGCCTTATCTTTTTTAAACCAATCTTTTGAATTACAGTCTTCGAACCAAAAATTTAAAATTCTGTTTATTTCTTTTTTCATATTTTTATGGGAAAAATAAAAGTAATTTCCCTTGGTAATTTTTACTCTTCTCAATTTAAGGATGCTAATTATTTAACACCTGCTTAGGAATAATATGCTTTCCTTCATCGTCCATGAAAATTCTGTATACTTGGGAAACCATATTTAATGGCAGTGGACTGTATAAGTGCGGGAACATCTGATTATTTCTACTTATCTCCCAAACCAGTTCTATATCATCTGTGTTTACTTCCAGCAAATACAAAGGGCTTTTCGACCTGAAATGTTTTTTTAAGGTTTCTTCCAATTGTTCTGAAGTAGAAAAGTGAATAAAGCCATCGCTTCGATCGGTTTTTGATCCTAGAAAAAAATCTTCGTTTTTTACACGCCCCCAGTCATCCTCTTCACATACTTTAAAAACCTTACCCATTGCTCTTTTATTTGACCTTTTCCTTAAAAAAGGGAACCATAGAGCTCCACACAAAATCGTGTTGGGTTCGATGATATATTGCCGCCAAGATGTGAATGGAAATCAACCATAATATTGTGGAGAAAAGCAGTTCATGGACCCAAATTATTGTTTCAATCAAAAGGCCATCTGTATAATCCAGCCAGTAAAGGGTCCCAATTCCCAAGCCGGAGATTGCAATTCCAGTGAGAACAAAATACATCGACGAATGGACAAATTTTGCTGCTATAAGTTGTATTTTTAATGTTTCTGAAGGAAGCGCAGTCTTGTATCTTCTTTTCATGTAAATGAACCGAAACATTATAAATAACAAAAAAGCTACCGCAAAAAACATTTCTGATATGAGAAGCCCAAAATCATCTAATTGTTCCTTGTTTTCAATCTGCTTGAATACCCCATACCCGAATAAAAGAACGAAAAACCAATGTAAAGATTTCCCTAATAAACTGTGCTGCACTCTTTCTTGTCTCATTTTATTTATAATTCACGATTAACAATATTTAATTGTAAAATGTTGATTTAATTGTATTTTTACTCACTCCAACTCAATAATTTACTACTTGCAACCTATTGTTTTTGTTGCCTTTTAAAAAAAGTTTGTAACTACTTTGTCATTTTAAAGCTAGTATAAGTATAGTAAATTATTCACTTGCACCAAGCTTACGCCTTTTTGTACCTCTTTTTTAAACTGCCGAAGTACTATATCAAAGAAATGTTTGTCTAACAAAACGATAAACTTTATCACGCCACTTTTTTTAATAATCGATATAAAGTATTTCTACTAATATTTAGATGTTTAGCCACTTAGTGGCAGATTTGTATTTCAAGAAAAGTTTTTAATTCATTTAGTTTATAGTCACTAATTTTCTTAGAGTTTAGTTTTCAACTTACAGTCATAATAAAATATCGAATGCTCCATTTAAGAATGGTTGATAGTTTTTCCATTGTTGTGAGCTCCCCTGGTAAAGTTTTTCTCTAACTTGAAGGTTAGAAGCTGTTAATACTCTTCTTTTATTATTTTCTGGTGAAAGACATTTTTTATCCCAATTCAAGTCAAGATGATCAATAAGCTGCCGAGTTTCATCTTCCTGATCTTTGGTTAGAGCCTCATAATCAAGATTGTAAATTCTTTTGTTTAGTATTTTTGTCCAAAACTTCATAAGATCCACATAAAGGTTATGATAACTAACGACGTCATCAAGGTCATAACAGTATCCCTGATTTTTTGAGGCAAAATATTGTTTATAATTTGCCCAACACACCGCTGCAGGGTTTCTTTTAACATGTATAATTTTAGCCTCAGGAAAAGCCGCTGCAAGCAGCCCTATGTAACGGAAGTTTTGGGGCATTTTATCGGTTACAACCCCTTTTCTAAAAGAATGTTTTTTTAGTTTTTCTAGATATTTATGCCGAAAATCAAGCAAAACTTCGCGATCTACTTTAGAAAAACCAT
This sequence comes from uncultured Alphaproteobacteria bacterium, assembly GCA_902574225.1. GTDB lineage: Bacteria > Pseudomonadota > Alphaproteobacteria > Rhodobacterales > Rhodobacteraceae > CACIJG01. The sequence continues at coordinate 7,679 of CACGMO010000001.1, forward strand.
TGGCAATAACAGAACCAAACTGAGCTGCATAAGGTAGCTCTCCTGCACCTGTAACTAGCGAATGGGACGAGATTATTTGCTCAACTATAGTTGTTCCCGAGCGCGGCATACCGATAATAAAAATTGGCGTCAAATTCTTTGAAAATTGTTCAGATTCTAGTGAATACTGTTCTATCCACTGGTAGGCGGATTTAATTTGTCTGAAAAGTTCTAAATCTTGTTTTATATTGTAGTTCAAAAGCTTTTTACGAAGCGCGTTACCCTCTTTATAGTGCGTGAAAGCTTTTTCAAAATCACCTAAGTCATCATATGCCTTGGCTAAGCCAAAGTTGATGTGGCAACGCTTCTCATCCGATATATTTTTGTCAAAGTATAGTTCTAGCATTTTTGAATACTGTGCATCATTTGAGTCAAATTTTTTTATTGATGCAAGCATTCTATGGGCTTCGGCATAATCAGGCTTCAACGCTATTGCTTTATTATAACTTTCTTTGGCTTCGTTTATTCTTCCCAGTTCTTTGTGCATGTTGCCCAAGTTGCTGTGGGCTTCAGCATATTCAGGCTTTAACTCTATCGCTTTGTTATAACTTGTTTCCGCTTCCTCCCATCTTCCCAATCCTTTGAGTGTCGCACCCAAGTTGCCGTGGGCTTCGGCATAGTCAGGCTTTAAGGTAATTGCTTGCCTAATGCTTGCCTCAGCTTCGTCTAATTTTCTCAGTCCTTTAAGTGTAGCGCCTAAGTTATTATGGGCTTCAGCATAGTTAGGACTTAACGCTATTACTTTGTTATAACTTGCTTTAGCTTCTTCTAATATTCCCAATTCTTTATGTATATTGCCCAGGTTATAATGGGCTTCTGCAAAATTAGGGTTCAACGCTATCGCTTTGTTATAGCTTGTTTTGGCTCTCTCTAATCTTCCCAATTCTTGTTGCGTGACGCCCAAGTTGTAGTGGGCTTCAGCATAGTCAGGCTTCAATGCTATCGCTTTGTTATAACTTGCTTTAGCTTCGTCTAAACCTCCAAGTTCTTTTAGTATGTTGCCCAAATTGCTATGGGCTTCAGCATAGCCAGGATTCAATGCTATTGCTTTCCTATAGCTTGCTTCAGCTTCTTCTAATCTTCCGAGTTCTTGTAGTGTGACACCCAAGTTACTGTGGGTTTCAGCGTCTTGGGGAGATAATGTAACTGCTGTCCGATTAGCATCTACGGCTTCAGACTTTTTACCTGTCGACTTTAATACTGCACCTAATGCTTTCCAGCCAAAGGGATGCCGAGGAAAATCTCTAGTGAGGGATACAGCCAGTTTTTCAGCGTCATCTAACCGTCCGCTTTGATAGAGCTCTAAAAGACTAATGATTTGTTGATGAGATGGGTGTTCACTATTAACCATAAATTTATCTTTCTCTTTGAAGAATAAACTAAAAAATCAAGTGTAATCAATAGTCTTTAATTGAGTTTGTCACTGTAAAGATCACGTAAAGCAATGATTTTTATACATTTTTTAAACCATATTATTTCCACTCAATAAATTACTGCTTGTAACATATTAATTTTATTGCCTTTTAAAAAAGTTGGTCACTACTTTGTCACTTTAAAGCCTAGCATAAGTGCAGCAAATTATTGAGTTACACCATGCTTACGCCTTATTATACCTCTTTTTTTTTAAGTGTCGCTTTACAATATCAAAACGTTTGTCACACAAAACGGCAAACTGTGTCACGCCATTGTTTCTAATAATCGATATACAGAATTTTTACTAATATTGATATGCTTAGCCACCTTAGTAGAAGATTTGTACTCAAAGAAAAGTTTGTTTATTTGTAGTCACCGATCTTCTTGAAGTTTGGTTTTCAACTTATGGTGATGGGAAAACATCAAATGCTCCATTTAAAAATGGTTGATAGTTTTGCCACTGTTGAGAGCTGCCCTGGTATAGTTTTTCTCTAACTTGAAGGTTGGACGCTGTTGCTACTCTACGCTTGTTATTTTGTGGAGAGAGACATTTTCGATCCCAATCCAAGTCAAGATGATTAATAAGCTGGCGCGTTTCATCCTCCTGATTGATTGTTAAAGATTCATAATCAAGATCGTAAATTCTATTTTTTAGAGTGTCTGTCCAAAACTTCATAAGATTTACATATAGTTTATGATAACTCACGACGTCATCAAGAGCATAACAGTATCCTAGATTTTTTGAGACAAAATACTGCTTATAATTTGCCCAACATACTGCCGCTGGGTTTCGTTTAACATGTATAAACTTAGCCTCAGGAAAAACTGCTGCAAGTAGCCCTATGTAACGGAAGTTTTGGGGCATTTTGTCTGTAATAAGAAATTTACTAGAAGAGTGTTTCTTAAGTTTTTCCAGATAATTATTTCGAAAATTAAGTAAAACTTCACGATCTACTTTAGATAAGCCCTTTGCAATAGCTGATCCAAACTGAGCCGCATAGGGTAACTCTCCTGCACCTGTAACTTGCGAATGGGACGAAATTATTTGTTCAACTATAGTTGTTCCGGAACGCGGCATACCTACAATAAAAATCGGCGTCAAATCCTTCGGAAATTTTTCAGATTCTAGTGAATACTGTTCTATCTGCTGGTAGGCGGATTTAATTTGTCTGAAAAGTTCTTCATCTTGATTGATATCGTAGTTCAATAGCTTTTTACGTAGCGCATTACCCTCTTCGTAATGAATGAAAGCTTTTTCATAATCACCTAAGTCATCATATGCCTTTGCTAAGCCAAAGTTAATATGGCATCGTTGTTCATCAGAAATATTGTTATCGAGATATAGCTCAAGCATTTTTGAATACTGTTCATCCTGAGCATCAAATTTTTTCATTGATGCAAGCATCCTATGGGCTTCAGCATAGTCAGGCTTCAAGGCTAATGCTTTGATGTAGCAGGCTGTAGCTTCGTCCAATTTCCCTAATTCTTGAAGTATCAAGCCCAAGTTATTTTGGGCTAAAGGGTTATCAGGATTCAAAGAGATCGCTTTCTTAAAGCAAGCTTTGGCAGCTTCCACCTTACTTAGTTTCTTTAGTGTGTTACCTAAATTATTATAAGCTGCAGAAGAGTTAGGTTCAAGCGCTATAGCTTTATTTAAAATTACTTCGGCTTCTTCTAATCTCCCCAGTTCCTCAAGTGTAGCACCCAAATTATTATGAGCGTTAGGGTAAAGAGGCTTCATTGCTATTGCGTGTCTAAATCTTAGTTCAGCTGCATTTAGTCTACCTAGTTCTTTGAGCGTGATGCCTAGGTTATTGTGTGCTTCAACAAAGTTAGGGTTCAAATCTATTGCTTGTTTGAAACTCTTCTCAGCTAAATCTAATTTACCCATTCTTCTGAGAATAAACCCTAAGCTATTATGGTTTTCAGCATCTTTAGGAGATAACGCAACGGCTTTTTCATTAGCAAAAAGCGCATCTGAAATCCTACCTTTTTGCGCTAACACGGCGCCTAGAGCCTTCCAACCTATCATAAAAGAAGGAAATTGTTGCGTCATTAACGCTGCTTGTTTCTCGGCTTCCTTATATCGTCCTTTTCGGTAATGCTCTATTAATCTTTTAATTCTCTCTTTAGAGGGCATTCCATTGTTAGTTTTTCTATTATTTTTGGATATATTGCTCAATAAACTAGCTTTCAGCCCTATTCCCACTCAATTGTTCCGGGGGGTTTAGATGTGATATCAAACAACACTCTATTTATTCCTTTTACTTCGTTGATAATTCTATTGCTTGTTTCTGAAAGAAATTCTCTTTTGAAGTAAGAGAAGTCAGCGGTCATCCCGTCGGTACTACTTACTGCTCTTAGGACACAGCTATACTCGTGTGTCCGAGCGTCACCCATCACGCCCACGCTTTTAACTGGCAGTAAGATTACTAATGCTTGCCATACATTATTGTATAATTTATGCCTTCTTAATTGTTCAAGGAAAATATTGTCTGCCTCTCTCAGGAGGCTCAGTTTTTTTTCAGTTATTTCACCAGGGCATCTTATAGCTAAACCTGGTCCAGGAAACGGGTGCCTGTCTAGAAACGTTTTATCGAGATTTAACTCAGAACCAATTTTCCTTACCTCATCCTTAAAAAGTGTTTTTAATGGTTCTACTAACTTTAGATTCATTTTTTTTGGTAACCCACCGACGTTATGATGACTCTTGATAGTTGCTGCTGATTTTCCATGCACCGACGTCGACTCAATTACATCAGGATAGAGAGTTCCTTGTGCCAGAAAGCTTATATTTCTTAGCTTTTTAGCCTCTCTTTCAAAGACATTTATAAATAGCTTTCCTATAATTTTTCTCTTCTTTTCAGGATTGCTCACACCTTTAAGATTCTGTAAAAAAAGATTTTTTGCCTTTACTACTTTTAATTTTATTTTGAAATGCTTTTTGAAAAGAAACTCTATTTGATTAGCCTCGTGCTTTCGAAGAAGCCCATTATCGACAAAAATACATGTTAGACTGTTTTTGATTGCCCTATGCAATAGAAGAGCTGTGACTGTGCTATCCACACCACCAGACAGGCCACAAATTACCCTTTCGTCTCCTATTTCGTTTTTAAGTTTTTCGATTAAACTTTCCGTTATCTTGACGGGAGTCCAGTTTCTATTTATGTTGGCGATGTTTACGAAGTTTTCTAAAAACTTTTTTCCGTTTACTGTGTGAAATACTTCGGGATGAAACTGGACACCAAAAACCCTCCTAGCAGCATCTCCAATTATTGAAAATGAAGAAGTAGCCGAGCTTGCTAGTTCTACAAATCCTTCTGGTAATTCGGTTACTGCATCACCATGACTCATCCAAACTTCTTCTATGTTATTTTTGAATAAATCTTTCAAAAAAAGAGACTGATTTTTGCTATTTCTACGGATCATTGTTTTTCCAAACTCTCTCTTTTCTGACTTTGATATTTTACCGCCTAACAGTTTGCAGATAAGCTGGTGCCCATAGCAAATGCCTAATATTGGGATGTTTAAGTCAAAAATTCGTTTTGATATTGTAGGGCTTTTCTTTACTCTTGTAGAATCTGGGCCTCCAGACAAAATAAGAGCTTTTGCCTCACTGATTGATTTATTGTGTAGAATATCTGCATCCCAAGGAATAATTTCGCAATAAACGCTAAGCTCTCTTATACGCCTTGCAATAAGTTGAGTTACTTGACTTCCAAAATCAATAATTAGGATCATGACGAATTATAGGCTTTTTAATCTATAAAATTGGTGTTATTTGCTACAAACATTAGGTAACATAATACATGGTTGCAAACAAAACATATTTCTGATTGGTTTTTTATATTGAATAGAATAAAAAGAGGTTCGGGTGGAAGAGCTGCTAGACGTGAAGCTAGAACCACTCAACAAATAGAGTTTTCCAAATATATTGAGAGAAAAATTCCGAATTTCGATATACTCAGTGAAGAGGCTTTGGAAGTAATTGAAAATAGTGCTGAAGAAGTTCTAGCAGAAATTGGGGTTAAATTCCCTGATAACGCGGCTGCATTAAAATTATGGAAAGAAGCTGGAGCCGATATAAAAGGAGATTTGGTGAAAATCCCTAAAGGTCTAGCGCGCAAGCTTTGTTCTACCGCACCGGCTACTTTCACTCAGCATGCAAGATCCAAGATAAAGAATGTTGAAATAGGAGGAAAGAATTTGGTGTGTGCGCCTGTGTATGGCCCACCCTTTATTAGAGATCTTGAGGGTGGTAGGCGCTATGCTGAAATAGCTGATTTTGAGAAGCTCGTAAAATTAGCGTATATGTCAAAATGGGTTCATCACTCGGGAGGAACTCTTTGTGAGCCAACAGATATTCCAGTAAATAAAAGACATTTAGACATGCTTTTTGCGCATATGACACTTTCAGACAAGCCATATATGGGTTCCGTGACTGCGCCTGAAAGGGCGGAAGACTCCGTTGAAATGAGTGAGATTATTTTTGGTAAAAAATTTGTTAGCGAAAACACCGTCATGACATCATTGATAAATCTTAATTCTCCACTGGTATTAGATGCAACAATGATGGGTGCCCTGGAAGTATACGCTAAAGCGAACCAAGCATGTATTATCTCCCCTTTTATAGTTGGAGGTGCGATGGCACCTGTGACAGTGGCAGGGACATTATCACAAGTGTTGGCGGAAGTCTTAGCAGGAGTGGCTTATAGTCAATTAGTAAGAGAGGGTACTCCTGTAATTTTTGGCACTTTCGTTACATCTATCGACATGAATTCGGGTGCGCCCACATTTGGGACACCGGAGTCATCAAAAGTCTTGTATGGAGCAGGACAATTGGCAAGACGGTTAAAAATTCCCTACAGGTCAGGAGGAGGACTTTGTGGCTCAAAAATTACAGACGCTCAGGCAGCATATGAAACATCTAATAGCCTTCACGCCGGGTTAATGGGTGGCGTTAACTTTATGTTGCATTCATGTGGTTGGTTAGAAGGTGGATTAGTTGCAAGTGTAGAAAAATTTATAATGGATGCTGACCAACTAGGGATATTAAACTCTTTGTCAAAAGGTATTGACTTTGAAGAAAGAGACTTAGCGTTTGAGGCAATTAAAGATGTTGGCGCAGGAGGCCACTTTTTAGGATGTGATCATACGCAAAAAAATTTCAAATCAGCTTTTTGGCGTTCAGATATTATGAATTACAAGCCATTCGAAACATGGCAAGAAGAAGGTGAAAAAGATTTAACGTTTGAAGCTAACAAAAAAGCTCAACAGCTTTTGAAAAATTATGAGGCCCCTGAACTTGAGTTATCGAAAATGGAAGAGCTTAAAGAATATGTTCTAAAAAAGAAAAGCTCTATGCCAGATGCTTTTGTTTAGTTAACAGTTACAAATTGCATTAAAATCGTGCTTTTTTAGCGAGGCTCCACCTACGAGCAAGCCTCCAACATTGTCTATTGAAATTATTTGACTACAGTTTTCTGAATTAGCTGATCCTCCATATAAAATGGGGATATCAGTATTAAAATGTTGGTTAAGTTTTGTTTTGATGTACAGGTGAGTTTCTTTTATTTCATTCTCATCAGGTATCAATCCAGTTCCTATTGCCCATACAGGTTCATACGCAACTATAACTTGTTCGTTAGGTTCAATCTTGGCTAGCGATCCAGTGATCTGACTATCAAGTACTTGTAATGTTTTGTTGGCTTCCTTTTCTAACAGTGTTTCGCCAATACAGACTATAGGGGTAAGTTTACTCTTAATTGCCACCTTAGCTTTCTTAAGGATCACATCATCAGTTTCGTTAAATAAAGTTCGACGTTCAGAGTGTCCTATCAGGACGTGTGACACGCTTTTCTCTTGCAGCATTGATGCTGATATTTCTCCTGTAAAGGCGCCTCTCTCTTCTTCACTACAATTTTGAGCACCAATTTTTATAAAATTAGGTAAAAGTGTTTTTGCTGAATCTATAAGCGTAAATGGTGGGCAAATGATTATATCGTTGCGTTTTGCGCGAGTTAATTGCGAGAACTCTTTCATGAGTTCTTCAGATCCATTCATTTTCCAATTAGCTGCTATAATTTTGTTATTATTTTTCATTATCTAATTATATTCAGCTGACATCAAACTTTATAGACTCTCCACACCCACATGTTTCTGAAACGTTAGGATTAATAAATTTAAATCCTGATTCTAATAGCCCACTTTCATAATCTATTTGGGTTCCAAATAGAAACATTTGAGCTGTCGGCGCTATTACAACCTTAGCGCCATCTACTTCAACTATCTCATCAGCTTCGGAGATTTCATTTACATACTCCATTGTATATTCCATCCCGGCGCAGCCTCCTTTTTTGAGACCTATTCGCAATGCTTTCCCAGCACCATCCTCCATTATCTTTCTAATATGGTTTGCTGCTGATTTACTTATGCTAAGAAAGTTACTCATTTAAAAATTACATAAACCCTAGTTCTAATCTAGCCTCATCGGACATCATTTCCATTCCCCACTGTGGCTCCCAGACTATCTCTACATGCACAGACTTAAGCCCTTCTATTGCCTTGACGGCATCAGATACCCATCCTGGCATTTCACCAGCAACTGGACAGCCAGGTGCTGTCAATGACATTAAAATCTTGGCGTCATTATCTTCGCTTATCTCTATTGTGTATATTAAACCTAAATCGTAAATATTTACTGGAATCTCGGGATCATACACTGTTTTGCAAGCTTCGACTATCTTTCCATAAAGAGGATGCTCGGTAGTTGATGGCTTTAATATTTGCCCCTCATCTTTATATTCTGGTTCGACACTGTTACTATTATATGACATTGTTGCTCAGCCTATTTTTCTAATATTAATATATTTACAAGCTTACAGAAATTCAAGAGGAATTAAATTATGAATCTAAATCACTTTTCAGTTTCTCATGTTGAAGGAAAGGCTAGAGCTGGACTATTAAAAACTGCTAGGGGCTATATTGAAACTCCTGTTTTCATGCCGGTTGGAACTGCTGCAACTGTGAAGGCAATGCTTCCCGAAACGCTTGAAAAAATCGGAGCTCAAATTCTTCTATGCAACACCTATCACCTCATGCTTAGGCCCGGAGAAAAAGTAATCAACCAGTTAGGAGGTTTGAATAAATTTATGAATTGGTCAGGCCCAATTCTCACTGATAGTGGAGGTTTCCAAGTAATGAGCCTTTCAAAGCTCAGGGTACTAGATGAGATGGGAGTGACCTTTAGATCTCATGTAGATGGCAAGAAGTTTTTACTAACTCCAGAAGCTTCAATAATGATCCAGGAAACGTTAAAGAGCACTATCATTATGGCCTTTGATGAGTGTACTCCGTTCCCTGTAGAAAAAGAAGTCGCAGAAAAAAGTATGAAATTGTCGTCAAGATGGGCTGAGAGGTCTAAATCCTCATTTAAAGGGTCCAATGGCTCCGTACTATTTGGAATTCAACAAGGGGGAATGTTTAAAGATCTAAGGGAAGAAAGTTCACGTTTTCTTAATGATATTGGTTTTGACGGTTATGCTATAGGGGGTCTTGCCGTTGGAGAGCCTCAAAAAAAGATGTTTGAGGTCTTAGATTATTCTACAGACTTTTTTCCTAAAGACAGGCCTAGATACTTGATGGGTGTTGGTAAGCCTAGTGATATTGTTGGAGCCGTATTAAGAGGAGTAGATATGTTTGACTGTGTAATTCCGACAAGATCAGGCAGAAATGGTCAAGCTTTTGTTAAAAATGGAACTATTAATTTAAAGAATGCGCAATATCAATTGGATAATAGTCCAATTGATGAATCTTGTTTTTGTTATTGTTGCTCTAATTATTCTAGGGGATATCTCAGTCATCTGGTTCGATCCAATGAGATTTTAGCATCTATGCTACTAACGCATCATAATTTATACTACTATATGGGTCTGATGAAAAACATAAGAGAGCACATAAAACGTGGTGAGTTTACTGCTTTTGCTAAAAAATTTTTCAAATGATAGTTTAGAAAAAAATAAAACCGTTATATTTCTAATGCACTAAGCTTGAATTTCTTTGTTTTAACATCATATATAGTTGAGTGAAAGATCGGAGGATATCATGAGCGCTGTAAAATCACCTATTCCTGTTTTACCCCTAAGAGACATCGTTGTTTTCCCAAACATGATAGTCCGACTTTTCGTTGGGCGAGAAAAATCGGTCTTTGCCCTAGAAGAAGTAATGAAAACAGAGCAACAGATACTCCTTGTTGCGCAAAAAGATGCAGGAAATGATAATCCTGGAGAAGACAATATTTTTAAAGTAGGCGTAATAGCCAACGTCCTGCAGGTTTTAAAATTACCTGATGGAGCGGTGAAAATTTTGATAGAGGGCAAACATCGTGTTAAGATATCGAAATTTTTAAGTGACAATAAATTTCTCGAAGCATTTTGTGAAGAAGTTGTCGATAGAAATTTTGAGGGTGATGAGATTGAAGCATTAAGGAGAACCGTTTCAACGGAATTTGATCGGTACTCAAAGCTTAATAAAAATATAACGGAAGAAGCCTTAGAAGCTATTAGAAAAGCTTCAGATCCTGTAATGCTGTCAGATTCAATTGCAGGACACCTTAATTTAACTGTTGAAAAAAAACAGGAGCTTCTAGAAATTTCTGACGTACAGAAGAGGCTCGAGAAAATACTTGAAGTTATTCAAGGTGAGTTGAGTGTTTTACGTGTAGAAAAAAAGATAAAAACAAGGGTTAAAAACCAGATGGAGAAAACCCAGCGCGAGTACTATCTCAACGAGCAAATGAAAGCCATCCAAAAAGAGTTAGGAGATGGTCCTGAAGGGCAAGATGAAATTGCAGAGATCCAGGGTAAGATAGATAAAACAAAACTTAGCAAAGAAGCAAAGGAAAAAGCGGTTGCTGAGTTGAAAAAATTGAAATCAATGTCTCCGATGTCAGCTGAATCAGCGGTTGTTAGAAATTATTTAGATTGGCTTTTGACTATTCCCTGGAGAAAAAAATCTAGAATAAAATCAGATCTAAATCATGCTCAAGAAATTTTGGATAATGACCATTTTGGTCTTAAGAAAGTCAAGGAAAGAATTATTGAATACTTAGCTGTCCAACATCGAAGTAAAAAGCTAAAAGGACCAATATTGTGTCTTGTCGGCCCTCCCGGCGTCGGCAAAACTTCTTTAGGAAAGTCGGTAGCAAAGGCAACGAATAGGGAATTTATCAGAATCTCATTAGGCGGAGTTAGAGATGAGAGTGAAATAAGAGGTCATAGACGGACTTACATAGGATCGATGCCTGGAAAAATCATTCAAAGTATGAAAAAAGCCAAGACATCTAACCCACTGATATTATTGGATGAAATAGATAAAATGGGATATGATTTTAGAGGCGACCCTGCTAGCGCAATGCTCGAAGTATTGGATCCTGAGCAAAACTCTACTTTCTCGGATCACTATTTGGAAGTTGAGTATGACTTGTCAGATGTGATGTTTATTACAACAGCTAATACCTTCAATATGCCCAGACCACTTCTTGACAGGATGGAAGTCATTCAGCTTTCTGGGTATACTGAGGATGAAAAGGCCGAGATAGCCAAAAGACATCTTATTAAAAAGCAAGTCGATAATCATGGCTTAGACGAAAACGAATTTGTACTCAAGGATAAAGGTCTTTATGAAATAATTCGCCATTACACAAGAGAAGCAGGTGTAAGAAATCTTGAGAGAGAGATTTCTAAATTATGCAGAAAAGTTTTAACACATATCATTAAGAACAAGAAAAAGTCCGTAAAAGTTGATGAAAAGAACATAAGCGATCTTCTTGGGATTAAGAAGTTCAAATATGGCTTAGCCGAAGAACAAAATCAAATAGGCGTCGCAACCGGTCTAGCGTGGACCGAAGTTGGTGGTGATCTTCTTTCAATTGAGGCAATAAAGTTACCTGGAAAAGGTAGGATGAAATCTACCGGAAAGCTAGGTGAAGTTATGAAAGAAAGTATTGATGCTGCTTCAAGCTTTGTGCGCTCTAGGTCACCATCATTTGGCATTATTCCAACTTTGTTTGACAAGTACGATATACATGTGCATGTTCCGGAAGGAGCTACACCTAAAGATGGCCCATCAGCTGGTATCGCGATGGTCACCTCAATAGTAAGTATGCTTTCAGAGACACCAATAAGAAAGGATGTCGCTATGACTGGAGAGGTCACTCTTCGAGGAAATGTGTTGCCAATTGGAGGTTTGAAAGAAAAACTCCTTGCAGCATTACGTGGGGGAATAAAGACCGTCATCATTCCAAAAGAAAACGCAAAGGATTTGGCAGATATCCCTGACAACGTTAAAAACGAGCTAGAAATTATTCCAGTGACAACCGTGGAAGAGGTTTTGAGAGTCGCCCTTACAGAAAAGTTGCAAAGTATAGATTGGGATTTTTCTGATTATGAAAATAGCGACAATCTTAAAAGTAAAAAGTCAAGTGAAGTTGAGCTACCCAACTAAATTGATTTATTCTTACGCGAATTATTTCTTGAGTTTGAGATCGAAAGAGGCTAATCAAATATTAATGGGTGATTAGCTCAGCTGGTAGAGCGCTTCGTTTACACCGAAGATGTCGGGAGTTCGAGTCTCTCATCACCCACCAACTGTGGACTTGTGTTCATTTGCGCGGTTGTAGCTCAGCTGGTTAGAGTGCCGGCCTGTCACGCCGGAGGTCGCGGGTTCGAGCCCCGTCAACCGCGCCACTTAGGTACGAGAATTGGTTAAGAAAAAAGATAAGCTCACTATTCAAGATCTTAAGAAAAAGAAGGCTGAAAACGAACGCTTGGCTATGGTTGCAGTTGGAGAATTTTTATCTGCTCAATGGGCAGAAGCGGCTGGTATTGATATAATTGGCGTTGGTGATAGCTTGGGGATGACACTCTATGGTCATGAGAATACTCTTTCAGTTACGGTTGATCAGATGATACAACACTGCAGGGCTGTCAGAAAAGGTGCACCGAATACATTTTGTATTTTAGCTATGCCCTATGGCTCTTATTCTACAAAAAGTATGGCAATTAAAAATGCTTCAAAGATGATGAAAGAGAGTGGTGCTGATGCGATCAAATTACAGTGCGGGAAAGATAGAGTTGATATTATCAGCGCAGTATCTTCGGCAGGCATTCCTGTTATGAGTCATGTTGGATTATTGCCTCATTTAGTTCACGTATATGGTGGTTTCAAGATGCAGGGCAAAAATGCTGAAGATGCGGTTAAAATTATCGAAGATGCAATTGCTATAGAGAATGCTGGTGCGGTAGGAATAGAGATTGAAGCGGTCCCGGCAGAGGTAGCCCATGAAGTTGATAGAGCTGTATCTATATTTACGTTTTCAATTGGTGGTGGTGCCGCGGGAAACTGCCAATTATTAAATGGCTATGACCTGATAGGAGGATTTAATACATTCAAGCCAAAATTTGCTAAGCGTTTTGGAAATGTTGCCGATGTGGCTGAAAACGCCTTCAGAGAGTTTGTTAGTTCAGTAAAAGCTAATACTTTTCCAGATACAGAACATAGCTACAGTATGTCTCAAAGTGAAATTATTAAATTAAAACAATATCTTAAAAGCAAAAGAAAAAGCTAGAAACTCAAATTTACTGTTTCGAAAGATAAACCTAGATAATCAAAATAAATTAAAAGGCTATTATAGCTCAAAGATATTGTTATATCATTTACAAGTGGATGACAAAAAATTGTGTCTTTTCCTAACATTTCAGCATCTAGAAAGATATTTATATCCTTTTTTTTGTTGTTTACGACGCTTAACGGGGTTACAGCACCTGGAAACACTCCAAGCTCCTCAAAAAGCCTTTCTTTACTCCCAAAAGAAAGCCTCGATGATCTTATTCTTTCAGTTAATCGCGTTAGATCAATCAAGCTATCTTCGTGAGCGATAACCAAATAATTTTTTTTCTTTTTGTCTCGTAGGAATAAGTTCTTAGTATGAAACCCATGCATATTATTTCTATACTTCTTTGCATCATTCACAGTAAATAAAGGTGGATGTTCAAAAATCTTAAATTCAATTTTTAAGTCTTTAAGTAAGTTATATAAAGATTTAGGTGATGTTGGCAGTGCGTAGGCGTAATTTGATGATGCATCCATATCTAACAAAAACAAATTTTAAAATAATGATCTTCTATAGGGAAGAAAATTTTCTATATACTAGCCACTTGATACTCTATCCTTAGCAGCTTGTAGACATTCATTCATCTTCGCTCTAATGACTTGTTCATCAACTATCCCTTCAAGGTCAGCTTTTAGTTTTCTGAACACATCTTCATCTCCAGCTTCTTGAATATCTGACTTAACAACATCTTTGATATATTGCTGGGTTTTATCTTCGTCTAAGCCTTTAAGTTCAGCAGCCCAAGCCCCTAACAGCTTATTTCTCAATGCTTCGATTTTAAATGTTATATTTTGCTCATGTGCGAATTTATTCTCGAAACCATCTTTTCTTTCATCAAATGTGGACACGGTATCCTCCAAGTGTTTCTACAACAATGTAGTTAGTTTAAAAAGGATTTCAACAGCTGGTTTTTATATTTTAAATAAAATTTATTAACTTTATTCCTTTTTCAATCATCGTTTTCCTTGCAAGTTTTTCAGAATTTTTGAGATTAATAGCTTTGGTTAAATCTTGAAAAACAAACACGTCAAAGCCTAGATTTATTCCATCTAACGCAGAATAAAAAACACAATAATCAAAAGCTAACCCACATAAGTAAAGCCTCTTTATTTTTTTTTTAACCAAATATCCTTCTAATCCAGTGGTTGTAGTTTTGTCATTTTCAAAAAAAGCGGAGTAACTATCAATTTTTGGATTGCATCCCTTTCTAAGAATAAGATTGGAGTTATTAGTATTTAAATTTTTATGGAAATTTGCTCCTATTGAACCTTGAATGCAGTGATCAGGCCATAGAATTTGAGAGCCATAGTCCATTTCTATGTTTGAGTAAACCTCGGCGCTATTATTTGATGCAAATGAGCTATGTTCCTCGGGATGCCAATCTTGAGTTAAAATTATAGTATCAAATCTTTCTTGAGCATCGTTTATAGGTCCTACAAGCTTTTCACCATCTTTAACTGCCAGTGCTCCACCATGACAAAAGTCGTTTTGCATATCTATGATTATTAAAGCAGAACTCATTTTCATTTAGTATAGGATTTTAGTTGCAAGATGAAAGAAGATAATTAAATGATTTTGTGAATCCCATCAAGCTAAATTGATCTACTAGCATAGAGCCATCTATGCCTTGTAATTCAATTGTTAAGCTATTCCCACCAAGGAGCAATGTTATATCCTCTTTCATAAAGCGATTTATTATAGCATGCTTACTTCTAGAGTTTTCATTAGAACTCAAAGCGATTAGCCCAAACACCTTTCTGTTATCAATATTCATAGAGCCAGAAATATTGATTTTCAATGGGTAGTCAGAGAAATATGACATTGAATAGTCTGTATTATTTTTATTTTTGGACAAATATATGAATGAATTTTGCCTATTTTTGCCTAAAACCTCTCTTGAGTTAAAATATGAGGCTGTTTTTTTTGCTTTTGAGGCTAAAAAGCATTCATTAGATGAAGAAGAGTAAACAGTCCAATCACGATACTTTTTTTTGACAAAGAAGTCTTGCCCAACAGCGTTTTGCACAAAGAAATAGGTAAATAAGCCTAAAATTATTGGAAAGAATTTAAGTTTCATAATATCCTTTTATGCAAATAAATTGTAATTTTATACTAAAATAAAGAAAATGGGAACTCTATATATAACAGGAGCAGGTGTAAGTTCTGATAGTGGCATTCCTACTTTTCGTGGTGCTGATGGATTTTGGACTATAGGTAGTGAAAACTATACACCCCAGGAAATGGCAACGAGATATATGTATTTACATAATCCCGAACAGTTTCTTTTATGGTATTTCAAACGGTTTGCAAAATATAGAAATGCAGAACCAAATGATGTTCATCGATGGCTCGCAAATAAGAATTTGATTACACAAAACATTGATGGGCTGGACGGAAAAGCTGGTAATATGAGTTATATTCCGGTACACGGCCGTCTCGATAAAGTTACCGTTTTTTCAGAGGAGGGTGAAGAATCTTTGATAATTGATGCTCCTTGGGAGAAAATTTCTCGTCTTGGGTTCACACATGATAATGACCCAAAGGCTGATGACTCTTTGATTAAAACACTGCTAGAGTATTTCAAAATAGAAAAAGACAAACAACAAAAATATCATCCTACTCTGGGTTATTCGCTAAAACCGTTCGTACTTTTGTTTGATGAAATTTATACAGATTTATACAGGATAGGTGAGGCTCAACAAAGGATGATTAAAGCAGACAAAATGGTTTTTATGGGAACTTCCTTTAGCGTAAACATAACAGCAATAGCACTTAGAATAGCGGCGTCCAACTCAATAGATATTGAAATAATAGACCCAAATCCAATCGATATTGGCTATAAACATGCTGCCTATTTTGAAATGTCAGCGTTAGAATACGTTGAAAGTTTTTTATAAAGCTTAGTGCTTTTTATCTTCAGAATGAGAATAAAAGTTGTTATGCCTGTGTAAAAATATAACTCTACCGTCCAGGTTTTGGACATCAAAATGAAATGAAAAATTGATAATATTATTGCTATATAGACAAAGCTGTGGATCTTATTCCATGTCTTAATATTTAATTTACGAAGTGCAAAATTATTCGACGTGAGCGCTAAGGGTATCAAGGTTATAAAAGCAAAAAAGCCTGCAATTATATAATATCTTTTTTGTAGGTCAGATAACAATATGTCTATTGAGAGACCAATATCGAGGAAAAAATATACACAAATGTGGGAAACGATATAATAAAATGCAACCAATCCAATGCAACGTCTATACCTCACTAAATTAATCTTCGCGTATTTAAAAAGTGGTGAAATTGAAAGAGTTGCTAGTAAAAATATAAGCCCAAGTTCTCCGTATTTATGCTCTAAAGACCGCAGAGGGTCGGGACCTAGTTGATCAACTGTTCCCCAATAGAAATAAAGGGGTATTGGGGTAAGTAAAATACAATATAGCAATGAAATGGGTAGAGACCTAAATAAACTGCTGGACGCCATTATTCTAGTAGTATTTTTTCAGATCCATACCTTTATAAAGATCTCCAACTTCTTCAATATATCCATTAAACAGCTCAGTTTTTCTTCTTTTGCCGAAGAGGCCTTCACCTATTACTCTTTCGGTTGCTTGCGACCATCGAGGATGATCAACATTTGGGTTTACATTAGAATAGAAGCCATATTCTCTGGGATTTTCTGAACTCCATGTAGTGTAGGGTTGCTCTTCCATAAATGAAATTTTAGTAATAGATTTTATTGACTTAAAGCCATACTTCCATGGTACCACGAGCCGGAACGGCGCTCCATTTTGGTTTGGTAACTCTTTGCCATATAAACCAGTAGCAATAAAAGTAAGTGGATGCAATGCTTCATCCATAGTTAAGCCTTCACGATATGGCCAATCTAAAGTTGCACGCTTTTGCCCTCTCATTTCTGTAGGTCTATAAACAGTCTCAAAGGCCACGAATTTAGCGTTATTATTTACTTCGAGTTCATTAATAAGGTCACGCAAAGGGAACCCTATCCAAGGTATAACCATTGACCAGCCTTCTACGCAACGCAATCTATATATTCTTTCCTGTATCGCTTTTCCTTTAAGAATTTCCGCTAAATCATATTTTTTCTTATTCTGAGCAACTCCCTCAAATGTAATTTCCCAAGGATCAGTTGTTAAACTGTGCGCGTATTTTGCAGGATCAGTTTTTGATGTGCCAAATTCATAAAAATTGTTATAATTTGTTATCTCGTCAATGGTATTTGGCTTTGCACTAGTGGAATATTTTTGTTTCGCTGTTGTAGGGCTAGCAACTAAAGCTAGTGAGGTAAGTCCAAGTGCTTCGACGAATTTTCGACGATTTAAGTAAAGATTCTGAGGCGTAACGTCGCTATATTTTAAAACCTTCAAAATATTGATCCTATGATATTGACAACTACTACTTTCATGGTAGTTCTATTCACATAGAAGGCAATAGTTATTCAAATTTTTAATGACAAGCTTTTATCAATTTCTCATTTGGTTTTTTACTATCGTTAGCTTAATCGCGTTAATGTACGGTGTTTTAAGTGCTGATATAACATTTATTGGGTTGTTTATTTGTACGCTTACTATTTCAGTTATTTTCTACAGGCTGAACGAAACCTCACCTACGAATGTTACTCAAGAGGCACAAGTAAAAGATTTTGCTTTGGATGGTATTGATAACGATAACATTGAGATATCTGAAGCTATTGAAATTTTAAAACAAGAACAAACAAAACTACTGTCTATTTACAAAAAAGATGTTTACTCAAATCATGATCTATCAAGCATGTTGGACATAAAGAGAAACATTGTATCTGATTTTGTTTCATCGCTGTCGTTGAATTTTGAAATGGTTTCTAAGCAAGAGTTAAAAGACATTATTTTGAAATTAATGAATGACTTAATCGAGAAAAATTCATATCATTTGTTTGAGCCCTCTTTCTTTCCTCAAGAAGACTCTAGCTATGTTAATTGGGTAAAACGATCGTTGATCCTTTTAGGCTGGAAAATTGGAAGAGGGGAGGACAGGGCAAAAAAATTATTCGATCTTTTCGAAAAAAATGGAATTATCGCTGGGGTTCTCGTTTTTTCCCACACCAAAAAGGCAAATATAGATCTGAAGCAGTATGAGCAATATGTTCAAAATGGTGAAATTGATTTTTTGGTTATGATAACCCAAGATTTTAAAGACAGTAACAAAGCGCAATTATCGGAGAGTATTGTTATCATTAATCATCATGACTTGCCTAAATTACATCTTATGCTAAAAAGTTTACCAACCATCAAATAATTGGTCTGATCCTTGCAATAAGAAAAAGAATAAAAGGAAAATGACATGTTAGATGAAGAATTGAATGAAACTGCGGTAAAAGCAAAAGCTATTACTGAGATTGTAGAAATAGCCTTGAACAATTTAATAAAGGTTGACCTTTCTCGCGAAGAGGCTTTGGCAGGCATCCTCAGTCAGATAGCGATTCAGGTTGACAAAAAAGATCTAGAGTTTGCGTTAGATTTAAATAAAAAGTACCGCAAATCTTTTTTAGAAAACATAAAAAATAAATAAAAAGAATTAGGTTGCTTTTTTACAAATAAGCCTTAATTGATGTATCAATTATGGTCAGTGAATTAGGGCATTTTCTGTTAATATCTGCGTTCTGTCTCAATCTTGGTTTGATAGCTAACAGTATCTCAACTAGATCGGTCCTGGCAGAATATACGAGGTTTTTTAATAGACTCGAAAGTCTACTTTTCACTTTTTTAGCAATATCTTTTTTATTGTTGATTGTAAGCTTCATCAACTCTGACTTCTCGGTAAAGCTGGTTGCGAATAATTCACACGCGCTAAAGCCCATTTTGTATAAAGTTGCAGGAGCTTGGGGCAACCATGAAGGTTCTATGTTATTATGGGTGCTTATTCTTTCCGTATATTTATTTTTATTTCAGGCTGGCTCAAGTGATTATCCAAAGGCCTTAGTTAGAAACGTAATTCTTGTTCAATTATCGACAACAGCTCTTTTTTTATTTTATCTTATAGTTTTATCAAATCCATTCGAGAGACTTGAATTTCCGCCTTTGAACGGGCAAGATCTCAATCCAATTTTACAAGATGTGCTTCTCGTAGCACACCCCCCAATTTTGTACCTTGGATATTTAGGCCTTTCAATTCCCTTCTCTATAGCGGTAGGATTTTTATTAACGAATGACCATAAGATAAATATCGTCAGTCTAATAAGATTTTGGTCTTTAGTTCCTTTTGTTTTCTTAACACTTGGAATATTATTAGGCAGTATTTGGGCTTATTATGAGCTGGGCTGGGGAGGTTGGTGGTTCTGGGACCCAGTTGAAAATGTCTCTTTGCTTCCTTGGTTGATAAACCTTGCTCTAATTCACAGCAATTTAATCCTTGAAAGGAGAAACTCTTTATTAAACTGGACAATTCTATTGTCGATCATGGGATTTTCTTTTTCGATGATTGGGACCTTTATGGTTCGATCTGGATTAATAACCTCTGTTCACGCTTTTGCAAATGATCCCTCAAGGGGATTATTTATACTGTTGATAATATCTTTAGCAATTACCTCAAGTTTGTTAATTTACATAACAAAAAGATCCAATCATATAAATATTATGAAGCTTAACTTCGCTTCCAAAGAGCTTTGGATTATAGTGCAGAATTTAACGTTGTTAGTTATAGCAACAATTGTCTTTTTAGGCACTATTTGGCCTTTCATAATTGAGGCAATTTTCGACGAACAAGTGTCAGTCGGTGAACCTTTTTATGAGGTCTCGCTCACACCCTTTGTTGTAATTTTTGCCTTCATGCTGCCTATCGCCAGCAAAATTCGGTGGAAGGGTAAAAATTTTAGTAATATCAGAACAATAATAGGCCTTTTCTTTATTTCTATAGCCCTATCAGCTAGCGTATTCATATGGAAAGATTTTAAACTTTTGACATTTATCGGACTTTTCCTGTCTTCATGGGTTTGTTTTGGTAGTATTTTGGATTTTACCTCTTATTTTAAATCGCAACTTAACTACATCGACGGTTTAAAGCGCTCACTTATATTAAATTCGAGGTTGATCGGGCGGACTTCTGCTCACTTTGGCTTCGGATTACTTATTTTTGGAGTCACAGCGGTTACAAGTTGGGAAATAGAGGATATTCGAAATGTTCAAGTAGGGGAGAGTTATTATCTCAAATCATACAAAATAGTATTCAAAGATATTGATTATTCAGTAGAAAAAAACTTTAAGAAAGTCTCAGGTTCATTTGAAGTGTTAAATAATAATAAGCTTGTTGGTACATTATTACCAGAAAAACGACTTTACCCTTCACGTAACGAAGTAACAACTGAAGCATCTATAAAGCCGACGCTTTATAATGATTTTTATATGGTTCTTGGAAATAAAATAGATGAAAACGCGTGGGTGGTAAGAACTTACATTAAACCCTTCATATCTTTCATTTGGGTTGGTGTAATATTAATTGCTTTAGGTGGACTTGTTAGCCTACTATCTTTTACTTCGTATAAAAAATTCAAAGCATGAAGCTATAAATTGATGCGTTTTACTATATTTTTTTTATTTTTTTTTTTGGCCTCAAAAGCTTTTGCTGTTGAGCCATCTGAAATTTTAAATGATACAGAATTAGAGAATAGAGCTAGAAATTTGAGTTTGAACATTCGTTGTCTAGTATGTCAAAATGAAAACATAGATAGCTCTGAATCAGAGTTTGCTAAAGATCTTCGCCTTTTTATTCGGGAGCAATTAACTGATGGTCGTACTGATGACGAGATTGAGAAATTTTTAGTATCAAAATACGGCACTTACATTCTATTTAAGCCTGAGTTTAGAAGCTACAATATTTTTTTATATCTCTTTGGTCCATTTATTTTTATATTAGGTTTTATTATGATTTTATTTGTTTTTTTTAAAAATTCGAAAAAAGGCAAATAAGCCTGTGATCAACAAAAAAAGTAAAATTTTTAAAGGCGATATTTATTGTGACCAAAAAGGTTTGATTTTCGAGGCTTATAACATACAAAATATTGATTCAACCTCATGTAGGGTTATATTCTTCGATTGGCTTACTTCTCTGGATCAACGCGTTAATCAAGTTAAAGCTATTTCTGACTTGTTGAAAGCTTACTCATCGCGTTTTCCTAACCATCCCATGACAGAATTATTAATGGAAGGACAAAAAAAACATTTGGAAACAGGCCGGAGAAGAAGAGTTAAAAACTCAAAAAGAGCTATTTAATAAAAACTGGCCGCGATAAGGTGCTGAGTTTTTTGCAGTACGCATAACCGTCTTCTGAAAATTCATTAACTTTTATATACTCCTTAATTTTGTTCTTAATTACATAATTTGCCATCATTCCTCTTGCCCTTTTTGATAGCATACCAACTGTTTTCAATTCTCCGTTTTTCTCTGTCTTAAATGTTGGGGTAACTAACTTGCAACCTAGTTTGTTGAAATTAAGCGCCTTTGAATACTCTTCTGAAGCAAGATTAAGTATCCCATTTTTGTTTTTCTCTATCCTCTTTTTTATTAATTCAAACAGCGGGTCCATCCAAAATTCATAAAGTGACTTATATCCATTGAAGTCAATTTTTGTTCCCATCTCAAATCGATAGGGTTGAATTCCATCAAGAGGCTTTAGCATTCCGTATAGTCCAGAAATAATTAATAAATTCTGCTGGGCAAAAAGCAAATCATCTTTTGTAAAGTTTTCAGCTTTCAGGCCAACATAAGTATCTCCTTTAAAAGTATAAATTGCTTGTGTTGTTGTATTTGAACTTGGTCTATTTTGAAATTTCTGAAATCGATCAAAGTTAAGCTGAGCTAAAGAGGAACTGATTTTCATTTTATCAATTAAATCTTTCTCACTTAATGATTTGGCATAATCTACTAGTTCATTAAGTTTATCAGGAAATTCACTTCTTGTTGTCTCAACTCCAAGGCTATTATTAGTTGGAGTAAGCTTTTTTGCAGGTGAAATAATTATTGTCATATCAAAAACCAATTCATTTCGTTATCCATCCTCCTCCCAAGATTCGTATTTTTTTTGCACAATAAAAAACGCAAGCCTGACCAGGTGATATACCCTCTTCCTTATTAAAAAGGGTTACCAACGCTCTTTTATTTGGTAAAGGGCTAACGTCCGCCATTGTTGGTGTTCTTTGATATCGAGTTTTTACGAGAACATTTTTTGTTGATCCAATAAGTTCATCAAAAGAGGTGTCATCTAGCCAATTGACATCATCAATATAAAATTTTGCTTGCCGGAGTGCTTCTCTAGGGCCGATAGTTATAGTATTTGTATTGGCGCAAATGTCCAAGACAAACATTGGTTCTGACGCTTGAACACCTATACCCTTTCTTTGCCCAACAGTATATTTAATTATTCCTTCGTGGGTACCAACAACGTATCCATCCAAATTAATTATGTCCCCTGGAATTGAGGCGTTTGGTCTCAGTTTTTTGATTGCCTCAGAGTAAGATCCGTCTGGAACAAAGCATATATCTTGACTTTCACTTTTCTCAGCGACCTTTAAGTTATATTTTCTGGCAAGATCTCGTGTCTCAGATTTTGATTTTACAGAGCCTAGTGGAAATCTTAAAAACTTTAATTCCTCAGGAGTAACTGTAAACAAAAAATAGCTTTGATCTTTTTCTGGATTGCTAGCTGTATGAAGTTGAACAGTGTTTTCTACTTGAACTCGTTTAACATAATGCCCTGTCGCTAAGCAGTCCGCATTTAATTCTTTTGCCTTTGCAATTAAATCCTTAAACTTTATTCTTTCGTTGCATCGAATGCAGGGAATGGGTGTTGTCCCACCCGAATAGCTACTTATAAAATCTTCTATTACCTTTTGTCGGAATTCTTTTTCAAAATTGACCACGTAATGCGGGATACCAATTTCTGCCGCCGCTTTTTTTGCATCCATAATGTCTGTGCCTGCACAACAAGTTTTGCTGTTTTTATTTATTTTCTTATAATCAAACAATTTCATGGTCAGACCTATTACATTAAAGCCTTTTCCTTTTAAAACCGCGGCCGCTACCGAACTATCTACGCCGCCTGACATTGCGACTACCACTCTAGTGTCTTCTGGTCTTTTATTTATTCCTAATTCATTCATAGTCATGTCTCTAACCTAGATAAGATTGTTGATCAATCAAATAAAATTATTACTGTCTTCGAAACTACTTGAAACTACGGTTGAAGTGTATAAAAAAAAGTAATCTAAAAGTACATTTTTATAGGGTTTTAGTTGCTAACAAAATCTAAAGCAATATCCAGGCTCCAAGAGCTATCAGAGATAATAACTAAATCAAGAGAGGCGTATTTTAACCTCAATCAATCGAATATCACAGACCAGGAGTACGATCAGAACATTTCTGAATTCCAGAAACTGCTATCGATATACCCAGAATTAGAGGATCAATATAACATTTTAGATCAAGTAGGAGTGAGCCCAAACTCAAGGTTTAAAAAGGTTAAGCATCTTACACCAATGTACTCTCTTTCCAACGCGTTTAATAATGAGGATGTCTTTAATTTCCTTAAACAAATAAGATCATTTCTAGATTTATCGGAAACCGAGAATATTGATTTAGTATTTGAACCAAAGATTGATGGTCTATCCTTATCATTGATCTATAAAAATGGTACTTTATTTCAAGCTTTGACAAGAGGTGATGGCCACATTGGCGAGGATGTTACAGAAAATGCTCGGCTGATACCAGATGTGCCAATATCGATACCGATAAAAACCGATACGCTTGAAATAAGAGGAGAAGTTTACTTCCCCAATTCAACCTTCATTGAATTAAATGAAGAGCTTGAAAAGACGGGCAGCAAGACGTTTTCTAACCCAAGAAATGCAGCATCAGGTACACTGAGGCAGTTTAAATCTAACAAGAATAGAAACAAAAACTTATGCTTTTTTGCATACTCTGTTGGAAATGCCACAAACCAATTGGCCGATAATCAGGCAATGTTACTGAAAGTTTTTAATGATATAGGGTTTAAAACAAACGATATTTCTAAAGTTTTTACCAGTGTAGAAGATCTCTTGCAGTATTACGAAAAAGTTTTCTCTATGAGAACAGAACTCGATTACGACATTGACGGCATAGTATATAAGGTGAACAATTTTAGCTTGCAACAGAGGCTTGGTTTTAGATCTTCATCACCTCGATGGGCTATTGCACACAAGTTTCCAGCTGAGCTGTCCATTACAATTATTGAAGATATTGAAATTCAAATAGGTAGAACAGGAACCTTGTCACCAGTAGCAAAGTTGAAGCCTGTAAATATAGGTGGCGTTATAGTCTCCAGCGCAACGTTACACAATAGAGATTTTATTATGGGTTTAGATAATAAAGGTAATAAAATTAGGGATGGTGCTGATATTAGAAAAGGTGATTGGGTTACAATTTATAGGGCAGGAGATGTAATTCCGAAAATCAAAGATGTAGATATTTCTAAAAGAGACTTAACATCTAAATCATTTGTTTTCCCCGACTCCTGCCCCTCCTGTGGAGCTAAAGTTAAAATAGACAAAATGGACTCGGCAATAAGGTGTTATAATTTTCAGAACTGTGATGCTCAGGTGATTGCAGGTTTGAAGCATTTTGTTTCTAAAAAAGCTTTTAATATTGATGGTCTTGGAGGAAGAATTATCGAAGAGTTTTATCAAAAAAACCTAATCCAACAACCCGCCGATTTTTTTCGATTAGAATCAAAGTCAAAACATGGATCAAACTTGATTGAATTTCTTGGAAAAGGTTGGGGTGAAAAGTCCCTAAAAAATCTATTTCATTCAATTGAGAAAGCTAAATTTATAAAGCTCGACCGGTTTCTATTTTCTCTGGGTATTCGTCATATTGGAGAAAATGCATCGCAAATTTTAGCCGGTTATTTTGGATCATGGGACGATTTCTATAACGCTCTTAAAACTGGCATTATAAAAAATGACAGGCAATTTCTTTTTGAAATTGAGGGAATTGGGCAGCTAATGGTTACTTCTCTAATTGGGTTCTTTTCAGATATTAAAGAGAGAGAAAAACTAGAGGATTTGTTAAATTATGTTAAAATAGAAAACTTCATTAAGCTAAGTAAAGTTGATACGGCAATTACTGATAAAAAACTGGTTCTAACAGGTACATTTAATGCATTTTCGAGAGCGGAGTTAAAGTCCATTTGCGAGAGGGCTGGGGCAAAGGTTTTAACATCTGTATCAAACAATGTAGATTTCTTGGTAGTCGGTCAAGCTCCAGGTTCAAAAGTCAAAAAAGCGGATGAATTAGGCATAAAGCAAATTAATGAGGAAGATTTTAAAGTTTTAATTGATTATAATCTATGAAGGATCTTCTAAAAAGTGTGGGTCAAGAGTATTTATTGAAAAATGTTTCTACTATTAAAGGTATCGGTCCTAAGTCTTCCAAAACACTTTCACAAGCGTCCATAGAGTCCGTATTAGACCTTCTTCTTCTTTTACCTAGAAAATATAAAAGAAGAGACCGTTGGTTTAAAGTGGATAAAAGGTTGCTTCCTCGAACTGTTACAATAGAAGTTTTAATAAAAAAGCATATTTACCCTAAAAACAGACGATCACCCCTCCGAATATCAGCAGAAACATACGGTAACCCTCTAATAATTATATTATTTTCTTTTAACAAGGCTCAGCTGAAAAATTATTATCCACCTGGTAAAAATGTAGTGATTTCTGGGGACCTAACACTCGATGGAAGTACGCTGACTATGATACACCCCGATTATTCCGTCAAACCAGATCAAATCTTTAAAATCCCTCAAATTGAGCCCATCTATCCTTCTGTTTATGGCTTCGGAAATAAATTGTTGCAGAAAACAGTTGGTAATGTAATCAATGATTTTAACTTAATTGCGGAATGGTACCCTAAAAAGTTTATTCAAGTAAAAAACTGGCCCAGTTTTTTAGAAGCGTTAAAACTAATCCATATGCCTAAGGATAATAAAGACCTATCCTTTATTATGAAAGCTAGAGAAAGGCTTATTTTTGATGAATTTTATGCTTATCATCTAAAATTAGATAAATTTCGACGTACTGCTAAGAAAAAAGAAGGTTTCAAAGTACATGGGGATAAAGCCCTTATTAAAAAATTAATTAATAATCTTTCTTTCCAGCTTACTAGAGGCCAGCTAAATGCGCTTCACGAAATTTTAGATGACATTGAAGCAGAGCCTAAAATGAATCGTTTGCTGCAAGGCGATGTTGGTAGTGGCAAAACTATTGTTGTCCTTCTTGCTGCAATATTTGTAGTTTCGGGAGGGCATCAAGTTGCAATTATGGCTCCTACAGAGGTACTCGCAATGCAACATGTGGAATCACTGAGAGACGTCTTGAGAACACAAGTGATAACTAAATTGAATGTTACTGTTTTAACTGGATCAGACAATCGAAGTGAAAGGGAGAAGAAGTTGCTTTTGATTGCTTGTGGCAAAGCAAAAATCGTTATAGGCACACATGCTCTTTTCCAAAGAAATGTACGTTTCTATAATCTTCGCTTGGCTGTAATTGATGAGCAACATAAGTTTGGAGTAATGCAAAGATTTAGATTGGAAAAAAAAGGCAATGTTAACTCAATTATAATGAGTGCAACCCCTATACCCAGATCTTTAGCTTTGACAGTATTTAGTGATCGTGATTTGACTACAATCAAGGAGAAACCAAAAAACAGGCTGAGTATCGAAACGCTTGCCATATCTATAAAAAAAATTAGAAAGCTATTGAATAAATTGGCCGAGCAGATGTCTGAAGGTCAGCAAGTTTATTGGGTGTGTCCGTTAATAGAAGAGATCGAAAATAACCATCTCTCTAATTCAAATGATAGATTCGTGTATTTGAGAAATGAATTTAGCCAGTTTACGGTTGGCCTAATTCATGGACAAATGCCTAGTGAGGATAAGGAAAGTGAACTAAAAAAATTTAACGAAAGAAAAATTGATATTTTAGTATCAACCACTGTTATTGAAGTCGGAATAGATAATCCAAACGCCACAGCAATTGTGATTGAAAATGCAAATAGATTTGGTCTTTCACAGTTACATCAACTTAGAGGTAGAGTTGGTAGGGGGAATAAAAAATCATATTGCTTTCTCTTATATGATGGAAATCTTTCAGATCAAGCTATACAGAGGTTAAAAATAATGAGAGAGACGCAGGATGGGTTTGAGATTGCTGAAAAAGATATGTCTCTCAGAGGCTCTGGAGATTTGCTAGGAACGATGCAGTCGGGCCATAAAATATTTAAGTTGTCTGAAGTGACGGAAGAGCCCGCGCTATTCTTGGAGGCGTACAAACTAGCGCAAGATACTAAAACTGCAGTACCAAAGCGATAAAAAAATTATTTTGTTTACATTTTGTTCTTTACATGTTCCTAATATGTTCTATATTATATTGAAGGAGTCAATAATGAAAAATAAAATACTTTTTCTAATGTCAGAAAAAAGTCTTATAGCAGACATTATAAATTTAATTATTATTGGAATGTCGCTTTTTTTATATGGACTAGTTACTTTTTGTTTTTAAGCCGGAAACTTCTTGCAATGCTTCAATTGAAGCGTCAAGAATAAGAAGAACCGAGTCATGCCTATATGGAACTTTTTGAGCAGGCTCGAAGTACTTGTATCTAGTAAATGGTTCCTCTATTAAAAAGGTTCCTGTTTCCAGGAATATTTTTAAGTTTTTTCTTAGTTCCGTTATTACGCCAATATCTGTGCCAATCGCATGGGTTACGAAAATACAAGCTGATGCCTGACCAAGGGCACATGCTTTTATATCAAGTCCAACCTCCCTAATCTTTGACTTCGATATATTTAAGTCCATAGTAATGCTAGAACCACATATCGCAGTTCTCTTTGTAACAGTAACGTCTGGATGCATTAACCTAGTTGTGACGGGAATAGTAGAGGCAAGTTCTAAAATATTATTTGTGTATAAATCCATGTGTGTTAAATATCCCCTATACTGACAAAGGACTATAAAGTGAATGAAATAAAATTTAAACAAAAAATAGATAATTTAAAGTTTAATGATAGAGGCTTAATTCCGTGCGTAGCACAAGATTACGAAAGTAGGCAGGTTCTAATGCTTGCTTGGGGATCTAAAGACACATTATTTCAGAGTTTTTCGAGTGGGCTTGCAACCTATTGGTCGAGGTCCAGAGGTGAGGTTTGGATCAAGGGAAAAACATCTGGTAACATTCAAGAAATAAAAAAAATGCACATTGATTGCGATAGAGATACCGTCCTGTTTGAAGTTAAGCAAATTGGCCCCGCCTGTCATACTGGGTCTAAATCATGTTTCTTTACAGAACTTTTCTAGGGAGTATTTTGAGACTTTAACCAACTGTGAAAACTCGATTTTGCAATTGATGTATAGGCTGCATATCTTTCTCGTCTGTTTCTCTTGCCTTTAAAATCTTTCACAGTAGATTTGAAAAGGCCAAAGTTTACATTCATCGGCTGAAAGTCATTATTTTGTGCAATTAGATGATGGGCAAGGGCTCCCAAAGCAGTATCAGCAGGAGGTAATTTTACTTCTTCACCCAGAATTTTTGCTCCAACCATTCGTCCCACCAGCAAGCCAATGGCAGCGCTCTCTACATACCCTTCGACACCAGTGATTTGTCCTGCAAGACTAATATCAGGGTATGATTTTAGTTGGAAGTATTTATCTAAAATATCTGGTGAATTCAAAAAAGTATTTTTATGTATTCCGCCCAACCGTGCAAATCTAGCTTCCTGCAGGCCATTAATTGACCGCAAAATTTCTGCTTGCCTAGAATGCTTGATTTTTGTTTGGAATCCTACAATATTGAATAAAGTGCCTTCCTTATTTTCTTTTCTAAGTTGAACCACAGCATATGGTTTCACATCACTGTTTGGATTGGTGAGTCCTACTGGTTTCATCGGTCCAAATCTAAGCGTATCCTTTCCTCTTGATGCCATTACCTCGATTGGTAAACAACCGGAAAAAAATGGTACATCTGCTTCCCAATCATTAAAGTCGGCTTTATCACTTTCAGAGATTTTAGAAACAAACTCATAATATTCATCTTTTGTCATAGGACAGTTAAGGTAAGCTTCCCTCTCTTCAATGCTATCTCCTTTATCATACCTAGATTGAAACCATGTACTCTCATAATCAATAGAGTCCGCGTAAACGGTAGGTGCTATAGCATCATAAAAATATAAATTTTTTGATCCAGTAATTTTTATTAGAGATTGTGCTAGCTTATTTGACGTAAGAGGACCAGATGCAATTATTACGTGGTCTTCTGCTAATTGTTTTAAGTCTGTAATCTCTTTTTGTATAATGTTTATAAAAGAATTTTTTTTTATTAACTCAGTTATTTCTGACGAAAATTTCATTCGATCAACTGCCATTGCACTTCCCGCTGGTATGCGTGCCTTGTCACCCGTTGAAATAATAAGTCCATTTGCAGCTCTCATCTCCCAATGTAATTGTCCTACAGCATTATTGGTGTGGTCATCTGATCTAAACGAGTTTGAGCAAACTAGCTCTGCTAACAAAGAAGTCTTATGGGCGGGAGTTTTTTTATTGGGCCTCATTTCGTATAAATTTGATGATATACCCATTCGACCTAGCTGCCACGCGGCTTCACTTCCAGCGAGTCCACCTCCAACTATAGCGACTTTTTTCTCTGACATTTAATCTGAGTCTTCGGTTGTATCCGCAATCCAAGCAACAGATACGACGTTTTCATCTCCCTTGGTATCAAAGACTTTTACACCAGATGCGCTTCTCGACTGCCTTGATATTTCAGATACAGAGCAACGGATACTTTGGCCTGTAGACGTAACTAGCATTATTTGATCATCATCTTCTACAGTAAAGGAGGCTATGATGCTATCTTGTCGTCTTTCAAGATTAGCAGATGTGATTCCTTGACCGCCACGCCCCGATCTTCTATACTCGTGGGCCGAAGATCTTTTGCCGAAGCCTTGAGACGTTATTGTTAATATCCATTCCTCCAAGGCACCCAACTCAACATATCTCTCTTGACTTAAAACTAATGTGGAGTCTTCTCCATTTTCAATTCCGTTATCTTCACCCGTAATTGCTCTTCTCATTTTGAAATATGCTAATCGTTCCTCTGTACTGACCTCTACGTGTTTTAATACAGCCATAGATATGACGGTGTCATTTTTCTTTAAAGTTATTCCTTTAACTCCAATGGAATCACGACCTTTAAAAATTCTAACATCTTCAGTATTAAAACGAATAGCTTTTCCTTTTGCAGTAGTAAGCAGTACATCATTATCATTTTTGCAAATCTGTGCACCAACAAGTGTTGTGTTTTCAGGTAATTTCATAGCAATTTTTCCATTTGCTTTTACATTTGTGAAGTCTGATAACGCATTTTTTCGAACGTTACCTGTAGAGGTTGCAAAAAATATTTGAAGGTCTTTCCAAGTTTCCTCTTCTGCTTCAACTGGCAATATAGTTGTAATTCTCGAAGATGAATTTATTGGTAGTAGGTTTACAATAGCTTTACCTTTCGAGCTTCTGCCACTTTGTGGTAGCCGCCAAGTCTTAAGCTTGTACACAAAACCATCTGATGAAAAGAATAATAGAGGTGTATGTGTATTCGTAACGAATAGATTAGTTACCACGTCAGCTTCCTTTGTATTCATGCCTTGGGTACCCTTGCCACCACGTTTTTGCTCTCTGTATTCAGATAATGCTGTTCTTTTAATGTACCCTTCTCTTGTAACTGTAACGACCATTTCTTCTTTCTCGATAAGGTCTTCATCCTCAAAATCTCCCTCAAATTCCTGGATTTCTGATCTTCTAGGGATAGCGTAGCTTTCTTTGACTTCCTTAAGTTCTTCAGAAATTATTTTTCTTATTCGTTCTCTAGATTTTAAAATAACGAGGCAAACTCTTATCTTGTCTGCTAAGTCTTCTAGCTCACTGCCTATTTCAGTCGCTCCTAGTGCTGTTAATCGCTGAAGGCGCAACTCGAGTATTGCTTTTGCCTGTTGTTCAGACAACAAATAAGTTCCATCTTCGTTAATTTTGTGCAGAGGATCATCAATAAGTTCTAAATATTGGCTTAACTCTTTTACTCTCCACTTTGTATTCATAAGAGTTTCTTTTGCTTTGGATGGATTTTCGGAACTCCTAATTATAGCAATAACTTCATCAACATTCGTAACTGCAACGGCTAAACCACAAAGGAGGTGGCTTCTTTCTCTGGCTTTCTCAAGTTCAAAAATGGTTCGTCTTGCAACCACTTCCTCTCGAAATTCAATGAACTTATTCAAAAAACTCTTTAAGTTGAGGAGACTTGGTTTCCCTTTATCTAAGGCTAAAAGATTGAAGCCAAAACTCGTTTGCATCTGTGAAAAACGATATAGTTGGTTTAAAACCACTTCCACGGTGGCATCCCTTTTTAAGTCAATAACAACCCTTACACCAAGTCTATCCGACTCATCCTGAACATGTGATATTCCCTCGATCTTTTTTTCCCTTGCGAGCTCTGCTATTTTCTCGACCAGGGAGGATTTATTTACCTGATATGGAATTTCAGTTATCACTATTGATAACCTATCTTTTTTGTGTTCTTCTAACGAATGTTTTGCTCTTATAATTATTGAACCCTTACCGGATAAATATGCTTGTCTAGAACCAGATTGACCTAAAATGATACCACCAGTAGGAAAGTCGGGAGCAGGTAACAATTTCATCAAATCCTCAATTTCTATTTGAGGATCTTCTATTATCGCTAATGAAGCATCAATCACTTCTCCAATGTTATGGGGAGGAATATTTGTTGCCATTCCCACGGCGATACCCCCAGCACCATTTACTAATAAATTTGGAAATCTTGCTGGTAAAACATTAGGCTCAATATCTTTTCCATCATAATTGTCTTGGAAATCAACAGTATCCTTTTCAATATCGTCAAGCAAAGCTGCTGTAGGGTTCGCCATTCGAACCTCTGTATACCTCATCGCGGCAGCGGAATCTCCGTCAATTGATCCAAAGTTTCCTTGCCCATCTAGTAACACTAAAGACATTGAAAAATCTTGAGCCATTCTGACTAAAGCATCATAGATAGCCTGATCTCCATGAGGATGATATTTACCCATTACATCGCCTACAGGTCGAGCAGATTTTCTATATGGTCGGTCGAATGTATTATTTGTCTCATGCATCGAGTATAGAATTCGTCTATGAACGGGTTTTAAGCCATCTCTGAGATCTGGAATAGCTCTGCTAACAATTACGCTCATTGCGTAGTCTAGGTAAGCGGATTTCATCTCTGATTCTAGCGAAACTTGCGAAACACTATTATCTATTAATATTTTATCACCCTCTGAGTGCTCTTCGTTACTATCGTTATCTGTCAAAAGTAAGCATTCCTGAAAAAATGGTGAAACTAAAATGGGATCTCATCGTCTAAGTCATCTGGACCCAGACTATCCTGATTAGGCCCACCTGATCCAATTGATTGATACGGCTGCGTTTCATTTTGTTGATTCGAAATATTAGTGATATCATCAGGCCTCCCACCCAGCATCGTTAGCTCACCTCTAAAATTCTTTAGCACTACTTCTGTTGTGTATCTATCATTACCTGCTTGATCCTGCCATTTTCTTGTTTCCAACTGTCCCTCAATATAAACTTGCGAGCCTTTTCTTAGATATTGCTCGGCTATCTCGGCAAGACGTTCGTTAAAAATTGCTATATTGTGCCAGCTGGTGCGCTCCTGTCTCTCTCCGGTGCTTGAGTCTTTCCACGTTTCACTCGTAGCTAAGGAAAAATTACACACCTTTCCTCCAGATGGAAATTCTCTCATTTCCGGATCTTTTCCTAATCTTCCGATAAGAAGTACCTTATTTAAACTTCCAGCCATGACAAAACCCTCGCTCTCTTAATCTAACATCGAAGTATATAATTTTCAACAAAGTATCAAGGTGAATATTAAAAAGTACTTTAAATATTTACCATTTGCTTTAATTGATTATAAGGAGGTTATGTTCGTTGGATTCTATCTCACATATTAAAGTTCGTTCTGCAAAGGAACATAATTTAAAATCCATAGATGTTGATATACCAAGAGATAAGTTGGTTGTACTAACTGGTTTGTCGGGATCTGGAAAGTCTTCGCTGGCATTTGATACAATATATGCTGAAGGTCAGCGTCGTTATGTGGAAAGCCTTTCGGCTTATGCACGACAGTTTTTAAACATGATGCAAAAACCAGATGTGGAAAGTATATCCGGATTATCACCAGCCATTTCTATTGAGCAGAAAACCACAAGTAAGAATCCCCGCTCTACTGTTGGGACAGTTACTGAAATTTATGATTATCTAAGATTACTCTTTGCCAGAGTTGGTGTGCCCTACAGTCCTGCCACCGGAAAACCTATAAAAGCCCAACAAATATCCGATATGGTAGACATAATGTTGAAACTTAAATCGGGACTAAAAATATATATTTATGCTCCCTTAGTAAAAGATCGAAAAGGAGAATTTAAAAAAGAAATTAATGAGGTAATTAAAAAAGGTTTTCAGAGGGTCAGGATCAATGGAGATCTTTATGACATTGATGAGATACCGATATTAGACAAAAAATATCGTTATGACATAGATGTACTTGTCGATCGTTTGATTGCAAGTTCTGGAGATGGGATCGGCGAGAGGCTTGCCGATAGTTTAAGAACCGCTTTAGATATTTCTGAAGGTATAGTTGTTGTTGATGTTTTTGATGAAGATCAACAACAAGACTCTCTTTTATTTTCTGAAAAATTTGCGTGTCCTGTTTCTGGTTTTAGTTTAGGCGAAATCGAACCTAGACTATTCTCTTTTAATGCGCCCACTGGCGCATGTGAGGCGTGCGATGGTCTTGGTCGCCAAGACCAGTTTGATGAAAGCTTAATAGTTATAGACGGTAAACTATCCGTATATGATGGAGCCATTATTCCTTGGGCAAGGAGTTCCAATCCATATTATAGACAAACGGTTGAGGCTTTATCAGAACACTATAATTTTAATCCCAATGCTCCTTGGAAGGACCTTGATGAAAAAATTAAAAAAATTCTGCTATACGGTAATGAAGGAGAGAAAATCAACTTTAGATTTGATGATGGAGGGCGAGTTTATAATACTAAAAAATCATTTGAAGGAGTAATTTCCAACCTGAAGCGTAGATTTGATGAAACTGTTGAACCTTGGTTATTAGAAGAGTTTAAACGATATAGAAGTGATAAACCTTGCTCGAAATGTAACGGTTACAGGC
This sequence comes from uncultured Alphaproteobacteria bacterium, assembly GCA_902574225.1. Classification (GTDB taxonomy): domain Bacteria; phylum Pseudomonadota; class Alphaproteobacteria; order Rhodobacterales; family Rhodobacteraceae; genus CACIJG01. The sequence continues at coordinate 42,132 of CACGMO010000001.1, forward strand.
TAAGGCAAGAGGCTCTCTGCGTGAGGGTAGCGGAGCAAAACATCGGAGAGTGTTGCGATAAGTCGATTAAGCAGTTGCTTGCATGGATAGAAACACTGAGAAAAACTCTTTCTAAGTCTCAATTGCAAATTGGCAGCGCTATTATAAAAGAGATTTCCAGCAGGCTAACTTTTTTAGATAATGTTGGTTTAGAATATTTAACTTTAAGTCGAGCCTCAGGTACATTGTCCGGGGGTGAAAGTCAGCGGATAAGACTTGCGAGTCAAATAGGTTCTGGCTTAACTGGTGTACTTTATGTTTTAGACGAGCCTTCAATTGGATTACACCAGAGAGATAATAGAAGGCTCATCAAAACGCTCAAAGATTTAAAAGCACAAGGAAATTCAGTTTTAGTGGTTGAGCATGATGAAGAAGCAATAAGAGAGGCGGATCATGTTATTGATCTTGGTCCTGGCGCGGGAATTCAGGGTGGATATATAGTTGCAGAAGGAACTCCTCAGGATGTTATTCAAAGTGAGAAGTCGCTTACTGGGCTTTATCTTTCTGGAAAAAAGAGCATACCTGTGCCGGCAAAGAGAAGAATTAATTATAAATCTGAGGTAAAATTATTAGGAGCAAATGGCAATAATCTCAAAAATGTAAATATTTCCTTCCCAACAGAACTATTTATATGCATAACAGGCGTTTCAGGTGGAGGCAAGTCGACTTTAATAATAGAAACTCTCTTCAAAGCGGCAGCCTCGAAGCTTAATGGCTCTAGACAAACTCCTGCAAGGTTTGAAAAAATTGAAGGTTTAGAGAATTTTGAGAAGGTTATAGATATAGATCAATCTCCAATAGGAAGAACTCCAAGATCTAATCCTGCTACTTACACAGGTGCTTTTACGCATATAAGGGATTGGTTTACGGGCTTGCCAGAGTCAAAAGCTAGAGGGTATATGCCTGGACGTTTTTCATTTAACGTTAAAGGTGGGCGTTGCGAGGCTTGTCAAGGTGATGGGCTAATTAAGATAGAGATGCATTTTCTTGCCGATGTTTATGTGGAATGCGACCAATGTCTTGGTAAGAGATATAATAGAGAAACGCTTGAAATAAAATTCAAGGATAAAAACATTTCAGATGTTTTAGAAATGACAGTAAGCGAAGCTGAAGATTTTTTCAAAGCAGTGCCTTCGATAAGAGAAAAAATGTCAACTCTTAAAAGAGTTGGCCTAGGTTATATTAAAGTTGGTCAACAGGCTACAACTTTGTCAGGAGGAGAAGCTCAGAGAGTAAAGCTTGCAAAAGAACTCGCAAGGAGAAGCTCGGGATCCACTTTGTATATATTAGACGAGCCTACAACTGGGTTGCACTTTCATGATATTAAAAAACTACTTGAAATCCTGCATGAGCTTGTGGAGAAAGGTAACACAGTTATTGTTATTGAACACAATTTGGATGTGATCAAAACAGCTGACTATGTAATTGATATTGGACCAGAAGGCGGAGATAAAGGTGGTGAAGTAGTGTGTCATGGTACACCTGAATATATAGCGACTGTGAAAGAAAGTTTTACAGGAGCATTTTTAAGTCCTATTGTTTGAAAGTCGCCTAATAAAGAGCTTAAGAAAGAAGGAAGATATAATGCGAGTAGGATTGTACCCAGGTACTTTTGACCCATTAACACTTGGACACATAGATATAATAAGCAGGGCTTCAACACTCGTTGATAAGTTAGTAATAGGAGTGGCTATAAATAATGATAAGAATCCTTTGTTTTCTTTGGAAGAAAGAGTGCAGCTTGTAGAGAAAGAAATAGCTAATCTAAAGTCATTGAAAGTGGATATTGTGGTGCATCCCTTTAAAAATTTACTGATAGAGTGCGCAAAAGACGTAGGTGCCTCAATTTTGATAAGAGGTTTACGGGCTGTATCAGATTTTGAGTATGAGTTCCAGATGGTTGGAATGAATAGAGTTTTAGACAATAAAATAGAGACAGTTTTCTTGATGGCAGATGCAGGTTGTCAAGCAATTGCATCTAGATTGGTAAAAGAAATCGCTAAGCTAGGAGGTAACATAGATAAATTTGTAACTGACGACATTGCGCTTGCAATTAATAGTAAATTTAAAAACTAAAAAAAGGATTAAAGATGGCATTAAAGAAAAAAAAGGCAACAAAAAAAGGTGCCAAAAAAAATTTAGTGTTAGAGACGAATAAAGGAAATATTACTATAGAACTATTAAATGCTCTTGCTCCAAATCATTGCAAGAGAATATTACAGCTATCAAAAGATAAATTTTTTGATGATGTTGTGTTTCACAGAGTGATTGATGGCTTTATGGCTCAAACAGGTGACGGACAGTTTGGTTCTTTGAAAAAGGGCTTTCAAAGTGATCGTGTCGGAATGGGTGGTTCAGACTTACCTGATCTAGAAGCCGAATTCACTTCTGAGCCGTTTGTGAGGGGCATTGTGGGTATGGCTCGATCACAAAACCCAAATTCTGCAAATAGCCAGTTTTTTATTATGCTTGAAGATGGTATGCATTTAAACAACCAATATACGGTCTGGGGAAAAGTTTTGAAAGGTATGGACGTAGTAGATAAAATAAAAAAAGGTGATCAATCGGATAATGGAAAAGTTGATGAACCAGATTTCATAAAGACAATTAAAAATGTTTAGAAATCTTTTTTCTAACAAAATTTTTGTAAGTATATTTTTTTGTATACTTATCTGTCGGTGTGCTTTTGCAGAAAATAACCTTGTAATCGAATTAGGAGGTGAAATTAGTGGAAAAATTGAAATAACACTGCTGCCGGATTTGGCTCCCTTGCATGTCGAAAGAATAAAAACTTTGGTTAATTTAGGCGCATACGATGGCGTCGTGTTTCATAGAGTAATTGAAGGTTTTATGGCCCAGACAGGTGACGTGAAGTTTGGCAAAATGCAAGCATTTAACCCAGAGCTAGTTGGTAGAGGAAGCTCTTCATTGCCTGACTTGCCATCTGAATTTTCTGATACGGCCTTTATCAAAGGTACTGTTGGCATGGCTCGATCTAGTAATCCGGATTCTGCTAATAGTCAATTTTTTATAATGTTCCAGCCTGCCCCTCATTTAGATAATAATTACACAGTTTTCGGCACCGTTAGTTCTGGAATGGATGTTTTATCAAAAATTAAGAAAGGTGATTTGAAAAGAAATGGTTCTGTCGACAATCCGGACTTTATGAAAAAAGTTTATCTTGAAAAACAAGATTAGAAAATGACGATGTTGAAATGTTTCTTTTTCCCTATTGAAAGTTTCTGAGGATCGGAAAAACTAATTTTCTCAAACTTTTCAGTAATGTCTTTTACCATTTTTCCTTCTAGCTTCACTGCGTTTTCATTCACTAATCGCTTCGCTTCTTTTCCAGACCTTACCATTCCTGAAAGTGTCATTAGTTGAGTGATAGAAATTCGTTCAGGACAATCTTTAGCATTGATTTCGATTGTCGGTAGTTGAGAAGATCCAATATTTTCACTAAATACTGCTTTTGATGTTTCAAATGCTTCAACGGCCTTTATTTTTCCATGGCATAGTGTGGTAACCTCATTTGCTAAAACTATTTTCGCTTCATTTAGGCGATGACCCTTTCTAGAAGTCAGTTCTTTAATTTTGTCAATCGAAAATTCAGTAAAAAGAAGAAGGAATTTCTCTATATCATCATCATCACAATTCCGCCAAAACTGCCAAAATTCATAAGGAGAGAGGTTTTCTTCGTTTAGCCAGACAGCGCCATTTGAGGATTTTCCCATCTTTTGACCGGAAGAGTTTGTTAACAATGGTGAAGTCAAGCCAAAAAGTTTATTGCTGTTCATACGCCTAGTTAACTCGATGCCATTGACTATATTTCCCCATTGATCAGATCCGCCCATTTGAAGAATGCACTGATAGTCGTGGTTAAGTCTGTAAAAGTCGTAGCCTTGTAATATCATGTAATTAAATTCTAGAAAACTTAAAGGATCATTTTTTTGCAGTCTGCTTTTAACTGACTCGAAGCTAAGCATTCTGTTAATTGAAAAATGCTTCCCAGTGTCTCTCAGAAAATCCAAGTAGTTTAGCTTGCTTAACCACTCATCATTATTCAGCATAATTGCACCGTGGTAATCAGACGAAAAATTTAGGTATTTGGAAAATATCGATTTGAGGCTAAGTAAATTAGCATTTATTGTTTCGTCGGTTATCAATGGTCTCTCTGTTTTTCTAAAGGAAGGGTCTCCTATTTTTGTTGTGCCGCCTCCTAACAAAGTAATCACTCTATGACCATCTTTCTGAAACCATCTTAACATCATTATATTCATAAGATGGCCTACATGAAGGGAGGAAGCAGTAGCATCGTACCCAATGTAACAGGTTACTTTTGAAGTACTCAATAAGTTATCGAGGCCCATTAAATCAGTGCAGTCATTAATAAAGCCACGGTTTTTTAAAGTATTCAGAATATTACTTTTTAACATTAAACCACAATAATTTATAAATCTAACCTAGTAGCAAGATACTCATTAACTGCTTTTGTCATTTCTTCTTCAAAGTTTGTAAAAAAATGGTCAGCACCTTCAACCTCTTTGTGACAAACTTTGATCCCTTTTTGAAGCTTTAGTCTATCTGATAAATTCTTTATATCAGATGGAGGTACAAGGCGATCTAAACTACCATTTATAATCAACCCTGATGAGGGGCAGGGAGCTAAGAAGCTAAAGTCATAAGTATTAGCGGGAGGTGATACTGATATAAAACCACTAATTTCCGGTCTTCTCATCAATAGCTGCATACCTATCCAAGAGCCAAAAGAAAAACCAACTACCCAGCAACCGCTTGAATTTGGTGAGTTTGCTTGCAGAAAATCTAGAGCTGACGCTGCATCAGCCAATTCTCCTAACCCTTCATCAAATTCTCCTTCGCTCTTGCCGACACCTCTAAAATTGAACCTTAAACATGAAAACCCAAGATTAAGGAAACAGTAGTGAAGATTGTAAACAACTCTGTTATTCATAGTGCCGCCAAACTTTGGATGCGGATGTAATATTATAGCTACAGGAGCATTTGTATTTTTTTGCGGGTGGAATCTACCTTCGAGCCTACCGCTCGGACCAGATATGTTTACTTCGGGCATTGAAGTTCCTTTATCAATCAATGTCATACAGTTACTAATTGCTTGACCTCTAAGTCAAGCTATTTTAAATATAATTTATCTTTTATTTGTAATTTTAAGCATGAGACTAAGCACTAAAGGTAAATACGCCCTTATAGCGATGGCATATATTGCTAGGAAAGACTTCAAGGAAAATGTTTCCGTGTCTGAGATTTCCAATGAAACCGGAATTTCACAAACTTACCTCGAACAACTTTTTATGAAATTGCGTAAGGCAAGGTTAGTGAAAGCTGTAAGAGGGGCGTCAGGCGGATTTAGCTTGAATTCACATCCCAAGAATATAAGGATCCATGACATTATGGAAGCTGTTGATGAAAATTTCGCTGCAATTTCTGTTTCCGATAAAATTGAAACAAATATTTTACCAAAACCTTTTGAGCTAGTTCTAACTGAAAAGTTTTGGGAACAGTTTTCATCCCAAGTTTACCTATTTTTACATAATATCTCACTAGAAGACGTTGCCTCTGACTCTATGGAGCCATGTCAAGCAGTATCAAGTTTTGCACAAGCTTAATGACGCTTCTACAAAATGGCAGACGTTACTTTGATTGGAATGCAAGTGCCTTATTGTGCGAAAATTCCCGAAAAAGCCTAATTTCAAATCTGGATTTGATAGGTAATGCGAGCTCAGTTCACTATGAAGGAAGAGAGGCGCGAAATATTATTGAACGTGCAAGAGATGATGTGATGGACCTTCTAGGTCTCAATAGCGGTACAATAATTTTTACATCTGGCGCATCGGAGTCTGCGGCGCTATTTTTACATAATAAAAGATTGGAATGTTCAGCTATTGAACACGATTGTGTAAAAAGGTGGTGTGATGTGTCTATACCGTTAAAGAAAAATGGCCTAGTTTCTCTAAACACCTCTGAAAAAAACCAGGCTTTGCAAATTGCTAACTCTGAGACCGGTATATTACAAAATGTTCCCAAAGACATAGCGTGCACTGATGCAGTTCAAGCTATTGGAAAAATAGATTTTAAATTTAACGATATCCAGCCTCAAGCATTTTTCTTGGCTTCGCACAAAGTTTGTGGGCCAAAAGGAGTAGGGGTACTTTTCATAAAACATGAGGATTTAATTGAATCTACAATTTTAGGTGGAAACCAAGAATTTGGATTAAGAGCAGGGACCGAAAATTTTATGCTTATTGCTGCATTTTCTGAAGCCTTAGCCTACTCTATAAAACTTGTTAAAGATGGTGTTTGGCAAGAAATTGAGATTTTACGAGATATGTTAGAGAATGGAGTAAGAGAGATCTCAAAACACTCTATAATAGTGGGCGAGAAAGAAAAGAGACTACCAAATACATCCTGCATTATAACCCCTGGTTGGAAAGGCGAAAGCCAAGTAATTGCTTTAGACCTTGAAGGTTTCAGTGTTTCATCGGGCACAGCATGTTCGTCTGGAAAATTAAGTGAAATAAGTCTATTAAAGGAGATGAAATATAGTGAAGATCTTGCAAGCTGTTCAATTAGGGTATCATTGGGACCAAATACAAAAAAAAGTGATATTGAAGCCTTTATTTTCTCATGGAAACTATTATATTCAAGACATAAAAATTCAGGGAATCTACATAAATGACAGATAATTATGAGGTACGGGACGTAATTGATAGGGAAACTCTTTCAACAGTAAAATCCGTTGGGGATACGTATAAATATGGGTTCTCAACAGATATAGAGACGGAGTATGCTCCTTTAGGATTGAATGAAGATATTGTTAAGCTTATATCAAAAAAGAATAATGAACCTATGTGGATGCTCGATTGGAGACTAAAGGCATTTAATAGGTGGAAGAAACTTAAACAGCCCGATTGGGCGCTGTTAAAAATTCCTGAAATCGACTTTCAAGATCAGTATTATTATGCTCGGCCTGCCAATATGAAAGAAAAGCCAAAAAGCTTAGATGAAGTAGATCCAAAACTTCTTGAAACCTACTCAAAGCTAGGAATTCCGTTAACCGAGCAAAAGAAACTCGCTGGTGTAATTGAAGAAAAACATGAAGATAAGTCGGAAAATCGCAAGGTTGCGGTTGATGCGGTTTTTGATAGTGTTTCGGTTGGGACAACCTTTAAAGAAGAGTTAAAATCTGCCGGGGTTATATTTTGTTCAATATCAGAAGCCATAAAGGAATATCCTGACTTAGTTAAGAAATACCTAGGATCTGTTGTGCCAATATCAGATAACTTTTTTGCTTGCCTCAATGCTGCTGTTTTTTCTGATGGATCATTTGTGTACATTCCTAAAGGAGTGAGATGTCCTATGGAGTTGTCGACCTACTTTAGAATAAACGCTGAAAACACTGGACAATTCGAGCGCACTTTGATTATAGCAGATGATAACTCCTACGTAAGTTATTTGGAAGGGTGTACTGCGCCACAAAGGGATGAGAGCCAGTTGCATGCTGCCGTTGTAGAGCTAGTGATCCTTGACGATGCGGAAATTAAATATTCTACAGTACAAAATTGGTTTCCAGGCGATGAGAACGGGGTTGGTGGTATTTACAACTTTGTTACTAAACGTGCTGATTGTAGGGGCAGAAATTCCAAAGTCATGTGGACACAGGTAGAGACAGGATCTGCAATAACCTGGAAATATCCGTCTTGCGTTTTAAAAGGTGATAACTCGTCTGGTGAGTTCTACTCAATAGCTATCACCAATAACATGCAACAGGCCGATACCGGCACTAAGATGATACATCTTGGAAAAAACACAAATAGTAGAATTGTATCTAAGGGAATTAGTGCTGGAAAAGCTCAAAATACCTATAGAGGGCTAGTACAAATTGGGGGTAGATCACAAAACTCAAGAAATTTTACCCAATGTGATAGTCTACTCATCGGCAATAAATGTGGAGCGCATACTGTTCCCTATATTGAGGTAAATAATAGTAGTGCGAGAGCGGAACATGAAGCTACAACGTCAAAGGTAGACGAAGATCAGCTCTTTTATTGTATGCAAAGGGGAATTGGAGAAGAAGACGCTGTCGCATTGATCGTGAATGGGTTTTGTAAGGAGGTATTACAAGCACTCCCAATGGAGTTTGCAATGGAGGCACAAAAATTAGTTGCAATCTCTTTAGAGGGTTCCGTTGGCTAATATGTTAAACATCGATGATTTAAAAGTTTCTTTGGAAGAAGAAGAAAAACAGATTATTAAGGGTTTATCACTTTCCATTAAACCAGGCGAAGTGCATGCTATAATGGGACCGAATGGGTCCGGGAAATCGACACTATCTAGTGTTCTGGCAGGGAAAGATGGATACATTGTTGATAGTGGTACTGTTAATTTCGAAGGAAGTGATTTGTTGGAGGCAGAGGTAGAGGAACGAGCGGCGCTTGGAATTTTTATGGCATTTCAATATCCAATAGAAATACCTGGAGTTGGTAATATGAATTTTCTCAGAACTGCTTTAAATTCACAAAGAAAAACAAGAGGTCAAGAGGAACTTAATGCAGCGGACTTTTTGAAGCTTGTACGTGGCATCGCAAAAGATTTGGAAATTAGTGACGAAATGATGAAACGCCCGATCAATGTTGGGGCATCGGGAGGAGAAAAAAAACGCAATGAAATATTACAAATGTGTTTACTCGAGCCCAGATTTGTAATCCTCGATGAAACAGATAGCGGGTTGGACGTAGATGCTATGAAGTTAGTCTCTAAAGGAGTAAATAATTTTTCATCATCCTCCCGTTCGTTTCTGGTTATCACCCATTATCAAAGACTTCTGAATTATATAGTTCCTGATTTTGTTCACATCATGGTAGATGGAAGAATAGTAAAAACTGGTGACAAAACTCTCGCTCTTCATGTTGAGGAGACAGGATATAAAGATTTCTTACAATTAGGTAAGGGAAAACATTGATCCATGCAAATATAAGTAGTTGGTATAATTCTTTAAGCCAAGAATTAGAACGTAGTAGTGCAAGTATTGAGAAAGTAAATCGTAGATCAGAATATTGGAGAAAGAGTAACTTGGATATAGTTGCCAATCTTGATCAAAAAATTTCTGAGACGGACCTAATTAATTTGAAAGGAACCCATCTGTATGAACCTGAACTGATTATTAATGGTGATATCATGGAATTAGCTAGTGACAAAAGCTATAAAATTTCGAGCATTATGGACGAAATTGCTGATGAAGATTCCTTCACAAAAAACTATTTTGGTAAGCTTGAAGAAAAGTCTCAAAAACTTGTTTCCAGACCTTTGGCCAGAGATAATAGTCTCAATCCCAAAGTTGGTTATGCTCTCAGTTTGTCAGAGAGTTCTAAAAAACCGCTTGTAATACATAATAAAACTAATAAGTGTGCACGCAATTGCTTCCAAAGAAACCTAATAATTGTTAAAAAAGGCGTAGAAGCTACCATTATAGAAACAGGAAATAATCTCTCTGTTTTCAATTCAGTAACCGAAATTTATTTAGATGAAAATGCTAAGTTAAATTACCTAGATTTAACTGGAGAAAATAATATTTTTCCTAAAATTTCTCATAAATTTTGTGATATGGCTGAAAAATCAGCTTTTAATCACTTTGGACTAAGATTAAATACTAAGTCGACAAGAAATGAGATTGAATTGCATCTTAATGGGCCAGGTATCAATACTTCAATCGCGAATGTCAGTCTAATAAATAAAAAACATCATTTTAGCGACGAAAACGTGTTAATAAATCATAATGCTTATGAATGTAAAAGTAGGCAAGTTTTTAAATCAGTGCTAGAAAATGATTGCACTTCAATAGTTCGAGGTAAAATCTATGTTGCGCCGGAAGCACAAAAGACCGACGGCTATCAATCTAGTAGATCTCTTTTGCTTAACGAAAGCTCTAAGTTTTTATGTAAGCCAGAACTCGAGATTTATGCCGATGATGTAATTTGCTCTCATGGATCGACGTCCAGTTCCCTAGATAGACAAAGCCTTTTTTATTTACTGAGTAGAGGTGTACATAGGAATAAAGCTAAAGAAATGCTAATAACTGCGTTTATTTCGGAAGCCTTAGATGAGATTGAAGATGAAGGCATTAGATCAGAGCTGAGTAACTATATTGATGATTGGACCTCAAGCTTTTTTCATGAATAAACAGTTAAAAATTAATAAAGGTTTCTTTACAGCTATAATCTCAGCATTCAGTGACCTTGATGCTTCTATTGATCAGCAATTTAAACTACGCGATAAAGAAAGCCAATTGCTACCCCTTCTGTATTTTACTTGCTTAATGTTGCTACTGTCACAATTAATAGAAGTCACCAGTCAAGTTCAAGACGATCCTTACCTATCTGTTATAACAGCTGTGGTTGTCTCCTACCTTTTTTTTCTTCCTATATTCATGTATCTCTTGGGCTTTATTCTTCACTTGATATTGAAAATGTTTGGATCTGTTTGCTCGAGTTTTCAAACTAGATTAGCTTTATTTTGGTCTCTTTCTGTTTCAACTTTAGTAATACTAGTTGCTAGCATTGCAAAAATATTCACAACTGGAGCTATAGAGCTTGTGCTTGTCATTCTATCAGAGCTAATTATAGTGTATATTTTTTCGCGAATTGTAAGTTTTGTTTCAAATTTTAAGGATAGAAACCTTTTCACTTTGATTATGACCAGTTTGTATTTTGTACCCGTTGTTCTTACAAATTTTAGCTCAGGAACTTGATAGCTAATGGACTTGAAACATAAACTCAAGATAGCTCTCAGAAGGCCGACAGATTTGCCAGATGCATTGAGCCAAATAAAATTAAAATTAAGTTCTGTACTAGAGGGCACTGTTTTTATTGCAGCCATAACCTCTCTCTTAAACTCTTTGTTAGAAAGGCTATTCTTTAAGTCATCTGAGAATGCTTCAAAGTTACTTGAAAATAATTCATTATCGTTCATCTTCAATCCCTTTAGTTTGTTCGCCTTTGAATTAATTTTTATAATAACTGTGATGGCCTCTATTCTATTTTTTAGCAACTTTTCTAATAAAAAAATAGGTATCGAAGAATTAGGAAAAAATGTCTTGTTTTTGTTTTTAGTAACATTCGTATTCAAAATTATTCAGGCATTATTTCTATTTATTTCATTTGACTTATATTATATTTGCAGGTTTTTTGAATTAGTGTGGTTTATATGGGCATTGTCTTCTGTAGTGTCAACACTATATAAATTCAAAAGCGTCCTATTAACAGCATTTCTGGGCGTGATTACTGTATCATTAACCATGGGATTTTTATTTATGATATTTGTATCAATTATACAATTTTTTTTAATCGGTGATTTGCCGAATGTTTGATGTTCTAGAATTTAGAAAAGAATTTCCAATACTTTCTAAGAAAGTAAACGATAAGCCTTTGGTTTACCTAGATAACGGAGCGTCGTCACAAAAACCGATTAAAGTCATAGAAGCTATAAAAAAATGTTATGAAAGCGAGTATTCAAATGTTCACAGAGGGTTGCATTACTTATCGAACCTTGCGACAGAAAAATATGAAGCAGTAAGAGACAAGGTTGTTGCTTTCTTAGGAGCTTCTTTTCAAGAAGAAATTATATTTACATCGGGTTCTACTGAGGCATTAAACCTTGTTTCATACGGGTGGGCTAACCAAAACCTTGTGTCTGGAGATGAGATTATCTTATCAACGTTGGAGCATCATGCCAATATCGTTCCCTGGCATTTTTTAAGATCTAGAAAAGGCATCAAGCTTATTTGGGTTGATCCAGATGAGAACGGTCAAATATCATTAGATATGATTGAAAAAAAGATTTCTTCAAAAACGAAAATGGTATGCATAACACACATGTCCAATGTTTTTGGCTCCATTCTTGATGTTAAGAATATTTGTAAAGCACTCAAAGATAGAGGAATTGTGACTGTATTGGATGGTTCTCAAGCTATTGTTCACTTGGAAATCAATGTCGAGGATATTGGGTGTGATTTTTATACATTTACAGGCCATAAGCTTTTTGGGCCAACTGGCACTGGCATACTTTACGTTAATAAAAAAAGAATAAGTGAAATGGTTCCATTTAATGGTGGAGGAGAGATGATAAGAAGTGTCACGAAAGACGATGTGATTTATAATAAATCTCCATTTTTATTTGAGGCTGGCACACCAGGGATTGCTGAAATAATCGGTCTTGGCGCTGCAATAGACTTTGTTCAAAATCTAGACAGAAAATCAGTTTTAGAGTACGAAAAGTCAATTTCAGATTATACACGAACCGAGTTAGAGAAGTTAGATTGGTTGGTTAGACACTGTTTTCATAAGGATAATCTTGCTATATTTTCTTTTTCTATGGAGGGGAGCGCGCATGCTCACGATATGGCAACCATTTTAGATGCAAATGGTGTTGCGGTTAGGTCTGGTCACCATTGCGCACAACCTTTAATGGACTTTATTGGAGTGTCTGCTACTTGCAGAGCAAGTCTCGCTCTTTACAACACCGAACATGAAATTAACACTCTCATTGGATCATTAATGAAATGTAAAAAACTATTCGATTGACGAAGGATGGATAATAATCTCGCCCTTTGCCCCGCCTAGTATTAAATCCCTAACCCCAGACAAGTATATATAATTTCCACTTTTCCAAAGACTTGTTTGATCATCATAATGCCTAGATATTAAATGGCCACTTTGACCAGAAGGAATAATAAACATATTTTTAGTTGGTGAAGAGAAGTCAATTATCATTTTGAACGAGCTACCCTTTACTATTTTATATCGAGAAAAGTCCCTTAACATTGTTGAATTCAAAGTGTGTTGGCTTCCGGAAATCTCACTCGATATTTCTTGCAAGAACTTTGGGATTAGAACGCCATTAACTGAAAAAGAAGGATGGGTTATTCTTCGTTCATCACCCCATCTCCAATTGTTTATATCAGATCCATATACTTCTTTTAATTTTCGAAGACTTTTTGTGAGTGATTTTTTGGATAATTCTGCACATGTTTCAATTTTATCAGAATGTTTGATATCACACCATGCTCCAGCATTTTTGTAGTTTCTAAGTACTTTTTCCAAAAATAGTGGGGTGGCTATATTAGCAGATGAAGATTTGAAACTCAGTTCATCTTCGAGAAGCATTTTTATAAAGGTTTCAACCCATGTTGCATAAATAAGTGGCTCTGGTGAGCCAGCCATCATATTTCCATTCCAATTTGTTAAAAGTTCTAGACTACGGGTTTTGATCTCATTGATGTCATCTGGATCTTTATTATCATACTGAAACCAAAGTTCTTTGCCCATGAGTGGTAATAAAGTACGAGCTGGCTCTGAAATAAAATCATTTTGTAGTTCTTTAAAGCTTTCAGCGCTATGAAACTCTCTTTTGCTAACCATTTTTGTTGCTCTAAGAAGTCTTTGTTCATCACCCCAATTGAAACTCATATGATCTGGGAAAGGGCTTTCTGAAAAGCTATTGTTTGTATTGAGAATGAGTCCGTTTTTTAAAGAACCAGCAAAAGGTTTGAGTTCCTCTTTTTTATCTAAGCGCCATTCATTCTCAATCTTCCAGCCAGGTGTAATTACTTGCCCCTTTGTCTCATTTTCCTTTTTTCTTTTAGGCGAATTCCCAATAAATATAGAATTAACTTCCGTTTCATCAGCAACTACCAAAATCAAATTGAAGCTATTGCCTTGTAACATATTATTTTTAAATTCATCTAAGCTTTTTGCAGACATTAAGTTCACGAAAGTTTCAAGGGTCTTATCGTTGTTTTTAAACCCCGTCCAAGCCAAAGAAATAAGAAAACCATCAGGAACTATAGATTGCATGTCATATAGTTCATGCGGTATTATAATTCGATTTTCAGTTCGCCTGACTGCAAAACTGATAGTAGCATTGTCTTTTACCTTTATTAACTTTTTCTGACTTGAAAATTGTTTGTACCCCGAAGGTGAAAGATATTGGTTTTTGTTTGCCGAGTTTATTTTTTCAAAATAAAGATCTTGGTCGTCAATAAATGAAAAAGACGACCCCCATGCTAATTTACTATTTTTTCCAGAAAATATAATTGGTATGCCCGGGACTGTTGCCCCTACTACTGAGGTTTCTTTTAGATCAAGGTGGGCAAGCATCCATAGTGTTGGTGAAGATAGAGGAAGAAACAAATTTGTTGATAATAGTGATTTTTTTGAGGCCGTTCGGCTACCATCGGCTGCAAACACGTTAGAATAAAATCCAGCATTTGGAGGTGTAAAAAAGCCATTGTAGCTTCCGTAATTATCTATTTTGACTTTATCATATTGTTGTTCTCTTAAATTTAAGATAACTTCATCAAGTTTTGAACGAAGAAGGCCTGGATCACTAATTAAATGCTTTATTTTATCATCTTTTGCGCTTGAAAATATTAAAGATGTGAGCTCTATTTCCGTCAAAGCTTTGTTAGACGACATAAACTCAATAAATTTAAATATTGTCAAACTGTCTACGGGGCTCCAAGGAGTGACCTCTGGAGTTTGGAAAAAAAATTCAGGAGATCCACGACCTAAACCCTGATCTTGTATTTCTTTCAACCGAAAATTAACTCCTTTGGAATAAGATGATAAAATTTTCTTTAAATCTGGTGATAAATTTTGAAAAATCTGCTTTGCTAGAGTTTGTAGATCCAGAGATTTCATAAATGAGTCTAGGAGTACTGTTTCTGGGCCACTAATTTCAGATAGACGACCTTGGGATATTCGTTTAAGGTATGTCATTTGCCAAAGGCGCTCTTGTGCATGAATATACCCTAAACCAAAAAAAGTTTCTTCATTGCTTTTTCCTGTGATGTGTGGAACTGCGTATAAATCTGTTTTTATAGAGACTTTCGATTGAATATCAGAAGAGAATACGTCCTTTCTATAATTTGGCAGGGATTGATAGCTTAAATAAAAGAAAAATCCTGAGATTAATAGGGAAAATAAGATCAATGCCATGAAAATATAAGGCACTGTTTTTAATAGTATTTTCATTATATCAACTTTTTTAAAAAACCAGATTATATTATACTAATACGATTGTTCAATTATTTAGGATTAAGTTATGAAAAAAATTACCTTTATTGGATTAGGCGTAATGGGCTTCCCAATGGCAGGGCATCTTTCAAAGGAGGGTTACAATGTGACTGTTTACAATAGATCAGAAGAAAAATCAAAATTGTGGATTAAAAACAATATTGGAACTTATTCTACTTCAATAAAAGAAGCAGTTTCAGAAAGCGATATCGTCTTTAGTTGTGTTGGTAATGATACGGATTTGAGAGAAATAACTTTAGGAACAGATAAAGCCTTTTCTTCTATGAAACCTGATAGCGTGTTTATTGATCACACTACGACATCCTCTGACATTGCTGTTGAACTTTCCAAAAAAGCTAAAGAATTCAATATTCATTTTTTAGATGCTCCTGTCTCAGGAGGAGAAGTTGGTGCTGTAAAAGGAGAGTTAACCGTGATGATTGGCGGTGAAAGTTCAATTTTTGAAAAAATAAAATCAATAATTGCAGCCTATGCAAAAAATATTACTTTAATTGGAGGTCCTGGCAAGGGACAAATAGCAAAAATGGTTAATCAAATTTGTATTGCAGGACTTATACAAGCCCTTTCA
This sequence comes from uncultured Alphaproteobacteria bacterium, assembly GCA_902574225.1. GTDB lineage: Bacteria > Pseudomonadota > Alphaproteobacteria > Rhodobacterales > Rhodobacteraceae > CACIJG01. The sequence goes on from CACGMO010000001.1 coordinate 57,867, forward strand.
GAAGCAATCTCATTTTCTGAAAAAAGCGGGTTGGATACTAAGAAAGTTTTAGACGCTATTTCGCAAGGCGCAGCTGGTAGTTGGCAACTCAGTAACAGAGGTGAGACAATGGTTGATCGTAAATTTGATTTTGGTTTCGCTGTAAAATTGATGAGAAAAGATCTTGGTATATGTCTTGACCACGCTGGCAATAATAATATCTCGTTACCAATAACCTCAATAGTCAACCAATTCTATGCAGAGATTCAAAGAAATGGGGGCTCAAAATTTGATACTTCTAGTCTTTTAACGAGGTTTGATAACTGAATAGGCTACCTAATTAATCTCGAATACTTCGCACCAACTAACGAAGTCCCCGCTAAGAGACCTTTTTGATCAAAAACTACAGCATAGACAGGTTTAGAAATTGTTTTTGAGCTAACACCTATTGAATAGCCTTTATCTCTAAAGACCACTTCAGCATCAGCTCCCAGCTCCCAGCCATCTTTAACTCTGAATTTTTGTAATGCTTCTTCTGTCATAAAAAAAATAATATTTGAATATTGCTGAGCTCCTATCTGTAATCCATAGGAAGCAGATGCCAATGAATAATAATCAACTGGTGCTTCATTAATTCTTAATACTCCTTCCCCATATGCTCCGCCTAAAATAAGACCCGCTTTAGTAATTCTTGGAATAATAAGAGTTGCTGGAGCATTTTTGTATATGCTTACGGTGTCCGGATCAATTTCGAATAAATTTTGTAAAACTAGCTCTGCATCTCTGTTGATCACGCTGCCACTATTAATCTGGTCTACATTCTGACATGTTAAGAGAAGAAAAGAAATTATGGTTAAAAAAATACAATTTTCTATTTTCTTAATTAGTAAAATTAACCACATTTTCAACCACCACTACTCTTATCTAGTATATCTGCAGCTTCAGGTGCAAAATATGTTAATATACCATCGCATCCAGCTCTTTTAAAGCAAGTAAGGCTTTCGATTATTGTAATATCTTTATCGAGCCAATTATTCTCAATCGCTCCTCTTATCATTGAGTATTCTCCTGAAACTTGGTAAGCAAAAGTTGGAAAGCTAAACTTTCGTTTTACTTCTGAAATAATATCAAGATAAGGCATTCCGGGCTTTACCATAACCATATCAGCCCCTTCATTTATATCCTCTCCAACTTCCCTAATCGCTTCTTGAATGTTAGGAGGATCAATTTGATAAGTTTTTTTATCACCTTTTAGTAATCCTTGTGCTCCAACTGCTTCTCTAAATGGCCCGTAATAAGCTGACGCAAATTTTGCTGCATATGACATAATTAGCGTATTCTTGAAACCCTTTTCTTCAAGGGCAACTCTTATTTTTTTAATTCTGCCGTCCATCATATCAGATGGACCAAGTATATCCGCTCCAGCTTCAGCTTGAACCAATGCCTGTCTTTCTAGCGCTACCAAGGTTTCATCATTCATTATTTTCCCATCTACTAGAAGACCATCATGACCATCAATGTTATAGGGATCGAGCGCGACATCGAGCATCACAATCAGTTCAGGAAATTTTTTTTTCAATTGCCTCGTAGCAAAATTTACTAAGTTTTCTGGATTCCAAGCTTCCTCACAATCAGAGGATTTTTTATTTGAAGGTGTTAGTGGGAATAAAGCTACTGCCAATATTCCTGAACTAATTAACTTCTCTACGTATGGAATAAGTGTGTCTAATGAGTACCTATTTACCCCTGGCATAGAAGGAATATTTTCAATAATCTTTGTACCTTCTCTCAAGAATATAGGGCAAATCAAATCAGACTTACTTAGGATCGTTTCTCTAACTAAGGCCCTTACTCCACTATTCTGCCTTAATCTTCTTCCCCTTCTGTTGGGAAAGCTACTAAACATCGTAATTATCCTAACTGTTTATAAAAATAATATTTTATTCTAGTTTTTATTCATTTAATCAGCAATAACTTTGTTAGAGAAATTTGCATGAAAAAAAACTTTACAGAATATTATAACAAGGAATTTAGAGCTTTTGCTTTGTCAAAGATATTTGAAAGCTCTCATAAAACGACTCATGTACATGTACTTAGTCGTGAAGGAGACCTGAAACAGTTTTCGGATATGCTTAAATTTTTTAATGATAAAGTTGAAGTAATTGTTTATCCAGCATGGGACTGCTTGCCTTATAGTAATATTTCTCCTAGGAAAGAGATAATATCTAAAAGGTATAGTGCTCTAAGAGCATTAGAAGGAGTTGGTAAATCTCATAAAATTTTTTTGTTATCAGTTGACAGTGTTATTCAGAAAATTGTTCCTATTAAAGAAATCCTTAAAAAGAGTTTTTCTCTTAAGATTAACCAAAAAGTAATTTTGTCCAATCTAATTGAATGGCTTGAAAAAACGGGTTATTCGAGGCAAATAAATGTATATTCAATAGGCGAATATGCTCTAAGAGGTGGTATATTAGATATTTTCGTTCCTGAAATAAAATATCCTATCAGACTAGATTTTTTCGGTACCAAATTAGAAAAAATAAGAACCTTTGATCCATCAAGTCAAAGGTCAAATGGGTCTATAAAAGAAGTGAACATATTTCCTATATCTGAAATAATATTAGATGAAGAAGTTATAAATATATTTAGGCAGAATTATCGAAGAACTATTGGGACGGTTAAGACTGACGATAGAGTTTATAACTCAATCTCAGAAAAAATATTGATTGAAGGAATAGAGCACTGGTTACCTTTATTTAATACAAAACTTGTGCCTATATTTTCATTTATAAAACAAGCTTCTCTTTCATATGATAGTGATCTGCAAGTAATGATTGAGAATAAATGGGAGCAGATTGTAGAGAGTAGAAGCTTTGATTTAAAGACTGTCTCTAAAAATCCAAATAAACTTTCTTTATTGGAGGCCTCCTCGCATTATTTGTCACCGTTAGAATTTACTAAAGCTATAAGTATTTATGATATTAAGAAAATTGATCAGCTTTTTACGAATAAAATAAAAACAACATATTCTACTGCAAAAGATTTTGCAGTAGAACGAAATAAGGAAGACATTTCTCTATTTAACGAAGTAGCCAAGTACTTGAGGCAGAGAGTAAAAAAGCACCCAATCATCTTGTCTGGTCACTCTGAGGGATCAATAAAAAGGCTTATTAATGTCTTGAAAGAAAATGACTTAAATGTTGTGAGAAAAATAGAAAACATTAACCAGATACATGATGCTCCTAGGCAACTCTATTATGCAGTATCACGCTTAGATGTAGGGTTTTCAACTCCCTCATTTGAGATTATAACCGAAAAATCAATTTTTGGAGGCAACCTGAGAAGTAACAAGGCAGCAAAGCTCCGTAATCTAAGTGCTGTTTTTGAGGATCTAAATTCATTAAGTATAGAAGATCTAGTTGTTCACATAGACTATGGAATTGGAATGTTTATGGGGCTTAAGAGTTTTGAAATAAACGGAGTAAACAATGATTTTCTTCAAATTGATTATGCAGGCTCTGATAAAATATTTCTGCCTGTAGAAAATATAGAACTTATATCGCCATTAGGTTTTTCTGATGCGAAGCTAGATAGACTCGGTTCTGCGAATTGGCAGATGAGAAAAGCAACAGTCAAAAATAAAATCAAGTTGATAGCTGAGAAGCTGATTAAGGTTGCTGCGGAAAGAAAACTTATAAGTACAAAAAAGATTAATCTGCAACAAGATCTTTTCCAAGACTTTTGTGATCGGTTTCCTTATGAAGAAACTCCTGATCAGATGCAAGCAATAAATGACGTTATCAAAGATTTGTCTACTGGAAACCCTATGGACAGGCTGATTTGTGGCGATGTGGGTTTTGGAAAAACGGAGGTTGCAATAAGAGCAGCTTTTATAATGGTAACGGAGAATAGACAAGTTGTCTTAGCAGCGCCTACAACGCTTCTAGCAAAACAGCATGCCGAAATCTTTAAAAAACGTTTTGATGGTTACCCCATTAAAATAAAAATGCTTTCTCGATTAACTAAGCCAACAGAGATAGATCAAATTAAAGACGATCTCTCCATTGGCGATGTCAATATACTGATCGGAACACATAGTGTTATTAATAAAAGTCTAAAGTTTAATGATCTCAGTTTGATAATTGTAGATGAGGAGCAAAGCTTTGGTGTCGATCAAAAAGAGCAGCTGAAATCCATATTTCCCAACGTTCATGTGTTAACTTTATCGGCCACACCTATACCGAGGACCTTACAAATGGCTTTTTCAGGAATTAGAGACCTTTCATTGATTAATACACCTCCAAAAAATAGAATGCCTATTGAAACAAATGTTATTGAGTTTGATCAAGGCACCATAAGATCTGCTATAATTCGCGAGATCAATAGAGATGGGCAAGTATTTTTTGTCGTCCCAAGAATAAAAGACATTCGTGCAATAGAAGAATTTCTTAATAATTTTTTGCCTGAAGTTAAATATATGGTCGCCACCGGTAAAACCAGCAATAAAGAATTAGAAAAAACTATTTCAGCTTTTTACTATGGAGAGTTAGATCTTCTTGTTTCGACAAATATTGTTGGGAGTGGTCTTGATGTACAAAGAGCGAACACAATTATCATATATAGAGCAGAGTTATTCGGTTTAAGTCAATTGTATCAAATAAGAGGAAGAGTTGGTCGTTCTAATAAAAGAGCCTTTGCATATTTGATTACTAAAGAAAACACGTTGCTAACAGAAACTGCCAGGAAACGGCTCGATTTAATAAAAGATTTAAATTCACTAGTATCTGGTTTTACCCTATCTTCTCAAGATCTTGAAATGAGGGGGTCTGGAAATATTTTAGGGGAAGAACAAACTGGACAAGCTAATGAGATAGGGGTCTCGCTATATCAGGAAATGTTACAGAAAACTATTAATTCTTTAAAGTTGAATAAAAATGATCGCGATTATTACAATCTTGAAGAAAATTGGTCTCCTGTGATAAGAATTCCTGTTACTGCAAGGATTCCTGAAAACTATATAAAGGATTCAGCTTTAAGATTGAGTTTCTACCGCAGACTCTCAAATTTTGAAAGCCAACTGCAATTGGAGTCTTTACTTGCAGAATTGATAGATCGATTTGGAAAAATTCCTAAGGATGTTATTAACTTAGCAAACATTCTAAAAATAAAAGAAAAGTGTAAGTTGCTTGAAATAGAGTCCTTAGAAGTTGGAACTAAAGGTATAACTTTTAAATTCAGAGAAGGAAAAGTTGAAAATATCTCTGGTTTATTAGCTTTTATAGAATCAGACAAAGGCAACATAAAACCTTCTAATGACAAATTATTCATTAAAATGAATAAAGGAAACTTATTAAAATTATCTTTTAATGTCTTGAAAAATATGGAGAAATTTCTGAAAAAAGAAGCGCCTTCGAAAGAAGGCGCTAGTTATTGAGGCAGGTTTCATACAGGCAAGAAACCTATCGAGCAGTTTTGTTAGTGTACTAAAAAGACAAAAAAAATCCAACTTTTTTTTACTTTTTCTCCGGCATAACTAGTCCTGCTGAAATTATAAGTTTAGCCGCGTCTTCAACTGTCATATCCAGCATAATTATGTCATCTTTGGGTACAAATAACATAAAGCCAGATGTTGGGTTTGGCGTAGTTGGTAAAAAAACTGTAACAAGAGAGCCTCGATTAATTTTTTGCTTAATTTCACCATATGTTTCCGTTGAGATAAAAGCTACCGCCCATACGCCTTTTCTAGGGTATTCAACAAGGCATGGCTGCTTAAAATTTGTACCATCAGGTTTGAAAACAGCTTGGATTATTTGTTTAATTGAGTTATATACCGTCCTCACAATGGGTGTTCTTAAAAGAATCTTTTCTCCTAAATTGATGGCTTGTCTTCCTATTAACCCTGATGCTAGTGATCCAATAAAAGTAGTTACAATTAAAAATAAAATTACACCCAGCCCAGGAATATAAATTTCAAACAAGTCTAAGGGATTATATTTTGGTGGAATAATAGGAATTATGACTTTGTCGATAAAGGCTATAACACTCCAAACCAGGTAAACTGTAAGAACGATAGGTATTAGAACAACTAATCCAGTTAGAAAATCCCGTCGTAATTTTTGAAAAAGTTTTCCCATATTTAAGCCCTCCGTTTATTTTTTATCAATAATCCAGAGCTTTAGCAACTTTAGCACCCAGCATTGCATTATTTTTTATAAGTTCAATATTTGAAAGGAGCGTGTTTCCATCCGTCTTTTCAACCAAATACTTCAATAGGCTTGGGGTAAGTTCTTTTCCAGTTATATTGGAGTTTTTTAGTTCCATAACTCCATTTAATATTAAAGGTTCTAAGTACCTTTGGTCCAGAGAATACTTTTTCGGTATTGGGTTGCATAGCAAGTATCCATTGCAACAATTTACGCTTCTTGCAATTGAGTAAATTTTTGCAATTGCTTCTGGGCTATCTACTCGGTGAGTAGATCGCAATTTTGTGTCTCGATACCAAAAAGCGGGTAAATTATTTTGTCTGTAAGAAAACGCAGGGATTGATAGTGTTTCTAGTAACTCATAAGTTTTTGAGATGTCTAGGATTGTTTTTGGGCCCGCGCAAACAGTAATTATTCCGGATTCTTTTATGGCTTGGAGGTCTGATGATACATCCATGCTTTCAGAGACGTCCCTATGAACTCCTCCAATCCCGCCAGTAACGAATACGGAGATTGAGGCTAACTTACATATTCTAAGCGAGCCTGAAACGGTAGTTCCACCTGGCTTTTTTGAAAAAATTGTACTGTCTAGATTGATGCTAGATACTTTCTCTACATTTCGAAATTTAGCAAAAGCGTCTAGAATTTCAGGGTCGAGGCCAATCTGAATTTTTCCATCTAGTATAGCCAGTGTCGCTGGCTGAACACCCTCATCTCTTATTATTCCTTCAATATCTTTCGCCATTTCTAGTGATTCGGGATAAGGCATTCCATGGGAAATTATAGAACTCTCTAACGCAACCAGTGGAATTTTGTTATCAATCGCCTTTAATACTTCCCGCGAGCATTTAATTAGATGTTTATTCTTATTTATAAAGTTTTTAATCATTAGCTTGTAAGTAGTTCTGTGTTTTTCTATTTGCTGCGTACAAGCTTTTCTTGAGGCTTGCTGACGGGTTCAATTCTTTGTAGGATAGAAAATAAGCAAAGAATGCGTCACCTGCCCCCAATCTTGAGTAAGTACCTCTAATGACTTCTGGTTGAACTTTTGCAACTTCTTCATTTGAAACACCACATGCGATATTTGGACCATCGGTAACGATAGTCAAACAGGTCTCAGTTCTTATTTTTTTGAAAATAGCATTTGATGCGTCCATGGCATTTTTTAATTTTTTTGAATCTATTAAGATATTCGCTTCCTTAAGGTTAATAAAAAGATTAAATCCTTTAAAATAAATTGCATCATTTTTAAATTCTGCCAGTTTTAAAAAATTAGCAGGTATGAAATATTTGGTAAAAATTTCTTCACTTGCCTCTTCTTTAACGTAGTCTAAAAACTCTCTTGTACAATTACCATCAAAAATAAAAATTGCATCACTATTTTCATCTTTGTGTGCTAGACATATTTGAGAGAAATGTTCAATTATATCACGTTGGCCCGATAAAAAAGTACTTGATGAATTTATTGATCCAAATATTTCTCCATTTTTTGTTTCAATAGATAAATATTTGTCATTTTGATTTCCCTTTATTAACAGATATTTTGTATTGATATTATGTTCTTCAAGTGTCGTTAATATTAATCTGGTTTTCTCATTTTTACCGATTACGGAGACCAAATTTAATTCATAACTTTGTTTATTAAGGATTTTTGAGAGGCCTAAAGCTATGTTGAAAGCTACTCCCCCTGGTCGCTCATTTATAAAACCAGAACAATCTTTCCCTTTACTTATTGGCTCTGAAGGCTTTCCTACGATATCCCACATAGTACAGCCAAATATGTAAATTTTTTTTTTAGATAACGACATTCAATAATTGTAGAAAAAGTAGATTTAAAATAAATAAATAAATTCTTGATATTACCTCAATGATGCCTTAAAAAAACAAAAAAATTCGCAAACGCATAGAAAATTTCGGTCCATATCTTGGAGAGTGCGTTAAGGCAAAACCGAAAAGGAAAATAGAATGAATTTACCAAGTTATAATATCAGACAGCTTTTAGAGGCTGGAGTGCATTTTGGTCATCAAACCCACCGCTGGAACCCATTGATGGATGAGTACATATACGGCTCAAGAAACGGAATACACATTTTAGATCTTACTCAAACGCTTACGATGCTGGATAATGCTCTTAGTGAGATACATAAGATGGTCGCCAAAGGCGGTAGTATTTTATTTGTCGGAACGAAACGCCAAGCGCAACAGTCTATTGCAGAAGCTGCATCCAAGTGCGCTCAGTATTATATAAACTACAGATGGCTTGGAGGCACGTTGACGAATTGGAATACAGTATCAAATTCAATTCTTAGGTTAAAGGACCTTGAGGCATTTGACGAAAATCAGCTCTCCCTTTTCACAAAAAAGGAGAGGCTAAATATAGAAAAGGAACATCAAAAGCTAAACTTATCACTCGGTGGTATAAAGGATATGAAAAATATACCTGACATGCTCTTTGTCATTGATACTAATAAAGAGGCCATAGCAATAAAAGAAGCAAAAAAAATCGGCATACCTGTTGTAGCAATACTGGATTCGAACTCTTCCACTGATGGAGTTGATTTCCCAATACCTGGTAATGATGATGCTTCAAGAGCAATATCTCTGTATTGCGATTTAGTGAGTAAAACTATTTTAGATGGTATGGAGTCGCAGTTAGGCTCTGCTGGTATTGATCTAGGTGAAGCTCAAACGCCATTATCTGAAGACTTGCCTGAAGAAAAAGTGTTGGAGCAGGAAGTTGCTGGTGAATTTATACCGGAAGATAAAAAAGAGGCTGATGAACCTAAAGCACATTCTAGCGAGGCGAAAGCAGAACATAAAAGTTCCGATGGCGCAGAAGACACGTCGAAAGTCGGTGTTTCAGAAAAATCACAGGACAAAGTCAAAGCCAACGTTAGTCCTAAGACTGAAATACCCGCAGAGAAGTGAAAAATGTCGAGCAATAATAATCAAAGGAGAATAAATTGATATCAGCTTTATTGGTTAAAGAACTTAGAGAAAAGTCAGGAGCAGGTATGATGGATGCGAAAAAAGCTCTCCTAGAAACAAATGGCGATTTAGACGCTGCCCAAGATTGGCTAAGAACAAAAGGACTTCTTAAGGCAGAAAAAAAATCGTCAAGAGTTGCGGCAGATGGTTTGGTTGGAGTAAGAGTTCATGAAAATGAAGGCATGATGATTGAACTGAACTCAGAGACGGATTTTGTTGCAACAAATAAAGAGTTTACTGATTTAGTAGATCTAATTTTGGATGAAGGGTTTGGAATAGTGGACAAGGATAAACTTTTGAATAAGAGTGTTTCAGGAAAAAATATTCAAGAGATTATCAATAACAAAATAGCCACAATTGGAGAAAACATTAGTTTGAGACGAGTAATTAGTGTTAAAGGTTCAAATATTTATTCTTATTTACATAATTCGGTTTCAAAGAACTGTGGAAAAATAGGTGTTCTAGTTTCTTTACAGGGAAATAAAGATGATGATTTTGGAAAAAAGTTAGCGATGCATATAGCTGCAACATCTCCATTGGCGATGTCTGAGAATGATCTAGATTCTGATCTTGTTGATAGAGAGAAAAAGATTATTTCTGAGCAGCTTATTTCAGAAGGAAAGCCAGCTGATATTGCAGAAAAGATTCTGTCAGGAAAACTTAAAAAATTCTATGAGGAAAACACCTTGCTAAACCAAAAATTTGTAATGGATCCAGACTCTTCGATTAAACACGTTCTAGAAAAAAATAACCAAGTGTTAATAAATTTTGTCAGATTTAAGGTTGGAGAGGGTATTGACAAGAAAGAAAGTGACTTTGCTACAGAAGTTAAAGATATAGTTAATTAGTAGGCTAATTAAGGTTGACAAAAACAAGTCGATATAAGCGAATATTACTTAAAATATCTGGTGAAGCTTTAATGGGAGAATTGAAGGTGGGTTTACATCCACCAACGGTAAATAAAATAGCTTCGGAAATAAAAAAGGTCCACGACAAGGGCATTGAGGTATGCCTAGTTATAGGTGGAGGTAATATTTTTCGTGGTCTACAAGGTAGTGCGCAGGGGATGGAAAGAACAACTGCAGACTATATGGGCATGTTAGCAACTGTAATGAACTCACTAGCTATGCAATCAGAGTTAGAAAAGTTAAATGTGCATACAAGGGTAATATCAGCAATACCTATGGATCAAATTTGTGAGCCGTATATTCGAAGAAGAGCTGTTAGACATTTAGAAAAAAATAGAGTTTGTATATTTGCCGCTGGTACAGGAAATCCATATTTTACAACTGATACGGCCGCAACTTTAAGAGCAATAGAAATGAAATGTGAAGCTATTTTTAAAGCTACTAAGGTTGATGGTATATATGACAAAGACCCAATTTTAAACCCAGAAGCAAAATACATTGAAAAAATTACCTACGACACTGCATTACAAGAGAATTTGAAAGTAATGGATGCAAGTGCAATAGCTTTAGCTAGAGATAACTGTATTCCTATCATTGTTTTTTCTTTGTTTGAAACTGATGATTTTTTGAGTATTGTTGAAGGTATAGGCCGGTTTTCATTGGTAAGTTAACTAAATGAATGAATTAAATTTAGACATTAGTGATATTGAAAAAAGAATGTCAGGAGCTATAACTTCTTTAAAAAACGACTTTCTTTCTCTACGAACAGGTAGAGCATCTTCTTCAATGCTTGATCCCGTCCTAGTAGAGGTGTACGGGTCAAAGCTTCCATTAAATCAATGTGCTACAATAACTGTTCCTGAATCAAGAGTACTGTCAGTTAACGTTTGGGACGTCAACAATGTGAATATGGTCGAGAAAGCTCTTATAAACTCGGGACTCGGGCTAACACCTCAAACTGAAGGAAACTTTATTAGATTAATAATTCCTGAATTAAACGAGGAAAGAAGGAAAGAACTTGCGAAACTTGCAGCAACTTACGCTGAGAATGCAAAAATAGCAATTAGAAATGTCAGGAAAGATGGTATGGATAAAATCAAAAGACTTCGTGCTGAAGGCATGTCTGAAGACGAGGCTCAAATTTGGAGTGACGATATTCAAGAATTGACTAATAAAATGACTGTTTCCGTTGAGGAATTACAGAAAGAAAAACAATCAGAGATTGTAACGTTTTGAACTATAAATTCATAGGCGTATATATTACACGTGCGGTTTGTGTTTGAGGATCTGAAATTACGAACTCTATCTGCATTGATATTGTTACTAATTCTTTTTCTATTTGCAGTAATTGCTCCATTTTTACTCACGCCCTCTTTATATATTTTAAATATAATGTTTCTACGGGAGCTATTTAGGATTTACAGTTTCAAAAAAGAGCCAAATATTTTCAATTTAAGTCTAATAGCTATTTGTATTTTTCCTCTATATTTCGCACAAGATTTTTTAATGATGACCATTTTTTTGAATGGCTGTTTGTTTTTTTTAATCTTTTATTTATCTAAATCGATAGGCTTAGGACTTTTTATAGTTTATGTGAACTTATCAATTTCCTTTTTATTAAGTTTGCTTGTGTCATCAACAGAGATTGGTGGTGAGGGTTTTTTTGTCGTTTTAGTGCTAGCAGTCGCTTTTGCCGATATAGGGGGTTATTTTGGTGGCCGTATTATTGGAGGTCCAAAGGTCTTTGAAAAAATTAGTCCTAACAAAACATGGGCTGGAATATTTCTTGGTTGGATAACAGTAATTACTTTTTATTATATACTGAAAGCTTTTAATTTATTTGTCTCAGATTTCTTTGTTTTTGTTTTTTTTGGCATTGCATTGTCATCACAAGTAGGGGACTTTATAGAGAGCTACATTAAAAGAAATTTAGGTGTAAAGGATACTGGAAATATAATACCTGGACACGGTGGATTGCTAGATAGATTTGATGGTCTTATATTTGCAAGTTTTTTTGTTAAATTTGTTGATTTTTTTCTGATAAAATGACTAAAAAAAGGATCAACATATTTGGGACTTCTGGGTCGATAGGGCAGAGTACTTTAAATGTTTTGCGTGAACGTAAAGAGTTATATGATTTTATTGCTTTCTCTGCATTTAATAACGTCGATCAGCTAATAGCTGATTGCCTTGAATTTAAACCTCGGTACGCAAATATTGGTGATGAAAAACATTTTTTGAAACTAAAAGATGCACTTTTTGATACCGACATTATTTTAAGCTATGGGAAAAAATCTCTTTTAGATCTAGCCAGCATAGAAGTTGATTGGTCCATGTCTGCGATTATCGGCTTTGCCGGAGTAGAAGTTTCTCTCCGATGTGCAGAATATTCGAACGTTTTAGCCTTGGCAAACAAAGAAACGCTCGTTTGTGCAGGAAGTTTGTTATTATCTCTATGTAAGACAAACAATACTAAGCTAATACCAGTCGATAGTGAACATAGTGCTATATTCCAGTGCCTAGAGGGAGAGCGCAGGAAAGACTTAAAAAGCATAACTCTTACCGCTAGTGGTGGTCCATTTAGAGATTGGAGCTTAAAAAAAATGAAGTCTGCAACACTTAAGCAAGCACTAAAGCATCCGAACTGGAGTATGGGGACAAGAATAACCATCGATAGCGCATCAATGTTCAATAAAGCATTAGAATTAATTGAAGCAATGCATTTATTTGAACTTAAATTTTCTGAAGTACAAGTAATAATTCATCCCCAGTCAATAATTCATTCAATGGTAAATTTTAACGATGGAACTACATTGGCACAAATGTCCTTACCTGATATGAGAGGCCCAATTAGCTACTCACTCAATTATCCAAAAAGATTAAAAATTGATTTAGAAAGCATTGATTTTACAAAAATAAATGCCCTAGAATTTCAGGAACCTGATATTGAAAAGTTTCCTGCATTAGATATTGTAGAAAAGGTTGGAAAAAATTTAAATCTAGGTGTTATATTTAACGCAGCAAAGGAAATAGCTTTGGATAGGTTTATATCAGGAGAAATAGGCTTTTTAGACATGGCTTACTTGGTAGAAAAAACCCTTGAAGAAAGTTCATTGATAACTAGACTGATGGAAGCACCCCAAACTGTTCCAGAAATCTTAGAATTAAATGAACTTACAAGGGGAATCGCAAAAAAATTAAAGTTTTAGGAGCAGAGTATCTTTATATTTCAGTTTTTATCAATAGTATTTGCATTTGGTATAGTGATTTTTGTACATGAGTTCGGGCACTTCATTGTTGCTCGTTTTAATAAGATTGATGTTTCTGTTTTCAGTATTGGATTTGGCCCTAGGATATTATCTTTTAGGGACAAAAAAGGAACTGAATGGCAGTTTGCTATTATTCCTTTAGGAGGATTTGTAAGATTTTCAGATGACGATAATCTGGCTTCTATAAAAGCGCGAGTTGACGCTAATTCAGAGCCTTCTAATTCTGCGCTATTTAATGAAGCTCCACTAATTGGTAGGTTTTCAACTGTATTAGCAGGACCATTAGCAAATTTTATCTTTTCCGTAGTAGTTTTTTCATTGATCATAATTGTACAGGGAGTTTCTGTCAGTGACCCAGTAATCGGTAAGATTAACAAGTTTTATGAAGCTAACTACGACATTAAAGTGAACGACAGGATTTTAGAGGTTGAAGGTAAAAAAGTAAATTCATTTTCAGAGATTTTTTCTTATATAAATAAATCTGGCGCAGAGACATCAAAGTTCACAATAAGAAGAGGTGCTTCAGTAAAGCAAATTGAGATTCCATATCTTCTACAACCAATAGTAGAAGCTATAGAGCCACTCTCTGCTGCTTCGCTTGCAGGATTGCAAATCGGCGATGTTTTTTTAACTGTTGAAGAAAAGAACCTCGCCAACTTTAATGATTTAAGAGAACAAATTATAAATTCTAAAGGAAGATCGTTAAAAGTTACTATTTTTCGAGATGGTCAAATTCTCCAGAAATCTATACAACCCGTTTTAAGTCCGATTGAGAACAAGAACGGTGACTTTGACGCAATTTACAGGATTGGTGTGGCTGGCGGCCCGATATTTTATCCGCCGAGGGAAACACCAAACGTTTTGAATGCGTTAATTTTTGGAGCAGATGCAACGGTGGGAGTAATTATTTCATCTTTTAAGGGTATAAGGGGTATAGTTAGTGGTCAAGTTGATCCTAAACATCTTTCTGGGCCTATAGGAATTGCTCATGCTGTGTCTGACTCCATTAATTCGGGATTTTTAGCTTTATTATCTTTAGTTGCAGTCATTTCAACTGGTATAGGATTTGTTAATTTGCTGCCGATACCTATTTTAGATGGAGGCCATATAGTGATGATGATATATGAGTATTTTTCACGAAAAAAACCTAGCGAAGGAGTTTTAAGATTTTCTATGATATTTGGTTTAGTTTTGTTACTATCTCTGCTAATGTTTACAACATTTAATGATATTTCAAGACTAGTGTTATTTTTTAATTTTTAAGGAGACATACGTGAAACAAACTTTAAATAAGTTAATTCTTTTTTTCTTTTGTTTTTCAATATGTCTTTCATCCCCCTCTTATTCGCAGTTCAGGTTTTCTCAGATTAAAGTTCAAGGAAATTCTAATACAAGTGTCCAAACTATTAAATCTATATCTGGGTTAAAAAAAAATATACCTTTATCAGCAAGCGATATAAACACAGCTTTAAAAAATTTATATAACAGCAATCTTTTCGAAAGTGTTGAAGTCGTTCCTAAGGGTCAGACTATTTTAATTAAAGTAAAAGAAAATAAAAGAATACGTCGCTTAGCTTTTGAAGGAAATAAAAAAATAGAGAATAAAGAGTTACTTCCTTTAATTCAATCTAAGGAAAGACAACCCTTTAGTAGAGCACAGGCAGTTAAAGACAGTAGAATAATTTCAGACTTCTATCGATTTAAGTCTAGATATTCTGCAAGGGTAGAACCAAAAATAATTGAGAGAGAGAAGGGATTTGTTGACTTAGTTTTTGAAATCGATGAAGGAAGTATTTTACAAATTTCTCAAATCGATTTTGTTGGTAACCGGTCTTTCTCCGACAGGCAACTTAGAAATGTTATTAAGTCAAAAAGAGCAGGGATCTTTTCATCTTTTTTTACAAGTGATAATTACTCTGAAGATAGTCAAGAGGCAGATAAATACCTTTTAGAAAAGTTTTATAAAGATAATGGTTTTCCTGACGCTAAAGTTATAGCTTCGCTTGGCGGGCTTAAAAATAGTGGTGAGACAGCTTTTTTAACCTATTCTATTTATGAAGGGCCTTTTTTCAGATTTGGCAACTTATCGATTAAATCAATAGTCAAAGGCATTTCATCATCTCTATATGAGAGCTCAATTGTTGCTTCCAAGGGAGATAGCTTTAATACATCCGAAATACAAAAAACTTTAGACAATATAAAGAAAGCATCTGTTAGTAATGGATACCCATTTTTAATCGGAACAGTCGACCAAGTTAGGAATTCCAAAGAAAAAGAAATAGACCTGCTTTTTAAGGTTATAGAAGGCCCAAAGCTTTTTGTTGAGCAAATAGAGATTAGTGGTAATACCCACACCCGCGATAATGTGATTAGGCGTGAATTTCAAGTTGAAGAAGGAGATGCCTTTGATCCATCCATGCTTAAAAGGTCAGAAGAGAAATTGAAATCTTTAGGTTACTTCGATGATGTAAAGGTCAACGTACGACAAGGTTCAAACTCTCAGAATGCGATTGTAGATATAGCTGTGAAGGAAGCTCCAACAGGTTCGCTTTCGTTGGGTTTAGGATATTCCACTGATACAGATGTTACTGCTCAATTTGCATTTAGTGAATCAAATTTCAGAGGTGCTGGCCAAGGTATTCGGTTGAGTGTATCTGGATCAAAAGATAACTCTTCTGTTGGACTAGGTTTTAAAGAGCGTGGGTTTCTTGGAAGAGACGTTCTGGTGTCGATGGACATTGATTATACAAACTCAAAGCCACGAGCCACGGGGTATACAGCAAATCTCATAGCTATAAAACCCTCAGTTGGGTTCAACCTTTCATCAGATACAAGAGTTAGACTTACTTATAAATTAGAAAATATAGATGTTACTGCAGTAGGGACATCTGAGGTTTTAAAACAAGATCTTGGTAAATCTACTAGGTCCTTAATAGACTTGTCCTTAAGTTTTGACAAACGAGACTCTATTATTAAACCAACTAAAGGGTATATGATTAAATTTGGTTCTGAAATAGCTGGCTTAGGTGGAGATGAGCAGTTCATAAAATCAGAAGCAAGTGGTAAAATATACCAAGGAATTTATGGAAATAACATTATCTTTTCAACCGAATTAGAAGGTGGAATTTTGACGATGAATAAAGGCTATTCGAAAGTAGTCGATAGATTTGTTTTAGGTGGTCGTTCATTTCGTGGCTTCAAATACAGTGGGATAGGGCCTAGAGAGTTAGCTGGAGGGCGGTATACTATTCCGTTAGGAGGTGAAAAGTATGCAATAGCAAGATTTGCAGCTTCTTTTCCTCTTGGTTTACCTAGAGAATTAGGTTTATATGGTAGCGTTTTTGCGGAAGCTGGAAGTCTGTGGGACATAAAAACGGATCCAAATGTTGCAGGACTCTCAGATAAGATAGCTCTAACAGATAGAGCCTTAAGAACTTCTATAGGCTTTGCTATGAACTGGGAAACACCAATTGGGCCACTTCAGTTTAACTGGTCGAGGCCACAAAAATATTTAGATGCCGATAGCCTTGAATATTTTAGTCTGAACCTTGCTACAAGATTTTGACCATTTTTTATAAGAATATAGTGAGGATTTCAGCGTGTTCTGCTTTGCTCTTACTATTATGTAATCCTATTTCCTCTCAGGAAAAAAATATTAGCACTTCTGTCCTCGTTATAAATAGTATAAATGTTTTTGAGAGATCGAAGCTAGGTAATGATATTTTATTTGCCTTTCAAGATGCTGCTCTTGAATTAAAAAAAGAGGCTGACCTAAACGCTAAAAAATTTGAAGATGAAGAATTAGAATTAACACAAAAAAGGGAGGTGTTAGCAAAAAAGGACTTTAATGAATTGGCTGATGACTTTGATAAAAGAGTTCAAAAGACTCGAAATTTTTATGATTTGAAAGATAGTCAACTTAGAGACAGTTTAGAAAAATGGAAAAAAAACTTTATTGAGTTGTCAGGTAGAATTATCCAGCCGATAATGTTAGATTATCAAGCTTTTATTGTTTTAGATTCATCTCAAATTGATCTATTTTTCGATAATAGAATAGATATAACTGAACAGGTCATATTGGAACTAGATAAACTATATAAGAGTGATCCAAAATACTTAGAAGTTATACTAGGAAAATAATTAGGAGAATTTAATGGATAAGGAGTGCTGTAATATTGATGAAATTAAAAGATTAATTCCACACAGATACCCATTTTTATTAATAGATAAAGTAATAGATATTGTTAAAAACGAGTCAGCTACTGGAGTAAAGAATGTTACAGTTAATGAACCATACTTTCCAGGACATTTCCCATCTTCTCCCGTAGTTCCTGGCGTTTTGCAAATAGAATCTATGGCCCAAACTGCAGCAGTTTTGGTAGCAAAAAGTCTAAACATTTCTGATTCCAGTGCTTTAGTACTTTTGACTACAATAGATAATGCAAAATTTAGAAGGCCAGTCACCCCTGGTGATGTCATGTCACTTTCTATAACTGTCCAAAAAATGAGAAATAAAATATGGAAATTCGAGGGTGAAGTAATTGTAAATTCCAAAAAAATGTCCGAGTGCGAGTTCTCTGCCATGATGAGAATTTAAAATGAGTTCTCTTGAAGCCATTTTTAAAAATTGTCAAATGGGTTCGATAT
The DNA here is from genome assembly GCA_902574225.1 of uncultured Alphaproteobacteria bacterium. Lineage (GTDB taxonomy): Bacteria > Pseudomonadota > Alphaproteobacteria > Rhodobacterales > Rhodobacteraceae > CACIJG01. The sequence continues at coordinate 75,861 of CACGMO010000001.1, forward strand.
TTTTTATTTTTGTAATCAATAATAATGGTGGACTATAATGGCTAAGCCTTCCTCAATCATTCACCCAACAGCGATTGTTGAAGATGGTGCAAAAATAGGTAATTCCTGTAAGATTGGACCCTATTGTTGTATTGGATCAGCAGTTACCTTGGATGATAATGTTATTTTAGAAAGCCATGTAGTAATTTCTGGAAAAACATTTATTGGAAGGGGAACAAAAGTTTGGCCTTTTGCCTCTATCGGAAGCGATCCACAAGACCTTAAGTATTCTGGTGAAAAAACTACGCTTACAATTGGACAGAATAATTTCATCAGGGAATGTGTAAGTATTAGTATTGGTACTGCTGGAGGTGGGGGTAACACTATTATTGGGGATAATTGTCTTTTTATGTTAGGGAGTCATGTTGGACATGACTGTAAGTTAGGTAGTAATATTGTGATTGCAAATAATTCTGCAATAGCTGGCCATGTGGTGATAGAAGATAATGTAAATATCGGTGGTTTGGTTGGAATTCATCAATTTTGTAGGCTGGGAGAGGGCTCTATGATAGGAGCGCATGCCATGGTTTCTAAAGATGTGATCCCCTATTCAATGATTATAGGCATGAGACCTGTTCTATCAGGTGTAAACTTAGTAGGCTTAAAAAGAAGAGGTTCAAAGAAGGAAAGTATAAAAAAGCTGGTTGAAGTATTTTCAAAAATTTTTGACAAAGAAGGGAGTCAGAATTTTCAGGACCGAATAAAAGCATTGGATAATGATTTAATCACTGAAATCACAGAAGTTCAAAAAGTTCTAGAATTTATAAAAAAGGAAAGCACAAGATCGTTTGTTGCTCCAAAAAGTTAACGACTATATGGTAATAAAAAAAAAAATTGGTTTAATTATAGGGAGTGGCGAGTTAGCTACTTACTGTATGGAGCAATTACTGATTTTAGGTTATGAAATAACAATAGTACGTTTGCCATGTAGTAAAGTAAAAATAAAAAAAAATCTAGATCGTATTGATTTAAAGTATGAAGAAATAAACGAGACATTTTCCCTGTTAAAACAGAGACAGATAGATGACATAGCGTTAATAGGGTATATGGAAAGGCCTAAAATTGATTTCTCAAAAGTAAATTACGGTTCACAAATACTTTTATCTAAAGTATTTTCTATTCTTAACAAAGGGGATGGAGAAATTTTTTCTGCTGTAACCCAGATGTTTGCTAATCAAAACTTTACATTAGTAAAAGTTCAAGATCTCTTACCTGAATTAATATTAGATTCGGGAACATACGGATCTGCTCCTATTAGTAAAAAAGTACTTAAGGAAATAAAAGCAGGAGTAAAAATTTTTCTTAGTTATGCAGGGCTAGATATTGGTCAATCCCTGATCTTCCAAAATGGACATTGCTTAGGTCTGGAGACGATTACCGGAACCGATGAAATGATAAAAGCAGTAATCAATTTTAGACAAAAAAATAATAAAAGGCCAAAAGAAATTCTATCTGGTGGAATACTAATAAAGGGATCGAAGCCGCGCCAAGTTCTAGATATCGATACTCCGGTCATTGGCCCTGATACTATAAAATTAGCAAAAAATGCAAAATTAAATGGTCTAGTAATTGAAAGCAATAAGGTTATTTTAGTAAACAGGGACTTAATTATCGATACACTACGGAGTCATAATATGTTTCTTGCTTCAATCAAATTTTTTGGATAAAGACTTTAAATGTTAAAAATTTTCATAAGTGCAGGAGAACATTCTGGCGACCTGCTAGGTGCACACTTGATTCGAGCGTTAAAAAATGAATTAGACAACCGAAATCACATTGATTTTCAAGGTGTTGGCGGTCCTTTAATGGAGCGAGAAGGCTTTAAAAGCCTATTTAATTTTTCATTACTTTCTGTGATGGGAATAAAGGATATTTTAATTAACTTTTTTCCTATTTTTAAAATTTTGAGACAAGCTTATAAATATAATATTGCATGGGAACCTGACCTTATAATTACTATAGATGCACCCGAATTCAACTTACGTCTGGCCTCTTTGATTAAAAAAAAATGGAAAAATGCAAAAATTGTCCATTACGTTTTGCCATCTGTTTGGGCATGGCGTCAGGGAAGAGTTAAAATTTTAAAAAAGAATTTTGATCATATTTTGTCTATCTTGCCCTTTGAAAGTGAGTTCTTACAAAACTTTCACATAAAATGTGATTTTGTTGGACATCCGATATCTACGAATGTATTGCCAAAAACAAGGGATGTTGTTTCCTTTAAAAGAAGTTTAAATATAAAGGATTCAACGAAAATTATAACTCTACTACCTGGGTCGAGGATCAGCGAGTTAAAAAGAATGCTTCCAATTTTTTTTGATACCGCTTATTTATTGTCTAGAAAATTTTCTGATATAATTTTTATATGTCCAACTCCAAGTATAGTTTCAAAAATTTTCAAAGAAATAGCAGCAGAAAGAAGTATAAAAGTAAAGCAGATTGACGCTGAGATGATGTCCAGCTCAGAATTTGAAAGAGACAAAATGTCTCTATATGCGTGTTCAGATCTAGCACTTGTAACCTCAGGCACTGTAGTTTTGGAATTAGCGAAATCAAGTGTGCCAATGGTTGTTGGATATCGTACTAGCTTTTTAACTCAGATAATTTATAGACTTTTTGTGAATGTTTCTTCAGCAAATTTGGTAAACCTGATAACAAAGAGTAATAATATTCCAGAGTTTCTTTTTCACCGATGTAATTCCAAGAATTTATACAGTGAAGCAGAAAAGATTCTGGGTAAAAAGAAGTATGCACAGGCTCAACTAATTTCATCCAAACAGGCAATCAGAGAACTTGGATATGGTTCCAAAGATCCTGCGATACGTGCAGCAAAATCAATTAAAAATTATTTTAAATTGCAGTAGATATTCTACCGCTTATCGAAAGCCTTATAGGTTCTATGAGTTGCACCGGTAAAAAGTTGTCTTGGGCGACCAATCTTTATATTAGGGTCTGAAATCATTTCTTGCCATTGAGCAAGCCATCCTACAGTTCTAGCCAATGCAAAAATTGGAGTGAACATCGAAGTTGGAAAGTCCATAGCCTCAAGTATTATTCCAGAATAAAAGTCGACGTTCGGGTACAGTTTTTTCTCAATAAAATATTCATCTTCCAAAGCGATTTTTTCTAGCTCTTTCGCCACTTGGAGTGTTGGGTTATTTTTGACCCCTAGTAATTCAAGGACTTCATCTGCACTCTGCTTCATTACCCTTGATCTAGGATCAAAGTTTTTATAGACCCTGTGTCCGAAGCCCATCAGTCGAAAGGGATCATTTTTATCCTTTGCCTTTAAGATATATTCAGGTATCCGGTCGGGAGTTCCAATTTCTTTCAACATATTTAACGCAGCCTCATTGGCGCCTCCATGAGCAGGGCCCCAGAGGCATGCTATACCTGCAGCTATACAGGCAAATGGATTTGCTCCAGAAGAAGCAGCAAGCCTAACGGTAGAAGTAGAAGCATTTTGTTCATGATCAGCATGAAGAATGAATATCCTATCCATAGCTTTACTTAAAATAGGATCACTCACATATTCTTCAGCGGGAACTGAAAAGCACATTTGTAAAAAATTGGGGGCATATTGAAGATTGTTCTTAGGATAAGCAAATGGTTGTCCGATAGAATATTTATATGCCCAAGCAACGATTGTTGGAAGTTTTGCAATCATTCTGATTGTTGCTACCTCTCTCTGCCATGGATCATTAATATCAGTACTATCATGATAAAACGCTGACATTGCCGCCTGAACGCCACAAACAATCGCCATAGGATGGGCGTCCCTTCTGAAACCACGAAAAAAATTTAACATTTGTTCGTGCAGCATCGTATGCCGTGTTACCCTGCTACAAAAGTCATCATATTGTGGCTTCGTCGGCAATTCACCTCGTAACAGTAGGTAAGCGACTTCCAAAAAATTCGATTTTTCGGCTAACTCTTCAATAGGATAACCTCGGTAAAGAAGCTCACCCTTATCTCCATCTATAAAAGTTATATTGCTGTCACAGGACGCAGTGGAAGTGAAACCAGGATCATATGTAAACAAGCCTGTTTCTTTATACAAACTTCGTATATCTAAAACATCAGGCCCCAATGTCCCTTTACTAACAGGTACCTTTATACTCTTCTCATCTATTTTAAGTTCAGCAAACTTTTGTGTTTTATCTAGCAATATTATCCAGTCCCTATCTTGTTGACCAATATTATAGTTTATAATAAATATTAATCAATTTTTGATTCAATCAACATTCATATTTAATCTATCAAGTGTTTGATGTTTTCCTAATATTTCCATAATATGAACTATGCTAGGTGATGAAGTCGATCCAGTTAAAGCTATTCTTAGGGGAATACCAATATCACGGAACTTTAAGCTACTTTCTTGGCAATAAGCATTTATGAATTCGTTTAAAAGCTTTGAATTCCAGGCAAAATTTGCTGATTTAATTGCATAGACGAAATTTGAAATAATCTTTCTAGAATTATCATCTAACAGTGCCAACGCTTTTTTGTCTCTAAGTTCATCTGCTTCAAATAAAAATGAGGAGGCCTCAAATATTTCTCCAAGTGACGTACATCTCTCAACTACTAGAGGTAAATACTGTCTCAATTTTTCTGAAAAACTTTCTGACAAACTTATGTTTTTATAAATTTTTATATATTGTAAAAGCAACTTATGAATTTCATCAGCTGGCTTTGATATCAAATGCTTTTTAGAGATATTCAAAAGTTTTTTTATATCAAACCTAGAAGGACTTTTTCCTACTCCATCTAGTGTAAACCAGGAAATAGCTTGGTTTAAATTGAAAAACTCCTCATCTTTATAGCTCCAACCAAGCCTCGCAAGATAATTTAACATTGCATCTGGTAAAAATCCTTCTTGCTTAAAGTCTAGCAAGCTACTTTTTCCATCTCTTTTTGACAGTTTTTCGCCTCTCTCATTGTGGATAAGGGGAATGTGTGCAAATTCTGGAGTGACCCAATTTAATGCTTGGTATACAAGTAATTGCTTAACTGTGTTTGTAAGATGATCTTCTCCTCTTATAACATGACTGATCTTCATATTATGATCATCTACAACAACTGCTAGATTATATGTTGAGCTACCATCGCTTCTCGCAATCACAAAATCTTCTATCGTGCTCAAATCCCATGATAGTTCTCCTCTTACTTTATCAGTGAAATTTATTCGAGAAGGATCACTTGGAACTTTAAATCGAACCACGTATTGTTTATTAGGTTGTGTATTTTTACTAAGATCTCTCCATGGTGATCTGAACGCAGGTTCTCGTGTGCCAATTTTTTCAATATTACTTTCCGTATGATTTTCCTTTTTGGCGAAGCACTTAAAGGCTAATCCCTTCTCTAACAAATAATCAATTATCTGTTTATGTTTATTTCGATTTTGTCGTTGAAAAACTATTTCTTCATCCCAAGGGATATTTAACCACTTAATATCATTTATGATTTTTTCCGTTAAAGAACTCTTAGATCTTTTTAAATCAGTATCTTCAATGCGTAGGAGAAATTTTCCTTTCATGCTTTTTGCAAAAAGATAATTAAAGAGTGCTGTTCTAGCACCGCCAATATGTAAGTCACCTGTTGGAGAAGGAGCAAATCTTGTTCTTATTTCCATAGGTAAGACTTATAGGTTATTAGTATTGCCTAATCAAGCCGATCAGAATCCCCTGAATACTAATTTGACCAGCTGAATATATTCTGGTTTCAAACAATTCATTTGCAGCCTCTAAAGCAATTGTATCACCTCGTTTTCTAAACCTTTTCAATGTAGCTTCATTTTCATCTGTTAAAGCTACAACGATATCACCATTATTTGCTGAGCTCTGCTTTTTGATAATTGCAAAATCTCCATCATTTATACCAGCATCAACCATTGATTCCCCTTTTATTTCGAGAATAAAACTATCCGACCCTTTTGTTAAAAACTTTGATACGAATAAAGAACTCTCTCCTGCCTCAATCGCTTCTATAGGAAGGCCAGCTGCAATTCTTCCAACTACTGGCAACTCAACGATATGCTTATCAAGTGTATCATTTTTATTGTCTGAAGACTTTGACCTTATATTTGGTGATTTTAAAATCTCGATTGCTCTTGCTTTGAAAGGTAATTTTTTGATAAATCCTCTATCTTCGAGAGCAGATATCAGTCGGTGAATTCCTGACTTTGATTTAAGGCCCACTTTATTTTTCATTTCTTCGAAAGATGGGGTCACACCAGACTGAGCTATTCTTTCTTCAAGGAATAATAAAAGTTCATGTTGCTTTTTTGTTAACATAGGTACCTCTTACTATGTTCTATATATGTTCTTTTTATAGGTGTCAATTTAAAAATCAATTATATCTACAATTTGATCCTTAAAATTTGATGATGATCCTGGAGGAATAATTAAAAGACAGTTTGATTTTATTAGCACAGAATGTAATGAGCTGTCTTGTTGTGAAAATGGTTTTACATATTGTGTTGCTGCCTCTTGGTATGTAAATGCTCTCATGTAGTGTTCGCGTTGCGAAATAGGGATTTTAATGTCTTCAGACAACAAAGCTTTTCGTGTAATTATTCTTTCAAGCTTTTCCCCTAGCATTTTTTTTATTAATGCTACAATAAATAACTTGCTACATACAATACTTGATATCGGATTGCCTGGAAGACAAAAAATAATTTTTCTATCCAATTTCCCTATAATTAATGGCTTTCCTGGTTTTATCGGTATCCCGTCCACAAGAATCTTTATACCCAGTTTCCTGTAATGCTTTCGTATAAGGTCATAATTACCCTTTGATACACCTCCTAGCGTGATAATTATTTGAGATTGTTTGGTGTTTTCGAGGGCACAGATTATCTCATCCAGGTTATCTCGACATATTGGAGCGATAGTTACCTCTGCTCCCTCATTTTCTAACATAGCTTTGATGCCATATGGGCTAGATGAATAAATACTGTTTTTTTTTGCTTTACTTCCTAAAGCTAAAACCTCATTTCCGGTTGGAATAATACAAACCTTCGGTTTTTTTATAACGGAAACTTTTTCTAAATTAAGGGAAGCTAAAGCAGAAATAAGCTTGTAGTCAATTAACATGGGGTTAGAAATTATTTGACCCTTCTTAAAATCTAATCCTGTTTTTCTTACATACGAGTTTTTTTTATCATAATCATTGACAAACATTAAATTTCCATGGCTCGAAGTGTTCTCTTGAATTACAACAAAATCAGCATTTTTAGGCATTCTAGATCCAGTATAAACTCTGACACACTCATTGGGCTTAATCGTATAGCATGATCTAGCGCCAGCAGGTGTCTCGCCTAATACTGTAAACTTACCAATCTTCCCTAAAGATGACTTCTTAACGGCAAATCCGTCCATGGAGGATGTATCGAATTCAGGGATATTTTTGGTTGTGGTGACTGGCTTTGAAAGAGTTCTGCCCAAAGAGTCTTTTAAGTATATATTTTCAGTAAAATGTGAAAAATCTTGTTTAAATATTTCCTTTAGTGCTCTGGAAACATTCATTTTTTAATACTTTCTTTTCTCTCATAGTCACCAGTTTTTCCACCTTTTTTTTCTAACAAAAATATATTTTTAATGTAAACAGACTTATCTACTCCTTTTACCATATCATAAATAGTTAGAGCGGAAACACTAACAGCAGTTAGTGCTTCCATCTCTACTCCAGTTTTCTCTTCAGATTTTACAGTGCTTACTATCTCGAGTTCTTCCTCTAGAAATCTAAAACTAATATCGCTACTATCGAGATTAATGTTATGACATAAAGGGATTAAACTTGACGTTTGCTTTGCTCCCATTATACCAGCAATTCTCGCTACATTAATCACGTTTCCTTTTTTAAGTTTATCGTTTTTTATCATTGTGAGTATTTTTTTAGAAAGCCAAACTGTGGCCTTTGCCCTCGCATACCTTGATGATTTTTTCTTTTTTGAAATGTCAACAATTCTTGCATTTCCTTTGTTATCAAGATGACTTAATTTTTTATCCATTATTGATTCATTAGCAATTTTGTTGCTTTTTCAAGATCTTCTTGCCTCATTAAACTTTCTCCAACAAGAAATGATGATACTCCAAGCTTAGCTAGTCTTTCCAAATCACTTTTTTGTGACAATCCAGATTCAGATATTACCATTTTATTTTTAGGCACATTGGGCAATAGCTTGACTGTGGTTTCGATATTAGTGTTAAAGGTGTTAAGGTCTCTATTATTTATACCAATCATATTTGACGAGAAATGCTTGGTTGCTTCTAGCTCTTCAAGAGAATGTACCTCTAAAATACATTCTAATCCAATATCCAAAGCCATAGATTCAATTGTCTTATTGTCTTCAATTGAGTTCATGCCAATTATAATGAGGATGCAGTCAGCGCCCAGGTTTTTTGACTCTATCACCTGAAGAGGATCAATCATAAACTCTTTTCTTAGAATGGGTAAAGAGACAACTTTCTTAATTTGAGCGATGTAATCATTTGAACCTTTAAAATACGTTGCATCTGTTAAAACAGACAAACAAGATGCACCACCTTTTTCATAAGATATTGCTAATTCCGCTGGGTTAAAATCTTTCCTAATAATCCCCTTTGATGGAGATGCTCTTTTAATTTCAGTTATTATTGTATAATTATTATTACCTGATTTCTTTAGGGAATTTTTAAAACTCTCATTGTTTTGATAAGACTTAGTAAAGTTAAGCTTATCATATTCTAGCTTATCTTTGTTTAATTTACTTACTTCTTCCAATTTTGTAAGTTTTATTTTATCTAATATACTCATTGCAATGAAGTTTTCGCTACTTTTAAGTTTTCAATTAGCTCCTTTGTTTTTCCAGAAAGTAATGTATCGGAAGCCATTCTAACCCCATCTTGAATGTTTTTTACTTTTTCACTTATATTTAAGGCAACAGCACTATTAAAAATAACTGAGTAAAAAAAACCACTCTTTTCCCCATTTACTAAATGCTCAATTTTTTGCGCATTGAATTTAGGAGATCCTCCCAAAATTTCTGAAAAATTACATGATTTTAAGTTAGCATCTTCAGGGCTAATTTTGAACTCTCTAATTTTACCCCTATCAAGTTCAACCACATAAGTTTTACCGGTAATAGAAATCTCATCAGTCCCATCTGATCCGTGAACGACCCAAGCTCTCTCAGTATTTAAATTTCTGAGAACTTCTATCATTTTAATAGCTAATGATTTTTCATAGACTCCTATAAGTTGATATTTTACAGAAGCCGGGTTGGTTAGAGGACCTAGTATATTAAACACTGTTCTATAGCCAAGCTCTTGCCTAACAGGCATGACATTTTTCATAGCAGGATGATAAATAGGAGCCAGCATAAAACAATAGTTAAATTGTTCCAAAGATTTTTGTGCAACTTTTGGTTCCATAAAGGTATTTATGCCAAGTATCTCAAGAGTATCAGAAGCTCCGGCGAGTGAGGAAATTTTTCTATTACCATGTTTGGCTACTTTCATACCAGTAGAAGCAACAAGGAGCGAGCTTGCCGTCGAAATATTTAGCGTATTCATTCCATCTCCACCCGTTCCTACAATATCTACAGCATTCTCGCCATTTAAAACTTTTAGGGATTTTTTTCTCATAATAGAGGCGGCAGCCGTAAGCTCATCTATGCTTTCGCCGCGCACTTTTAAAGATGTAAGAAATGAAGATATTTCGACTTCTGATAACTTACCATCCATTATTTTTTCAAAAACAATCTCCGCGTCTTTAAATGATATGGGTCCTTGTGTTGCTTTTGATAATAATTCTTTAACTTTTTTATGCATTATTTGATCCCAAAATACTCAAAAAATTATGAAGAATTTCTTTTCCACAAGTTGTCTTAATTGATTCTGGGTGGAATTGTAGGCCAAATATAGGTAACTCACGGTGCATAATAGCCATAATAGTCTCATCTCTAGACTTTGCAATGGCTGCAAGCGAAGAGGGTAGGGTTTTAGGATCTACACATAGAGAGTGATATCTTGTGGCTTCGAAAGGCGATGACAAGTTCTTAAAAATCATATGCTTCTGAGAGTGATAGACCATATCCACTTTTCCATGCATTATCTCAGGAGCACTAATTATTTTTGCACCAAAAGCTGCACCTATAGCTTGATGGCCTAGACAAACGCCTAATAGTGGTATTTTCTGGTTGTCCGCAACTGCCTTTACCAGGTCAACCGATATCCCAGCATGTTCAGGACCACGCGGACCTGGGGAAATTACAATTCCTTTCGGTTTTAAGTTTATTATCTGATCAACTGCAATTTCATCATTTCTGTGAACTTGAGCTTCATAACCTAATTCACCAAAGTAATGATACAGGTTATAGGTAAAACTATCGTAATTATCTATAATTAACAGCATCTTAATCCCCAAAAAAGTGTATTGAGTCTTCTGCTGCTTTAATCAAAGCTTTTGATTTATTTACTGTTTCTTGAAATTCTTTTTCTGCATCACTATCAAAAACTACCCCACCTCCAGCCTGCAGGTATAAATCCTGTTCTTTGAGTATAGCAGTTCTTATAGCTATACAGAAATCCATTTGACCAGACGCTCCAAAATAACCAACTCCTCCACCAAATATACTTCTTTTTTTATTTTCTAATTCATCAATTATTTCCATAGCTCTAATTTTGGGAGCACCAGAAACTGTTCCAGCCGGTAAACCTGAGAGAAGAGCGCGGATGTTACTAACATTTTTAGAAAGCTTTCCCTTAACATTTGAAACTATATGCATGACATGGCTATATCGTTCAATGACAAAACTTTCTGTAATTTTTACTGATCCTATTTTGGATACCCTGCCTATATCATTTCGTCCAAGGTCAAGAAGCATAAGGTGCTCTGCAAGTTCCTTTTTGTCATTCAATAACTCGTTTTCCAATGCCTTATCTTCGCTTTCGTTAAGACCTCTAGGTCTTGTGCCTGCTATTGGTCGAATTGTAACCTCATCATCATTTTCGACCTTAACAAGTATTTCTGGACTAGACCCTATTATGCTGAAATCATTAAAATTAAAATAAAACATATAGGGAGATGGGTTTGTCCTTCTAAGAGACCTATATAATGAAAAACCTGGCAATAAGTACTTCATTTTCCATCTTTGACTTGGTACCACTTGGAAGATATCCCCACTTTTAATATACTTTTTAGCCCTATTAACTATATTTAAATAGGCTGTTTTGGTGAAATTAGATACTGGTTTCCCAAGGTAATTTTTTGGTTTTTTCTTTACCTTTGCTTTTTTTCTTGGCAGTGCAACTTGCATGACCGTTTCCTCGATCAGTCTTACAGAGTTGTTATAGGTTTTTTGTAAAGATTGCTTGTCGTTCGCCCAAGCTGGTGATGCAACGATTAATTCATTTTTTATTGCATCTAACACAATAAGAACAGTCGGTCTAATTAATCGTATATCAGGAACACCTAGCTCGTCATAATTTACATGAGGTAAGTTTTCTATTAGCCTTATCACGTCGTAGCTTACATAACCAAATAAACCTGCAATCATAGGTGGAAGTCCCAAAGGTATATCAATTTTGCACCTATCTATGGTATTTTTAAGCTCCTTTAAGGGGTTATTATTTAATTCTCTAAACCTTAGTCTACTAGATTCCTGTAAGTTTTCTGCAATTTTGCATCCACCCATCTTACTTTCCCAAACTATGTCAGGCCTCATTCCGATGATTGAATAACGAGCTTTATTTTCTCCGCCGGTCACAGATTCAAATAAAAAGCAATTATCTTGACTCCCACAAACTTTTTCAAAAATTGAAACAGGGGTCTCTTTATCGGCAATTATTTTTTTAAAAATTAATTGATTGTGGTTACCAATTTTTTTGAATTTTTGGAAGCTTGGGAATATCTCATTAATCATTTCAGCTAGTTCTTCGCAGATTTAATAAGGTGCTTTCTATTAACCTTTCGTTAACTTTTATTTCAGTATTCTGCTTTATAAAGTTTAGATAATTATTTATAAAATTTTGCCGCAAGCTTCTCTTGAAAAATTCTTTTCGTTGTGCTGTTAGTGTATTCTTTAAATCGTTGTCTATATCATTAGGTGTTATAGTTTCAACAAAAGCTAGAAAAAGTTTATTTTCATCATAGAAGAATAAAAATTCTTTTTCTTCAAGAGAAAATATTCGCTCCATAAGTTCTTGAGTCACTTTAGTGTCTAGATTAAATCTAAAAACTTTTTTATTCTTTATCTCTACAAAGATGTCTTCACGACTATTCATTTCAAATAATTGGTCCAGGAAACTTTGGTTCTTTGAATTTAATTTTTTATCGAAATAAGATTGTGCGGCAATAAGTATATTTTCTTTTTGCAAAATCTTCTCTATATCTTCTGAAACTTCCATCAAATCTAAACTTCTAGATTTTATCTCTTTGTCTAGTTTTAAAGTGAGTAATGAATTATCAGTTAATACTGTGAATTCAGTAATTTGCTCACTTGCATTGTTAAATAACGCCTTCGCGTTTTGATCACTTTTAAACCTGTCTGGTAATTCATTGTTTTCAATTTCTAGTAACTCAATTGAAATTGAATATCTTAGTGCCAAATCTTCCAAAGTCTGCCCAGCAGCAACTTCATTATTGAGATCCTCTAGCATTTTAAAAATTTCACTTTTAGCTTTCTCAGAAGCAAGAAGATTTCTAATATCACTTTTAGCATCAGGAAAAGTTGTCTGATTTTTCGCTACGATCTCTCTTATTCTGTAAATTGCCAAACCTAAATCTGTCTCATAAGGACCATAAACCCCAATACTTTCTTCATCAAATAGTTCTATGAGGTTGTCATTTTCTACAGAGCTTGATTTTTTAACATAACCTAAAGTAACGTCATCTGTTTTTAAGCCTCTGGAGGAAATCTCATCGTTGAATAGTTTTGGGTTGGATTTTAATTCTCGGATACGTTTGTCGCTTTTATTGTCTGTGTTTGAAAAATATAGAATGTCAATAAGACGCCTCTCTTCTGTTTGAAAACTAGCTATATTTTCGTTATAGTAGTCTCTAATTGACGTGTTTTCTATATTCTGTTGCTTGGCAAATTTTTCAAAATCTATATATCCAATTTGGAATATTTTCTTATTCGGAGACTTAAATTTATCTTTTCTCTCTTCATAATATTTTGAAATATCCTTACTTTTAGGTTTCTTTGACGCGTTCCTAAAAGTGTTTTCTTGAAGTTCTATATACGAGACATATCTGCTTTGGAAATAATGAGCTATAGATTTCTCGATCATTGTAGTATCAACTTTTGTGGGTGCTTCGAAAACATCAAGTATGAGCTCTCTGACAATATCATCCTTTAAAGTTTTTTCGAACTCCTTAATATCTACTCCAGTTGCAGTTACATATCGCTTGTATTTTTCGACATCAAAATCTCCGCTTATATTTTTGAAGGTATCAACTGTTTTTATATAGTCTGCAACACTTGTATCCTCTCTAGAGATTTCATTATTTTTTAAGAGGTCATCAAAAATTTTTTTTGCTATAAGATCTTTCAAAGCTTTATTTATTAAGCCATAATTTTTTGCCTGTTCTATTGTTAAATTTATGCTGTTTTCTTTTGAAAAATTATCAATTTCATTTTCTACACTTCTTAAAAATTCATTGATGGATATTTTCTCTTTTCCTATGGTAGCTATGTTTCGTCCTGTGGAACCCAAAATCACATCTTGAATTCCAAATCCTGCTAAGCTTATTATTACAATGGATACCATTATCCATGCAAAAAACTTACTAATATTTCCTTTGAGGCTTGCCACAGTTTCTCCTAACAAACATTAATTTTATAAAACAAAACTCCTGAGTCTTTTGAACAGATCAATTATTTCTTCATATGTAGAATTTGCAAACGCAATTCTAATTGAGCGTTTCTCGTTTATAAAGAGATTTTTTGACTTAGGAAAAAACATATCGCCTGGTATCGTAAGAATGTTTTGTTCAGCTAGAAGTTTTTTGGCGATTGATATAGAGTCCATTTTGGAATTATAACCTAGATACGCAAAATAACCGCCGATGCCTAACAGTGACCAGTTTTCAATATTTTTTAGCTCTTTTTCAAAAGTATCTTTTAGTTTTTCTATCTTTAACTTTTCCTTTACCATAAATCCTTGCAAGTTAAGCAAGCCAAAATATGCTGCTTTTTGAGCCAATCTATTTGGACAAATAGTAGTAGTATCGAGAAATTTTTCCACTTGTTTTATAAATGACTTGGACGCAACCATCAGTCCTACGCGATGTCCTGTCAATCTATATACCTTTGAAAAAGAATAAAGTTGTATTATATGTTCCTTCCATCTTCCTTCATAAAGAATATTACTTTGTTTATTACCAAAGTTCTTATAAGTTTCATCAATTATCAATTTTAAATTATTGTCCCTAGCTATATTGCTAATATTTTCTACCATTTTGGAGGGGTATTCAACACCAGTTGGGTTATTAGGGGTAACCATAACAATCGCTTTGGTTTTTTTATTGATAAGTTTCTTGGTTGTCTCTAGATCAGGAAGCATATTTATATCACAGGGTATAGGTATAATATTTATGCCTTGTATTGCTAACCACATTTCATGATTAAAATACCAAGGAACAGGTACAAGAATAGAGTCCCCTGCAGTAGCAATGGTAGATATCGCAGCACAAAAAGCCTGATTGCAACCAGAAGTTATAGCCACGTTATTAATACAAATTGAAGAGCTATACTCTTCATTCCATAAATTAACTATTTCCTCTCTTAAAGAAATATCACCAAGAACATCTCCATATAAATGATTTTCTGCTAGGAGAGTTTGTTCGGACAGATATTTCAGCAAGTTGTCAGGAGGTGGAGACATCGGCGCAGCTTGGCTTAGGTTTAAGAGCGGTTTTTTAGATTTCCTATGAAGTTTCAACCACTCTCTCACCTCCATAACTGGTGGTTTTTGGGTTGCTAAAACAAACTTATTTAGTTGTTCATCCAAGGTGAAAACTACAATATTGAACCATTATCCACTGACTTAGCATTTTTTGATATAAAGTTAAATCTATATTCAGGGTTTTTGCCCATTAAATTGTCAACAAGTTCATTGGTCTCTTTTAGGAGCCTTAGATTCAAGCTTATTTGTATCAAGCGCCTTGTTTTAATATCCATAGTTGTTTCTTTGAGTTGCGAGGGGTTCATTTCTCCTAAACCTTTAAATCTGCTTATTTGTATTTTATCTATTGATGTACTCAACTTCTCTAATATTATTTCTTTTTCTTCGTCACTATTTGCATAATATGTTTCATTTTTGAATGAAATTTTGTAGAGAGGTGGTATGGCGATAAATAGGTGGCCTTCTTCAATAATTTTTGGAAGTCTCGTATGGAAAAGCGCAATGAGAAGTGAAGCAATATGTGCCCCGTCAACATCTGCGTCAGTCATTATAACAATTTTTTCATACCTTAGATTGCTTATGTCATGTGGCGAACTTAATTTTACACCTAATGCTTTGCAAAGATCATCAATCTCTTGATTTTCGGAAATTTTTTTGTTGCTGGAGCCTACAACATTTAAAATTTTTCCTTTTAAAGGGAGAATGGCTTGGGTAGTCCTATTTCTTGCCTGCTTGGCACTCCCACCAGCGCTGTCTCCCTCAACTAGAAAAAGTTCAGTTCCATCTTTGTCTGAGATAGAACAGTCTGCAAGTTTGCCTGGGAGCATAAGCCTTTTTAATGGTGTTTTCCTAAGAGTTTCTTTTTTTTGTTTAGTTTTTATTCGTTCTTCTGCCCTCATTCGAAGGTTTTCAAGTAACAAGAGTGTTCTTGATTTGTCATTTGCCAACCAATTTTCGAACCGGTCCTTTATTATACTTTCAACTTTTTTTTGTACTTCCAAATTCGATAGCTTATCTTTGGTCTGTCCAACAAATTGAGGTTGCTCAACAAAGACGGATATGGAGCTAGATAAAATTTCTAGCACGTCGTCTTTATTAATCGCAAAGAATTTTTTATCTCCTATTAGCTCAACATACGACTTAAATCCCTTAGCAATTGCATTTAAAAAGCCAGTCTGGTGTGTCCCTCCCTCGCCAGTTGGAATTGTATTACAAAATGACTTGATGACAGGGTTATAGGTATTGAAGCAAGCACACCAGTGAATGGACCCTTTTTCATCTAGATCAAATTTTTCTTTGAAATCTACTTCCCCAACGAAATAATCATTTGTAATATTGTACTCTACCACCGTGTTAGATCTAACTAGATCCATCAGTCCATTTTCAAAGTGAAACCTCTCTGAGTTTGGTATTTTATTTAGATTATTTTCTCCAATATTTGGTGCCTTCCAGTCAATCGTTACCCCAGAAAATAGATAAGCCTTAGATTTAGCTAGCTCATATATTTTCTCTGGATTAAAAAATTTGTTACTACTAAATATTGTCTTATCTGGAGAAAATGTAATTTTCGTACCAGATTTAAATCTCTTTTCTCCTATTTTTAAGAGCTTACCTATTGGCATGCCCTTTGAGAAACTCTGAGAATAACAAACTCTGTTTTTTACCACCTCTACGGTTAGCTTTTCTGATAGAGCATTGACAACAGAAATTCCTACTCCATGCAATCCACCGGATGTCAAATAATTTTTGTCGGAAAACTTTCCACCCGCATGTAAAGTGCAAAAAATAACCTCAAGGGCTGTTTTGTCTGGAAATTTTGGATGTAAATCTATTGGTATTCCTCTTCCATTATCAGAAATTGATATTTCCTCTTCAGATGTAAACTCAATATCAATTTTTGTTGCAAAGCCGGCAACGGCTTCATCCATGGAGTTGTCTAACACTTCAGATACAAGATGGTGAAGACCTTTGCTATCCGTGCCCCCGATATACATACCCGGGCGTTTTCTGACTGGCTCTAGCCCCTCGAGAACCTCTATAGAGGAAGCGTCATATGCTTGCTTTGACTTTGTTATGATATAAGGCCTTTATGATGTAACAAGGTAACGTTACATCAATCACTTCAAAATTAATAGTAAAACGTATAAGGATCTAAGGCGCAAGAACTTGCTTACGCCTTTCTAGGTATTTAAAAGCATTAAAGCGAATAATATAGTCCATATTCTGCTGGATGAGGTGTATGCTCGACAGCATATACTTCTTCCCACTTAAGATCCATGTATCCTTCGAGTTGATCAACATTGAAGACATCTCCGTGAAGAAGAAATTCATGGTCATTTTCCAAGCTATTCAAAGCCTCCCTAAGGCTACCACAAACTGTCGGAATAGAAGCTAATTCGTCTGGGGGTAGATCATATAAATCTTTGGTTGCAGCCTCCCCTGGATCAATTTTGTTCTTTATTCCGTCTAATCCAGCCATTAACAATGCTGCGAAAGAAAGATAAGGGTTGGCCGTCGGATCTGGGAATCTAGCCTCTACTCTAGTTGCTTTAGATGACTCTACGTACGGGATTCTGATGCTAGCAGATCTGTTCTTCGCCGAAAAGGCAAGTAACACAGGAGCTTCAAATCCAGGTATTAATCTCTTATATGAGTTCGTAGAGGGGTTTGTGAAAGCGTTCAATGCCTTTGCGTGCTTCAGTATTCCGCCTATGTAATATAGCGCATTTTTTGATAATCCTGCATATTCTTTACCAGCGAAAACAGGGCTGTTTCCATCCCAGATGGACATGTTTGTATGCATTCCTGTCCCATTGTCATTCGCAATTGGTTTTGGCATGAAAGTAGCTGATTTACCATAAGAGTGAGCGACATTTTGAATTACATACTTATATTTTTGAAGATTATCTCCTTGAGACTTAAGTGAGTCGAAAACAAGACCAAGCTCATGCTGACATGAAGCTACTTCGTGATGATGTTTGTCAACTTTCATTCCCATTCTCTTCATCGTAGATAACATCTCGGATCTAATATCCTGACCAGCATCAGTTGGGTTTACTGGGAAATAGCCGCCTTTAACCCCTGGTCTATGACCCATATTACCCATTTCATAGCTTGTATCTGTGTTCCATGATGCATCTATAGCATCTACTTCAAAACTAACCTTATTCATTGAGTTTGAAAACTTTACATCATCGAAGAGAAAAAATTCCGCTTCTGGCCCAAAAAATGCCTTGGTTCCAATCTTAGTTTTTTTTAGGTATTCCTCAGCTTTTACAGCTGTGCTTCTTGGGTCCCTGCCATATAGCTTCCCGCTTTCTGGCTCCACCACGTTGCAGTGCAAGCAGTAGGTCTTTTCGGAATAAAACGGGTCAAGATAACCAGAATCAAGGTCTGGCATTAGCTTCATATCAGACTCATTAATAGACTTCCAGCCAGCAATTGAAGATCCATCAAACATCCACCCGCTTTTCAGGAACCCCTCATCTACTTCGGAAGCCATAACAGTTACGTGTTGAAGCTTTCCCCGTGGGTCTGTAAACCTCATGTCAACGTATTCATAATCACCTTTCTTAATTTCACTTAGTACTTTTTTAATGGTCATAAAATAATCCCTTTCAAAATTTGAATTAAAGTTCTATTTAAAGCGCGTCTTCGCCATTTTCACCGGTTCGTATTCTTACAGCATTCAAAACATCTGTAACAAATACTTTCCCGTCTCCAATTTTTCCAGTTTTGGCCTTCTCTGTTATTGTTGACACCACATCCTCAAAAATCTCGTCCGCTACGACGATTTCTATTTTTATCTTCGGTAAAAAATCAACTACGTACTCCGCGCCTCGGTATAGTTCAGTGTGGCCCTTTTGTCTGCCAAATCCCTTCGCTTCAGTTACAGTTAAGCCTTGAACTCCAAGTTCTTGAAGGGCTTCCTTAACTTCATCAAGCTTGAAAGGCTTTATAATCGCTTCGATTTTTTTCATCACAAAACTCCTTGGAAAACTTATTTGGCGTTGAAGTAAAAAATTCAATGAACAATATATGTCCAAGACAAAAAAAATTAATTTTTGTAGGAAACTGATTAATTTTTCTTCAAATGCCTAAAAATTAAGCTAAATGAAATAATATTCATCTGTTTCTTGTCTTACACTTTAAAAAATAATGAAAGTAGTTTCATTTATTTAAATATTCATTATTCTAGCTAATACGTATTTCACAAGCGGGTGTGGCGAAATTGGTAGACGCACCAGATTTAGGTTCTGGCGCCTTAGGGCGTGTAGGTTCAAGTCCTATCACCCGCACCATAATCACGACCTTGTTTGACCTAAAGCACTGATTTATTAGCATTAATGATTTTATGCAATTAGGTGTGAAACAAAATGAGAAATAGTCTTTTACTTTAATACAGGAGGGTGGCATTTATGGCTGATATTGCAAAAGGGAACGTTAGTATTATCATTACGATGAAAGCACCGACAGAGGAAGGAGCAGAGGTTTGCAGAAATTTTCTAGAAGGACATCGTGAAATGATGGAAACAAAAAGTCATCGGACTGGAGACTTTGAGTTAATAAAATATTTTTCTTCTGAAGGACCGGAATACATTGATGAAGGAGAAAGTCAACTGGAATGGTATGAAGGAAGATGCCCCAAAAAGACAGGGAGAACTATATTTATAGTTACTGAAATATATAAGAAAAAAGAAGGTCTGTTTAACCACTTTATAGAGACCAAAGAATTGGCTGATGCTGGCAAGTCGATAATGGAGCTTCACAACATAGAGTATAACCAAATTTGTATGACTGAAGTCAAACATACGCTATGGAATTAATATAAAACTGACCCATCTGCTGCACACTCCAAGAACATACTACATGAGTTCGCCAAGTAATCCTGCTTAGAGGAAGACGTGTTTATGAATCTTGACAAATTGGAAAGTTCATTTTATGAACTAAGACACTGTCAAATTTATTGTTAAGATACATCAAGATAATGTCTGAATACCTGATTGATTCAAATGGCTCTAAAGTTGAGTTTCACTATGAAGACGCAAAAGCTAGCGAAACCTTACTTTTTCTACCTGGATCATACGCAAATAAAGCTGCTTGGAAAGGAATTGCAAAAGCCTTGAAAATTCCTTGCAATAAAGTTTTTACCAGTTTGAGAGGATATGGTAATACCGAAGAGACCAGATCGGTTAACGACTATAAAATTGACCATCAACTTGAAATAATAAGAACGATATCAAAAAAATTAAGTTCGAATTTTCATATTGTAGGTCACTCTATGGGAGGGCTAGTTGGTTTTGCTGCAGTTTTTTCAGGAGAATTTCCAATCAAAAGCATCATTACATTTGAAGGCAACCCTCCTTGGGTTCTAGATACCTCTAAATATAAAGAAACTTTAAATAAAACTTTGAAAATGGCAACGTACTTTCAAAAGGCAGTTATAGAAGATAAAAAAGATTCAGCTAAAATTATAATAGATTTTTATGGAGGAGATGGCACTTTTTCTTCTTTTCCAGAAAAGCTTCAAGATTTCTGTAGAGCTAACGCTCACGTCAATTTACTTGATTGGCTGCCAATAATTAGGTCTGATCCACCTAAATTTGAGAGATCTCTTTTTAAAGCTTCTTTGAATGAAATGCCTGTGAAGCTGGTTGTTGGGCAAAATGCAAACTTTCTTATCAAAGACATAAATAATGAGCTCTGTTTATTATTTAAAAAGCATGTTGAGCAGGAGATAAAGGGTGCAGGTCATTTTTTGATTTCTACTCATCCAAAAGATTGCGCTAATGCGATAGATGAATTTATAATATCACAACGAATTGAGAACGATTAGCGACTAGAAGAAAGAGTTAGTCTAATTAAAAACGTTTGAAAGCATCTCTCTATAGTTTTTACATTATTCAATTTTCAACACCCCATCTACTGCACACTCCAAGAACATATTACCTATGCCGCTCTAAGTCGCATTCGTGAACAAAGGCTTGATTATTTGTTATATCTAGGGTATCGCTTTTTCATCAATCGAACATTTTTTTTATAAGTGCTAAAAGCAAAGGGTTTTAGGTGTAAATCTAGTTAAGTAAAAGGAGCAAATTAAATTGAAAATGACCAGCGTAATAGCTATCTCCCCAAAACAGGGTTCATCTGATGATGTGAAGCAATTAATCATAGATAGCCGATCAGAGGGGATAGCAGGTTTAGAAAAATATAGCATTATATTAACTAGAGAAGAGCAATTACTTGTTATTAATGAGTGGATTTCGCTGGATGCTTTTATGGATTACGTGAATGGTCCTCACAATATGATTGAGTTAATCGAACATTTATGTGATCGATATGATGAAGAAAATGTTTGTAAAGCATACTCGGGAACGGTCATTCATGAGGAGCTAGCTGAGTAAATCATAAACTCGTTAAGTTGATTTCTTACAAATTAATCGAAAGTTCCTAAAAAGCGCACTATGTTATGAAGCTTAGCATTATTATGCTGTAACCGTGAAATTTAATAATTTATAGAACAGGTTTTTGATTTATGGTGGTATCTATATGAAAATGATAGCTTTCGCAGTTCCAATCCTTGAAGGAAAATTAGATGATTGGACAAAAATGATCCTTAATACAATGCTTGGAGATAATAAAAAGGCCACTGATCAAAGCAGAGAAAATGCTGGGGTGCATGAACGATCATATTTACAAAAAATGCCCAAAGGGCACGTTTGTATTCTTACCTGGGAAGGTGCAGACCCATTAACATTTTGGCTGGATTTAATGAACGTTGCTCTACCAGAATTTACTGAACATCTTGCTGATTTACATGGCAGAGGAATTTTTAACGAAGAAAACCCAGAAAAAATGTTGGCAAAAT
This sequence comes from uncultured Alphaproteobacteria bacterium, assembly GCA_902574225.1. GTDB lineage: Bacteria > Pseudomonadota > Alphaproteobacteria > Rhodobacterales > Rhodobacteraceae > CACIJG01. The sequence continues at coordinate 97,659 of CACGMO010000001.1, forward strand.
TAGTGTATGACAGTGGAAACGGAAAGGGTGATACCGAAGGAACAGATCAGAAGAAATCTTTGATTGCAATTGCACTACCAATTTTGCCTGGAAAAATTGAAATTTGGAAAACAAAAATGCTTGAGCGGATGCTTGGAGATAATAAAAAAGATGCTGATGCAATACGTCATGCAGTTGGGGTACGAGAACGTTTATACCTTCAGAAGGTGCCAGAGGGTCACATAGTGATTTTAACATTTGAAGGTATCAACCCAGAAGCTGGTTATTCGCAAATAATAAGGAATGCTTCTCCGGAGTTTGCCAAAGCTGTGCTGGAAATTCATGGTTTAGATGTAAATGCAGCGCAACCACCTTCACCTAAATTAGTGTACAATAGCCGTGAATAAATAGGCTTAATATTCCAGAACAGAAGGCTCTTATTCAAGAACTCTTTATTGAATGATTAAAACCGAAAAAGTAGCTTTGAAAGGTTGCTCCCATTGGCTGAAGAGCTTCCTTCAAATCTGGTTTTGCATTGCCAAAAATGTGCCATCCTTTAAATTCAACGAGATCTGTAATTTCTGCTGCAATAGGGCTTGCGAGATGATTTTTTAGGCGTTGCATGTATCCGTCACTATCTACAAGTAGTTCTACTAATGTTGCTTCTTTTCCATCATCAGAGAAATGCCATTCGTAACTAATAAGTTTATCCTCATTTAAATCTAAAACATATTTCGATGATCGATTTTTAACCCAATCTTTTAGGTCATCAGGATTACCTTTTACATTAACCTGAATTACACTGCAAATTTGATCTGAGTTTTCTCTTAGTGCTGACATTTGCTTTCCATAATTTAATTTTAAGATCATAAATGATAGTTTTTCTCTGATAAATAAAATTCATCAATTACTCTCATAAGATAAAGCATTCACATCTGTCAATCAAACTGAAAAGATTAGCAATTCAATAAAAAATTTTCATGAATGAGAAGCATAACCCATCTTCTTCACACTCCGGGAATATAATAGGCATGAAAACCGGTTTTACATTATGAAGTGCTTTTCTAAGTCAGGAGGCAGCTCTTATTTTGCAAATATACCCCTAGTTCTCTAATTGAAAAAATTTAGAAATGGCCACTTAATTTAATGTACAGACACATGTATTGAAGGAGAATTTATGTCATTTTTAAGATTGTTTATCTTTACTGCTTTATTTTCTGTTGTAGGTTCTTTTGTTTCTGCACAACCCGATAAAAAATGGTCAACTAAGCAATGTTGCGATTTATATAAAGCAATAGGGTTTTTCAAGGCTTTGCCCATAAACATTGGGAAAAAAGCGTGAGGAGAAGGGGGCTCTTTACGCTTCAGTTGCAGCGGACTACTCTACTGTCTATCAAACCGTCGGTGACGATTACGGTAAAAGACCTTTTTCTCTACACATCCTATTGATATAGGAGGTTTCAACCTACAGTGATACCGCATTAATGTTGATAAATGGTAGACCAAAAGTAGTTAATCTAGTAAGGATGAATCGGTAACATATTTTAAGCAGGCTGGAAACCGGTGTTTTACTATAAATACAAATACTTCTAATTATTTAAGGTGAGTGTAATGGAACTATTAACTGCTGAGCATAAGAAGTTGATCGGAAAAGTTTCGATGCCACTGAAAGTTGATATAAATAGAAGTGACATAATTAAGTATTCAATCGCTACTGAGCAGTTACAAGAGAAATATCTTAAAGGTAATGAGGCTCCTCTAATGTTTGTCTTTAATCTTTTTACACCCTTAGTTACTCTGGCCAGCCTCGGTAAAGATGGTCTTAATACAAAAGAGTCTTTGAATGTTGATCTTCCACTTAAAAGAGTTATGGCCGGAGGCACTAAAATTAACATTTTCAAGAATATCTATCCTGGTGACAAATTAACTGGTATTTCAAAAATTAAAAATCTATATGAAAAAAAAGGCAAAAGTGGATTACTTATTTTTATGATCAAACAATTTAGCGTTAGCGATCAATTTCAACTTAAGGTGTATGAAGAAACGCAAACGGTTATTTACCGTTAGAGATTAAAAGATATGGACAAACCAGAAATAAAAATCAATCAGCCTCTTCCTGAAAGAATTCATAAACCAACTAATGTATCTTTATTTCTCTATAACGCAGCAATATGGAATCCTCATCGTATTCACTATGATGAGACTTACACTAAAAGTTTCGAAGGTCACCCTAAGCTTGTAATTGATGGGCCTCTTATGGGAGATTGGATGGCGCAATGTGTTAGCAACTGGCTGAGCGATCAAGGAAAAATTTGTGAGTTTGAATATAAAAATACAAAACCAGCATATTTGGGTGATACTTTAAAGTCGGGAGGAAAAGTTTTGTCCTGTATTGAAAATAAAAAAGTATTTTTGTTAGAACTTTGGATTAAAGACTCTGAGAATAATAAAGTTGCTTCAGGTTCAGCTAAAATAAACCTTACTATCCAATAAATTAGTATTGCTTTTGCGTTAAGGCTAGGGTTTCTGTGTAAATCAATCTATTTATATCCCTATCCAAGATTTTACCATCTATTTACTTCTTTGTCTTATGCGTGGCAGGTATCATCCAAATGGTAAAACAAAATGTTTTACAAATCTAGCTTATCGACAGGAACACGGAGATTCCTTAGTTACTAGTATCGCTTTATTTAAGTAGCTATTTGTCCATTTGTGAGGTTTTAAAGCCTACATCACCCTTTCCTTACTGCTACGCACTGCGATTTTTTTAAAGAGCGAAGTTTGTTCCAGTTTTTTTAGGAGCCATTCTAATTAGTCTTGATGTCTTCACTGCAATTTGTCTGTGTACCACGGCCTTTTGATAAGTCTTGTCTCTTTGCATTAATACAAACGACTCAGCAGTCGGATATTCAGCAATAAAGCATATATCCCATTTTTCATCACCTGGACCTATCAATCCAATTAACATGTCTCCTCTCCATACAATTGATCCTCCCAGTCTTTTAAAAACTGGTTCACTTTCTTTTCCATAACGCATGTATGCTTCAAAACCAGTTGTAATAATGCCATCTGGGTAAATAGCTTCTTCTTTAAGCTTTATCAGGTTCAGCATATGCAAACGTCGACTATCTTTAATATTCTTAAAAGATTTATATGTATCCCTATCAAATCCAACATATTCCATATTTTACACCTCCTTGAAACGAATTGTTAATATTTACACTTCATTATTTTCTCTTTTAAATCTTTCTAACACCTTTTGATGAGGCGTTCCAATTAGGAAACTAAAATAATTTTAATCGTTTTATATTTATAAGAACCAAGCCAAAAAAGTTCTTTGTTAGATTATCTTAATTTGCTAACATTCTCGCGGTAAATACCATATTTCTCACTGTTTTTTAAAAAATTGGAAAAATATCAATAGTTTAAAAATTTTTAAAATTTTGGATCTACATGAGTTCAAGAAAAATAATATGGAAACCCTCTGCTAAAAGAAAAAACTCGTCAAGTATGAAAATTTTTATGGATTGGTTACGAGATGAACGTGATCTTAGTTTTGCAGATTTTAACGATCTGTGGGAATGGAGCGTAAGCGATTTGGAGAGGTTTTGGAAAAGTATTTGGGATTACTTTGGACTGAGGTCAAACACTACATTTTCTAAAGTCCTTGATGAAGAAAAGATGCCTGGAGCCTCATGGTTTAAAGGGGCGACTGTAAATATAGTTTACGAAATTTTTAAAGATTATGAAGAAATTACAGATAATACTGCCATTTCCTTTCGCTCTGAGACTTTAGGTGACGGTGTCTTGACTTGGGAGGAGTTAATATCAAAGACAAATTCGCTTGTTATAAAGCTTAAAGAACTTGGAGTTCAGAAAGGGGATCGCGTTGTCGCAATACTTCCAAACACTCCCCATTCCCTGATTTCTTTTTGTGCAACAGCAAGTATAGGTGCAATTTGGTCTCTTTGTGCTCCAGATATGGGCGAAAACGCAATTTTAGATCGTTTCAGGCAAATAAAGCCCAAAGTGCTAATCTGTCAGGACAGCTATGTATACGCGGGTAAAATTATTAATAAAGTCAGTACTTTACGGAATATAATTAAAAAATTACCATCACTATCTTCTACAATTCTAGTTAAAATAAAAGACAATCCCTTAACTAAAAAGCAATTAGAATGGGACAATATAATGCGTCTTAGTGGAGAAACTGAGATAGAGATGCTACCTTTTGATCATCCTCTTTGGATAGTATATTCCTCTGGTACTACCGGCAATCCGAAACCCATAGTTCATGGTCACGGAGGGATATTGATCGAAATGACAAAGCAATCCCTCCACATGGACATTACTAAAGATGACCATTTTTGCTGGCTTACATCCTCAGGTTGGATAATGTGGAATGTTCAATTATTGGCTTTACTTAGAAAATGCTCCATTGCGATGTTTGACTTCGCTCCAAATTATCCAGATTTTTTAGAGGTATGGAGAAAAGTCGATGAAGAAAAACTCACTTATTTTGGGGCTGGAGCAGCTTTCTTTACCTCTTGTATGAAATCGAACATCATACCGAAAAATAAGTTTAATTTTGATAAACTTAGATCTTTGGGAGCAACTGGCTCGCCATTAAGTCAAGAAGGGTATAACTGGATATACCAGAAAGTTAAATCAGATATTTGGTTGGCACCTTTATCCGGAGGAACAGACTTCGCGGGCGCATTTGTAATCGGCAACCCGCTTTTAGATGTAAAAGAAGGAGAAATGCAATCAAAGTCTTTGGGTTGCGCAGTATATGCGTTTGATGACAATGGAAAATCTGTGGTAGGGGAGGTCGGAGAGCTAGTGTGCACAAAGCCTTTGCCTTCCATGCCTCTCTATTTTTGGGGTGATAAACAAAATAAAAGATTGATAGAAAGTTATTTTGAAACATTTCCAGGTGTCTGGAAACATGGAGATTGGATAGAATTCACTGATTACGGCGGGTCAGTAATATACGGAAGATCAGACGCAACAATAAATAGGAGAGGTCTTAGATTAGGGTCATCTGAGATTTATCGAGCTGTGGAGTCACTTGCAGAAGTAATGGATAGCGTTGTTGTTGACCTAGAATACTTAAATAGAGAAAGTAATATGACTCTGTTTGTAGTTTTATCTCCCAAAATCGCATTGTCTGACAGTTTAATAGAAAAAATAAGTGGTGCGATAAAAAACTCCATATCGGCTAGGTTCGTACCAGATAAAATCATAAAAATTAATGAAGTGCCAAGAACTTTATCTGGCAAAAAGTTAGAGGTTCCTATTAAAAAACTTCTACTTGGTTCAGACCCCAAAACTGTTGTAAACAGAGAATCTATGGCTAATCCTTCAAGTTTTGAGTTCTTTGTCACCTATTCCAAAAACCAAACGACCAAAGTTTAAAATTATTGGATTGAAGGTACATGTTTTACTATTACGCTCTTAATATTGGTCTGGTTAAACAGGTAGGACCTCCTTCACAACCAATGCACAAAGCGTCTCCATCAAACGTATAAACAGTAACTCCCTTTTTTTCTAAAGCCCTTTTTGTTTTTGGGCAGCCAGAGATCATTACACAAATTCCAGGTTTGATAGCAAGCACATTAATATTTAGTCCTTCACTAGAAATGAATTCATCTTCTGGTGCTTCAATTAGATCGTAACCTTTTTTTTCAAGTAATTGTACTAAACCTACAGGTAGAAGAGAAAAGTACGCAAGAGCTTTTTTTTGATCGACTATACTTATGAGAGACATCATATGCAGACAAGCCTCTCTTCCTAAAAAAAATGGAAGATCAAAGGATACAACCTCAACATTAATTTTGCGTAACATGCTTTTGATTTGTTCAATTGCAATTTGATTAGTTCTAAAGCCTTTTCCTATCACTAGGGTCTCTTTATCTAGCCAAAACATATCTCCACCTTCAGCAATCGCTAATTCAGATAACTTTCCTATTATTGGGATATCATTATTTTTGTAGAACTCCTCATGGATTTTTTCTTCCCCTTTTCTAAGTGATTTCCCGGGTGATAACAAAATTGCACCTTTTTGTGTCATAAATGACGGGTCATAAGTGAATATAGAGTCTGCGTTCTCATTGTTTTTGGGCGTCATCCATAAGATTTCTACATCCAAGCGAGTTAAGATTTTTATAAACGAAGAGTAGTTGCTTTCTATCTTTGAGGGATCAAATGCTTGACCATAATGCCATTTATTAGGGTCAGCTCTTTTTAAAGCTTCCATGGGTTTTAACATTCCCACGGTTCTAAGCCTACTTATCATTGAAGAGACGCCAAAATCTGTTCTTTTACTGGAATATTGAGGTTTATTATTTTTCTTGTTATGCCGCATTTATGCAACCTTAATTTTGGGATTTGGTATTTCTTAAAACTCGTTGGTTACAGTCTAGCATAGGTGCAACTTATTTCTGCTGCCGATTTATTTGACTCTCTATCTTTTATGGTAATTCGACCTACGACAAGGCGCTGGCCAAGTTTCAATATTTCTGTTTCTAATGAACCTCCTCCTCGTAGCAATGGGCGTAAATATTTGCATGAAATATCTACCGTGGTTATTTCTTGGTACTTTCCGATTGCACTGATTACAGCTACAATCATTGCTGTATCTGCTGCACTAACTATAGCTTGGCCACAAATCATGTTACCTGCCCTAACTAGTTTTTCATTGTAATTTAGAGTAAACTTGCACTTGAATTTAGAAATACTATTAATTTGAAGATCTAAATCTTGGATCCAGGGAGCAGTTACGCTTGACAACAAATTTTGTGCCTCTTTAACTCCAAAAGCTTTTTGTTTTTCCAATGTTTTAGACCTTATCCATTTTAGAGATTAACTGTGGACTCGAAATTATCACTTCATTTAGTTTTTTTCAATATACTTGGAAAAGGAGGATGTTGATATTATGGCAAAAAGAGAAACAAATTTTTTTGAAAATCTATTGCAAAAAAACTTTTAATCTTGCATAAAGCGTTATTGGGTTAGCAATTATTATATTGTGGGTTTTTTATAAGAACCTGTCTGTTCAAGAGCTTGAGGCAAAAATGAAATTCAAAGAAATTATTAATGAAAAACTTAAAAGAAAGTACGAGTTCACGCTAAAAGCGTCAGAGCTGAATACAGAAGTCGATCAGCAGTTGGAAAAAGAGCAACCCTCTATTCAGATGAAAGGTTTTAGAAAAGGAAAAGTTCCCATAAGCTTATTGAAGAAAATGCATGGTGAGGCCCTTTTATCAGAAGCTATGAAAAGCGCTACGGACAAAGCCGTGAAAGATCATTTTGAGAAAAAGGGTGATAAGCCAGCCTACGAGCCAAAGATAGATCTAATTAATAAAGAGTGGAAATCGGGTGATGATGTAGAGCTTTCTATCGAGTACGAGTGTATGCCAGAGATTCCAAAGTTTGACCTTTCAAAGTTAGTTCTAGACAACCTGGTTGTAGAGCCAGACAGTAAGTCTCTAAATGATGCAATGAAGAGTGTACAAGAAAGTAGCCCTGAATATAAACCAGCCAAAAAGGGAACAAAATCTAAAGAGAAGGATCAAGTTATTTTAGATTTTCAGGGATTTATAGATGGTGAGCCTTTCGAAAACGGCTCTAGTCAAGACTTTCCCTTAGTCTTAGGCTCAAATAGTTTTATTCCTGGTTTCGAAGATCAATTGATTGATGTTCAGAAAAACGACGAAAAAATTGTAAAAGTCACTTTCCCAAAAAATTATGGGAACCAAGAGCTTTCAGGCAAAGACGCAGACTTCAAATGTAAGATTAAGGAAATTTCAAACCCAGTTTTGCCAGAGGTTAATGATGAATTAGCTAAGAAGTTTGGACTTGAAAGTCTTAAACAACTTCAAGAAAACCTCGAGAAGCAGGTCAAAGACGAATTTGAAAATGGTTCAAGGGTGTTACTGAAAAAACAATTAATGGATAACCTTGAGAAAGAGCTAAAATTTGAATTGCCAGAGTCATTAGTGACGACGGAAGCTAATTCAATAGCCATGCATCGAGATAATAATAAAAAGACCGATAACACAGATGAAATACCTAAGGTTTCAAAAGAAGATAAAAAAATAGCCGAGCGTCGGGTTAGGGTAGGTTTATTTTTTGCTGAGTTTGGAGTACAAAATAAGTTAGATTTAACCGAGGCCGAATTGAATGCTGCATTTGAAAATGAGTCTAGAAGATATCCTGGTCAGGAACAAGAGTATCTTAAGTTTATTAAATCTAATCCCCAAGCTCAGCAAGCCTTAAGAGGCCCACTGTTTGAGGAGAAAGTAGTAAACAGCATGCTTGAAACTGTTACTCTAAAGGAAAAGAAGCTGTCTGTTGCTAAGTTTAAAGAACAAATGGAAAAGCTTAATTAAATTGATAGGATAAATACAAGGATTAGTAATGAAAGACATTAACGAAATATACATGAATACATTAGTTCCAATGGTTGTTGAACAAAGTGCAAGAGGTGAACGTGCTTATGATATTTTTTCAAGACTCTTGAAAGAAAGAATTATATTTATTTCAGGTCCTATACACGACGGAATGTCTACTCTGGTTGTAGCTCAGTTGCTGTTCTTAGAAGCAGAAAACCCAAAAAAAGAGATTTCTATGTATATCAATTCGCCTGGAGGAGTAGTGTCGTCTGGTCTGTCTATATATGATACTATGCAGTATGTAAGACCAAAAATAGCTACGATGTGCGTAGGTCAAGCAGCTTCAATGGGATCTCTATTGTTGGCTGCCGGGGAACAGGGTATGAGGTTCTGTTTGCCGAACAGCAGGGTTATGGTTCATCAGCCTTCAGGAGGTTTTCAGGGTCAAGCATCTGATATTGCTCTTCATGCTCAAGAAATACTGGACCTTAAAAAGAGACTAAATATGATTTATGTAAAACATACAAATCAAAAGATAAGTTCAGTAGAAAAGGCATTAGACCGAGATAATTTCATGACGCCAGAGCAGTCTCTTGATTGGGGTATAATTGATAAGATCATTGACCGGAGAGAAATCGATCCTTCAGATAAAGCGTAATCAAAGTTGCATTTTGATAAAAACACTTGGCAGAATTTATAAACGTATTAATATGTTAAATTATGAGTAAGTCTGGATCAACATCTAATAAAAATACGCTCTTTTGTTCCTTCTGCGGTAAAAGTCAGCATGAAGTGAAAAAGCTTATAGCGGGGCCAACGGTTTTTATATGTGATGAATGTGTAGAATTATGTATGGATATCATAAAAGAAGAAGTTAAGACAAATGAAGGTAAGGGTGCAACGTCATCAATTCCAGCTCCAAAAGAAATCTTTGAAGTATTGAATGATTACGTAATTGGGCAGACTTCAGCAAAGAAAATTTTATCTGTTGCTGTTCATAACCACTACAAACGAATAGGATATTCACCCAAAAAGGGAGACGTCGAACTTCAGAAATCTAATATTATGCTAATAGGGCCAACTGGTTGTGGCAAAACTCTTCTGGCTCAAACATTAGCTCGAATTTTAGATGTTCCTTTCACTATGGCCGATGCTACTACCCTCACTGAGGCGGGATATGTGGGAGAGGACGTAGAGAACATCATTCTTAAGTTATTACAACAAGCTGAGTATAATGTAGAGAAGGCACAAAGAGGAATAGTTTATATAGATGAGATCGACAAAATAAGCCGTAAGACAGACAATCCATCAATCACAAGAGATGTATCCGGTGAAGGCGTACAACAAGCTCTATTGAAAATTATGGAGGGTACTGTTGCCTCCGTGCCACCTCAGGGTGGACGAAAACATCCTCAACAAGAATTTTTACAAGTTGATACAACGAATATTTTATTCATTTGTGGAGGTGCTTTTGCAGGTCTTGAAAAAGTTATTTCTTCAAGAGGGGAAACCAAGAGTATAGGTTTTGGAGCTGACGTTAGTGGCCCAGACAGCAGAAAAATTGGAGATATAATCTGTGATGTTGAGCCCCAAGACTTGTTAAAATTTGGGCTTATTCCCGAGTTCGTAGGAAGGCTGCCTGTTGTAGCTACGTTGAATGATTTGAATATTGAAGCTATGATCAAAATACTAAACGAACCAAAGAATGCGCTTATTAAACAATTTAAAAAATTATTTGAATTAGAAGGTGTAAAGCTTACGTTTACTGAGGAGGCTCTTAAAAGCATAGCAAATAAGGCAATAAAGCGGAAAACGGGTGCTAGAGCTTTACGTTCGATATTAGAAAAGATTCTGTTAGACTCTATGTTTGATCTGCCCTCACTACAGTCAGTAGAAGAGGTGGTTGTAAACGAGGATGCTGTTGATAAGGACACTGAGCCATTAATGATATATAGCGAAAGTTCTGAGGAACCCGCTTCTGCGTCATAGGATCGAAACAAATGGTTTTAAAAAAATTGTTAAGGCTTTTATTCACTTGGTGGAATGGGACTACCGCTGGAACCAAATTGCATACCTTTTTTAATGGTAAAAAAGTTGGCGAAGATTATTTCGGTAATTTTTATTATGAAAGTAAAGATAAAAAAAATCGTTGGTGTATATATTCTAATGAATCTGAGGCTTCAAAAATTAGTCCTGAATGGAACAGCTGGCTTAGATTTATTTCAGTTGCACGTCCAAAGGATAACGAAACGAGGCATGAGTGGCAGAAGCTTTTTAATGGTAACTTAACTGGTCTAGACAGTGTTTATAAGCCACGCACAGTGAGAACTAGTTCAAAGGAAGAATTGAAGAGCTATCAATCCGACTATAAAGCATGGAAACCTGAGTAAACTGAAAATGAAGGTTAATTTTCTTGATGCTTTTCTTGGGTTTTTAGTTTTGTTGATTACCGGTTTATTTCTTTTTTACGTATATGCAACAGTTGATAGTAAACTTTTCAAGAGCGATAGCTTTCGATTACATGCTCGCTTCGATAACGTCGAGGGTATAGTGAGTGGTAGCAAGGTAAAGATGGCTGGGGTAAATATTGGAACTGTTAAAAGTGTTTCTTTGGAACCAGATAATTTTATTGCCTCTATAACAATGGACTTTGATAAGGAATATAGTTTTCCAGATGATACGGAAGCTTCTGTGCAGTTGGAAGGTCTATTAGGAGGGAGCTATATATCGATCCTACCAGGGGGATCAGATGTCCTGTTATTGAACAATCAAGAGATCATTTATACTCAAGGTTCAACAAGCCTTTTAAATTTGATGCTAAAGTTTGCTAATACCGATCAGTGACTTCATTTCTGCTTTGTTAATCAGCATTTCATCGATTATTACGCTACTAGGTTTGATAAATGGTACTTTTTCAGAAGTCGACCTTTTAATTAAATTTAAAAATAAAGCTCTTGATATCTCTTTTGCTCCCATAGTTCTGAGATGATCAGTCATAAATTGAACATCTAATAATGAAAACTTATTCAAAGCTAACGTCCCCATTAGTGCAATTAATGCCAGTTTTGATCCATTTGAACTTGTTGAAAACATACTTTCTGCAAAAAAAACCTTGCCTATTGCTACCCCATATAGACCTCCTTTTAATTTTTTATCTTCCCAAACTTCTATTGAATGAGCGTACCCTAGATCATGCAAAGTATTATAAGTAGATTTAATTGATTTATTTATCCAAGTTTCTTCTCGGTTTGCGCAGTTTGAGATAGTCGATAAAAAATCATGGTTAATGGAAAATTCAAATTTCTTTTTGCGGCATAATTTTTTAAGGCTTCTAGATATATGTAATTTTGAGATCGGTATTACTGCTCTTACTATTGGATTACACCAAAAGATTTGATTATCATCATTATGGTCTCCCATTGGGAAAAGACCATTTCTATAAAGATTAATTAGGGTACTTGGGTTTATATCGTTATTAGAGCGAGTAAGCAATTATTGAGCCTTATCAGAGAGCCAGTGCTCAAGCCAATGTATATTATAATCCCCACTCTTAAAGTCTTCTTCGTCTATAATTTCCTTAAAAAGATCCATTGTTGTGTGGACTCCGTCTATAATAAGTTCGTCCAGAGCTCTTGATAGCCTACTAAGGGCCAATGACCTACTATCAGCATGCACAATCAATTTTCCTATGAGACTGTCGTAGAAGGGTGGGACTTTAAAACCATTATAAATGGCGCTATCCATTCTAATCCCAATGCCTCCTGGAGAGTGGAATTCAATTATGTTACCTGGTGATGGTGAAAAAGATGGAAGGCGTTCAGCATTAATTCGGCATTCTATTGCATGACCCTTAGGTTTAAGAGTTTCTTGAGAAAGGGACATATCCATTCCGGAGGCGACACGTATTTGTTCTTTTACTAAATCGATACCAAAAACAGCCTCAGTTATTGGGTGCTCAACTTGGAGTCTAGTATTCATCTCGATAAAGAAGAACTCTCCATTTTCATACAAAAACTCTATCGTTCCTGCTCCTTCATACTTCATCTTACTCACTGCATCGGAACAAATTTTTCCAATTTTTTTTATCTCGTCTGGTGTAACTCCTGGGCTTGGTGTCTCTTCTAGTACTTTTTGGTGTCGTCTTTGTAGGGAACAGTCTCTCTCTCCTAAATGTACAGCTTTTCCTTTTCCATCTCCAAAGATTTGAATTTCAATGTGCCTTGGTTTTTCTAAGTACTTTTCCATATATACTGTATCGTCATTAAAGCTTTTCTTTGCCTCTGATTTTGCTTGCAAAAATAATTTCTCTAGTTGATCATAGCCAGAGATTATCTTCATTCCTATTCCACCGCCCCCGGCTGCGGCTTTTAATAGAACAGGAAAGCCTATTTTTTTTGCGATAATATAAGCATCATCAACATCTTTGACTTCACCATTAGAGCCTGGAACACATGGAACATTGAATGTTTCCATTTGGGCTTTTGCATTTATTTTGTCGCCCATCGTATTTATATGAGAGACGGAGGGACCAATAAATTTTATTCTATGATATGCCAAAATTTCTGCAAAATTTGCATTTTCTGATAAGAATCCATAGCCAGGATGTACAGCTTCACTTCCAGTAATTTCACATGCAGATATAATTGAGGGAATAGAAAGATAACTTTTTGCGCTCTCTGCTGGCCCAATACACACACTTTCGTCAGCCATCCTTACATGCATTGCATTTACGTCGGCTTGGGAATAAACCGCCACAGTTTTTATACCCATTTCCTTACAAGTCCTTATTACTCGAAGTGCAATTTCACCTCTATTGGCAATCAAAATTTTTTTAAACATTTATGGTTCTATAATTACTAGTGGTGTGTCAAACTCAACAGGACTTTCATTATTTACTAATATTTCTTTTACCGTTCCTTCGATTGTTGAGGGAATTTGGTTCATTGTTTTCATTGCCTCAATAATTAATATTGTGTCGCCTTTCTTTAACTTTTTACCAACTTGAATAAACGTTGGTTCTTCTGGTGAAGGCGACAAATAAACTGTCCCAACCATAGGGGATTTAATAACATTGAGATTTTCTGTTGAAATTTTAGATTTTTCTTCCAGAACAAGTCCCTCGGTCTGAATAGAACTATTATCGACTTTAACTGCCTTTCTTTCCTGTGAATGAGCGACCGAAACGGAGTTATTGATCTTTATTTTGAGTCTGTGTTTATCCGTTAAAGTACGTGATACTTCTAAAGAAGATAAGTTTTTATCTTTTATTGTTTTAACAAGGTAATCAATGAAAGATTTTTCAATTTCTAAATCATTTTTTTTCATAGCTTGAGCTCGCAATAATGTACAATGTTGGGTGAAAATAACATGGTTGATTATATTATCAATATAATCTTTACAACTATGGATTTATCAATTTTTAAGGATTAACGGTCCCACCAACCCTTTTTTCCCATTTTTGCATTTTTAACATTATCATCCTTCTCTATTGATTTATTATCATTAGTTTTTAGTCCCTCTATTGTCTTTTTTGCACTAGCTTTAGTACGCGGTTTTGCCGCTTTTTCCTTTTTCGTGCTAAGTGTGGTACCTGTAGTCTCTGTTTGGCCTTCAATACCTTTAACAGTAGATTTGTCCAAATTTTTGTTCCCTATTGGAGGTGATAATTCTGCCTCTTTATCGTATGCTGAATTTTGTATAATACTTGTCTCGTTAGCTTGCACTGATGTTTCTATTTCTTTTTGGTGTCTTCTTTTTCTTTTCCTTTTTCGCTTTTTGTATTCTTCAGAATCTTCTCTACTATTTCCACTATTATTGTTATTGGATGTCTTGTGATCGTGTACGCTTGCAAAATTTTCTTTTTTATTTTCTTTTTCTTTCTTGTTAGCTCTTTGTTTGTTGTTCTCTGTATTTTTCTTTACTCGCTTATCATCAAGTGGTGTTTCTATTAAATAATGCGGAGAAATTAAATTAGATTCTGCATGCAATTCTATTGTAATTTGATATCGGTTCTCGATTAAAATTATGTGATCTCTTTTATAATTAATCAAAAAATTTGTTGTCTGGACTGGGGCCTTTACTTTTAGAACATCCTTCATTCTTGCTGATGACCCTTCTTTATCTAGGTCTCTCAATATTTGGAGAGCTAATGACTCATCAGAGCGAGTGGAGCCAGTGCCATGACAAAAGGAACATGGCATTGTAGTTGACTCTAGCATTCCTGGCCTCAATCTTTGTCGTGACATTTCGAGTAGGCCAAAAGACGAAATTCTTCCAATTTGTATTCTTGCTCTGTCAAGACTAATGCACTCTTTTATCTTTTTTTCCACAGCAATATTATTTTTTCTTTCCTCCATATCTATGAAATCAATAACAATAAGGCCTGCTAAATCCCTTAATTTAAGTTGCCTGGCTATTTCTGAAGCGGCCTCCATATTTGTCTTAAGTGCAGTTTCCTCTATACTCCGTTCCTTTGTTGCTCTCCCAGAGTTCACATCAATTGCTACTAAGGCTTCTGTTATTCCAATAACGATATAACCTCCTGATTTTAGCTGCACAATGGGATTAAACATTTCTTGAAGATAATTTTCAACTTCATAAAATGTAAATATAGGCACCTTACCATCATATTTTTTGACATACTTTGCATGTGATGGCATCAATAGCTTAAGATACGACTTGGCTTCCTTGTAAGCCTCTTCTCCTTCAACAACTATTTCTTTGATATCTCTATCATATAAGTCTCTAATAGCCCTTTTTATTAAGTTTCCCTCGGCATGAATAAGAGTTGGAGCTATAGAGCTCAATGTTTGCTCCCTGATTGATTCCCAGCCCTTTAGTAAAAAATCATAGTCTCTTCTAATTTCAGTTTTTGTTCGATTTCCGCCAGCTGTACGAATAATTAAACCGCTGTTGGGTTTTATATTTAAATCTTCGATAATTTTTTTGAGCTTAACACGATCTTTAAGTACAGTTATTTTCTTTGAAATTCCTCCACCCCTCGACGTATTAGGCATCAGAACGCAGTATCTTCCAGCTATAGAAAGATAAGTTGTTAAAGCGGCCCCTTTGTTTCCTCGTTCTTCCTTTGTTACCTGTACCAGTAATATTTGACGAACCTTGATTACCTCTTGAATTTTATATTTCCTTTGAAAAGGTCTTTTTGCTGAGAAAGGGTCTTCTTCTAAAATTTCAGCAGAATTATCTTTATTTCTATCATTAACTACATAAGTATCATTCGGGTGCAACTCGTTTTCTGATCTGTGATTGAAAGAACCCTCTAGGCTAGGAGATTCATCCATACCGTTGAAAGGTCCTTCTTCTTTAATTGTATCCATCTCGTTTTCATGAATACTTTCTTCTGCTGCTAACTGTTCTGCCAATAAGGCCTCTTTGTCAGCTAATGGTATTTGGTAGTAATCGGGATGTATTTCTGAAAATGCTAGAAAGCCGTGCCTATTACCACCGTAATCAAGAAAAGCTGCCTGTAGAGATGGTTCAACTCTGGTTACCTTAGCGAGGTATATGTTTCCTGTAATTTGTGCTTTTTCATTGCTCTCAAAATCAAAATCGTGAGTTTGAGATGACTCTGCAACCACAACTCTGGTTTCTTCAGGATGCGCAGCATCGATAAGTAGTTTCTTTTCCATTGTGAAATCTCGCCTTTAAAGGAAAGAAAATAAATTTTTATTATTTTTTCCTGTTTAAACAAATGTTTATCCTCATGCCTACTTTTAATTTATCTGTAATATACAGACCTAAAAACTAGACATTGTTTAATTCTTAATTTTTGCCAAATTTTGTTATGATCATTTCTTCGGCATCTATAAATAAAGTAAACAATTGAGATAAAATATACAAGTAATTTAGTTTTATTTTTATTTTTGTATTAGGATATGAAATAGACACATGATAGATTTTATTTGTTTCCATTATAGAACTAATGTCTACTAACTTATCATTCTTATAATTATTTTGCTATCGAGCTTTTTTATGAGTGCAGAAATACAAAAATATATTTTAGAGATCTCCAACTCCTTAAACTTAATCTCAAGAAGGATTGAGTTTGAGACACTTCAAGACAGAATATCTAGCAAGACTTCAGAATGTGAGAACCCCGAAATATGGAAAGATCAAGCTTTAGCCAAATCTTTAATGAGAGAGAGACAGGCATTATTGGAGCGGTTTGAAACCTTTAATAAACTCCAAAATGAGTTTAATGATATCAAGACTCTTTTTGAGATCGGATCCGAAGAAAAAGATGAGTCGCTTATGATTGAATTAGAAAATTCGTTTTCAAAATTAAAAAATGAGGTTTCAGAAGTAGAGGTCCTATCTTTGCTTGATGGCGAAGCGGACGCAAATGATGCTTTCTTAGAAATAAACTCTGGAGCTGGAGGCACCGAAAGCTGTGACTGGGCGCAAATGCTCGCTAGGATGTATTTTAGGTGGGCTGAAAAGAAAAAATACAAAATTCAGCTAATTTCTGAGAGCCAAGGTGAGGAAGCTGGTATTAAATCATGTTGTTATAAGATCATTGGAAATAACGCATACGGTTGGTTAAGAGCAGAAAGCGGGGTCCATCGTCTGGTTCGTATTTCTCCTTTTGATAGCTCATCAAGAAGGCATACGTCATTTTCCTCCGTATGGGTATATCCAGTAGTAGATGATAACTTTGACATAGAAATTAATCCCTCAGACCTGAGAATTGATACCTTTAGATCTTCCGGCCCAGGTGGGCAGCATGCAAATAAAACAGATTCTGCTGTTAGAATAACTCATTTGCCAACCGGAATCGTCGTGACAAGTTCTGAAAAATCTCAACATCAAAACAGAGCAAATTGCATGTCAGCTTTAAAATCTAGATTATATGAATTAGAGATGCGTAGAAGGAATGAAAGCATTCAAGAAAGTCATAATCAGAAGGGTGAAGCAGGTTGGGGAAATCAAATTAGATCTTATGTTCTTCACCCTTATCAAATGGTTAAGGATTTGAGAAGTGGAGAAGAAAGTAGCGATACTCAAAGGATTCTGGATGGTGATTTAGACCGTTTTATGTCTTCAGTCTTATCTTTAGATTCTTCTAGATAGTTATTTCTTTTTGTCTGGTATATTTTCAAACGGATTATCTGATCGCTGAACTGTACCCTCAAAATGTGCACCGCTTTCGATCGCTATTGCTTTGTGTATTATATCACCTTGTACTCTCGCTTTGTTTGTAAGACGTACCTTAAGACCGCGTACGCAACCAATCACATTCCCATTAATAATAACATCATCTGCTATTATTTCTCCCTTTATCCTGGATGTTTCGCCCACGGTAAGCAAGTGAGCTTGAATATCACCTTCTATGATACCTTCTATCTGAACATCTCCGGAGGTAAGAAGGTTTCCCTTTACTTTCAGATCACTTGACAGAACTGATGGAGGAACTTTTGTAAAAACCTTATCATCTGTGGTCACACCAGTGGGCTCTTTTCTGGGAGAAACTGTATCTGGGTCTTTAGGCGGCACTGGGACAGGAGCCACTATCATATCTTTATTTTCGGGTTTTTTTGATTTTTTAAACATATCCGTGCCTCTATATTTGATTATTACGATTGAATGTCTTAGCTATTTTCTCAGAAATCATAATTTTTGTGTCTCTTATGATATTATCTTGTCAAATTGGGTTGTTAATTAAAAAATCAGAAAATTGCTAATGTTTATTTTTATTTAGTTTAGTCATTACGCCTATTAAAATATTTATTTTTATGCGCAATTGAAAATTTAAACTATCTTTTTCCTGGATACAATTGATTTTTGGACAAAAAAGGGGCGAGAGGAGTTTTGATCACTTTTTTTAGATTTAATAAAGTATGCCTTCACCAAAAAGCAAGTGCATTCTTTCAATTATAGATCTCTAATCAATTCTTGATACTTATCAAATACCTCGTTAACGTGTCCGTCAACCTTAACTTTTCTCCAGATATATTTTACGCTTAAGCTCTCATCAATTAAGAATGTTGACCTTTCTGCACCCATGTATTTTTTTCCATACATAGATTTTTCTTTCCAAGCATTAAGACTCTGAATAAGTTGTGTCTGAGGGTCAGATATCAAGGGAAATTGCAAATTAAGCTTTTTGGAAAATGATGTATGGCTTGCTAAAGTATCTTTGGATACCCCAAAAATTCTTACCCCTGCAGATTCAAACTCGGAATATCTTTCATTAAAGTCGCTTGCTTCTCTGGTGCATCCGGAAGTATTGTCTTTAGGGTATATGAACAAAATAGCCCACTTTCCGAGTAAATCACTATCGCTGCATGTTTCTACCTTTGTTGCCTCCAAGCTAAAACTCGGAAGTTTATCATTCAAGCTTATCTCTTTCACCATATCTGTCTATATCCTTACTTTTTAATAGGTTAGCTTATTCATGTGGTTTATATTGAAGCTATGTTTCACGACTAATCAAGGATATAAGTGAATAAATTAAATAAACAAGGGATCAATATTTTGAAAACTTTTTTTTCGAATACAGGAAGACGTATTTCTTTGTTTGTTTCGCTAACACTAATGCTGTTGCTTTCTGGTGCTCTAGTATCATCAATTTTCCTATCCGACTCAACACTCAACAAATTGGCACAATCCAATTATTTTCAAAATAAAATGATGCAAGTTTTAGAAGAGAATAATATTTATTCAAATGGATCAATATCAATTACATTTAATAATTTTAATAGTGCTCATATAACTTTAAAGGAAGGTAAACTTTCTAGTTTCCATGACTTGGTTGGGCATGACATCAAGTTAAAAGTTGATTTTTTAAAATATTGGTTTGGCTCACGTTTTATTGATGAAGTCTTTATAAAGAGAATAGATTATCGCGCACCTGACAGTTTAAGTGAAAACCTTAATAAAGGAAATAGTGTCAGTTTCAAATCCCTAACTCAGTCTATGTACATTTTTCTAAACAAAATTGAATCAGATTCAATTTTAGTCGATAAAGGAACGCTAAAATTACAAAATCAAATATTTAATTTCGAAAAGATCTTTCTTTTCAAAGATAAAAAATCATTAACTGCAAAAGCTATATTGAAGTTTAAACCAAATGGCAACGAAATGACTTATGCAGCAAAAGTCAATTTTTCATTAAATCCTGAAAATATTCTTGTATTTAATGTTGATCTGCAAGAATTTGATTATAACAGTTTTATTTCTTTGAAAGATGTTCCAAAAGTGCTTCGTTTATTTTTAGGTAGGCTTACGGAAATCTCGGATTTTTCTGATAAAAAAAGGAATACAGTTAAATTGGTGGGTAGCTATAATATAAATTCAACTACTCTCAACTTAGAAGCAACTGACACTTCTAATCAATTTAAGTTAAACTCAAGTATCAATATTTTGGAGTCGTTTGAAAGCAACGACCTATTATTCAAAAAGATTGAGCTAGTATTTGGAGATTACGCTCTCTTTGCGTCTGATTTTAGTTTTAATTTTGTTGAACGTACATTTGAGGTGAATGTTAAAAAAGTTTTAGTCCCTTATGAAAACATTTCTGTTTTCTCAAAAGAGTTTAAAGTTTTTGGTATTTTCCCTTTGAAAGAAGGAATTATTTCCAAAATAAATATTTTAGGAGAGAATTCTTCTAATTTAAAAGCTAGCTTGGAGATAATACAATCTTCAGATTTATTAGATAATGAACAAACATCTTTTGACTTTTTTGTAAAGTTGGATTCGTTGCAAAAAATGAGAATTAGTAATTTTGGAGGGCTATTAGATTTTTTTTCCACAGAAAAAAATATAAATATAAGTTTGTCAAATGCAGATGCTAAAATCCGTCTTAAGTTTGGTGTAGGGAATGTTGAGTTAAATTCGTTTGATGGAAAAATCAATAACCTTGTGTATTTTGAAAATAACAAACCGTTGTTAGAATTAGAAGGTATCGATCTTGAGGGAAATCTAACGCAAGGTTATGCAGCCATTAGTTCGGTGACCAAGATAGAGCCACGTATAAATTCATATAGTGATGTTAAAGTAGAATTTAGCTCAAACGGGAATATTGAGGATAAGAAGGAGATCACCTTGTCTTTTAGGTCAAAACTTAGTGGTCTTATTTCCCTGGTACCGAAGATAAAAACTGATTTAACATGGCTAAATTCTTTTGCTCGTTCTCAGGGAGAGAAGGAACTGTCATTTACATACTCAAAAGCAATTGAATTTAAAGAGATTGAAAAGTTTTTCAGTCCTGAAGAAAATATGTTTGAGCTTAATATTGATGATTTATTAATTCCTGTCAGTGCTCAGAATTCGATTAACTTGGCTGCACTCAATCTCAAGGGTGTTGGGAATACGATTTTTTTTGACGTAGTGATGGCAACTAACAATAGAAAAATCACTGGTTCTATCAATAATTGGCTATCCAATATTTACAGTAAAGAAAAAGCTAGCAGTCTTATTGTAGTTTTTGATAACCTTAATTCCAAGACGCTTTTTCCAGAGTTCTCAACTTTTAATGTCAATGGTCCTCTGAAACTAACTTTTTCTACTACAGAAAAAGACGATAATTTTTTATTTCGAAGCAGAATTGACCTCACAAAAGCAGATGTTTATGTCCCAGCCATTGGTCTAAAAAAATCGAAAGGCAAATATGGTCACTTGAAATTAGATTTTATCAAAGAGAATAGATCTTTGTTTGAGTACTCTCAAAATGATGTTTTAGTGTCAGGAACTGCTTCACATAAATCGATTTTTGAAATTAAAAAAGTAAATTATTCAAACATTACGACGCCTGATATTCGAATAAAAAACGCAACTTTTCAAAGATTTGGTGAGTATAATCAATTTAAGACCAATAAAGGAACTATTAGCTTAGAGTTTTTAATGCGCTTAAGCTTCAAGAAAAAGAAGATACCTCTTGACTTTATTTTTAGCGATATTTTTGTAACTTTTAAAAAAAACAAATTTTTAGACTCTCTTAAGGGAGAAATCCGATCTTTTGAAGGGCTTAGAGGATATGCTAAGGCAAAATCTTCATCGAAATCAAATCTCGAAATCACTATCAGTCCACATAAGCATAATGGAATAACTTTGATTATTTCAGGAAACGATGCTGGTGAGTTTTTAAGAAGAGGGAAATACTATGAAAACGGTTACGGTGGTTTATTTAAGGCATCGATTTTTTACAAGAATAGAGGCAAAATGTCGGGATCTTTGCAAATTGAAGAATTTAGAATAAAGAACGCTCCTGTTCTAGCTCAGATTATTTCATCTGCTAGTATTATAGGATTGCTTGACAATCTAAATGGAAATGGACTGCTGTTTACTAAAATAGAAGGGTCATTTGATTATAAGGATGGTGAGCTAACCCTAAATGATGGTGTGGCAGTTGGCCCATCACTCGGACTTACAATGGCTGGATACGAACGATATGGAAAAGAGCAGAATACAATAAACGTAAATGGCCTTGTTTCCCCAGTATACATAATAAACGGAGTGGTAAAAGCTATTCCATTAATAGGGAAGGTCTTAGGAGGAGAAAAAGGTGAAGGTGTATTCGGAGTTTCATATAAAGTTCAGGGCAACTCAGGCAACCCAAGAGTTTTAGTAAACCCTTTGTCGATACTTACGCCAGGCGTATTCAGAAAAATATTTAATATCGAAGAAAACGGTAATAAGTGATGATCCGTGATTTAGACTCATATGACTATTCTTATCCTGATGAATTAGTTGCGTTGAATCCTTTAGCAGCCAAAGATCAGGCTAATATGCTTGTATTTAAAAAAAATAGTTTTTCTCATCAAAGAGTATGTGACCTTCTAAAATATGTTTCTTCAAGTGATTTGTTGGTTTTTAACAATACGAGGGTCATACCGTGCAGGCTTACAGGCCAAAGAGAGAGGGCATCCTCAACAAATAAAAAACCAAAAGTCAACGTTACTTTAAATAAAGCGATTTATGGGAATGTTTGGACTACCTTTTGTAAACCATTAAAAAAACTAAAAAAAGGCGATAGAATAATTTTTTCAAAAGATTTGTCTGCTGAGGTCGTCTCAATTAACTTTGCACAATGTGTAATGAATTTTGAGTCTGGTGAGAAAAATTTAATAACTTGCTTAAAAGAGATAGGGGATATGCCTTTACCACCGTATATAATTAAAAAACGCGAACACAAAAAAGCAGATTTTAAAAGCTATCAAACTCCTTTTGCTGAAATTGATGGGTCAGTTGCCGCGCCAACAGCATCTTTGCATTTTCCAGACGATTATCTACTTCGCTTGAAGAGAAAAAATATACCCTATTGCTTTATAACCTTGCATGTTAGTGGAGGAACTTTTTTACCAATCCGCGAGAAGAACATAGATAAACACAAAATGCATTCTGAATTTGCTAGTGTTGACGAAAATGCTGCATCACAAATACGCGAGACGCTGAAAAGGGGAGGAAAATTAATTGCCGTTGGTACAACGGTGATGAGAGTGCTAGAGAGTTCTATTTTTGTCGATAACGGCTTTCAGGCATTTAATGGATCTATTGACACCTTTATTAAGCCAGGTCACGATTTTAAAGTATGCTCAGGTTTATTTACCAATTTTCATATGCCCAAATCCACCCTTTTCATACTTGTAAATGCCTTTTTAGGTATCAAAAAAGCCAATGAGCTATATGAATTGGCAATAGAAAAAAAATATAGGCTTTTTTCGTATGGAGATTGTTGTCTCTTGTTTCCGTGAAGTTTTAATTTAAATTTATACTTTAGGTGTTATATAGTAAGTCGGGGGTATTAATGAATTTCGATTTGGTAATAATTGGTTCAGGGCCAGGAGGTTATGTGGCTGCAATTAGAGGCGCTCAATTAGGGCTAAAAGTTGCTGTCATTGAAAGGGAAGCTCTGGGAGGTATATGCCTCAATTGGGGATGTATTCCCACAAAGTCATTTTTAAGATCGGCTGAGGTTCTCAAAATTATAAAGGGTTCTGAAAAGTACGGTATAAAAAGCAAATTGGGAGACATAGATATACGCGAGGTCGTTAAAAGATCTCGTTCCATTGCTAAAAAATTATCTTCTGGCGTCGAATACCTTCTAAAAAAAAACAAGGTTGAAATTTTCCTTGGGGAAGCTTCATTCAAATCATCTAAATCTATTCAAATTAAATCCAAAGATAACTCGATTAAAGAAATAACCAGTAAAAATATATGTATTGCAACTGGTGGAAGACCGCGTGAAATCAGTGGAGTTCCTAATTCTAGCAATATTTGGTTCTATAAAGAGGCTCTTCAAGTTGATAAGATACCTAGTAAGCTCCTTGTCGTTGGTTCAGGCGCGATTGGTGTAGAATTTGCTAGTTTTTTCTCACAAATGGGTTCAGATGTTTCACTATTAGAATCAAAACCGACTATTCTTCCAAATGAAGACTTGGAAGTATCAAACTTTGTAGAAAAACAGTTTTTAAAGCGGGGAATTAAGGTTTATAAAAATCACTCACTTTTATCTCTGAAAGAAAAAGGAAGTTTATTCGAGGCTGAATTGAAAAGCGAAAACAAAACGCTTTCATTGGAGTTTGAAAAGGCTATTTTAGCTATAGGGATTATTGGAAATATAGAAAATCTAAATCTTGAAAATATAAATATCAATTGTTCAAATGGAAGTATTGTAGTTGACGAATATTGTAAAACAAATGTAGATAATATTTATGCTATCGGTGATGTAGCAAGCCCTCCTTGGCTTGCTCATAAGGCAAGTCATGAAGGTATTTCCGTCGCTGAACAAATCGCTGGGATGAACGTACACCCTATAAAAAAAGATCGAATTCCATCTTGTACTTATTGCGATCCAGAAGTAGCTAGTATTGGCCTTACTGAAAAGGAAGCGATTGAAAATGGTTTTGATTTCAAGATCGGAATGTTTCCTTTTAGTGCCAATGGTAAAGCGATGGCTATGGGATATGAAGATGGTTTTGTTAAGACCATAATTCAGAAAGATACTGGGGAGTTTTTGGGCGTGCATATGGTTGGAATGGGTGTTACCGAATTAATTCATAATTATGCTTTGGCTAAGGAGGCTGAGATTATAAAGGAAAATGTTGAGAATACTATTTTTCCTCACCCTACGCTATCAGAAGCAATTCATGAAAGTGTTTTAAAAGCATCTGATAGAGAACTACATATATAATATTGGATAAAGATGAATAAAAGATTTGAAATAAGACACCCAGAAAAGCTTAAAAACCAATCCGTACCTATGCCAAAAAAACCTTCATGGATAAAGGTAAAAGCTCCATTTTCTGAAGGCTTTAAAGAAACAAGGAAGCTTGTTAAACAAAATAATCTTAAAACAATCTGTGAAGAGGCTAGTTGCCCTAATATCGGAGAATGTTGGTCTAGGGGCCATGCGACGTTTTTAATAATGGGAGACATATGCACAAGAGGCTGCGCATTTTGTAACGTCAAAACAGGCATGCCCTTCAAGCTTGATATGTTGGAGCCAGAGCGAATAGGGCTTTCAGTTCAGAAAATGAATCTTAGACATGTAGTCATTACTAGTGTCGATAGAGACGATCTTCCAGATGGTGGAGCACAGCACTACGTTAAAACAATAGAAGCTATTAAAAGGTATTCTCCATCGACGACTATTGAAATTTTAACACCAGATTTTTTGAAATGTGATGATGCAGTAATAGTTCCGATTTTGAACTCTGAACCGGATGTATTTAATCACAACTTAGAAACCGTACCAAGCCTTTATCCAGTGGTGCGGCCTGGAGCTAGATATTTCACTTCATTAAGACTTTTAAGTAGGGTAAAAGAAGAAGATCAGTCAATCTTCACGAAATCTGGCATAATGGTAGGGATGGGTGAGACAAGAATTGAAGTTGGTCAACTAATGGATGACTTAAGAGCAGCGAAGGTAGATTTTTTAACTATTGGTCAATATTTACAACCAACGCCCAAGCATTTTCCAGTCAAAGAATTTGTACCACCTGAGACATTTGAACATTATAAAAAATTGGCACTTGGAAAAGGGTTCTTGCTAGTCTCATCAACGCCGTTAACCAGATCGTCTTTTCATGCTGATGATGATTTTATACTATTAAAAGAAGCTAGAAGAAAAGTCTTGGATGCTCAAAAAAACGTTAACAAAAAACGTATATGATTGTAGAGCTAGTGATCTACTCAATGTAGTAGCTGATGTAAAATCATACTCAGACTTTATCCCTTTTTGTTCAAATGTCGATATTTATGAGAAGTCTGGTACGGCGGAGCAAGAGCACTTTTCTGCGTGCCTATCAATAGACTTCAAATTCACTATCGAAAATTTTGAAACAAAGGTAGTGGTAGACCGGAAATTGAATGCTATTTCAATTTCTGGTGACACTAAGCCATTTAAATCTTTAAACGCCGAGTGGTCATTTATTGAAAAGGACAATTTTTGTAAAGTTATTTTCTCTTTAGAGGTATCGTTCACTTCATTCATAAAAGAGAGGTTAGTTTCACTTAGTTTTGAAAAAGTTGCATTAAATGTTATCGAGGCTTTTGAAAATAGAGCTAAGGAGTAAGTTCTTAAACATTTTTTAAAATATCAAGGCTCATTTTAAGTGCTTCATTCACACTTTTTTGTTGTATTTTATTTCTATCAATATTTCCAAAGTTATGTTCAGTAACTACCTCAGTGTCATAAGACGATAGTTTAACTCCAATAAAAACCAAACCAACTGGTTTAGACTCTGATCCACTTGGTCCAGCAACTCCCGATATTGCTATAGTTAAAGTTTTTGATACCGCCTGCTTGCATAAACCAGCTAACATTTCTCTTACTGTTTCAAAACTCACTGCACCATGGGACTTTAAGGTTTTAACATCTACGTTTAAAAATTTTCTTTTTGACTCATTTGAATAGCAAATGATGCCATATGAAAAAACAGCTGAAGACCCAGCTATTCCCGTAATATTTGCACTTAATAGTCCACCCGTGCAGCTTTCAGCAGTTATTAATTTTATACTTTTTTGCAAGCAAGATTCTAAGAGTTCTTTAGATAATTTTTGAGATTTTAGCATTTAAAAACTCAATGCAAATGTTAATAAAAGTGCAGAGAAGATGCCTGCTAAAATATCGTCAAATATTACACCAAAAGTACTATTCATTTTATCAAACTTATTTATCGGATAAGGTTTGACAATGTCAAAAAACCTAAAAAAAAGCAATGCGATTATACACATAAATAATTGTGGGGGATTAGTTTGCTCAAAAAGTAATAAAGGCAGTAAAGCAATTGATTGTCCGATAACCTCATCTATCACAATCTCACTTCGATCTTTTTCTGATAACTTATAGGTATAGACGCTAACAGCAAAAAATGCCAAAATAATGGTTATCAAAATAATAATTATAAATAAGTAAGAACTTAAATACTTAGCAAATAAATAAAAGATCAATGTAGTAACTAAGCTTGCAATCGATCCTGGTGCTATTTTCACATATCCAATATAAAAAAAAGTTACTATTAATCTAGCTAGTCTCATATAGTAGAACCGAACATATTGATGCAATCCCTTCCTCTCGTCCTGTGAACCCCAATCCTTCTGTGGTTGTTGCTTTCACATTAATTTTATCTCGTTCCAGTGAGCAGATTTTAGAGAGATTAGCTATTAGCTGCTCCCTAACACTATTTATTTTAGGTTTTTCACATATAATGGTTAAGTCAATATTAGACAATTTAAGATTTCTTTGTTTAGCTTTTTTGAGAGACCAGTTTAAAAAAATTATGGAATCCGCTTTTTCCCATTTTTCATCTGTATCAGGGAAATGTAGCCCTATATCGCCAAGAGCTGAAGCGCCTAATATTGCATCAGTGAGGGCGTGGAGAGCTACATCAGCGTCTGAATGTCCAGCTAGACTTCTATCGAAGGGTATTTCAACTCCACACAAATATATTTTATTTCCTGGTTCGAATGCGTGAACATCAAATCCAGTACCTATTCTAAACATTTAAAAAAAGTTTCTCTGCTATTTTAATATCCTCTGGAGTTGTAATTTTAAAATTATACTCGCTGCCGGAAACAATATCGATTTTTTTTTTGTCAATGAGAGCTAAGTTAACATCATCCGTATGTTGTTGATCGCAATTCATATGTGTTCGATAGATATAGTCAAAGTGAAATGCTTGAGGTGTTTGCGCTCTGATAAGAGAGTCGCGATTGAGAACAAGAGAATCAATTGTACTTTGATTATTTTCTTTTACTTCTACGTAAAGAGTATCTGGAATCTTTATTGCAGGGAAAACGACATCGAAATTATCTAGACCTTTTATACAATTTTTTATAATTTCATTGCTGGTGAAAGGTCTTGCCCCATCTTGAATAAGTATTTTTTTACAACCTATCTCTGATATCGCTTTAAGACCATTCTTAACAGACTGAGACCTTGTTTTACCTCCAAAACATTTTGATAATAGTTTTGGGTTTTTAATTTTAGCTATGGCTTTCTCATAAAAATCTAAGTGATCTTTATTTATAACCACAACGACAAAGTCTATCAGAGGTTCGTCTAAAAAATTCTCAATATTTTTTTCTAAAACATACTTATGCCCAAAATGTAGATATTGTTTTGGAACTATTGATTTTGATCTTACCCCTTTTCCTGCAGCAACAATTAATGCACCTGTAATTTTTTTTTCCATAAAGAATTTATTGTAATTAGCGTAGTTCAAGTTTAAATTGATAACCTTAATAATTGCAATAATAATTACGCTTTTATTTATGTTATGATATTATGGCCTGAGCACTAGAATGGATTTTAGAGACTTATGGGAATCTGTACCATATCCAGCATTTGTATTAAATGTTAAAAATGAAATTAAGTTAGCTAACCCTTTATCTCAGCAATATTGTGAGACCTCTCTTTATCGTTTAGTAGGCAAAAAGCTGAGTAGCTTCATTGGTCCAAATAGTGCCGTTTTCGAAGTGCTTGATAAAATAAGCAGTAATTCATCCGCAATTGTAAAGTTCGATGTACCAATAAATTGGAAAAATAAGGGAAATCAAGTTTTTGATATGTACGCAGTAAGTGTTGAAACTGGTATTAGTAATTTAATTTTCTTTCATCCAAAACGCCTCAAGGGTAAGATGGAGCAGGCTTTATTAAATCAGAGTTCTATTAAATCGGTTAGTGCTATGGGATCAGTGTTATCTCATGAGATCAAAAATCCACTTGCGAGTATTATTGGTGCGGCACAATTACTTGAAAGTTCAAATGTAAAAAACAAGAAAGCTTTAACGCAAATCATTCTTGAGGAAGCTAAGAGAATTGAGAGCATTGTTGATAGGGTTCAACTTTTGGGAGAAATCAATAGGCTGGATTTTGACGTATTAAATATTCATGATGTAATTGACAAAGTTAAAAGGAGTGCATCACAGGGCTACGGTTCACACGTATCCTTTGAAGAAAATTATGACCCTTCTATTCCGAACGTAAATGGGGACT
The DNA here is from genome assembly GCA_902574225.1 of uncultured Alphaproteobacteria bacterium. GTDB lineage: Bacteria > Pseudomonadota > Alphaproteobacteria > Rhodobacterales > Rhodobacteraceae > CACIJG01. Next base: position 126,492 of record CACGMO010000001.1, read on the forward strand.
TTGAATTGCTCACCCAGGCTTTTCATAACCTAATTAAAAATTCTTGTGAAGCTGTTGGCAAAAAGGGTGGGCGAATAACTATAAAGACCTCTTTCTATTCTGGATTAGCTCTAGGTGCAATTGGGAAAAAAAATAAAAAGCTACAGTTAATGATAACCTTTTCTGATAATGGACCAGGTGTATCAAAGAATATTGTATCCGATATATTTGATCCATTTAGCACAACAAAAATGGGTGGATCCGGCCTTGGGCTACCTCTAGTCGCTAAGATAATATCTGAACATGGTGGCTTTGTTGAACTAGACGATATGTCCGAAGGAGCATGTTTTAATATTTATCTTCCGGCTTGCGATATCTCCTTATCTGAAAGGATGCACTAGTGGAAGGAAATGTAATAATTGCAGATGATGATAGATCGCTGAGAATGATATTGGCTCAAGCATTATCGCGAGCTGGTTGTAAAGTAAGAGCAACAGGTACTCTAAGTACTTTATGGCGTTGGCTTGAAGATGGTGAGGGTGAGGTTCTAGTAACAGATGTTATGATGCCTGATGGAGATACTTTAGAGCTTTTACCGAGAATTAAAAGGAAAAGACCTGATATGCCAATAATTGTAATGTCTGCAAAAAATAATCTTAATACTGCAATGCGGGCAAATCAATTTGGTGCTTATCAATATTTGCCTAAACCATTTGATTTAAAAGATCTAATTTCATCCGTGAATACAGCAATTAAGTTGAGGTCAAACCCCTCGTCAACTTTGAAAAGCAACTTGATAAAAGATAATAGTCATTTGGAAGATAATTTGCCGATAGTTGGTAGTTCGCCTGTGATGCAAAATATTTATCGTATTTTGTCAAAAGTGATCGACACGGATTTTAATATTTTAATTGAAGGTAAATCAGGGACTGGAAAAAATTTAATTGCAAAGATTCTGCATGATTTTGGAACTAGAAAAGACAAGAGTTTTTTAAGCGTCGATCTTTCGCTTATGTCGTTAAAGGAATTACAAGATATTTTCTCAGAAAATTTTGAAGGTCAAAGTGATATAATCGTTGGAACTTTGTTTTTGGATGAAATAAGTAATGCGAATATTGAGGTTCAAAACTTTATTCTTTCTGTGATAAATAAGAAAGAAACTTCGAAAAAAGGGTATAAAGACTTAAAAATCATAAGTTCTTCAAGACAAGATCTTAAAGAAGCTATTGAAAATGGCAGATTTCGTGAAGACTTATATTATAGACTAAATGAAGTTTCACTCGTGATCCCGCTACTTGAGGAAAGGCTGGGAGATATCCCAGAGCTTGCTAGACATTTTTTAAAAGAGTTTTCAAATAATGATAATGAGACTAAATCGCTTACTAAAGGTGCGGTAGAACTTATTAAAAAGAAAAAGTGGTCAGGGAATGTTAGGGAATTAAAAAATTTTATTGGCCGACTTTCATTAGTGTCAAATACTGACACTATAGATGAGAAAATAACGAAGTATGAGCTTGCAATGATTACACCCGAAGAATCTGATTTAAACCCACTAGAGGGATCAAGAATATCAAAGTCTCTTGAAATGCATTTATCCCATTATTTTCGATCACTTGGAGATAGCTTGCCTGCTCCAGGCTTATATCAAACGATTTTAAAGGAAGTAGAAGTACCTTTAATAAACTTGACACTTGCTTTGTGTGACGGCAATCAAATAAAAGCGGCTAATTTACTAGGAATAAATAGAAATACATTGAGAAAAAAAATTAAAGACTATGATTTAGTTGTTACACGTGGTAAAAAAATGATGTAAATTTACAACAAATGAGCAGACAGATTGTAAATACTGTTAAAAATAAATACTTTTTTAGTAATATTTTAGACAAAGTTTTATTCTCTAATTCGGCAACATTTATTGTTGTTTTTCTTGGGCCACTATTGTCAATTATTACTTTTTTAGCCTTCAGTATAATCGAGGAGTCATCAAGACCAGAACTATTGTCGGCAATAATTGTATTAGATTTTTTATATATATTTATTGTAGGGATTTTAATCTTGCTCAAAGTCTCAAAAGTATTTGTGCACCAAAGGGCTGGAAGAGGCGGGTCTACACTCCATCTTAGAATTACCTCAGTTTTTTCGATTCTCGCATTATCTCCTGCAATAATTGTAGCTGTCTTTGCAACTATATCCCTAAATTTTGGGCTAGAGGACTGGTTTTCAGAAAAAGTTCAGAGGGTAGTAGGAAATTCGTTGGAGTCTGCTAGGACATATAAGATGGAACATACGCAAAGTCTGAAAAATGATGCATTTTGGTTGTCAAAAGTGTTAAATACTGAGAAGCAATTTAGACCTTTTTTAAGTGATGGTGATCTTCGAAAGATCCTTAATGTGAATCAACAAGAAGGAATATCAAAATCTTTTTTAATTAATTATTCAGGAATACTCAAGGTCAGAGGCGAGAGAAGCTACTTGTTCGATTTTAAGCCAGTGACAGATTATGATGTGCTTGTTGCAAAAAATGAAGGAATTGCAGTAATTGAGGATCTTGAAAACAATGAATTTAGAGCCATCGTGTTTATGGAAGCATTCCCTGACCGATTGCTTTACGTAACTAGAAACGTGGATGGAGAGGTTTTATCTTTATTAGATCAAACAAAAGAGACTGTGATACTCTATGATAAGATTGAAAAGGAGAGAGGCCAAATGCTTTTTGAGTTTGGTCAGCTTTATTTAGGTTTTTCGATCGTACTAATTCTATCAGCCGTATGGTTCGCTTTATGGATTGCTGAGAGGTTAACAAAACCAGTGAGCAATTTGGTTGCTGCCGTCGCAAAAGTTGCGGACGGAGACCTTACCGTAGAGGTTTCTGAAGAAAAAGGCAAAGATGAGGTCGCTATTCTCGGTAAAGTTTTTAATAAAATGACAAGGCAAATTAAAAAGCAAAGAGACTCACTTTTATCAATCAATAGTAAAACGGAAGAACAAAAGCGACAATTTGAAGCTGTTCTTGATGGTGCTTCAGGTGGAATAATAGGAATAGATGCTGATGGAACGATAAAAGTCATTAACGTGGCTGCTGAAAAAATACTTGGATTATCTGAGAATGAAGGCTTGAATGAGGTTTTAAATAATGTTGTGCCAGAATTCACACCCCTATTTAATAAGGTCACGTTTCTGGATAGCGGGTCGTTAGAGGAAGAAGTTGAAATCCTTAGGGAGAATATAAAAGAAAAGATATTTTTGAAAATTTCGATAATAAAATCTGATAAAGGCCTGCTAGAGGGTTATGTTTTTACATTCGATGACCTGACCGATTTGGTTGCAGCACAGCGTTCTGCCGCGTGGGGAGATGTAGCTAGAAAGGTCGCTCATGAAGTAAAAAATCCCCTGACACCCATAAAGTTGGCTGCAGAAAGATTAAAAAAGTATTTTTTTAGTTTGAGTGAAAAGGATAAACTCTCAGCCTCGGAGTATGCAAATATGATTATTAGACAAACGGAAAGCTTAAGTCGTTTGGTAACCGAGTTCAGTAACTTTTCTAGATTACCATTGCCTAAAAAAGTAGAGCTTGACTTATGTAAGCTTACGGAGAGTGCTATCTTATTGCAAAAAGTTGCTCATAAAGATGTTATTTTTAAGTTTAAAAAGAGTGATGACTCCATTCTAATTTTGGGAGATGGTCAATTGCTCAATCAAGCATTTTTAAATCTTATAAAAAACTCTATTGAATCAATAAATTCTGCAAAAGAAAATAAATTGATTGATGAAATTAAGTCTTATGGTCAAGTAGAAGTAGATATCCAAACTCAAAATGATGAAGTTTGTGTAACCATTTTGGATAACGGGATAGGATTGCCTAAAAATGTTAATCGATTATTCGAACCATACGTGACGATAAAAAAAGAGGGTACCGGATTGGGGTTATCAATAGTAAAGCGGATTATCGAAGATCATTTAGGCAGCTTATTTCTTTTGCCAGGCCGTAAAATGAAAGGTAGCGATCATTTTGGAGCTGAGGCAAAAATCATCTTACCTACAATTAACTCGCAAAAACTAAAAATTGATCCAAAATCAAACCTCACAGGAGAGCGGATAAAATGAGTTATATACTCGTAGTTGATGATGAAAAAGATATCAGAGATTTAATCAGCCAGATCTTATTTGAAGCGGGTCATACAGTAAAGTTGGCATACAACTCAACGTCTGCAATCGATTACATTAATAATGGGGAGCCAGAACTAATTATATTAGATATTTGGCTCAAAGATAGTGAAATGGATGGTATTGAAATCCTTAAATCAGTAAGGCAAAATAATCCTTTGTGTCCTGTAGTTGTGATATCTGGGCATGGAAATATAGAAATAGCTGTTGCAGCTGTAAAACAAGGCGCATACGACTTTATTGAAAAGCCATTCAATATTGATCAACTTCTACTTGTCATTAATAGAGCTTTAGAAGCATCACGTTTAAGAAAAGAAGTTTTTTCCTTACAAAATAAAGAAATAAATGAAAGTCGTATGGTTGGTGGAACAGGTGCTTTCAAAATATTAAAACAAAAGCTGGATAAATTGATTAAATCGAATGGACGAATACTTATTTCGGGCCCGTCAGGGTCTGGAAAAGAAATTGCTGCAAGATATATACATCAAAACTCGCAACGTGCAAATAATAGGTTTTTAACTGTTGCATGCGCATCGATCCAATCTGAAAAAATGGAGGAGCTCTTCTTTGGTCAAGAAATTGAAGGAAAAATTAACCCAGGTCTTTTTGAGCAAGCTCATGGAGGAACATTGTTTTTTGATGAAGTTGCAGATCTGCCTATTGGTACGCAAGCAAAAATATTAAGAATTCTTGTTGATCAAGTTTTTTTTAGGGTTGGTGGTAAAAATGTTGTCAGAGTAAATTGCAGAATAATTTCTTCCACTTCAAAGGATCTAACCAAAGAGATAGACGATGGCAACTTTAAAGAAGAGCTTTTTCATAGGTTTAATGTGGTGCCGATAAGAATTCCATCTCTTGAAGAGAGAATTCTTGATATTCCATTATTGGCCACTCATTTTATTGATTGGTTAGCTAAAAATGAAGGATTACCAAATAAAAAATTGACAGAAGCTGCTATTAGAAAATTACAAAATATGAGCTGGCCAGGTAATATTAGGCAGTTAAAAAATACTATCGAAAGAGCACTTATTTTAGGTGCTAGTAAAACCGTTGTTAATCCTGATGATGTTTTTGAGTTTATAGATACTGAAAAAAATAATTTCCACGGAAATGTATTGGACTTTAATAGCGAGTTTTTTGCAGATAAATCCCTTAGATCAGCAAGAGAAGAATTTGAAAGAGCTTACTTAAAGTACCAAATAAGCAAGTTTGGTGGAAATGTGTCAAAGACCGCAAGTTACGTTGGAATGGAAAGGTCTGCACTTCACAGAAAAATGAAACTACTGAATATAGAAAGCACATTAAAAGAGAAATAACAAACTAATAAAGGAAAAATTATGAAAATTATAGTTTGTGGTGCCGGTCAAGTTGGATTGCAAATAGCAAAGCATCTTGCTGACGAAAGAATGGACGTAATAGTTATTGATAAGTCGTCAGACCTAATTAAAAAAGTAGTTGATGAGCTAGATGTTTCTGCTGTCTGTGGCTATGCTTCTTATCCAAACGTTTTGGAACGCGCTGGAGCACATGATGCAGATATGATTATCGCTGCCACACTGTCTGATGAAGTTAATATGGTTACATGCCAAATTGCTCATTCTATATTTTCTATCCCAAGAAAAATTGCGAGGATCAGATCAAACTTTTATCTTGAGGAAAATTATTCTAGCTATTATCGATCTGATCATCTTCCAATAGATGAGATAATATCTCCCGAGAGGGAGATTGCAGAAGGTTTATTAAAACGGTTAGAGGTTCCTGTTGCTTTTGAAGCGACAGAATTTTTAGACGGGTCTGCTGTCTTGATTGGGCTTACTTTAAAAGAAGAGTGCGCTGTGTTATCAACCCCTTTAAGGCAGTTGTCCGAGCTTTTTTCTACTTTGAATGCTATTGTAGTTGGAATTAGAAGAGGCAGTAATCTTTTTGTTCCAAATCCTGAAGATGAATTACAACCGCATGATAATATTTATGTTTTTAGTGACAAAAAAGATCTCAATCGGACGATTGAGATTTTTGATAAAAAAAGCTTTATTGGTAAGTCAATCGTAATCTTAGGAATGGGAGCTATAGGACAAAACTTAGCTAAAATGTTAGAAAATAAGAAAAACGAGGGTATAAATGTTAAGGTTATAGAGAAATCAAAAGATAGGGCAGTCGATGCGGCTGAATTGCTGGAGAAGACGGTTGTTTTGAACGGAGATGGTCTTGATACTGAGACCCTGGACGAGGCCAATGTTGCACTATCTGATTTCTTTGTTGCTCTAACTGATGATGATAAAACTAATTTAATTGCATGTTCAAAAGCAAAAGCTTTTGGTTGCAAGTTTACGATGGCGCTAATTAATGACCCGTCATTGGATAAAATGATCGCAACGATGGGTATAGATTCTTATATTAGCCCTAAGTCGATTACGGTCTCATCAATTTTACGTAATATAAGGCACGGAATGGTTAGGTCTGTATATTCTGTAGGTGATGGTGAAGCCGAAGTTTTGGAGTTTCGTGTGCTAGAATCTTCACCTATTGCAGGTAAAACTTTGAAAGACGTAGATTGGCCTAAAGACTCCTTAGTCGGTTTATTAAAGAAAGATACTGAAGTCTTAGTGCCTAGAGGTAATACTAGATTTGAAACAGGAGCTGTATTAACAGTGTTCTGTTTAAGAGACGACATAAATAAGGTAGAAAATTTGTTTCAAGTGGGCGTAGACTTTTTTTAAAAAAGTGCTAACCTTAATATTAACAATCGGGGGCACTGGAAAATGGCGTCATCACAATCAAGTTTGCAAGATACATTTCTTAACTCTGTAAGAAAAAGTAGAAATCCTGTAACACTTTTTTTGGTAAATGGGGTTAAGCTTCAAGGGGTTATTACTTGGTTTGATAATTTTTCTGTTCTTTTGAGAAGAGAAGGAACCGTACAGCTGGTCTATAAACATGCTATTTCAACTATTATGCCTTCGCTTCCTATTGATCTATTAGGTGAAGACAGTGAAGAAGAGTAGAAGCTAGAAATTGCGTACTTATGTTATTTCTGTAATTCTTCAGGGCCAACAGAATAACTATTTTAAAGATGATGAATTTTTTCAATTAGCTCGATCATTAAGCGCTTTAAGTATCAAAAGAAAATCCGTTATACGTTTAACTAAAAGTCACCCGGCTTTTTTTTTATCGAAGGGACACTTAAATAATATCAGAAATTACGTTGCAGATAATGATATTGGACTTGTTTTAATAGATAATCCTTTGTCTCCTGTTCAACAAAGAAATCTTGAAAAAAAGCTTATTTCCAAAGTTCTTGACAGAACTGGTCTGGTTTTAGAGATTTTTGGGAGTAGAGCTCAATCGAAAGAGGGGATGCTTCAAGTAGAACTCGCACACCTCTTGCACCAAAAATCACGTTTGGTAAGAAGTTGGACTCATTTAGAAAGACAGAGAGGGGGGAAAGGATTTCTTGGTGGTCCTGGAGAAACGCAGATTGAATCTGATAGAAGAAGTTTATCATCTAAAATAGTTAACATTAGAAAATCTATCAGCAAAGTAAGAAAGACAAGAAATGTGCAAAGAAACCAAAGATTAAAAAATAGTATACCTTTGGTTTCCTTTGTAGGATATACAAACGCTGGAAAATCAACGCTATTCAATGCTTTTCCAAACAAAAAAACAAAAGCAGAAAACAGGCTATTTTCAACTCTTGATCCTTATTTAAAAAAGTGTGGATCACACAAAAAAGAGTATATAATTTCTGATACCGTTGGCTTTATTAGAGATCTACCTACTTCGTTAGTGATCGCTTTTAGAGCAACGCTCGAAGAAATAGCGTTTTCAGACCTTATTGTTCATGTGGTAGATGTATCAGACGAATTCGCAGATAAAAATGCGGAAGTGGTCTATAATACTTTAGAGGCATTGGATGTAGATATTGGAGATAAAAATAGGATTATTGAAGTGCATAATAAAATTGACATTAGTATGCATCAAAGGTTTCCACCCTTTTTAAAAGGACTGGAAAAGGACAAAATTTTTTCTATTTCTGCAAAAAAAAAACAGGGTCTAGAGAATCTTTTTCAAGGAATTGAAAATAAATTGTATAGACAAATAATAAAAGAAAATATTGTTTTAGATGTAACTGAGACGGAAAAAATTAAGTGGCTTTATAAAAATCAGTTAGTGAAATCCTCTGAGTTGAAAGAAAGCGATATAAAACTTGAATTGATATGGGATGGAGAAGAGAGACAAAAATTTAATGAAATTTTTGTGGGGACGTTTTTATAATTTGAAAGAAAGGAGAAATATCAAAATCTTTCGGTAAGCAATAAGTAGGATTGCGCAATACTATTGACTCGAGCTTATCTTTAAATGGAAGAATCGGGTGGTGTATTTCCTTGAAAGCTTCTGGGATTAGAGTAGAACAAATAGCTTTTGTTGGATCTCCAGCACCAATTCCAATTTAATTCTTTCTCAGCTTTTTTGGAACTTGCGGAGTCGCAAAAATATAGCGAATTAAGTTTATGATGTTTTTTAAATCATATTTTGAACCTATTTTTTTAGTTAAATAGTTAATTAGAATTTTTCTTTTTTTATTGTTTAAGAATACCGGTCTACATATCCAAAGATTATGATGCATATAAACGTCAATATCTTTAATATGCATCCATCAACTGCCGTAACTTCAATCGAACAGTGACTTAAAGACCCTGCTTTGCCAATAAAGATTGCAGCATGAGACCAATTAGAACTGGTAATGAATTGAATTGCTTACCCGACTCTGTCCTTCGACTAAAACTACATCACCCGGTTCTAAAGCAGATTTTATATCATCGATACTAATCCTGAAGTAATGATCTTCACATATTTGATCCTTAGTCAGATACTTCGCCAGCTGAGTGCCAATGAGTCGTAATAACATAAATTTGTCTAACTCTCCATTAGCTGGCGCCAGTGGATTCGGCATAGGGACTCATATAAATCATTTCCTCCAATCTGTATTTGAGATCCATCTCTAATGGGTTTGTTGTTAGTCGATTTCCTAACCACCATAGTAGCTTTTTTCCCACAATGGCATATTGTCTTTATTTCCTTTAACTCATCTGCTAAGCCAAGTAGCGCAGAAGACCCTGGAAATAAATTACCCTGAAAGTCAACCCTAAGTCCGTAACACAAAACCGGTAGAAAGAGGTCATCAACAGCTCTTGCAAGTTGCCAAACTTGCTCTTTAGTTAAGAATTGAGCTTCATCAATTAAAACACATGCAATTGGAGAGCTTTTTTGTTTTGATTTCAATAGGTTATACAAGTTAAGTCTGTCGTTGAATGTATCAGCTTGCTTCTCTATTCCTATCCTGCTAGCTATTTTCCCTTCACCAGATCTATTATCAATTTCTGCTGTTAAAAGGTAGGGCACCATACCCCTTTCCTCATAGTTATGCGCGGCTTGTAATAGAATTGTTGATTTTCCTGCATTCATAGTTGAATAGTTGAAAAATAACTTGGCCATAACTTATCCTAACTCTAAAATTTCACGTGCTTTTTTCCAAGAGGCGATAGGTCTATTGTACTGTTCGCAAATTTCTTTAACAATCTTTACTAAGCTAGCGTTTGAAGGCGCCAATGTCTCTTTATCAATTCTGATGTTGTCTTCCAATCCAGTTCTAACGTGTCCCCCCAATTTAATACACCATTCATTTAAAATCTTCTGATTTTTTCCAATCCCTGCACCACACCATAAAGCTTTTGGCAAAAGTCTATTAACTGTCTTTATATAATATTCAAAAACATCAAAATCTGCTGGCATAGCATTTTTTACCCCCATAACAAATTGAATATACAAATTTCCTTGTAATTTATTCTGTTTAGCTAAACTAGCTGCTTGATGAATATGAGATAAATCAAATATCTCTATTTCAGGTTTAACAGAATTTTTAATCATTTCTTCTGCGAGCCACTCAACAAGATCTGGAGGGTTCTCATAAACTCTTGTGGGAAAATTATTTGAGCCAACAGTTAACGAAGCCATGTCTGGTCTTAGGCTAAGCATTTTTCCTCGGTCAAAACCATGGCCTGAGCGACCACCTGTAGAAAGTTGGATGATCATACCAGGACAATATTTTTCGATACCCTCTTTCAATCTTCTATATTTATCAGGGTCTATGCTAGGTGTCCCATCATCATTACGAACATGACAATGGGCTATGCTAGCGCCTAACTCAAAGCATTCTTGAGTACTTTCTATCTGTTCCGATATGCTTATTGGCACTGCAGGGTTATCTTTTTTTGTAGGGACAGAGCCTGTAATTGCAACACATATGATACACGGATCAATCATCATGGTAATATAGGTTGAAATAAGGTAAATTAAAAATAAAATATCGTTGGATTATGTGTTCTTATCTTATTAAGGTTAATCATGTATTACGCTGCTTTTAACTCTAATGCCTACCTACACCATATTGCTTTGAACACTACCCGTCCTTTGGAATTAGCTAAGTTTTATGAAAAAGCCTTATCTATAGAAAGGAAACCAGTAAAAGGTGGTTGGGTTTTATCCGGGGCTAGAAGGAAAGTTCTTATATTGAGCAATAAACAAAATTGCCTGGGATTTGTAAGTTTTGCCTGTCAAGATAGCCACTCTTTCAAAGTCTTAAAAAGAAATTTCATGGAAAAGGGCATAGATACATTCCAAGATGATAATTCTCTATTTATTCATGATAATTTCTATATTTTTGACTGCGACGGCAATAAAATTTATTTTGGACTTTCCAAAAATAAAAAGGATAAAATTTCGAATCTCTATGCTCCTCTACAGCATATCACTTTCACCTCAGAAAACTTAGACGATTTCGTCGATTTTTATGTAAACAAACTTGGATTTAAAATTTCAGATAAAGTTATTAATAAAAGGGGTCAGCTCACAACTTGCTTTATGAGGTCAAACCAAGAGCATCACACCGTTGCATGTTTTTTAAGCAACAAAACGGGCTTAGATCATTATAGTTTTGAAGCAGGAACATGGGAATGGATTAAAAATTGGTGTGATCATTTTTCCAAGCAAGATATTCAATTGATTTGGGGGCCAGGTCGTCATGGCCCGGGGAATAATCTTTTTGCATTTATAGAAGATCTTGACGGGAATAAAATTGAGATTTCTGCTGAGTTAGAAATTGTTCATGATAGGCAAACTAAAAAATGGCCTCATGAACCAAAAACGTTAAATTTATGGGGTAATGCAATAATGCGCTCCTAAAGGAGGAAATTTATGAAATATGCAAGTTTTATTAGACTAGGTGAAACCTGTTTTGGAGTTTTCCATCAAGGTAAAATTTTTGACCTAACCTATCAATTAGCTGGGGGTTCTTCAAGCTTGAAGGAAGCTATTCATTTTGGAAGTATCCCAGATAATATACAAGAATTAGATAGCTATTTAGCTAATGCCACAGCCTATGAACCTGCTGATATAACATTCCTACCTGTTATACCAGATCCAGGAAAGATTTTTTGTATTGGTCTGAACTATGAAAAGCATAGAAAAGAAACAGAAAGACCAGAGGTTCAGTATCCCACTATTTTTACTAGATTTGCAGAAAGCCAAGTGGCACATCGAGAAGCGGTAATTAAGCCTACCTTGTCTGATAGAGTGGACTTTGAAGGTGAGTTGGCTGTTGTAATTGGAAAAGGTGGTAAAAACATCTCTTCAGAAGAAGCTTTGCAAAGCATTGCAGGATATACTTGTTATAACGATGTATCTATAAGGGATTACCAGAGACATACAAGTCAGTTTGTTCCAGGAAAAAACTTTTCAAAAACAGGCGGTTGTGGACCATTTTTAAAATTAGCATCGTCAATAAAAAATTACCAAAGCTTAACTATTAAAACAATATTAAATGGCGAGGTTATGCAAGAAGCAAAGCTCGATCAATTGATTTTCAAGATACCTGAGATAATCTCCTATATCTCTTCTTTTACTCCTTTAGTCGCAGGAGACATTATTGTCACGGGAACGCCTGGTGGAGTTGGGGATAGGCGAGATCCACCTTTATATATGAAAAATGGTGATATTGTAGAAGTTGAAATTTCGGAAGTTGGTAAGCTAGTTAACCCGGTGCTCGACGAAAATATTATCCTTTAAATGCTTCTCAAATTATTGTGACGAAAAATTTTGATGTAATTATTGTTGGTATGGGTCCTTCCGGTCTCGTTTTAGCTGGCTTGCTTGCCAGCTATGGCATTAAGGTTGGTATTTTTGAAAAGAATAAAAGTACTGTCAAAGAACCACGAGCGGTTTCTATAGATGATGAGTCACTCCGAATTCTTCAGAGCTTTTCATTGCATAAAGCGGTGTTAAAGAATGTTGCTCAAAATTATGGGTCTCATTACTACGATGCCAAGGGAAAGCTATTTTTGAAAGTTGAACCGAATTCATGTGAAAATGGCTTTTTTAAACGAAATGCTTTTGATCAACCGACCTTTGAAAGTACATTGAGGAAACATCTAGAGGGTAAAAAAAACATCAACATTCATTTTTCGCATACACTAATTTCTATAAAAAACGAGACTAACCGTGTTATTGCGAATTTTGAGGATAGCAAAGGGATAAAAAAAAGCATTTTAGGACGGTATCTCGTAGGTTGTGATGGTGGACAATCAACTGTTAGAGACCTTATTGGCGTGGTAATGAGAGGTAGCACTTTTCATCAAAAATGGTTAGTTGTTGATATATATAATACAAAAAATTTTTTTAGGCATACGCAAGTTTATTGTAACCCTGAACGTCCATCCATAACTTTGCCTGGGCCCAATGATATAAGGAGATATGAGTTTAAACTAAATGATGGAGAGGGATATAAAAAATTAAGTGAAGATTTCATAAGAAAGCTTATAGGAAATGTCGGAGTAGATGGTCAAGCAAAGATTAGAAGATCACAAGTATATCAATTTCATGCATTGATCGGTTCAGATTGGAAAAAAAAATCTGTATTTATTGCAGGTGATGCAGCGCATTTGTCTCCGCCGTTTGCTGGGCAGGGAATGAATAGCGGAATTAGAGATGTAGGGAACTTGGGTTGGAAATTAGCGTTAGCTATTAAAATGCCACAATCAAGCAATATACTGGAAACCTATTTTCTGGAAAGAAAAGAACATTGCTGGGCCCTAATTGATTTGGCGATACGAATGGGTAAAATAATGATGCCAAAAAACAGCTTGTATTCTTTTTTTAATGCATCTTTTTTTAGGCTAATGAAGTTAAATAAAACACTGCTTAGTTATATGTCTCAAATGAAATATCGGCCCAAACCTAAATTAAAAACGGGACTTATTTTTTTTCATGGGAAAGAGACAAGGGATGATAAGAAATTAATTGGAACGCTATTTCCACAACCCTTAGTGCAAGATAAGGCTGGAATTTTGTCTAACTTGGATGAGGTTTTGGGTAACAAGTTTTCTTTAGTTTGTTATATAAAAAACCATGAGACTTACATCAGTCTGGAGAAAGATCTTAATAATTTTTCAAAAACTTGTAAGGTTGTTATTGTATTGAATCAATCATGCATGATTTTCCCGAGTAAGCATGAGGTTGTTCGAGATTTTAATAACCTTTTAGAAAAAATGGAGACAAGGGTGCCAGAGAATAGTGTTCTTTTACTTCGACCTGATAAATTAGTATCCGCAATCTATGAAAAGAATAATCTTCATTATTTATCAAATTTATTAAATAATAACGAGATATTTAGTTTTTAGAGTGTATAGTTAATATAAATTTAAAAATTATTAACAACTGGGGAGGAAGTTTAATGAAATTATTTTTAAGATTTTTAGTCGCATCTGCTACTGTAATGTTTCTTTCATTATCTGCATACGCAGGAGAAGTGGTGCTAAAGTTCCATTCATTTCCACCAATGCCTGCAAATTCTAACGCAAAGTTTGTTAAGCCGTGGAGTGAAAAGGTATTAGCGGAGTCAAATGGAGAAATAAAAGTTGAAATATATCCTGCGATGCAGCTTGGTGGAAAACCACCTCAACTTGTTGATCAAGTAAGAGACGGTGTAGTAGACATCGTTTGGACTGTTGCTGGTTATACACCGGGAAGATTTCCACACTTAGAAGCGTTTGAATTACCGTTTATGCCTGCATCTGCTGAGGCGACATCTCAAGCACTACAAGAATACGTAGATACTGTAGCTGCCTCTGACCTTAAAGACTATAAGGTTTTAGCCGTATTTTGTCATGCTCCAGGAAAAATTCATACTAAAGAAAAGGTTATTAAGTCTGCAGCTGATTTAAATGGTATGAAGATGCGTGGTCCTACAAGAGTGATAACCAAAATGTTAGAAGGCTTAGGAGCAACGCCGGTAGGAATGCCTGTCCCTGCGGTGGCTGGAGCACTATCAAAGGGTGTGATCGATGGCATGGTTGTGCCTTGGGAAATTATGCCGTCTTTCAAACTTCATGAGCTTACAAAAGCACATACTACAGTTTCGGGATCCAGAGGATTATACACAACCCCGTTTTTGTTCTTGATGAATAAAGCGAAATATGAGTCCTTAAGTGATGAGCATAAAAAGGTTATTGATAATAATGCTGGTCTCGCTCTGGCAAAACTTGCTGGACAACTTTGGGACGGTTTCGAAGTTCCAGCTAGGAAGTTAGCATTAGATGCTGGCGGAACAATACACTCTCTATCAGGAGGTCCTCTTGCAGAAATGAAGGCAGCTGGTGAAGGCCTTGAGAAGGATTGGATTAAATCAGCTAATGATCGCGGCCTAGATGGTGCAATGCTTGTTAAAACTGCGAAAGACTTAATCGCAAAATATGACAAGTAAAAATACTTTGTTAGTTCTTGAAGAAACAGAGCGCCCAAACGATATTTTTGGGCGCTTTTTACTTAAGATTGTAACATATTTAGCGATTTGTGGAGGTATAGTACTTGTTGTAATAGTACTTATAAATTTCATTTCTATCGCAGGTAGAACAATGTTTGGAAAGCCTCTTACAGGAGATTTTGAACTTGTTGAAATGGGATGTGCCGTTGCAATGTTTTCATTTTTGCCGCTTTGTCAATTTAAGAATGGCAACGTTATTGTAGATTTTTTTACAATAAACCTCTCTGACAAAATTAAAGACTGCTTAAATGGGCTGGGTGCTTTTTTATTTTTTTTAGTATCTTCTTTTTTTACATGGAGGATGGTTTATGGAGCCTTAGACATGTTCAAGTACAATGAACAAACGATGTTACTTCAAATTCCTGTTTGGATTCCATTTGTTCCTGCGGTTATTTCTTTTGGTATTCTATCGATAACTTGCCTTTATACATCAATAATATTTTTCAAATCTGCTCTAAAATAGAAAATATTTATCATGGATAGACTCTACCTCGGCATAATAGCTTTCCCAATTCTTTTTTCTTTATTGGCTGTGAGGGTTCCTATTGGTTTAGCAATGTTGGTCGTTGGCTGTTCAGGAACAATTTTTATCGCTGGTTGGTTGCCTATTATGTCCCAAGTAAAGACAAGTGCATGGCATCTTTTTTCTAATTATTCATTCACTGTTATTCCTCTATTTTTACTGATGGGAAACTTTGCCTCTAAGGCGGGAATGAGTGAGTCGCTATTTCGGTTTGCTGGTGCTTGCCTTGGACACAGACGAGGTGGGGTGGCTATGGCAGCAGTCGGTGCATGTGCTGGTTTTGGCGCCATATGTGGTTCATCTCTTGCTACAGCCGCTACCATGGGTCGTGTGGCTCTTCCTGAGCTACGTAGAATGGGTTATTCTGGTTCTTTAAGCACTGGGGCTTTGGCCGCTGGTGGAACGTTAGGTATTTTGATACCACCATCAGTTATATTGATAATCTATTCAATTTTAACCGAACAAAATATTGCAAAAATGTTTTTAGCAGCCTTTGTGCCAGGTATCTTAGCTGCAATTGGATATCTGATAGCAATAGCTATTTTCGTAAGGATAAAACCAGATTCGGGTCCACCCACAAACTATGTGGGATGGAGGCAAAGACTTAATTTATTTGGGCAAGTGTGGCAAATACTTGTTATATTTTTTCTTGTAATTGGAGGTATTTATCTTGGGTGGTTTACACCAACAGAGGGTGCTTCAATAGGTGCAGCCGGTACAGGTATTATGGCACTCTTTACAAAAGGCTTCAATTTTAGTGATTTAATTGATGTTATTAAGGATACAGCTGTCACGTCCGCTATGATTTTTTTAGTATTATTAGGGGCTGAGTTCTTTAATTCTTTTATCGCACTTACGCAAATAACTAATGAATTGGCAACATTTGTTATTAGCAATGAGCTCTCTCCATATCTAGTCGTATTTTGCATATTAGTTCTATACATTCTTTTAGGTTGTCTTATGGATAGCTTAGCTATGATACTACTAACTATACCTGTTTTTTTCCCCATCATTATTGAGTTAGATTTTGGAATGAGTATTGAAGAGGTTGCAATCTGGTTTGGTATCCTTACTCTTATTGTGGTTGAAGTGGGGCTAATAACCCCACCAGTGGGCTTGAATGTTTTTATAATTAATAAAATGGCAAAAAATGTTCCAATTTCAGATACCTTTATTGGAGTTTTGCCATTTTTAATAAGCGACCTTATTAGGGTCGGCATACTGTTTATCTTTCCTAGTATAAGCTTGTTTTTAATTCGGCTTTTTGGGTGAAGTAATTTGGAGGTTTTGTAATGAAAAATGAAGAAATAGTGGACTCGTTGAAGGTCATAAAGTGTCAACATGTATCTTTAGAAGTTAGTAATGTTGATGTTTCTCTAAAGTTTTATAGAGACTTTCTGGGATTAAAGCTCTCAGAAAGGCATTATGCCAATGAAAATTCTGCCATACCCTTCGAAATGGCGTTTATGAGACTTGGTAAGCAACATCATGATCTTGTGCTAACGCATGATCCAAAGAGAGACTACCCAGAAAAAATATTTAATTCTGGTCCTGCTGGAATTCATCATTATGCATTTGAATGTCCAAATAAAAAAAGTTTCGACATGTATTTGGAAAGGGCAAAGGAAATGTCATTAGAAATTGTAAGGGGACCCGTTCTTCATAGTGCATATCAATCTAAAGGTGATGGAACGTGGGGAGAAAATTGGAGTTTTTACGTTTTAGATCCGGATAAGCACCGAATAGAAATTTTTTGTGAAATGGCGGAGATAGACAATGCTGGTTATTATATAATGGAAAATGGTGAAAAGGTACCTAATAAAAAGGTAGAAGAAATTTAATTAAAATACATGATGAAAAAGAATTTTGATTGCATCGTTATTGGTTACGGTCCTGTCGGCGCTTTACTCTCAATATTTCTATCAAAATTAGGATTGAGTGTTGCGGTAATAGATAAAAATTTAGATGTTTATCCATTACCACGAGCAATACATTTTGACGAAGAAGTTATGCGTATTTTCCAAATGGTTAATCTTAGCAAGCAGATTTCTAATATCTCTCGAATTGGTACAAAGGGGATGCATTTTGTTGATGAAGAAGACAATATTTTAATGGAAAGAAAAGGATCAAACTCCATAGGGGAGTATGGTTGGCAAAAAAGCTGGTATTTTCATCAACCTCAGCTTGAAAGACTCTTGAGGAGTAACGCAGAGAAGGAGAAAAACTTTGTTAGCTTTTTGGGGTATGAAACCCAAGAAATAAACCAAGATAGTGATTTAGTAACTGTTACATCATATAGCAAGAGTTTAAAAAAAGAGCTTGTGCTACAAAGCAAATACCTAGTTGGTTGCGATGGAGCAAACTCAAATACGAGCGACTTTATAGGGCAAGGAGTAAAAGATTATGGATTAAAAGAAAAGTTTTTAGTCCTCGATCTAGTAGTCGATAATCGATACCAAAACATTAAAAACTTGCCAGATTACACTGTTCAGCACTGTGATAAGGTTAGGCCAGTCACGCGTTGTTACATAAATAAAAAAAGAAGGAGATGGGAAGTCAAAATATTGGCTAGCGATAATGAAGACGAGTTCTTAAAAAGTAAAACTATATGGAAATTCCTAAGCAAATGGATAGACAAGAAAAGTGCAAAAATCGAGCGTAGCCAATTATATACTTTTAGATCAATACTTAAGAAGAAATGGTTTAAAAATAGGGTAATTTTAGCAGGAGACAGCGCACACCTTTCTCCTCCCTTTCTTGGGCAAGGTATGTGTGCTGGTATTCGTGACGTTGCAGCCTTAGCATGGCGTTTAAAAGGATATGCCAGCAATAAACTGTCGGCTGATGATTTAGTAAACTATCAAGCAGAAAGGTTTCCGCATGTATCTGCTTTTATTAAGTTGGCTGCTGAAGTAGGCAAGATAATGTCCAATCCAGGCTTGCTTATGAAGTCTGAAAAGTCACAAAGCATGCGATTATTTGATTTCCCGAAACCGAGACTAAAAACTGGGTTTTTTTATAAATGTTCTTTATCTGGGACATTATTTCCACAATTTACTGAGGATAGTAAAAAAAGCGATGATACCCTTGGGTATAAATTTATTTTACTAGTTTTAGAAAATAATGCGTGTTCCGAAGTTAATATGGATCCAAACATACTAACTAAAAAAGTCGCTAAAGGGTCTTTAAGAAATTGGATTATTAAAAGCAAAAAAGAAGCGGTGATTATTCGACCAGATAAATATATTTTTGGCAGCGCATCCTCAAAAAAAGAGGTAAGTTCACTACTTAATTGTTTTAGTCATATGTACCGAGCTTAATATTGCTTTAGTATAAACATGTAAAGTGCTGATTTTATTAATATTTTACGACTTTATTTCCTTTTGAAAGCCACTCTTTTATTCCTTTAGTATTATAAATATTGGGAAAATCATTTGTTTTTTCTAATGCTTTCGCAATTGCAGTAGTTCTTCTGCCCGTTCTACAAAAAAGAATTATTCCCTTTTCAGAGTTTGTAATATTTTTAAC
>CACGMO010000002.1 GCA_902574225.1 uncultured Alphaproteobacteria bacterium
CACGAACTTACTTATCAGCAATTTGTTGCTGCTTGTATTAAACTTGCAAATGCGATATCTGATAAAAATTTAAAAAATGAGATAATTGGAATATTTCTTCCAAACTCTATTTTATTTTTAATCTCTTACTTTGCTATTCTTATTTCTGGGAATAGGCCTGCATTACTAAATTACTCATTACCAGATCTCGCCTTAGGTAAAATGATAGATAATTTAGAGCCATCACTGCTCATTTCCGATAAAGAACTCCTAAAAAGCCAAAGCATTATCGTGAAGATAGAAGACTATTTAGAATTAAAAGTGTCGAGTATAGATGAAGCTGATTTTATATGTGAAGGTACGGAAGTAGGCGCCATTTTGTTTTCTGGTGGTACAACAGGAATTCCTAAGCAGATTAATCATTCGCATAAATGTATAATTTCCATGGTTGATCGAATGGAGTGGGGATGGCCAACTACTCCAAATGAAAAATGGTTGGTAGTTGCACCATTCACACATATTTATGGGTTTTTAACGGGTGTGACAAACCCACTCTTAAAGTCTGGCACCGTTTTTATACCAGATGCGTTTGATCCAAAACTTATAGTTGAAAAACTTAACAGTGAAGAGATTACAGTTTTTGGCGGAGGTCCCCCAGCTATATATCAAGCTTTACTCTCTGTTGAAAAGTTTGAAAAAAATCAAATTCCTCATTTAAGAGTATGCCCTGGCGGGGGAGCACCATTTCCTGTGGTCGTTCATAAAATGTGGAAAGAAAAAACTGGAATACCAATTTATGAGGGATATGGTATGACGGAAATTGCCCCCATATCAGTAAATACAGTTGAAAATGGTACTAAGCTGGGCTCAGCTGGCAAGGCAGTTCCTGATACTGTAATTGATATTGTCGATATTGAAACGGGAAGGCAAGTTTTGAATTATGGTGAGATAGGTGAAATTCGAGTTAAAGGCCCGCATATGATGATGGAATATGAAGGCAATGTTAAGGAAACTAAAACAACTATAAGAGATGGATTTATTTACACTGGTGATATTGGAATGCTAGATATTAATGGGTTTCTATCTATAACAGATAGAAAAAAAGATGTGATATTTGTGAAAGGCTTTAACGTATTTCCTCGAGAAATTGAAGAACAATTAATGTCTCAATCAAATATTTCTGCGGTTTGTGTTGTTGGGAAACAGGATAGCCGAAGCGGTGAGACTCCTGTTGCCTTCATTACCCTCAAGACTGATGTAGATATCTCTATCATTAAGAAATATTGTGAGGATACAATGCTACCCTATAAAGTTCCCTCAGAATTTATAATTTTAGAAAATTTACCACTGACCCCAGCAAAAAAAGTTGATAGGGTAGCTTTGAAAGATAGGTTGGTTTAAAAAGTACTTCTCAGACTGCGAATTAATACTTTCCAGATATCAAATTGAAATGTTTTTCCATATTTATATTTCTTCCACACATCAAAGCTACGGAAGGCCCATAAGGTTTAAACTTTTTATTCAAAAGTGATGCTATAGCTACCGCTCCAGCCCCTTCAACTATTTGAGACTCACGCCAATAGGCATAGTGAATTCCATCTGCAATTTCTTTTTCGCTTACGAGAACTATTTCATCAACTAATTGTTTTGTAAGTTGAAAAGTGTACTTATTATCAAGACCAATACCTCCTGTTAGAGCATCAGCAAGACTTTCCTCTTCTTTAACAAAAATTGGTTTTCCTGCTTTTTGAGCTTCATACATTGCAGCGCCCCTATCCATCGAAACGCCAATTACTTTTAAATTTCGGTTCAAGCCTTTTAAGGCCTTGGCCACTCCACAGATAAGCCCACCCCCCGATAGGGGGACAAAAGCAAAACTTAGTTTAGGAATTTGTCGATGAATCTCTAGCCCTAAAGTCCCTTGACCTGCTATTACATCAATATTGTCAAATGGAGAAACGTAGGTCATCCCTTCGTCAAGTGAAAGTCTATCTGCTTCTAGTTGCGCTTCGTCTTGATTTTCTCCTACTAATCGTACTTCGGCACCCAGCGCTTTTATTCCCTCAATCTTATTAATAGGAACAAGTTTGGACATGCATATTATGCATTTTATCTTCATCAAATTAGCAGCAAAAGCTAGGCCCCGGCCATGATTTCCGGTGGACAATGTCACAACTCCTGCCTTTTTTTGTGCTTGGTTAAGGTTTGATATTGCGTTAATTGCACCCCTTATTTTAAAGCTTCCGGTTATTTGTTGATTTTCTAGTTTCAAATATATTTGTTCTCCAATAGCCGCTGATAGAGCCTTAGATTGGACCACTGGGGTGGTAACTATATGCTTAGAAATTATTTTCTCAGCACGTAATATATCTTCAAATAAAAGCATTTCTGACTATTCTACGGTAAACGTCTAATTTCAAATCATCTTCGTTTTTATTATGGCTTTTTTTTGATATGATAACAACATGATCTCAAAAAGCTTCAATAAGGATATTTTAAAAGAGAAAATAGGGTTAGCTGGCTGCGGAAATATGGGCTTACCTATGCTAAATGCAATGTTGACTAAAAATATTGATGCAAGGGGATATGATATTGAAAGAAAGACAACACTACTAAGCTTAGGAAAAAACTTTGTAAGTTCTAAGAAGAAGTTTCTCGATGATAGGAATATTATAATTAGCGTAGTAAGAGACGCATCAGATACTGCCGAGTTGTGTCAAGGAAACAATGGGTTATTTGAGCAGCAATCTAGTAAGGTACTAATTATTGCATCAACACTATCGCCAAAGTTTGTGATGAGCTTAAAAAGTAGGGCGCCCAAAAACATCACGATTATTGATGCCCCCATGTCTGGAGCAACAATCGCCGCTAATGAAGCAAGACTGACTTTTATGGTTGGATGTGAAAAAGTTTTTTTCAATTATATTAAGCCTCTCTTAGGATTGATGGGTACCCGAGTAAATCGTATTGGAAATTATGGATCAGGTATGATGGTAAAAGTGCTTAATAATTTTATTGCCGCAAGTTCTGTTGTATCTGTTAGGCATGTTTTGCACCAGGCTCAAAAGTTTGAGCTTGATATAGATGCTTTGTTCAAGACTATTGACACTTCTTCTGGACAAACCTGGTTTGGTACAAACAGGGCCGATATAGAATGGTTTAAAGAAAACTTCGAAAATGATAATACTATGGGTATTCTTAAAAAGGATGTGGAGGCGTATGTTGATTCATTTGAAAATGAATCTGATTTGGACAAATTTGTGTCGGGTGAACTTAGTACCGCTATTATCAAAGCTATAAATAATATGCCGGTAACAAAATGATTAATTAGAAGTTTTTTAGGGATTAATAAATGAACAAAATTAAAGCGCTTACTTTCGATACTGGCGGAACTATACTCGACTGGCACTCAGGTTTTAGAGACGCATTAAAGATCGTTGGTGATAAATATAATTATAAAAAAGATTGGGCTTCTCTGGGTAATGAATTAAGAAGAAGAAGCCTAAATGCAATGCTCAATTTAGGCGAAAATGAGCCACCAAAATATAATTTTGACGATGCTCATAGATTTATTTTAGAAGAATTAATTAAGGAAAACAATTTAACGAATTTTACAAAGGAAGACATTCAATATATTGCTTACGAAACCGTTCATAATCTAAAGTGTTGGGAAGATTTTCCAGATACGCTCCCGAAATTGAAAAAAAAGTTGTTGGTATGTTCATTTACTATACTTAGTTATCGGATAATAATTGACACCGCACGAAAAAACTCTCTTAGTTGGGATGCAGTATTTTCTTGTGAAGGCATAAAAAAATATAAACTTTTACCAGAAGCATACAGTACTGTGAGTCGGCACCTTCAACTTAAGCCTGAGCAGTGCATGATGGTTGCTTGCCACAATTTTGATTTAGACGCAGCAAAACGCGTAGGTTATAAAACAGCCTTTGTTAAACGACCAGATGAATGGGGAGAGCAGGGACCACCAGATCCAATTCCAAATTCTCAGCATGATTTAATAGCTGAGGACTTCCCAGATTTGCTTGTTAAAATTGAAGAGTTTTTGTAAGGTTTTCCAAGCTTTTTTTAAAATCAAGATTAGTTATTCTCTCTTTTCTTTGCTTCTTTTATTAGTGGATCAACCACCTTTCCCTTTAGATCAATGCCTATACCACATTTGCATCCTGGACAATCTAAACAAGTATCTAAACCGAGGTTTACGGCTTGAGTTATAGCATCATTTTTTTGCGAGTTACTCGAGACTGGATCCATTACAATAGTTTGTAGCTTTAATAATGAAAAAGGATTTCCGTACTCGTACCTTTCCTCTGAATCAACTCTATTTTTTTCATGCAACGGACAATTATGAAGACAAGCATAGCACTCTATGCAGGATGTAAGTTCATGATAATCGTCGGATGCATCAACATTAAGATCATTTCCCCCTGAGCTTCTATAAATCTTACCTCTAAGTTGCCTAGATATCTGATCTCTTCTCACCACTAAATCGGTTATTACTGGCAGTGTTGACATCGCTCTTAATTCATCATTTTCTCTTACTACAGAACGACACGCTATTCTAGGCAATCCATTGATATCTATAGTGCAAACCCCGCAGTTTCTTGCCCGACACCCATACCTAAAAGCAAGGTCAGGAATTTTTGTTTCTTGTGCTTGAAGCAAAACATCAAGTGCCATGGGCTTTTCTCTCTCATGTCTCTTTTGATATTTGAAGTCGACTGGCATATCTTTACCCTCTGAATGGGTAACGATGGTGACATTAAGATATTTTTTATCCTCAGTGCGTCTAACAGTCATAGTATTTTTTGGTCTCCCACTGCTGCCTCATTACTTCCTGGTGAAACAGCAATTGAAGACTTTTGAATATTCATGATTTTTTTGTAGCGTCTTTCGAGCACGCTATCCTTTAAACTCATAGGCATAAGTCTTAAAATCCTTGCTCCCAAGAACTTTTTTTGTTCTTCTAACTTAAACTTAATTAGTTTTTTAAACTCAGTTTGTTTCCTTGGTAATCGGGTAACATTAACTCCAGCACCAAAAAATTTTACAATTGTTGAATACGGCTTGGAAAAAAGTGAGATATTGGGACGGTCAGCTCTAACGTGGCCTCCTAGACTCCCATCCCTTTCTAGTGCTGCGGTAGCCATTAGTTCCGCAGTATCAAGCATGTTTTCGAGCTCAAAGTACTCAATTAAACCCTGATTCCATTTAACACTGTTTGAAATACTGATATTTTTCAGCTTTTTTTTTGTTTTACTAATGAATAATTTAGTTTTATTAAGCCTTTCCTCATCTCTAATTGGTCCTAAGTTTTCCCAACATTCTTTTTGGACAGTGAGCTTAATTCTTGATGCGTGTAAATGACCTTTTTGTCCAATTAGCGAATTAACTCTTTCAGCTTTCTCAATAAATAATCTTTTATTTAAACTGTTCATTCCAGATATATTTCTTGAGTGAATAGCCGCATTCTTTCCGGCGCGCTGTCCAAAAACAGCTCCCTCTGTTAAAGAGGTAGACCCAAGTCTGTTAGCACCAAAAAGTCCGCCCATTGCCTGACCCGCAGCAAATAATCCCGATATTCCATGTTGTTTTAAACCTTTTGGTCCACCTATAGAGCAACAATTCTCATCTACCCTTATTCCTCCCATCATATAGTGTGCACTGGGTCTGACCTCCCATAAGTCTTCACATTGAGACTCTTTCTTACTCATTGCCTGTCTTACATTATTATAGGCTGACGGCAAACTTCCTTTTAGAAAACTCATAAAGTATTTGCCTGATTTCGGAGCTTTTTTGTTAGCTGTCATATCCAGATATGCGCCACCATTCTTTGTCCCTCTTCCATCTTCAACGGCTTTCATTATTGCTGCAGAACATTCCGCTCGTGTTCTTAAATATACGCCATCCAAAATCACTTTTTTATTCTTATCTCTTAATACACCTAAATAGCTCGCAGTAACTGGTTCACCTCCCAATAATCCCTCAAAAGCAGGGGGAGATGTGAGGCAAAACGGTAAGAACTGTATCTGTTCCATATCTACTAATTCAGCACCAGCGCGAGCAGCAATGGCATAGCTATCACCAGTATTTCCTCTCATTGTATCGGTTTTTGGAAAATATAATGTTGAGAGTCCTCCAGACGCGACAATTATAGAAGCACACATAACCGCTAATAGTTTGCCTTTCTGAGCATCATAGATAAGTGCTCCAACAATTGATTTTGTGTTTTCTTTTTTATTTTCAGTTATGATATCGATTAACCAACAATCCTCTTTATAATCAATTTTTGTATCTTTTACTATTGAGTTCCAATTTGCATGGCCAAATGCGACACCACTATTTTTATGTCCGACACTTCTCCTCTTTGTATGTCCACCCATCGGAAGAGGAAGAGGGTCAGGATTTTTTGTAATTCCAGAAATTTTAGGCCTTAGGCCGTTGGCTCTTACTTTGTCATAGGCCCTTTGACTGTCTTTTGCAAAAGCAGACGTTATATTAACGTCTGGAAGATCACCACCTGCTAATTGTAAATTTTCTGATAAAGCGTCTTCACTATCGTCTGCCGACCCAGACGCCCTAACAGTTGCAATACCTTCAGAAATTTTTGTGTCAGATGCACTTAGGGGGTCTTTGGTCACCAATAAAACTGATGCCCCCATTTCTGAAGCAGTTTCCGCAGCATTTGATCCAGAGCCGCCCGAACCTACAACCAGTACATCATACTGTTCCCAGACCAAATTTATTCGCATCTTATACCCCAGTCAATATAAGTAACTAAACATATTTCAGGCTTTAAATATATTTAAAAAAGAGAATGTGGTCTAGTATTTTAAAAAGGACATCATTTATAAACGATACAATCTATTAAAATCCTTTAAAAGAGTTGTATAATACAATAGGCATGATGCGTCTAAAATAACCTTGGATTAGCATTTGCGTAGTAAAATATTTTTTATTTATTGTGTTAAATAAGTAAAATCACTTACAGATGGAAAATAAAAACAGAGTGCCTATAAAAGCATTGTTTATGAGATTTATTTTTTGGAAAAATCATCAGCCATTCTTAACGAGTTCATAAACTCAGCGCGCCTAAGAACCAAATATAAAATAAGCTGAACTAGAGGTTTTTCACTTTTCAAATTTTTTTCAATTAAATCTTCATCAATTGTTCTGATAAGACAGTTTTCTAAGGCAAACGCACTGTTATTATGTTTTTTGCCTCTTATCAATGTACTTTCCCCAAAGCATGTGCCCATTGTTAAAGTAGCTAATTCTCTATTATTTTTTGTAAATAACTGCACGCTTCCTTTTTCCAGAAAATACATTCTATTGTTTGAGAAACCACTTCTGAAAATCCATGTACCCTCTTCAAACTTTCTAAGCTTTGTATCTTTCTCATTTTTTAAAAGAAATTTTTCTTCAAAAAGGAGAGGTGCTTTATCATCATCCGAAACTTGAAAAATTCTTCTTAAGCTGTATTTAATGATGGATTTTGCAAGCGCCCCCGCGCTATTAATTTGACTTCTTACTGGATCACCAGCCAAGCTGTAGAGATCAACTTTTTTATAGCGCCTATACTTAAGTTCATTTTCTCGTCCCAGGATTGTTTCCGCTACACCTATTGGATCATTAGTCTTCAATAGCTGTGTAAATTTATTCGCCCCGTAGCTTAATAGTTCTCCACTTTTAATGATATAGCATGCGTTTCGGCAATCGAAATCTATCTCACAATCCTCCAAAACTGTTAGTTCGCTGATGTACTCCTTTGGAACGTTTTTAATTAGTTCAGAAATCTTTAACATTTTTTACAAGAAACTATTTTTGTTGCCTTGTTATTAGCGATACATAGTTTAAAAATCAATAGCCTAATAAGTAGGGAATTGCTATAGAAGATTTATGACCTTCTCCTCTTCAAAATAGACCTTTTTTAATTCTCTTTTTACTTTTATCAGTCTCTTGCCACGGCCGTCCTAGTTTTGAAAAATGCTCATCTGCGGAATATCTTATCGAAACAGGCGTTTTTTTGGTGTTTCGCATCTCTCGAAAATGTCGAGGCGTTGCACCACAACAACCACCAATTATTTTTGCTCCGGCTGCAAAATTTATTTCTCTAACTCTCTTTCCCTCATTATGTAATTTCAAGCGACAACTTGAGCCTCCAAAAGAATTTGTAGAATTAACTGAGGTTCTGCCTCAAGAAAATCTATATGAAGTTCGGCAATTTTCTTTGACTGCTTTAAATTCCAAAGTTCTGGAGTATCTCCTGTCAATAGCCCTTTAAGAAACAAATTAGTTTCGGTAGCCCCATCAGCTAGCAAAAACTTAGCCTCTGAAAGACGATCAAGGCTAATTTATAGATACATTTTGGAAGGTTACTTTTTATCTGCAATTTGAAGTGCTTGATCTATATCCGTTATTATATCATCTATATGTTCAATACCTACTGCCAGCCTGATATATCCTGGAGTAACGCCTGCTTTAAATTGATCTTGCAGAGATAGTTGGGAATGGGTGGTTGATGAAGGGTGAATAGCTAATGTTCGTGTGTCACCAATATTAGCAACATGATAAACCATCTTAAGATTATCAATAAATTCCTTACCCGCGTCGGCACCTCCACGTAAAACCATTCCAACAATAGGGCCATAACCAGTTTTCAGATACTTATCAGCAGTTGTCTTATCTTTACCTTCAAAAAGAGATGGATAAATGACTTGTTGCACTGCTTTGTGCTTCAAAAGATAGTTAGCCAACTTTTCTGCATTTTCCTGATGTGCTTTAAAACGTAATGGGAGTGTCTCAAGTCCTTGAATTATATTAAATGAGTTCATTGGAGATACTGCTGAACCTAGGTCCCGTAACAGAACCACTCTGGCTCTGACAGCGAAAGCGATGGGCGCACCTAATGCTTCAGGCACCAATTGTCCCCAAACAGCTCCATGATAGCTTTCATCTGGTTGGTTAAATAATGGCTGCCTTCTGGGATTTGCCGTCCAGTCAAAGTTCCCGCTATCAACTATAATTCCGCCTATAGAATTACCATGCCCACCTATATACTTTGTGAGTGAATGTATGACAATTGCTGCACCATGTTCGATTGGCCGACACGTTAGTGGAGAAACCGTATTATCTATAATTAAAGGTATGCCCAATTCTCTACCTATACTAGCAACTTCTTCAATTGGAAAAACTTTCAGTTTAGGATTTGGAACTGTTTCTCCAAAAAAAGCTCTAGTTTTTTCATCTACAAGCTCCCCAAATGTTTCAGGTTTTTCGGGATCGGCAAAGCGAACCTCAATGCCGAACTGCTTAAAAGTGTTAACAAATAAGTTCCAAGTTCCACCATAGAGGTGAGGAGAAGAAACAATATTATCTCCTGCACTGCATAAATTTTGAATTGCTAAAGCAGTTGCTGAAGAACCTGAGGATAGAGCAAGTGCTGCAGCTCCCCCTTCTATCGAAGCAACTCTTTCTTCAAGAACTGCGTTTGTTGGATTCATTATACGCGTATAGATATTGCCCAGTTCTTTTAGAGCAAACAGATTAGCTGCATGTTCTGTATTGTTGAATTGATAGCTAGTTGTTTGATATATAGGAACAGCTACAGCATTTGTGTTAGAATCGCTCCTATATTGTCCACCGTGTAGAACCAAAGTTTCGGCATTTGTATAATCAGACATATTTCACCCCGCTAGATTTTTCTGGACAATAAGAAAAATTTTCTTAAATATGAACAAATATTTGCAAAAAACTCTAATTTATTTTATTTTTGCCTATTATTTAGAAAATATTTCTATTATTTGGAATAAAAGAAGAATGGATGACATTGATAGAAAACTTTTAACCCTACTGCAAGTAAATGCAGATCTACCTTTATCCGAAATCGCAAAGAGAGTAGGTATTTCATCAACTCCTTGCTGGAATCGGATCAAAAAGCTGGAAGAACAGGGTGTAATTAAATACAAAGTATCACTTGTTGACCAAGAAAAGGTAGGTTACGCTGTCACGGTTTTTCTCTCTATCTCAGTGAGTAACCATAACTCAGATTGGTATGCCGAGTTCGAGAAAGTTGTGATGCGTTACAACAACATTTTAGAAGTACATCGGTTGACTGGATCGAGCGCAGACTACTTGTTAAAAATCATTGCAAAGAGTATTGAGGAATATGACGCCTTTCAGCAGCAATTAATATCGGAGATCCAATTTACTGGTATGTCCTCAAGCATATCTTTGAAAGAGGTAAAAAATAGTAAGCAGATACCAGTATAACATGTGCTATGATCTCATTCTCGATCCGTCAGGATCCCAAGGACTATTACCAAGCACCACACAACTCTTCTCTTTTCCTACTATATGGGTTTTAAGTTCTATGCCTGGTTTGGAAAACTCGGGTTCAACAAAAGCCATTGCTAATGATTTATCAACTTTATAGCCGTACCCACCTGATGTTGTCATGCCAATTCGTTTATTATTTTTAGACCATATAGGTTCATATCCATTTGCCTCCATCTCTGCATCTTTAATTTCTAAAGTAATTAAAGTTTTTTGGAGTGCTTTTTTCCCTTCCAATAATTCTTTTAAAGCCGGTGTCTTCCCTACAAACTCCACATTTTTGCCTCTGGATATCCATCGATTTAGTCCTGTTTCGCCTGGTGTGTAGGCTTGCATGAATTCGCTATTCCAAATGCCAAAACTTTTTTCTAGCCTTAGAGTGTTAAGAGCATAATAGCCATATTCTTGGACACCAAGGTCATTTCCTTTTGAAATAAGTAATTCTCGTAGAGCGTTCAATTCTAAAGCATGACAATTTATCTCGTAACCAAGTTCACCTGCAACTGACAATCGTGCGATTTTTGTCTTAATTAGTCCAATGTCGATTTCATTACATGACATGAACTTTAAATTCTCGTTTGATACGTCGAAGTTTGTTAATCTTTCAAGCAATTTTCTAGAATTTGGACCTGAAATTGCGTAGCCGCCAATATTATCACTTATATCTACAAGTGAAACCTCACCATCTGAGTGAATACTTTTTGTTCCACCTGGTAAATGATCATGAAACCATCTCAAATGCCACTCTCTTAGATAATAGCTTCCCATAATCCAAAAAACATTATTTCCCCAGTTGAAGCATGTTAGATCTCCCTTTAATCTTCCATCGTGCCCTAACATTACCGCAAGCTTGACTTTATTGTTGCTCGGTATATCAGTAGCTAATAATTGATTGAGCCACATCTCAGCACCTGGTCCCTTAATTTCAAATCGACTAAACCCAGAACTATCTAATATCCCAGCATTTTCTCTCACATTAAGGTGTTCTTTTTTTACAATTTCAAAAGCATTTGATCGTTTTAAACTTGGTGTTTCTTTGAAATTTTTTGGTCCAAACAATAATGGTATCTCGAGGCCCCAACTGTTACCAAATATTGCCCCATTATTTTTTTGAACTTCCCAAACGGATGTTCTTTTTAGATCTCTGCCTGCTGGCAGCTGCTCATTAGGGTAGCTCATAACAAACCGCCTGCTGTAGAATTGACCTGTTGTTTGTTTTATATACTCTCTATTGGAAGCAAAATCACCATAACGAGCAATGTCCATCGACCATGGATCAGCTTCGGTTTCTCCAAAGATCATCCACTCAGCTAGTGTTTTTCCAACGCCACCTCCCTGAAGAAAGCCTGCCATGACACCACAAGCAAGCCAGTAGTTTTTCACTCCTCTCACGGGTCCTACAAGAGGGTTCCCATCTGGAGAAAAAGTGAACGCTCCATTTACCCAATTTTTTATCCCAACATTTTTTAGGTCTGGATACCTTTCAAAAGAGAGAGCCAATTCATTTTCTATTCGATCAAAGTCTTCTTTAAATAACTCCATCCCAAAATCCCAAGGCGCTCCATCAATAGCCCAATGCTCGTGATCAATTTCATAAATTCCAACTAAAATACCTTTGTCCCACTGTCTCATATACGTAAAACCCTCAAGGTCTACAGTCATAGGGACTTCGAAATCCATTGCTTCAATTGTAGGAATACTTTCCGTTACCAAGTAATGATGTTTTAAAGGAGAAATAGGCAAATTCAATCCTGCCATCTTTCCTACTTGCTTTGCCCAAAGCCCACCTGCATTCACGACATGCTCAGCAACTATCATTCCTTTTTCGGTGTGTACTTCCCAACAACCGTCAACTCTCTGTTTTAATTCATTTACCTTATTATTCTCAATTACTTCAGCTCCATATTTTTTTGCAGCTTTGGCATATGCCCAAACAGTGCCTGTTGTATCAACATAGCCCTCTCTATCAGCCCACAGCCCACCCAAGACTCCTTTAATATCCATTATCGGACATTTGTTTTTTATCTCCTCTGGAGTCATAAGATAAACGTCTTCTATGCCTATAGTTTGATATGTTCTATATGCTGATTGAAGCCATTCCCACCGATCAGGAGTGCTCGCAATTGTTATACCTCCAGTCATATGCAATCCAATGTCCTGACCGCTTTCTTCTTGAATTTTTGAAAGTAAATCTAGGGTATATCCCTGCAAAGCTGACATGTTTGGGTCAGCATTCAGTGCGTGTACCCCCCCGGCAGCATGCCAACTAGAACCTGCAGCTAAAACGGATCTCTCTAGAACAACAGAATCAGTCCAACCATTTTTCGCTAGGTGATATAGAACAGAAACGCCAACAACGCCGCCGCCAATTATAACGACTTGATACCTATCTTTCATACTTCCCCCCTTTTTAGAATAAATATTCTTCTCCAATTGCCACTACTTAAGTTGAAACTAATAAATTATTTTCCTTTCCACTTTGGATCTCGTTTTTCAGCAAATGCTTTTGCACCCTCAATTTGATCCTCACTCGAATATAAATGATCAACAGTTTTAAATTGCCTCTTGGTTATTCTGTTTAAGGCATCTTGAAATTTTAAATCCTCTGCTTCACGCACAATTTCTTTTATGGCTGCATAAACTAGAGGTGGTCCACTTGCTAAAATCTCGGCCAAGTTCCATGCTTTTTTTCTAAGCTGATCAAATTTAACTATTTCTTTTATTAATCCATACGACATTGCCTCTTGGGCATTAAACCATCGCCCTGTCAACAAAAGGTCCATAGCAACATGATAAGGTATTCTTTTTGGAAGCTTTATAGAGGCTGCATCAGCAACAGTTCCTGAACGAATTTCGGGTAATGCAAACGTAGCATTTTCTGAGCAGATAATTAAGTCACAAGACAAAGCTATCTCTAATCCACCACCACAGCAAATACCATTTACCGCGCAAATTACCGGCTTATTGAGGTTCCCAAGTTCTTGAAGTCCTCCAAAACCTCCGATGCCATAATCGCCATCCACAGCATCTCCATCAGCTGCTGCTTTTAAGTCCCAACCTGCAGTGAAAAATTTCTCGCCCTCAGCTCTTAAAATAGCTACGCGTAGGTTTGAATTATCTCTGAATTCCATGAAGATTTCACCCATCCTTTGGCTGGTAAGCAGATCGATGGCATTTGCCTTAGGGCGGTCGAGTGTGACCTCAAGAATTGCTCCCTTGATTTTTGTTTTTAATTCATTCGTCTTTATTGCCATTTTACTACTGTTTAATAATTTTCTCTTATAAGTGCATCAGCTGCAACAACTTGATTTGATTTTACTAAAAGAGGGTTTATCTCCAATTCAACTAATTTAGCTCTTTCTTTTAAAGCATAACGTTGCAGTGAAAAGATTGCCAAAATTATCTTGTCGATATTAGCAGCTTTTTTATTTCTGTACCCATTTAATAAAGGCCATATTTTTAATTTTTCTAATGCTCTTGCTATCTCAGTCTTATTACAGGGCATACACAAAGTGACGGAGTCTTTTCGCAACTCTGATAAAACTCCACCCTCTGCTATAGTTATCATAAAGCCATGTTGTGGATCTCTTACAATTCCAACTAAAAGCTCAACTAAACAATTATCTATTTGGCGCTCTATTAGAAATTCTTTTGACCTAGTTAATTTTTTCATATTGTTGAATTTATTAAGAAGTTCATTTTCATTATCTATCCCAAGAACTACTCCTGAAACATCCGTCTTGTGATTAATACCTATGGCTTTTAAACAAACAGTATTTTTAATAGTTCTAAATTTATTTAAGAGAGAATTTTTATCTTTAATTATAAAACCTTTCGGAACATTAATGCCTATACCACTTAAAACTTTTTTTGATTGATACTCATCTAGCACCCGAGATTTTTCATTTGGCCAGCGTTCCCATATAATAGATGGCGTACTCTTTACTTTCCAATGTTTACTCACATTTTGTAATGCCTTTAGAGCGGCAAGACTATTTTCTAACCCAGTCAGTGGAATTATTGAATGCCTTATTAAATCCTTTGCAAACTTTTCCGGCATATTTTCTTCAAGTGACGTTATTAGCCCGACTGGGCATTTTGCATTTTTTTTAGCTTCTTTAAGCGCTGCAATTGCTGGATACCAGGCATCTGAGGAACAGCGACCTTGTTTAGGCAGATCCATAATTATAAATAAAAAATCATATGTTTCTCCCATCATACTTTTAAATGCCACAGTCAGCTTGGCTTGGTCATTCCAAACATATGTTTGATAATCTAATGGATTAGATAAATGAACTAAATCACCTAACGCGGATTTGAGTTTTCTTTTTTGTTTAGAGCTAAGTTTTGGAAATGTAAAATGTAATGGTTCAGCTAAATCAGCAATTAGGCTTGCCTCTCCACCAGAGCAGGACAGTGAGGCAATTTTATTCCCGCTTATCGGTTGATGAACATGTAAAATCATTAATGTATTTAAAAGGCTCTCAAGACCATCAACAGTTGCAATACCTAATTTATTGAGCAGAGCTATCGCTCCTTGATAATTTCCTGCCATTGTGGCAGTGTGAGAAACAGTAGCATTTTCTGCTAACTTCGATTTACCTACCTTTAAAGCTACTATTCCTTTTTTTAAAGTTTTAGCTTCTCTTGCCAACTTTTCAAAATCTTTGGGATTTATTATCCCCTCGATATGCAGGCCAACAGCAGTTACTCTTGAGTCTTTTAATAATTCCAAAGCTATTTGAGCTTGATTAAGTTGACCCTGATTGCCAACCGTTATCACATAAGCAATAGGAAGGCCTCTGCACTGCATAGTCAAATTAATTGCAATATTGGAACTTTGAGTCAGTATAGCGACTCCTTTATTGACCTGTTCTCCACCATGCTGGTCAGGCCAGATAAGTGCATTGTCTAAATAATTTATGAAACCATAACAGTTTGGACCTAATATGGGCATTTGGCTGGCTGCTTTAACAATTTTATCCTGTAGTGTCTTACCTTCTTCTGATTTATCATCAACCGATGTTTCGGAAAACCCCGAAGCGAAACATACAACTCCTCCTGCATCTATCACGGATAGCTCTTCGATAATTGAAACAGTTTTTTCTCTATTAACCCCTACAAAAACGGCATCTGGAGATGATGGCAGGTCAAAAGTTGTTCTATAACACTTGACTCCCCCTATAGTTTTTTTTGTGGGGTGAACAGCCCAGATCTCACCTAAAAATGAATTCTTTTTTAGTTCTTTTACAACATTTTTAGACCAACTTCCTCCATAAACGGCGATAGTTTTTGGTCTTAAAAGTCTATTTAACGACCTAACCAATTTTATCCGCCCAAAGGTCTCAGAAGTTCCCGACTGATTATATGTCTTTGGATTTCTGATGTTCCATCCCAAATTCTTTCAATTCGTGCGTCTCTCCAAAAACGCTCAAAAGGAAGGTCATCCATCAATCCCATCCCACCATGTAGTTGAATACAAGTATCTGTTACTCTAGCTAGCATTTCTGTTGCATATAGCTTTGCTGATGCAATCTCTCTGTTTGCTGGAATTTTATTATCCAATTTTGATGCAGCAGATAGTGTAAGAAGGTCTGCAGCATCGATTTCAGTAATCATATCTGCGAGCTGAAAACTTACTCCTTGGAACTGACTTATTTTTTTTCCAAACTGCTTTCTCTCAGTGGTAAAGGGAAGTGTCAATTCGAAAGCTCTTCTTGCTCTACCTACTGATGTCGCGGCAACAGTTAATCGTGTCGCGTAGAGCCATTCATTAGCAATATCAAAACCTCTATGGACTTCTCCCAAAACTTGATCATCGGAAAGTCGACATTCGTCAAACCTTAAAATACAATTTTTGTATCCTCTATGCGATACAGAGTTGTATCCACCACATATTTCAAATCCTGGCGTACCTCTATCCACAAGAAAACAGGAGATTTTTTTCTTTTTACCTTTTTCTGTTTCCTCTTCCCCAGTTGCAATAAAAACAATAACAAAGTCAGCTATGTCGGCATGACTTATAAAGTGTTTGGTTCCATTTACAATCCAGTCGCCACCCTTTCTTTGCCCAGTGCATTCCATCCCTCTAACATCGGAACCGGCACCTGGCTCTGTCATTGCTAGTGCATCAAACTTTTCACCTTTGATTGCGGGGATAAGATACTTATCCTTTTGTAGATCATTGCAAGCCATAAGGATACCAGACGGCCTACCAAAAAAAACCGTTAAGGCATTCGAACCTCTACCGAGTTCTCTCTCTAAAAGCGTAAACTCTAAATGATTCATTCCACCGCCCCCTAGTTCCTCCGAGAAGTTAGCGGCAAAAAAGCCTATTTCTTTACATTTCCTTGCAATTTCTGCTCCTATTTCTCTCGGAACTTCCCCAGTTTTTTCAACAATTTTTTCGTGAGGATAGATCTCTTTTTCCAGAAAATCTCTGGTTGTATCAACTATCATAGATTGCTCGTCAGTTAATTCTAAATACACTGCTCTACCGATCCTATAACTTGTAAAAATAATAAAGTTAGTTTAATCCTAATCCTAAATTTGATAAAAAACAAAATCAAAAGTAACAGAAATTAGAAATTACAATTCTAAAAGTAACTCAACTTAGGCTCTCATAAAAGTATTATGGAAAAACACTCGCTGAAAGAAATTATTGGACTTTTGAAAGATAGAAAAATTTCTGAGAAAGAACTATTACAACACTACTTCTCGAGAATAAATAAATTCAATCCCAGTCTTAATGCGCTTGTTTCTCTTAGGAGCATAGATGAAGTTTTAAAGGATCTTGAAAACTTAAAAGGTTGTTCCGTGCAAAAAAAAACAAAAAGTCTTTTCGGCATTCCTCTGGCTGTAAAAGATTTGGTTGATGTAAAAGGCCTGCCAACAACCTATGGAGTGCCGAAATATAAAAATAATGTAGCAAAAAAAAATAGTATTATTGTCGATCGGTTAATTGATAGTGGTGCTTTAATTATTGGAAAAACAAATACGCCGGAGTGGGGGCTTGGTTCGCACACATTTAATAGAGTTTTTGGCGCTACCGCCAATCCTTATGATGTGTCAAAAACTGCCGGTGGTTCCAGCGGTGGTGCAGCAGCCTCTATCGCTGCTGATTTAATTCCGATAGCTGATGGCTCTGACATGATGGGTTCATGCAGGAATCCGGCTGCTTATTGTAATTTATATGGGTTTAGGCCAACACCGGGCCTTATCCCGGAGGAAAGATCAAAGACTAGGCATAAAAAATTGCCCATTTTATCAACTTTGGGCGCTTTAGCAAAAACGCCTGAAGATTTAGCTTATTTCCTTGATATTGTATCGGGGTCACATAAATCCGACCCTTTCTCCTTTGATTTAGATTGCTCATTTGATGATGTATACCTAAGGGATGAAGAAATGCATGAACGAAAAATTGCCTGGTTTAATGATTTAGGTGGTTACTACCAGGTTGAAGAAGAAATATTGGAACAGTGTAAGAAAACTCTTTTGTCTTTAGCCCAAAATAGAGTTGTGGTAGAAGAAATAGAGCCGGAAGCCAACCCTTATCATTTGAGCAATAGCTGGAAAATATTAAGATCAAAAAGTTTGTATGACGAATTTTCAAATTACAATCTGAGTTCAGATGAAAAAATCCTTACTGTCGATTGGGAAATTAAAAACGGTCAAGTAGTTAAAGAAACGGATCTTGAAGAAGCACTTGCATGGAGATCACTGTGGGAAAATGAAATTA
Source organism: uncultured Alphaproteobacteria bacterium (assembly GCA_902574225.1). Classification (GTDB taxonomy): domain Bacteria; phylum Pseudomonadota; class Alphaproteobacteria; order Rhodobacterales; family Rhodobacteraceae; genus CACIJG01. The sequence goes on from CACGMO010000002.1 coordinate 18,071, forward strand.
ATTCGATTTTTAAAAAATATGATTATTTGGCATTGCCAGTTGCACAGGTGTATCCCTTCGATAAAGACATTCCTTATCCCTCAAACATCAATGGTAAACAAATGGAGACATATCATCAGTGGATGGATATTGTGGTTTTATCGAGTATTCTGGGGCTGCCAACTATCGCTGTTCCTGTGGGTTTAAATAGAAATGGACTGCCCATGGGAATGCAAATAATAGGAAAGAGAAAATCCGATTTAGATTTAATTGCGTTTGCAAAAAAATATGAAACCATATTCTCTTGCTCAGAAATAGTGCCTCAAAAATTTAATTAGATGTGTTCATTTTTTGAATTAAATAATAACATCAAGTAGGTCATTGTTTTATTAGTTAGGGTGAATCTGCAGAATTTATTATTATACTGGAAAAAGGACATTGAACGTTTATGAATTTCCAAGATTTTTTCAATCCTGATAGGGTGATAGACTTAAGTTTTTTCAATTTTGAGAACGCTATTACTGCTTGTTACTACGCAGATAAGGATTTGAGAGTTAAAAAGGTTAACAAAAATTTTAAAGGCTTTTTCCCGGTTCTAGGCAATGTCAAAGATGCATACTTTCCAGATATTTTAAAGCAGCTAGGTGTAACAGACGAACAGATACAACTTTTTGAGAATGAAATCCACAATAAGGGATCTGTTTTAATTCCGAAGGTCAAAATTATTATTGATGATAAAGAGAGGCTTTTTTCACTACTTTCAACAAAAACAAAAAATTCTGATTTTGAATACTTAAACGGAATTCAAGGTCAATTCGTAGATAGAACGAATGAACATGAGTTAACTAAGCAACGGGACTCACTTATAGAAGGGCAATTGAAAGACAAACAAATAATAGAAGAAAAAAGTAAAAAACTCGAAAGCTTAGCAACTAGGCTGGCAAAATATCTGTCTCCTCAAATTTATAAGAATATTTTTGAGGAAGAAAAAGACCAGGGAGTTTCTCACAGTAGGAAGAACCTAACAGTATTTTTTTCTGATATCGTGAGTTTTACTGATTTGACTGATAAAATGGAGCCTGAAAAACTGGCCCTGATCATCAATTCCTATCTCTCAGAAATGTCAACAATAGCAATTAAACACGGCGGCACAATTGATAAATTTATTGGAGACGCTCTAATGGTTTTTTTTGGCGATCCAGAGACCCTAGGAGAAACCGATGACGCTTTAAAGTGTATAGAAATGGCCATAGATATGCAGGAAAGAGTAAAGGAATTGCAGACACATTGGAGGGGCTTGGGAGCAGTCGAAGGTATATCAGTTAGGATGGGTATATCAAATGGGTTTTGTACTGTAGGGAACTTTGGTTCGGATTTACGATTAGATTATACTATACTTGGAAGTCCCGTGAATCTTGCTGCAAGACTTCAGTCAATGGCTGAAATTGATGACATGCTTGTCGATGAAAATACAAAAAACCTTATTTCAAATGAAGTAGAAACGGAGTTTTTTAAAGAATTTACACCTAAAGGCTTTGTCAGGCCTATTGGAGTTTATAAGGTCAAAAAATTAAGGTCTCATAAGCAAGATAAAATCAGATTATCTCATAAAGGGAAAAGAGTTGAAATTAATGTAACCGACAGCTCTGATATTCGTGCGGCAATCGAAGAACTAAAGTCTATCCAAGAAGCATATGAAAAGCAGTTAGATAAGCAAGATTAATAAAAAGACAGTGGTTTTTACCTTCAGCGTAGTTTTTCAGATACCTTGCTAGTTGCTTTTATCGTCACTAGAGCAGTAGCTGTTAATATCTTCTTTTTATTCTTGATCGTATACACTTTCGTCTCACCATGAAAAATACTTCGGCCTCCTTGTAAAATTTCCGCTTCAGCAACTAGTTTTTCGCCATCTGCGATGTTTAGAAAATTAATTTTGAATTCAATTGTAAGGGGCTCTTTCTCTTTACCCATTAATGTCATTGCAGCAAAGCCGGCAGCATTGTCAGCTATAGCTCCAGAAACTCCTCCATGAAATAAACCGTGTTGCTGAGTTATATTATTTTGATAAACCACTTCTATCGATGCGCGCCCAGGAGATATTGTGGAGAGTTTAGCCCCTATATAAGGCATTAGAGGTTGATTTGAGAACGAGGCTCTAAGTTCCTCCTCATTTCGATTATCCATGATTTAAACCCTATGTTTCCCAGGTGTCCAATTAGTATTTTCCATGAGATGTTCTTTGCCTTTTTCAATTGGTAAATCTTCCAAAGCTGAACCCATACTGTCATTCCAACGATTGAGAAAGCCGAACAATGCAATTACGCCCATAATTTCAACAATATCATAATCATTCCAGTAATTTTTTAATTGAGATACTTCTTTTTCTGCAACTTTGTTAGGAACAGATGCTGCTGCGAAAGCGAAGTCCAGGGCAGCTTTTTCTGCGCTAGAAAAAGCTGAAGAGTTTGCATAATTCCATACCTCTTCCAATCTCTTTTTTGTGCAGCCGAAGCGTTCAGCTCCTAAAATAGTATGAGCTTGGCAATAAAGACACCCTGAGGCAAAACTTGTTACATATCCAATAAGCCGTTTAAACTCAGGGGTAACTTTTCCTTTGCATTCCATTACAGCCTTATTGAGATCTGTAAATGCATCGGCTATTTTGGGATGGTAACTCATAGTTTTAACGGAACTCGGTATAACACCAAGCGGTCCTTTGAAGAACTGGATCTTTTTTAATAGACTTGGGTCAATATCATTTTCATTTAGTGGTTCTACAATTTCCATCATTTCCTCGTAGTGTTATTTCATAAGATGCTTTCAAAAAATTATTTCAGAATAAATTCAAAATAGCACGAAATTAAATCACTTATTATTCGCTAAATGTACACAATACTTACAATTGATAAATGATTACTGGGCTGCATATTTGGATGCCATTTATTTAGAACTAAGTTATTTTTTGGCTTTATTTGATTGCAATATTGCCGAAGAGGAAATTTAAAAAAAAGGTTCCCCTCATACATAGGTTTGGGTTTATATTGGGAGTATGAGGGGACTGCATGGCTGCAAAATACATGCCATAAGTTACGATAACACATTTGTAATGGAAAAAAAATCATAGTTTTTTATCAACTAAGGTTACTTTTCTCTTATAATATAATAATTATATGTTGTCATGAAAGCAGGAGTTAAAGTTGCCCGGATTTGAGGTTATTGACGAAAAAGAAAAAAAAGCAATCTCCAGGATCTTTGATGAGGGAAAAGTTTTCTTTGCTCATGGTTTTGATAAAAGAAGGAAGCATTATCACGTTAGAGAATTTGAACAAAAGTTGAAAGCCGTTTTCAACCCAAAAATGGCTGACGTTTTATGCGTTTCATCTGGTACGGCTGCAATTAAAGTGGCTCTCAAAGCTCTCGGTATTGGAAGAGGTGATGAGGTTATAACTCAGTCCTTTAATTTTATTGCAACTGTTGAAGCGATTGTAGACACTGGTGCAAATGTTGTTTTTACTGATATCGATGATACGTTGAACATGTGTCCCAAAAATTTAGAAACTTTAATTTCTAAAAAAACAAAAGCTATAATTCCTGTTCATATGCTGGGTGTACCAGCAGATATGATATTAATTAACAGGATTGGAAAAAGAAATAAAATTCCAGTAGTTGAAGATGCATGCGAAGCAATAGGGGCCAAGGTTGCCGGCAAATATGTTGGAGGCTTGAGTGAATTTGGTGTTTTTAGTTTCGACTTTGGTAAAATGATTACAACTGGTGAGGGTGGAGCTCTGTTTTCCAAGAAGAAAAGTGATGGAAAAAATGCTAGAATGTATCATGATCATGGCCACAAAAATATTCCTAGTCTGCCAAGAGGGTTAGATCATGCCGGACTGATTGGGTTTAATTATAGAATGACAGAAATAAGTGGAGCATTTGGCAAGGTCCAGCTAAAAAAATTCCCGAGTATTTTAGGAGACTCGAAAAAAAGATACCACACTCTCGAAAAATTTATAAACCACAAAGAAATACAATTTAGACATGTTAACTCAGGAAGCGAGCCCAATTATGATACTTTTGTGATCTCTATAAAAAATAGAAAACTACGTGACCAAGTAATTAGTGTACTAAACAAAGCTGGTTTTGGTACAAAAAATTTACCTGATGCTTTTAACTGGCATTGTGCATATTTTTGGGAACATATTGATAAAAATATTAGGAATAAAGAGGTAAAAAATTGTTATGATAGATTGCGTAACTGCGTTGCAATTCCGATTTTAGTATCGAGGTCAGTTACAGATTACAAAAATATTGCCAGTGATATTAATGAATGCTCTTAATGAAAATTTAGTTATAGTCATTCCCGCTCGTAAAAACTCCAAAAGGCTAAAAAATAAAAACTTTAAAAATTTTTTTGGGTTTCCTTTATTTGAGTGGAGCTTGGCTGCGGGTTTATTTCTAAAGCAACGGCTCAGTGGGTTAAGAGAAATTTCAGTAGTTTGCACCAGTGATGATGACCAGATTTTAGATTTAGTAAAAAAGAAATATTCATCGAGTATTTTAGCAGTTCGAAGAAAACCAGAACTTTCTGATGATAATGCAATTCTATCTGATGTCATATTTGATTGTATCTACAAGCTAGCTGAGAGACACGTTATCCGTTTGGATGACTACCTATCAGGGAGCTTTATTTTATTGCAACCTACATCACCTATTAGACTAAAGGATGATTTAGTGTCTTTTTGTAGACAAATTAATAACTTAGGGAATAATCTTTCTATGGTGTCTGTAAATAAAAACTACAGCGAGATAAAAGATATCTATGAGATAATTGAATTTAGCGAAGCAAAATCCAACTTTTTATTGGGCCACATTGGTAAAAAAATGCTTAAAGTGCGTGACATTAAAAAAGACAGTAATTTGGCTTTTGTAGATGGAAGTTTGTATTTAGGTTTGATGTCTATGCTAAAAGAAAAAGGCTTCATGCCTGCAGCCAAGACCTTGGCTTTTCCTCTTTCAATTAAGCGCTCAATAGATATTGACACGGAAGAGGAGTTTGACGATGCATTAGTGTTGATCAAAGAGTTGCAAAATTTGGAAATAGAGTATGTCTCACCAAAGATATGATTTAGCGGTTGTTGGTGCTGGAACAGCTGGTCTTGAAATTGCAAAAAATGCAAGTAGGTCAGGTTATAAAGTGTGTTTAATAGAGCAGGGACACTCTGAGGGTAAAAGTTATCTAAATAAAATACCGTTATTATCAGGAAAATTACTGCAAAATGATAAACACTGTTTAAGCTTTATATCCAAGAAACAGTCTGGTTTAGAAGATAGGGAATTGCCTATTCTTCAGGGAATTGGTTTTGGTGGTTCAAGCTTAATCAATGGAAATGTCTCATACTTAGGTTTTGAAAAACGGTTTAGGGAGGTTTTTTCTTTTTGGCCGAAAAGTATGTTCCAGAGAGTTAAAAAGCACATATACCATAACCCAAATTTTTCGTATAATAGAGAGTATGGATATTCAGATGAACTAACAAATATTTTTTGTAAAGCCCTCAACAATATTGCAGTTCCTGAGGTTACGGATTTAGATAATTTTATAGAAGGATGGGCAAAAATTCATCTTAATATTCAAGGATCAAAGAGATATAACTTTTCGAATGATTTTAACGAAAATGCAAACCACAAAAACATTGAAAAGTTAGCAAGCACGCGTGCTATTAAAATCGTTTTCAAAGACAACTATGCTTCAGGTGTTGAGTGCGAAAATTTAGTAACTAAGGCCAAAATTACTGTTAATGCAAAAAAAATTATTCTTTCGGCAGGCACAATATTCTCACCTATAATTCTTATGCGGTCGGGGATCGGAGACCCAAAGGACGTTTGTAAAGCCGGTGCCCCTTTGAAGTTTCAGCAAGAGCATGTAGGAAAACATTTGAAAGATCATGCTAACTTCAGGATTGAATTTGATTGTATAGGGTTCGATACGCTTAACCAAAAAACACGTGGGTTGAAATTATTTAACGAATTTTTTAAGTACATAACCTCAAAGAATTCGATCTTTAAAAGTCCGGGTGCCACTCTTGCCTGGAATAAATCAAGTTTTAATAAGAAAGTTAGTATAAACAGCTTGGTTAGGTATCATTTAGTGCATTTTACACAAGAACGAAGCTTGTTATCGTCCAAAGGTATAAAATTTCAAAAAGCCCAACGAGCGTCAATAGGGTGCTTTCAAGTTTTTCCAAAATCTGAAGGTTCGATTTCTCTTGATAATAAAAATAATATACAAATTGATCCAAACTATTTGTCAAACAAATTTGATAGAGCGCTTGCTCACAAAGCTTTTAGAAGTGGTATTGATCTCCTGAAAAGAGCAGGCTTTGCAAAAAGTGGAAAAAATTTAATTAATGATGATATTGAACAAAATATAGGATCAGAAACGTTTTCTGGTTACCATCTGATTGGAACTAATAGGATGAGCGACGATAAAAATAGTGGAGTAGTTGATGGAAGTTTTAAAGTATTTGGAATCAACAATCTTTATGTATGTGACGCCTCAATATTTCCAGATTTCGTTTCAACACATCAATATCTGCCTACTTTGGCTGCTAGCAAGATTTTTTGTTTAAATCAGGGGTTTCTCAGTGATTAGGAGTCTCAAAAAATGTTTTCTGTAAATTTAATTCCCAAACTTTTTTATCGCTTAAAATCTTTGTAAACTTTTTTGCAGATTGACCGGTTCCAAAACTTTTATCGGGTTCAAAGCGCTTACCCCATTGTTGTTCAACTAGTTTGTCAAGTTGCCTGTCTTTAAAAACATCAAAGTTTTTAATACTTCTTGCTCCCCCCCTTCTAAATTGGCGAGAACCTATGTTTATTGAGGAAATCCCAAGAAAAGGAGCTTCTCGAACACCCACAGAACTATTACCTATAATAACTTGAGAGTGTTTTAGTAATGTCGAAAAATATGCAAATCTCATCGAAGGTATTTGTTTAAAATGTGATTTGGGTAATTTTCCAATTGTCTTAAAAATTATTTCACATCCCGGGTCATTGTTTGGAGAAATAACTATGAAGTTCTTTTGTGTTTTTTTTAAGGAATCGCAACAGAATTGGATCTCTTTCTTTAAACTCTCTAATTCTGAAGTGACAGAATGAAAAATAAAAATCCCATAATTATCCCACTTAATATCGTAGTAATCCAAGACTTCATTTAGTGAAATTGAATTTCTTGCTTTATGTGTATCGAGTTCCGGAGACCCTAGCACAAAAACTCTATCCGGGTGTTCTCCAAGTTTTGTGACGCGTTTTTTTGCCGATTTTGAACTCACAAAGTGGACTGTGCATAACTTTGTATTACAATGACGATAAACTTCATCTATAGTCCCTGATACCTCTCCTCCTTCAATGTGCGCGCTTCTTATGTTCTTTGTTGCACAAACAAGAGAGGCAGCAACTGCCTCAATTCTATCTCCATGGATCACAACAAGATCGGGTTTTAATCGGCCGACATATTCAGAAATTCCAGTAATAGTTCGAGAAAGAATCTTGTCCGGTGGATCTCCTTCCATCTGATTGACAAATTCAAATCTTGTGATGTTTTTTATTCTTGAAACTTCTATACTAGTAAGCCCATACTTCTCTAGAAGGTGCATACCAGTGACAAAAAAATAAATGCTAAACCCCGCTGAATTTGCGCTTGCTGCTAACGGTTCAAGTTTACCGAAGTCAGCTCTTGTACCTGTTATAAATAGTAGTTTTTTCACATCAACCTCTTTATTCCAAATCTGACCACTTTATCTGAATATTTTTAGCAATGTCTCGTTTTAAGGTTTTTCCTAAAACTTTTTCAAATTCGAAAGCAGGTATTTCTCCATTTCCGGGTCTTCTGGCCCAGATATTTTGTCTATTAATAGTATCGCCTTTTTTTAGATTTTTATCGCTAACGATGGAAGATCGTGCAAATTTATAAACATCTTTTTCCACGTTGGCTATAAACTTCTTTCTATCTCTAGAATAAGCTACCTCCTTACTTCTTTTTATTAGGTACTCAAGTTCGTCTGGATCCATTGAGCAGGAAATATCAGGTCCTTGTCGGTCTTTGGTATCAGTAAAATGCTTTTCTACAATTGTTGCACCGAGTGCAATAGCTGCTAAAGCCATAGTTGGTCCAATTGAATGATCTGAGAAGCCTATCTCGGCATTGGGGAACTTATCGGATAGCTGTGCCAAGCTACCAAGTGCTATATCTTCTGGTGGGCAAGGATAAATGTTTGTGCATTCTAAAAGTGCATATTCAATATTTTTTCTCTCTAATATTTCTACGGGCTTTTCTACCGACAATAAGTTTTGCATGCCTGTAGAAAGAATAATTGGCTTCCCAAAATCTGCTATATGCTCAATTAAGAGAAGATTATCACATTCTCCAGAACCAATCTTAAAAGCAGGCACATTTATATCATTCAAAAAATCCGCTGCAGATCTTGAAAAAGGAGTAGAAATATAAATCATTCCCAAGTCCTCCACTTGTTTCTTTAATTTGATTTCTTCATCTTTTGTTAAGGAACATTTTTCCATCACATCCCATATTGAGACATTTGCGTTAGGGGGCATGATTTGTTTTGCATCAGGTGTCATCTCATCATCAAGAAAGTGTGTTTGATGTTTAATTACTTCACAGCCTCTATCAGCAGCTGATTTAACCATTTGCTCTGCAACCAGCAAATCGCCACCATGATTGATACCCAATTCTGCAATGATTAGAGGGGCCTCTTTAGAGCTGATAGTCCTATTTTTTATTTTCAAAATTTTTAAGCCTATCTTTTAAAATAATGAGTGAGTAAAATGATATTGCTCAATTAATACGCAAGCAATGCTTTAATAGGTTAATTTTTTGGGAGTGTCGATTGAAATTTAATTTGAAAAAAAAAATCTTTGCCTCAATCGTTTTCAATCTTTATCAGTTTCTTTGGTATTTATTTTTGCCAATTGCATTATTGTATTTCTACTATCGCTCTATAAAAGAACCAGGCTATGCTTCAAATCTTACAGAGAGATTAAGTTTCTACAAAAAAGACTTTAAAGGAGCTTGTTGGTGCCATGCAGTATCTTTAGGAGAATTCAGAGCGGCACGCCCAATTTTTGATAAGCTTCTTCTCAATGGAGAAAAACTGTTAATTACTACGCTGACTTTATCTGGCAAACGTGCCGCCCAGCGGCAATATCATAAAGAAATAAATGAAAATAAAATGGTTATTGTTTACGCTCCACTTGAAATAGGTTTCATGTTTAAAAGATTCCTTAAAAATTTTAATCCGAAGTGCTGTATAATTCTTGAGTGTGATTTATGGCCAGTAATGATCACGACTACTTGCAAGGAAAAAATTCCTCTCATATTTGCCCAGGCTCACTATCCTGAAAAAGGGTTCATTAGAGATAAAAAATTCCCTTTTCTGAAAGCTAGTTTGATTGAAAAATTTGATTTAGTTTTATCTAAATCCGAAAGGCATAAGAAAAGATTTGAGTACTTTGGGGCTAAAAAAGTCTTAATTATGGGAGATACTAGATTTGAACAACAAGTTCCATTAGACCAAATTAATGCAGCTTTGAAACTAAAAAAAAGAGTTCTTAAGAAATATTTTACGATTTGCTTTGCCAGTATTGGGAAGCAGGAATTTGAAATAATCAGTGAAATAATAAGAGATCTATCTGATAAGCATAAAGATATTTTTTTTGTGCTAGTTCCCAGACATCCCAATGACTTTAGCAAACACAAGATGCTGTTTGAAGGTTGCTCAATAAAAGTAAAACCTCGTAGTGAAATTGTATGGATCAAAACAGATTTTAAAATTTGTAATGAAAAAAATCTTGAAGACTTAAACAATGCTAGTTTGTTATGGGGTGATAGCCTTGGAGAATTGAATTTTTATATGGCCATGTCTGATATTGTTTTTATGGGTGACTCTTTAAACAATGAAGGATCCCATAATATAATTGAGCCTTTTGCTTTGCAAAAACCTGTAATTGTGGGCCCAAGTATTTGGGGCATCGAATATCCAGCATTGGAAGCGCTAGATGTTGGTATTCTAAAAAAGATTAGCGGGCGAAAAGAGTTATCATCTGCTCTGGTTTCAGCTTATCACGATAAGAAAAGTAACAACGCTGATGAAAATCAGGTAAAAAATATTAAAAACTTTTACAAGAGTAACCAAGGAGCCTCTGACCTATTTATGGATCAAATGTTCAGCAATAAGTTTCTGGTATTAAATAATAATTAAGCTAATATTCAGCTTGATTTATTTCTTTATTGGGTAAGTAAGTTAGTGAAACTATTGATATAAGAGCCAACGCCCCGACTAATAAAAATGCATAATAGTAACTCTGGGTTAAATCAAATATAGCCCCCGCTACAATCGGTCCCGTTACCGAGCCTATTGCCCCAAAAAATGTTATCTTACCAAAGATACTTCCGAGATTTTTTAGACCAAAGTTTTCAGCGATAATAAAGGGGGTTATTGTAAAGTGCCCTCCGTGTGAGAACCCATAAAAACAAAGGAGAATATAAATAAAGAGTATATTTTCTGTGAAAGGTATAGTGACCAAGGCGATAGTCATGGGAAACAGACAAACTATATACGTTTTTTTGCCTCCTAATCTATCTGCTAAAATGCCAATAGAAAGTCTCCCAAAAATACTTGCAAAACCTATTGTTGATAGAAGTAAAGCACTGTCTTTTAGAGATAATCCTACATTTAAACCGTGTGCTGCAATGTGTGTCATAGTAGTGAACATAGCGAAGAAAATACAAAACTGACAGAAAGCCAAAAGGTTAAAAACTTTTTTGTTCAAAACCTGAAGATTAGCTTTCTCATTAGGTAATTTTCTGCTTGGTGTATTTGGGTTTGACATTAGTGATGCAGCCAGTATTAATCCAATACTTGCTGCAATGCCGAGATAAATTGTAGCCGTGCGCCACCCAAAGCTGACTATTAAAAATGCTATGAGAGGAGGCATCACCATTTGTCCCATTGCAGTGCCTATTTTGGCAATTGAAGTCATAAGCCCTCTTTTGGTATCAAACCATTTTGCAATAGTTGATAATGTGGATATATCATGAGTGCTAAGACCAGTTCCAATAAAGAAAATAAATATCAAAAATAAATGCCAGACCTCACTGGATTTAGAAAAAAGGATAAAACCTATCCCAAAGATGAATCCATTGACCCCCAATACAATTTTTGGTCCATATCGATCATTTAAATATCCTCCCGGTATCGCAAAGATGCCCCACGCAAGCCAACCGGCAGCTCCAATTGATGAAAGAACTGTTCTTGACCAACCAAACTCTTTTTCTAGTTCGGTCATAAGTACGCCGTAGGTAAATAACATTCCAACAATTATGAACTGTGTGACAAATGCGCCGACAACCACGTTTACTTTTTTTATCATTTCTAAATCAGACCTATCGGAAATACACCCAGCACGTTCATATTAATTTTATTTATTGATGATGCCAAAGAGAATGTTAAAATTAAGAAAGTAAAATATATTTGATGTTTTGGTGAAAAAAATGCAAGAAAAAAAAGTGTGCTTAGTGATTGGTGCTGGAGCCGGTATTGGTGTAAACGTTGCAAAAAAATTTGCGTCTTCTGGTTACCATGCAGTGATTTCAAGAAGGACTAATCAAGAAGGTTTAGATAATTCAATTGCAAATATTGAGAAGGAAGGCGGTAGGGCGACTGGTTTTTTAATTAATGCAATAGAAGAAAATTCTTTAGAAAATCTTATTGAAAAAGTCGAAGAGAGTATTGGCCCGATTGGCGTTGCAGTTTTCAATTTAGGTTCTCAGATAGGAAATAGATCGCTATTTGAAACTTCTGATAAGGTATTTGAAAGAGGGTGGAGAATGGCTACATTAGCTCTTTTTCGGACAGCCAAAAAACTTTTTCCTTATATGGAAAAAAGGGGAGGTGGAACTCTTTTAGTGACGTCATCTACAGCAGCCGTCAGGGGTAACAGGGGGCAACACTCTCATGCCGCTTCTATGGGAGGACGGCGTATGCTTTGCCAGACCCTAAACGCTGAGTTTTCCAGTAAAGGAATTCACACAACCCATATTATAATTGACGGAGCCGTCGATGCCCCCGATACGCTAGGAAAGATGCTCGGTGAAGAAGCCTATCAAGCACTGCGAAGGGAAAGGGGTTTAGAAAAAGACGGTTTATTGTTACCTGATAAAATAGCTGAGACATATTATCATCTTGCTGATCAACACAGATCAGCATGGACACATGAAGTCGATCTTAGAGCATATAACGATGATCCTTGGTGGAACACACCAAGAAATATAGCTAACAGTATCTAACCAATCACTTTGTAGGGTTTTGGCGTAAACCATGAGCTATCTTGAGCTACATCATTATGGTAAAGGGACATTTGCTGAGTTCCTGTAGACACAGTGATGTCGTTTTGGATCAACTCGCATTGGGTGAACGCAAAATTCTTTCCCTCGCGAAGTATCGAGGCTTCTGTTGTTACTTTGCCAGGTTGGCACGGGTTTAAATATTGTATATTTAATCCTAAAGTTAGGCCGGTAGTGAAGCCTTCATGGATAAGATCAATCACAAAAAACATTGAAGCGTCTAATATAAAGGAAACAGTTCCGCCATGTGCTATTGTTCCTTTGGTATGGCAAAACTCAATAGGTATATACCAATCAACTTTTACAGTTTTGTTTTTTATGTTTAGCTCTGTCACACATGGTTCAAGTCTTTCTTGTATTTTAGCGTATCTAATCTCTGAAGGATCTGTCATCTTTTAACTTCTACTAGTTTTCGGTTTATTATCAAAAATAAATATGAACACGATAAAAATAAAAAAAACATAAATGTGCAAGCATATTTTTACACCTATAGCTCATAGAGGAGGCACTGAGGCAGCTTTCGAAAACACCTTTGAAGCGTTCGCTGATGCCTATGCACTAGGATATAGATGGTTCGAAACGGATGTACAAATTTCCAAGGATGGATTTCTATACGCTATTCATGATAGTAATTTAAAAAGGATTGTCGGAATTAATATTAATATTAATGAGCTTAACTCAGAGGATTTAGATCAAATATTAATAAGCGGCAAATATAGGATTCCCAGGCTTGATTTATTGCTTCGAAAGTTTCATGACGTTACCTTTAACCTGGACGCTAAAAACATAAATGCTGCTAAAGCCCTAGTCAAACTTCTAAATAGTGATAAATCCTTTCAAAACCTTTGTCTGGGTTCGTTTAGCCATAAGACTATGAATTATATGCGAAAGTTTCTAAAAAGAGATCTCCCAATGTCTTTTAGTCAATGGGAGGTATTCTTACTGATCTTGGACATTAAATTCAATAAAGACAAGAAATACAATGCTAGCTATCTTCAGATTCCTAAGACCTATTTGGGTTATAAGCTCATATCCAAAAAATTATTAGACTACTGCAAAAAAAATGGAATAAAGGTACATGCTTGGACAATTAATGAAAGAAACGAGATGAATAAGCTTATTGGAATGGGAGTGGATGGAATAATGACTGATAACTGTCGAACTCTCCTAGATGTTGTAAGGAAACATAAATTCTTTGAAAAGAAAATAGTTTTGCATCCCTTTTTAAATACTCAAAGGTCCTAACCCACATTAAAATAAATTAAATTTTCGCACTCTTTAAAATCACAATTAATTCAAAAAAAAAATATGTTGCAAACAAAAAATCCCTCAGTAATCGCTCTCTCCACAGCCTCTGCAGCCTCCGTGACTGGTCTAGCTTTTATCAGTCCTATAATTTTATTAATTAAAAACCATTACAACACTAGTTCTAATGAAGTCCAGTTGACGATAACTATTTATCTTATGGCTATTTGTATTTCTCAGATCTTTTGGGGACCTTTGTCCGATTTAATTGGAAGACGTGTAGTGTTAATAATCGGAGCTAGTCTTTTTTCATTAGGTGGGATTTTAGCGTCTTTAAATTTGGCTTTTGAAGTATTTGTATTTTTTAGATTTTTGCAGGGAGTTGGTGCAGCGGCTTGTCTTTCGATGCCAAGAGTAATGTTGACTGAAAGCTATGGAGTAAAAAAAGCAGCAGCTAAAATGTCGACCTTATTAGCTTTTATGGCTATTTTCCCTATCCTTAGTGCTGCTTTTGGTGGCTACATTGGCGAGAATTATGGATGGCAAACAAACTTTTTTACTCTGTTTATCTTTGGTTCCATTATTTTTTTACTGAATTTTGTATATTCACCAGAAACAATTAAAAATAAAAATAAGAGACTTACATTTAGAACAACATTTCTTGATTTTAGATACTTATTTGGCCAAATATCTTTTCTTTATTTTGCCAGTGTTTCATCCATTCAAGCCGCTTTTTTCTTTTCAATGGCCGGTTTTATGCCTTACCAATTCGAACGTTTAGGCGCCTCGCCAACAGAGTTTGGGCTTTGGTTTTCTTTAACCAGCGTAGGGTATATAATCGGAAATATTGTTAGTAATAAGTACTCAAGCTGGCTAGGTCTAGAACGGTTTTCCTTTTTAGGGTGTTTTTGGTGTTTATTATCTATTGCTTTGATGTTTTTGTCTGAAATACCGCTAATTAGTACTCCATTAACACTTGCTTCAGCCTGTTTTATGTTTGGGTTAGGCAATGGGCTAATATTAGCAAATGTATTAGTCTTAGCACTTTCATCCGTGAAGCAAAACTGCGTTGCTTCTGCAAGTGGACTTCTAGGTGCTATGCAAATGTTTTGTGGCGCTATTCTGGGAAGTTTGATAGTATTTCTAGGGGGAGATAGCGACTTTTCGCTGTCGTTAGTTGTTCTTTTTATCCTTAGTATATTTTCTATACTATGCTGCTACCGAGGAGGGCTCTCGTCAAAGATCTTAAGATCAAAATGTTAATTGGTTTGCGATGAAAATTGATAAGGAATAAATCAAAAATCCTGATAGAGAAAAAACTATGTCGAAATTGAATTTAAATGATGAAAAACTACAAGAGTGGATGGATGATTATGTTGAGAAAAATAAGTTCAATGGTTGTTCTTTGAGTATAGCAGATGTAGAGGGTAACACATTATTAGACATTGCCAGCGGTCATGCCGATAAAGAAAAAACCAAAGAATTTAATTCTCTATCCATCGTAAGAATTTTCTCAATGACGAAGGCTATTGTCTCAATGTGTCTGCTTCAATTACTTCGTGACAAAAAGATAAATGTCAAAGATACGTTAGACTATTATTTTGACAATTATTCCAATTGCTTTGCTCTTATAAAAAATGCAAAGGATTTAACAGAATTAGAAAAGACAAAAGCACCATCTATTTATCAATTGCTAAATCATACTTCGGGATTATCTTATTTTTTTAATGATGATTTAATCGGGCGGGAATATTTAAAGGAAAGTCTTACAGCTACTCCCGATAACTATAATCTTTCGGTTTTTGCTGATAAGATATCTAGGTTACCTTTATCTTTCAAGCCCGGTTCAAGATGGAATTATTCTGTCGGGATTGATATTGCTGGGCGATTAATTGAGATAATTTCTGGTGAGCCTCTAGATGTTTATCTAAGGAGAAATTTACTAGATCCGTTGGATATGAAAGATACCGAATTTTTTCTGCCAAAGACAAAAATTGATCGTTTTACAGATTGTTTTTTTTACAATGAGATGCAGGAGAATTTTTTACCTCTGGTTAAGCAATATGAAAATTTCTACTATCAAAAAGATGAAGTAACAAATTTCTCCGGTGGATCAGGACTTTTGTCGACTGGTCGTGATTATCTTAAGTTTGCAAGTCTTTTGCTTAACGGTGGAAAATATAATAACACAAAGATCTTTGAGGACGATGTTATGAATAGTATAAGAGTAAATTCATTACATCGAGATATCGCATCAATTGGGGTAAAAACTTTTGCACAGATGCCAACCACAGGAATGGGGCATAGCCTAGCAGGTAGCGTAATTACCAACCCCAATCCAGATTTTACCAGTAGTCTCGGGGATTTCGGATGGGGCGGTATGGCAAGTAATTATTTTTGGATTGATTTTAAAAAAGGGTACACGGCCGTTTTTATGACTCAATTGTTGCCGTCTGCTTCTTACCCCAATAGAAAAGAACTAAAAAAATTGGTTCATCAGTCTTTGCATTGATAGCATAACGGTATTGCAAAAAAGCATGTTGTGATCAAAGGCTCTCAGAAGTAAACATAGAGGAGTTGCTGACGTCTGCCAGCAACATTCCTCCCTTCACTGGGCCGCATTGATTGCGGCCTTTTTTTTGTTTGATTACAGAAGTTGTAGTTTATTATAAATTGAACAGGGGGCCAAATGGTTAGATTCGCGCTTAAATTAATTGGAGCATCGTTTTTGGTGCTTTGGTGGCTAGTATCAGGATTTTTTAAAAAAATACTCGATGTCTTAAAGTTGGTTGCAAGAATTAAGAAAATATTTGTGAGTCAAAGAGAAAATTCTAAAGGGGGAGATAGGTGATGAAGGATATAAATTTTAAACAGTCTGAGGATGCATTATTTCTCGAAGAAGAACACATAATCTTAAAAGAACAGATAAAAAAATTCGTTGAAAATGAAGTAAAACCTAAAGCGACTAAATGGGAAGTGGAGGGCTTTATACCAAGAGAAGTTTTCAAAAAAATGGGTGCTTTGGGGTTTTTAGGCATTACTTATCCTACCGAATATGGTGGATCCGAAATGGATGTTCGAGGCAGTGTGGTTTTTGCTGAAGAACTTGGCAAGTCAACATTTTCTGGCTTTGCAATAGCTTCTTTAGTGCATACTGATATGGCTTCAGTTCATTTACTAAATGCCGGTAATATAGAGCAAAAGGAAAAGTATCTTTCCGATATAATTTTAGGCAATAAAATTTCTTGTGTTGCAGTAACAGAACCACATGCTGGGTCTGACGTGAAAAGCATAAGAACGAAGGCCCAAAAAGTTGGAAGTAAATATATCATCAATGGATCGAAAATCTTTATTACGAATGGAGTTCATGCTGATATCTATTTTGTTGCAGCAAAAACTAGTGATGGGTTGCAGCAATCAAGTAATATAACAATGTTTATAATTAGAAAAGATAACCCTGGGCTGATTGTAAATAAGCAGTTAGATAAGCACGGTTGGAGGTGTTCCGATACTGCGGAACTATTTTTTCAAGACTGTGAAGTAGAGGAATCTGACGTGCTAGGGACCCTAAATAAAGGCTTTTACGCGATTATGCAAAACTTTCAGAATGAGAGATTGGTTATGGGTTCAATGGCTATGGGTGAGGCTCAAGCTGCTATTGATACCACCGTAGATTATGTTAAAAATCGAGATGCTTTTGGTGGGAAGTTATGGGAAAAACAGACTGTAAGACTTAAGCTTGCGGAACTCCAATCAAAGGTGACTGCTGCGCGCTACATGGTATATGGTGTTGCCAATAAAGTTAGGCTTGGGGTTGATGTGATAAAAGAAGTATCAATGATTAAAGTTCTTTGTGGAGAGCTAGTTAACGAGGTAATGTATGCTTGTCTGCAATTACACGGTGGAACTGGGTACATGACAGGGACCGATATTGAAAGATTAACTAGAGATGCTAGAGCTCAGTCGATTGGAGGAGGTGCTACCGAGGTTATGTTGGAAGAGGTAGCCAAGCGTATGTAGTAAAGTCATACCGGTTTATTTGAAGAAATTCCCTTTAAGGTTTCCATAAGCTAAACTAAAAATATCTTGGTCATTGTAGGAAGTGGCTTTAGCCAGTGCATTCGAATGGTTGTTTACGCTCTCTTTAGTCAGGACAAAAGGCAAACGTGGCATTTTTGCCGCTTTTTCAGCAAGTTTAATCGTTTCGAGCTCCAGTTTGCTCGGACTAAAATAACTGTCGATTAGCCCCCAATCTTTGGCAGTTGAAGAATTGAGTTTTTTTGCCAGCAGCAGAAGTCTTTTTGTTTTCGCAGGACCAAGTAGAGCAATTAATCTAGGTACTGAGCCCCAACTCATATTTAACCCTCTCTCAACTTCCGGTACGTAAAACTTTGCCGCCGTTTCAGCAAGTCTCAAGTCACATGAAATAGCAAGAGCAACTCCACCTCCCACGCACCATCCCTTAATTTCACATACGGTTAGACAGCTAAGCTTCTCCCAGGCATCACACATGATCTTTCCAAGTTGGAAGTAATTTCTGTTCTCTTCAAAACTAAGCTTATCAAGCTTTAAAAACTCTTTATCCTTTAAATCGAAGCCGAAAGAAAAATTTTGTTTGCCTCCAGACAAAATGATTGCCATCAAATTGTTGTTTTGGGCTAGTTTGTTGGCAACCTCCGTTAGCTGCCGAATGACACCCAAAGACAAAAGGTTTGAATGCTTTCCGCTATCAAATGAAACAGAGACTATTTTATCTGTTATAAACTCAACGTTAACCATTAATTTGATAATAAACATTATTTCAGATAAATAAATTATATTTGGCTTTTGGATTTAATAAATTGGACCTTCAATTTTAGAATTTAAAAAGTAGGTCTTTTAATAAATATAAATAATCGATAGCTTTCTCATTTTGTTGGTGTATCCTTTGGAAAACGAGGTTTGTTATGGATGTAATATTTCATGGTGTGCGAGGATCAACTCCTACAGCTGACAAAAATTTCTTAAAGTACGGCGGAAGCACGACCTGCACTGAAATACTTCATGAACAATTCCAAATTATTTTTGATGCTGGAACAGGTTTTCAAAATGTAACGATACTTAAAGATCGTCCCACATATCTGATTTTTTCTCATTTTCATTACGACCATATCCAAGGGTTGCCTTTCAATCATCAGATTTTTGACCCATCCAATAAAGTCATAATTTCTTCCGGTTTGGTAAATGCGGATGAGTTGAGAGAAGTATTCGTCAGAGCTTTTCAACCAATGTATTTTCCAATTCCGTTGGTAGATACTCTGAAAAACTTAAAGTTCGTGGAATTTGACTTGATTATGGCCGAACTTGAGCATCTATGTTCTTTAAGTACCATAAAGCTGAATCATCCGGGGGGAGCTGCTGGATATATTGTTGAAAAAGATCAAAAAAAGGTATGTGTGTTTCTTGATCACGAATATGGACAAGAACCAGTTATTGATGATGAACTTATAAAACGTGCTATAAATAGTGACCTTATAGTATGGGATGGAATGTTTTTAGATGAAGAACTTCCCCCCAAAAAAGGCTGGGGCCACTCAAGTATTGAGCAGGGAATTACTTTCTCCGAAAAAACGGCCTGTAAAAATTTAGCAATAGCGCATCATGCTCCTAATAGAAATGATGAGCAACTTAATGAGCACTCTAATAATTTGTCTAGCGACAAGGTTTTCTTTGCCCATCAAGGCTTGGCTCACACAGTCTAAAATAGCGATAAAATGAAAAAATTAAATTATAAGTCGGGTCAGTATATTTTTAAAGCGGGAGATAAAGGCAAAGAAATTTTCTTGCTTATGTCGGGGGACGTCGGGTTATTTTTGCCCACTAATGATACTAAAGAACCAAATTTTATGATTGGAGAGAATGAAGTTTTTGGAGAAATGGGTGTAATTGAACACAAGCCCAGAATGGCTAGCGCACGCTGTATGTCCGACGCTACTGTAATTTCCTTGTCCGAAAGTGAATTCGAAGCAAGAGTTGAAAAAGCCGATCCTTTTATTAGAGCTTTGCTAAGAATATTGTCTCAGAACTTGAGAAATCTACAGGATAAAAAATGATTTTTAAAAATGCTGGAAGAATAGTTTTATATGCGATCTTTATACCGGTTATATTTGTTGGCTGTAAGTCAACTGTAGACGAAGTTACTATGTATACATGTAAGGCAGTAGAAACAAATATTGCCAAATGCAGCCAGCTGATAGCTGATGATATTTCTGACACAAATGCAAATACACTGTCTTCTGTCAATGAAGGTGACCTGTAGATTTAAGTCAATGAATATTGTAGAGCGAGTCAATTTTAAGACAGAAGGGTATCAAATTATAAATATCACTGAGAAAATTCAGGAATTGGTTGCCTTCCATAAATTTAAAAAAGGTTTAGTGAATTTATCTATACTGCATACTAGTGCATCTCTGACGGTTCAAGAGAATGCTTCTAAAGATGTTTTAAATGATATAAGGAATTTTTTAAGTAATTTAGTTCCAGACTCTGGAAACTATCTTCATGATGTGGAGGGTTCGGATGATATGCCTGCACATTTAAAAACATTGATTACAAACACTAATTTAACGGTGTCTGTAGTTTCAAATAAATTGGTGCTTGGGGTCTGGCAAGGAATATACCTGTGTGAGTGGCGCAAATTTGGTAAAACTAGATCTATAATCGTTCACTTACTTGGTGAATAGAAAGATAATGATAAAAACATCCTAGAAAAAACTTGACAATATGGATAGAAATAATAGGAATACGTCATAAGTTTGAGAGTTGAAGATGTACGCAATTATAGAAACTGGCGGTAAACAATATAAGGTCCAAAAAAACGATATTTTGGCGGTAGAAAAACTGTCTGCCAGAGGTGGAGATAAAGTGCAGTTTAATACGGTTCTTTTAACCGGAGGTAAAGAAGTAAGAGTGGGTGACCCATTAGTTAAAGGAGCAGGAGTTCAGGCTACCGTTATCGATCAAATAAAAGATAAGAAAGTTATATCATTTGTTAAAAGGCGTAGGAAAAGTTCATCTAAGAGTAAGAAAGGCCATAGGCAGCAAATTACCCTAGTAAAAATAACCGAAATCTTAGAGTCCGGCGCTGATAAAACCAATATTCAAGAGGCAAAATCTGGAAAGGGTCTTAAAATCGATTATTCTGCAAAGGTGAATAGCAGTAAAAAGAATGAAACAGCTATAGAGACGGTGAAGGCCAAGGCCGTAAAAAAGACACCAGTGCAAAAAGAGCTAAAAGCACAGAAAGAAACTAAGGCAGTGAAAACAGCTAGCGTGGCAACAGACAAGCAAAAAAAGGGCACTACTAAAAAGCCAACCGCGGTTAAAAAGGAAGTAAAGAAAAAATCAACTTAGGCTAGGGCCAGGTGATTATTAGGAGAATGTTATGGCACATAAAAAAGCTGGTGGATCATCAAGAAACGGAAGAGATTCCGCTGGACGCAGACTTGGGGTAAAAAAGTATGGTGGAGAAATTGTGTCACCAGGCAACATCATTGTTAGACAACGAGGTACGAGGTGGTTCCCCGGAGAGAACGTCGGGATTGGCAAAGACCACACTTTATTCGCCCTAAAAGATGGTAAAGTAAGATTTTCGAAGGGTTTTAAGAAGCGTAAGTTTATTTCTGTAGAAGAGACGGTCGCAGCTGCTGAATAGATTTGGGTCTGAGTTGGTTTCAGATTATATCGGTCTTATCTTCTTTATTGTGGCAATGGTAGGATCTCCTGGGCCAGCGAACATTATTCTTTTTGCGCTAGGCTGTACTCAGAAGTTTAGGGCTTCTATCCCATTCATATTAAGTGTTGTAATATCTAAGCAACTTATAATTTGGCCAATTGGATTTAGCCTGCTCCTAATAAACGATTTGATAGATCGATATTCAAGCATAATGATGATATTATCGATAATGTTTATCTCTTGGATAGGCTACAAGATTATTTTTATGGATCTATCAGTAAAGAAAAAGTCAGCTACATGGGCTCCAAAGTTTTATCATGGATTGCTTGTTCATCCATTTAATCCAAAAGCGTGGATGATGATTACCCTAGCGTTTACGGCTTTCCAGAGCCAAGGGGTATCGACTGGGACGATTCCAATTATAGCTATAACTTTTCTGCTAATACAATTAATTTTTCATTCTGCTTGGTTCTGGTTTGGTTCTCTAGTGAGACAAGCTGATTTATCAGAAAAAAATAGTCGAATTGTAAAAATAGCTCTATTGATTAGCCTCATAGCGAGTATTGTATTTTCGTACTACTAACTTTTAAAACTGAACTTTTAATTAACTGAAAGCTTACTTTTACCAATGCAATTTATTGATTTAGCACTTATACACATCAGATCTGGGACTGGTGGATCAGGTTGTATAAGTTTCCGGCGTGAGAAATTTATCGAATTTGGTGGACCTGATGGCGGTGACGGAGGTAAAGGGGGCGATGTTGTTGTGAGAGCGATCTCAAATCTCAATACCTTAATAGACTTTAAATATAAGAGACACTATTTCGCTAAGAACGGTAGGCCCGGTATGGGACAAAATAAAACGGGAGCAAATGGGGAAGATGTGATACTAAATGTTCCGATAGGAACTGAGGTGCTTTTGGAAAATAAGACAACAGTTTTGGTCGATTTAGTTAATGAGGGACAAGAGTATGTGATAGCAGAGGGTGGAAATGGTGGTTGGGGAAATAGTAGATTTAAGTCATCAACTAATCAAGCTCCAAGGCAAGCTAATAAAGGACACTCAGGTTCGGAATTGATACTATGGCTAAGGCTAAAGTTGCTCGCCGACGTTGGTCTGGTAGGATTACCAAATGTGGGCAAGTCTTCCCTTTTATCAGTTATGAGCAATGCTAAGCCAAAGATTGGTGATTTTGCGTTCACAACACTAACGCCAAACTTAGGTATGGTGACTTATAAGAATGGCGACTTTATTTTAGCTGATATTCCAGGGGTTATAGAAGGAGCTAATGTCGGTAAAGGTATTGGAATTCAGTTTCTTGGTCATATAGAAAGATGTCAGGTTTTGGTTCACGTTTTAGATGTATCCTCAAATAACATTTTATCTGATTTTGAAACTACATTAAAGGAATTGAAAGAATATAACATTGATCTGGTAGAAAAAATTAAGTGTGTCGTAGTTAATAAGGTAGATAGCATAAAAAGTAAGAAGTTGGAAAAAATAGTAAAAACTTTTAATAAGAAAGGTATTGAAGTATTACCTATTTCTACCTTTTCGAGAGTTGGTATTGATAAGTTAAAGGACAATTTGCTTGAGTTATTAAAAAAAAATAAACTTAAAGAAGCTAAGCATAATGGGAGGACTGAAAAATGGAGCCCGATTTAAATAAAATTAGTCCTGATAGAGAAAAAATATATCAGCAATCAAAGTCGATTGTCATAAAAGTCGGCTCATCTTTGCTAGTTGAGGATAAACTTGGGGCAATCAAAAAAGAATGGTTCGCGTCTTTCATTGAGGATATTATCGATTTACGAAAAAAAGGAAAAACCGTAATAATCGTTTCTTCAGGTGCAATAAATTTGGGAAGAAAAATTCTTAATCTTAGAGGAAACGAATTAACTTTGGAACAAGAACAAGCAGCTGCATCCGTGGGACAGATTGAACTCTCTAAGGAATATCAAGAGCATTTTAAATTAAAGGGCCTTATATGTTCACAGGTACTTATTACCTTAGATGATTTCACAAATCGTAGGAGATATTTAAATTGTAAATCAACATTAAAAACGTTACTTAAATTTGGTGTTATACCGATTGTTAATGAAAATGACACTGTCGCAACTGATGAAATACGATACGGAGATAACGATAGACTGGCTGCACAGGTCGCGTCTATATGTGAGTCAGACCTGTTAATATTGCTTTCCGATATAGACGGTCTGTACACTGAGTCACCAAAAAAGAGTAAGAATGCGGTGCATATTCCCTTTATCAAAGAGATCACAGAAGAAATTGAACTAATGGCCGAGGGACCAGAAAACAATTTTTCACATGGAGGTATGAAGACAAAAATTGAAGCAGCTAAAGTCACTACTTCGGTAGGCTGTAATTTAATTATCGCTGATGGCAAAACTCGTAATCCAATAAATAATATTTCTAAAAGGAAAGGAACATGGTTTCTAGCTTCTCAAAGCGTAAAAGCAGCAAGAAAAAAATGGATTCTAAACATGAAATCGCAAGGTGAAATAGAAATAGATTTTAAGGCAGAAAAAGCTTTAAAATCTGGAAATTCTTTATTGCCAGTAGGCACAAAGAAATGTATTGGCTCTTTTACAAGAGGAGATGTAGTTACTGTTAAGGGAGAAGATGGTCAGATAATAGCTAAAGGGTTGGTCTCATTTAATCAGATTGAAGCGCAAAAAATAATCGGTCTGAAGTCTGAGGAGATATCCGGTGCATTAGGTTATAATCGAAAACCAGAGCTGATCCACAGAGATAACATGGCATTCTTTAGTTAGGGAAAATTAAATAATGAGTAACGATTTTAAAATATTAGAGGTTGGAAAAAAAGCAAACAGCGCTGCTTTGGCTCTTTCTGAAATTTCAGACACAGTAATCAGTGAAACTTTGGTATTGTTTTCAAGCTTAATTCAAAAACATAAAGATCAGATACTGAGATCAAATGCTGAGGATGTTCAGCTAGCAATTCTCAATAATTCAAGCAAAGCATTTGTAGATAGATTGAGGCTGGATGATGATAGAATTAATTCTTTGCAGACTGTAATGTTGGACGTAGCTAAACAAAAATCTCCGGTGGATCAAATTCTAGAGACAAATACACGTCCAAATGGTTTGGAGATTAATAAGGTCACCACTCCAATTGGTGTGATTGGCGTAATTTTTGAGAGTAGACCAAATGTTTTTTGTGATGCCGCAGCTCTTTGTCTCAAGTCAAAAAATGCATCTATTTTAAAACCAGGCTCTGATGCGTTAAAAACAGTACAAGCATTATATGATATTCTCGCCATGGCTTTGTCGGTGATGGAAATGCCAGAAAATTGTGTTCAAATACTCAGGTCTGGCAGTAGAGAGGAAGTAAAGTTGTTAGTTAATATGACAGATTATGTTGATGTAGTTATACCGAGGGGAGGGCGGAGCTTGGTTGAATTTATAAAAAGGGAGGCAAAAGTTCCTGTGTTTGCTCATTTAGAAGGTATAGTTCATGTTTATGTTCATAAAAAAGCAGATCTTGAGATAGCAAAGAAAGTAGTACAAAACTCTAAGTCGAGGAGACCAGGTATCTGTGGAGCTGCGGAGACGCTTTTGATTGATAAAGAGTTCTACAACAGCAAAGGCAACGAGCTCATAGATTTCCTAATTGCTAATGGAATAGAAATACGTGCAGATAAGGCACTATTTAAAAATGAATCCATTGTAAGTGTTTCTGATAGCGACTACGGATATGAATTTCTAGAAAATATTTTAGCCATTAAGGTAGTAGAAGACATTGATGCAGCTATATCACATATTAGAAATTTTGGATCAAATCATACGGACTGCATACTGACCGAGGATAAATCTGCCAGTGAGTTATTTTTTAGAAAGTTAGATAGCTCAATTCTTTTATGCAATGCATCTACTCAATTTGCTGATGGAGGAGAATTTGGTTTTGGGGCAGAAATTGGTATTTCCACTAATAAACTGCACGCTAGAGGTCCGATAGGTGCTCAACATTTAGTTTCATTTCAATACCATGTAAATGGAAATGGGACGTTAAGACCTTAAATCAGCAACTAAGAAGTCCAAGTTCTGAATGGGCCCGAGTCAATGTGAACAAATCCGGATCGTGCATATCTACCAACACCACCTGTCTTAAAACTTTTCGCTGCCCTACTTATTTTATCGGTAGATCTTGTTCTCATTCTTATATCGGCAGCCATTGCTTTAACATGGTACGAATTTTGCGCAACGCCGTCTGTCATTCTTGAAAGCATTTTGTTGGTTTTACTAGTTCTATACCCCGATAAAAGATAGAACGGCTCAGAGCTATCAAGAAGCCCCTGCGTTGCCGATAAAATATCTATGTTTGCGGGATCATAGGACCGAACCTTATTTTGTCGCCAATCTCTCATAAAATAGTCTATTTCTTTCAAAGCGTCGCTTACGTAAGAGCCTTCTATCCAGTAGACAGAATTTATGAATTCCCCTGTGTTAAAATTCCGGAATCTTATCTTACGTATATCACCTGCTCCTCTTAAAAAACCAGGAGCTTTCGCTAAAACAGGTGCTGCTACCACAATAGATGCCGTAGACACAAAAGAAGTAAGCAAGGATCTTCTTGTTATCATACCTGTTTCGCCTCGAATTATATCTTTCTCTTTATACGACATATTTAATACACGATATAGGAAAAAATAAAAGATAAACTTTCGAATCAGTGGAATATTTTGTAAAAAAAGTTATCTTATTCATAGCTGCAACTGACCTATGTTAATAAATTGACGGCTATATTGTACCATGTCAAATTTTTAACACAAGGACCAAAATTACTGAGGGCGGAAGATGGTTTACTATAAAATAAGCTCATATAATTATAAAAAGAGATTTTTATTTTTTAGCGACCGGTTTTTATCAAAGATCATGTGTGTCGTGGTTATGTTGAATATATTAGCGTTCGGAGCGCTTTCACAAGAAAATGAACGGAAAAACGATTTACAGAGGGCTTCATTAAAGTCAGCACTTTCCGAATTTTATCTAGCCGAAAATCCAATATCAGCATTTTATAGTAAAAGAGAGTTTGAGCCATTTTGGATCGGGAATCATAAGAAACTTACAAGCCTTACAACTATTATTGGGGAGGCAGAGCTTCACGGCTTACCTTCCTCGCGATACCCCTTAGACGAGCTTAGTCAAGCAATATTTGAAAGTGATCCATCTCAACAGGCAAAGCTTGAGCTTATGGCAACGGAGGCCTTTTTGCTGTTTGCGCAAGACATTTCAGGGGGTATTTTGAACCCCAGCATGATAGATGCTAACATCAACGTATCGCCACGGAGAAAAGAAACTGATAAGCTCTTAGCGGCTTTAACTGAAAGCTTAAACATAAATTTATTTTTTCGTAACCTTTTTCCAAAATCAAATGAATATGAGAGTTTGCGAGATGAGTTGAAAATCCTAAGAGAAGCCTCAATCAACGGGTCTTGGGGAGACCTTGTACCGACAGACGCTGTGTTAGCGGTAGGAATGACGCATGATAATGTACCTTTTCTTCGAAAAAGATTAAGTAACATGGGTTATTTGGTGTACGAAGTTCATTCAAGGCTATTTGATGAGCAACTGAATGAATCGGTGAAGAGATTTCAAGAATATCACGGTTTAAACCCCGATGGCGTATTCGGAAAAAGGAGTATTGAAGCTATTAATGTTCCCGCTCAAACCAGGTTAATGCAGGTAATCGTTAATTTGGAGCGGATGAGATGGAATAATGAAGATCGAGGAGCTGAATACGTTTTGGTTAACCAGCCAAACTTTCGCGCATATTTCAAATCAGGAAACGAAAAAGTTTGGCAATCACGAGTAGTTATTGGCCTGCCTAGTAATCAAACAGCAGAATTCAATGACACTATGACCCATATGGTGGTAAATCCTACATGGCATGTTCCAAAGAGTATAGCGGTTGAAGAGTACCTTCCGCTGATTCAGAGTGACCCCAATTTTTTGACCGATAATGAAATGGTTTTAATGGTTAGGGGTACAGATACTATAATAGACTCAAATTTGATTGATATGCAGGCGTTCACACCGGATAACTTTCCATTCCTTATTAAACAAATACCTAGCAACATTAATGCTTTGGGACTTGTTAAATTTATGTTTCCAAATAAGTTTAGTATCTACATGCATGATACTCCAATGAAAGATTTGTTTTTCAAAGACGAGAGGACATTTAGTCATGGTTGTATAAGGTTGCAAGAACCCTTTCAATTCGCATATTCTTTACTGCGAGACCAAGAGGTTAATCCAGAAAGCAAATTTCAAGAAGTTCTTGAGAAAGCCGAAGAAACTTACATTAATTTATCAAGAAAAATTCCAGTTTACATTACCTATCGCACTGCGTTCTTTGATGAGTTTGGTCAAATACATTACAGAGCGGATATTTATGGAAGAGATGCTCTCGTATACATGGCTTTGGTTGATGCAGGAGTATCGATTTATTGACCGGCTTGAGAAAATTTTTGAGTAAAATAGCATAAAATGCTTACCCTACAAGACATTTCTAGTCAAATTGGTGGAACTCTAGTAGGCAATCCCGAATTATTAGTCGCTGGACCAAGTGAACCAAAGTTTGCGAGTGAGCAGCAACTAGCAATGGCACTTAGCAACAAATATATTAACGAAATTGGGCTGGGAAGAGCAAAAGCAGCTTTATTTACTGAGCAGGTCGACTGGAGAGCCTTGAAGCTGGAGGGAGCAATTTTCCTTAATAGGGGCAAGACAGCTTTGTACGAGGTAAATAAAGTATTTCATAGTCCCCCAAAATGTGTAGAAGGTGTAAGCCAAAATGCGTTTTTAGATGACTCAGCAAGAATAGGGAAAAATGTAAATATTGGTCCATTTACGTATGTAGGACCTAATTGTGTAATTGGAGATAATGTGACTATTTTCTCTAATGTTACAATAATGAATAATGTAATTATCGATGATGAAACAATTCTCCATTCCGGAGTAAGGGTTTTAGAAAATGTCATGATAGGTAAGAATGTTATATGCAATTCAAACGTTGTTATTGGAAGTGATGGTTTCTCTTTTGTATCAGACACGGGTGAAGGTGTCGAAAAAGTGATGGAATCTAGGTCGGACGAGGTAAAAATGAGCCTGAAAAATTACCTCAAGGTCGAAAGTTTAGGTTCCGTAGAGATACACGATAATGTAGAGATAGGCGCCAATTGCTGTATAGATAGAGGTACAATAGCCAATACGATCATTGGAGAAGGCACAAAATTAGATAACCTAGTTCACATAGCGCACAATGTACAGCTAGGTAGAAATTGTTTAATTTGTGGTCAAGTAGGAATAGCTGGATCTGCAAAGGTAGGTGATAGGGTGGTAATGGGTGGTCAGTCAGGAGTGGGTGATAATATACAGGTTGGATCGGATGTAATTCTGGCTGGCAAAACTGGTTTATCAGTTAATGCAAAGCCGAACCAGTTTCTGATGGGTAATCCTGCTATGTTGAAAAGT
The DNA here is from genome assembly GCA_902574225.1 of uncultured Alphaproteobacteria bacterium. GTDB lineage: Bacteria > Pseudomonadota > Alphaproteobacteria > Rhodobacterales > Rhodobacteraceae > CACIJG01. The sequence goes on from CACGMO010000002.1 coordinate 46,946, forward strand.
AGAAACATAGCATCCTATATGGCTTTTAGAAGGTTACCAAAAATAATAAAATTGTTGAAAAAATAATTCAGTAATATAGCGTGGCATATATCTTTAACATTCCTGTGTTATGGGATCTCTATAATGGAAAACATAGACGAAAAAGTTTTAGAGTTGGTTGGAAAACAAACCGGTATCGATCCAAAGCAAATTCCTCTTCATAGAAAGTTTGAAGATCTAAATTTAGACTCTGTGGCCATTGTTGAATTGGTTTTTTCATTGGAAGAAACATTTGATATATCAATTCCATTTGAGGGTTTAGATGAGAGTGAGATAAAAAAGCGTTTTTACACAGTATCAACCCTTATCGATCACCTAAAAGATCTCTTGCAGAAAAATGCTTAGCTCCTCATTTTTAATTAATTTTTATGACTAACAGAGTGGTAATAACAGGAATGGGGGGTGTTTCATCTATTGGAATGTCAGTGCCCGAAATATATAATAGCTTGAGAGAAGGGAGGCCTGGAATTGGCCAACTTGAGTTTCCAGATATAACAAGACTAAAAGTAAAAACTGGCGGACAAATAAAAAACTTTGATCCAAGTAAGTATTTTGCATTGAAGCAAGTTGGTAGGACGGATCGATTTTCCCAATTTGCTTTGCTGGCTGCTAAAGAAGCAATTACGAGCGCGGGGCTCGAAAATTGTAAAGAGGAGTGGGCTGAAAATGCCGGTGTAATTTTGGGCTCTTCTATTGGTGGGATCGAAACTATAAACCATAGCTATAAACAGGTTTTTGAGAAAGGGCATAATAGGCTGCACCCGCTTACTATACCAAAGATTATGAATAACTCAGCAACTAGTTTGATCTCGATTGAATATCATATACAGGGACCAAGTTTTACTGTCTCTTCTGCTTGTTCTTCTGCAAATCATGCTATGGGAATTGCTTACGAAAATATTAAATCAGGAAAATCCAAAATTCTGATTACGGGTGGAAGCGAGAGTTTTTTAAGTTTTGGAGGGATTAAACCTTGGGAAAGTTTAAGGGTTTTATCTCAAAGCAAGTGTCGTCCTTTTTCCAGAGGTAGAGATGGTCTCGTTCATGGTGAGGGTGCTGGTATCTTTATATTCGAGAGCTTGGCCTCCGCAAAAAAAAGAAAAGCAGACATCATCGCGGAAGTAGTGGGATTTGCAATGTCTTCAGATGCATCTGATCTCATAAAACCGAATAATATTGGTCCCCAAAAAGCTCTTGAAGGCGTATTGAAAGATGCAATGATAAATAAGACAGATGTCACCTATATAAATGCACACGGTACTGGTACTATGTTGAATGATAAAATGGAAAGTGAAGCAATTAAAAAAGTATTTGGAAGACACTCTAGATCTGTTAAAGTCTCGTCTACTAAAGCTATGCATGGTCATCTAATAGGCGCGACGGCAGCAATCGAACTATTGGCTTGCACGCTTGCCATAAACGAAAACATTATCCCTCCAACTATTAATTATTTAGGTTTAGATCCTGCTTGCGATCTTGATGTAGTTCCAAATTATTCTCAAGAGTTAAAAAGTGTGGACGTTGTTCTTAACAATTCTTTTGGATTTGGTGGTATGAACGCAGTGTTAGCGTTAAAAAAATATTTAAATTAGGCACTATCCTAGCTTTTTTATTTTTATTTTTGTTATACGATTTCCTTTTCTCTTTAATATTTCATACCGAAATCCATTAAAAATAAAAATTTGTTTTTCAGAGGGTATTGACTGTGCTTCATGTATCACGAGTCCTGCAACTGTGTTAGCTTCCTCATCAGGGATATTCCAGTCTCTATGTCTATTAAGATCTCTAATAGTCATATTACCTTCGACTATTAATGAGTTGTCATTAAGCTCCTTTACCTGTTGTTCAATCACATCGTGTTCATCACTAATTTGACCTACTATTTCTTCTAAAATATCCTCTAATGTGATGAGCCCTCGAAGGTCACCATACTCATCCACTACTAGAGCAAAGTGTGATTTTCTTTTTAAGAATTGTTTCATTTGTTGATCAAGAGTAGTGGTCTCTGGAACAAAATAAGGCTTCATCGCAACCTCAAGTATATTCATATCATTTACATTGAATCTTCTTGTAGACTGCCCGAGTCCAAATCCCTTGAATGATCTTAAAACATCCTTTGCATGAAGTACCCCAATCACATTTTCTGGGTTGTCTTCATAGATTGGAAGTCTGGTGTAAGGAGAATTTAGACACTTCTCAAAAATCTCATTAGGGGAACTATTAGTGCTTATCATTTCGATTTGACTACGATGTAACATTATCTCTTCTACTTCTCGATTGCCGAGGTCCAAAGCTCCAAGGAGAATATCTCTAGCTTCTTTCTGTACTGCCCCTTCAGAGTGATGAAGCGATATAGCGCCTGCTATTTCCTCAGTTGCCATTTCTTCAATGTTATCGTCGGACTTAACTCCAAAAGCCTTGAAAGTAATTCTTACAAACAATCTAATTGCTTTAATAAAAGGAGTAAAGGCAAATACAAAGAACCTTACTAAACCTGCAACCCTTATTGAAACACCTTCTGGGTTGGTAATCGCGTAAGTTTTGGGCATAATTTCAGCGAAGACTAATATTAAAAAGGTCATAGTAAATGTAGCTATAATGACACCATTCTCTTGAAACAATGATGTGAAGAGAGAAGTTGCAAGAGATGTCGCAAGAATATTCACTAAATTATTTCCTAATAGCAATGCTCCAAGCAAGCTCTCTCCGTTTTCTTTCAAAGCTAATGCTCTTGTTGCCATTTTTGAACCCTTGGCTTTCAGTGCAGTTAGTTTGGCTTTACTTGCTCCTGTGAGAGCTGTTTCAGATCCAGAGAAAAAAGCCGAAATAATTAGCAGGCCAGCAATTGAGATTGATACAAGCCAAAAATTCGTGTCAATAAGCATGATTTATTCCTTTCCTATATTCTTACCTATATGTTTATAAGTTTTTAAAATCTTTTTTAGCAAAAGGGTGATTTTCTTGAACACTCTTTATCATTTTTTCATCTAGAATATGGGTATAAATCTCTGTGGTGCTGAGGTTTTTGTGACCAAGTAAAGTTTGTATAACTCTTAGGTCGGCACCATTTGACAATAAATGTGATGCGAATGCATGTCGGATTTTGTGCGGAGAAACACTACGCGGGTTTAGTCCTGCAAATTTAGCAATTTTTTTTATAATCAAGAAAAATCTCTCTCTATTCAAATAGCCATTTTTTGATCTTGAAGGAAATAAAAAATCACTTTCATAAAGCGCAATGTCTGTTTTTTTTAACTCCGCCAAATATTTTTTAATCGCTGATATGGCTAATTTCGAAATCGGAACCATACGTTCTTTATTTCCTTTACCTTTAATTAATATTATTTCTGGTGTGCCAATAAAAAGTGACTTTCGTAGTGAAACGAGTTCACTAACTCTCATCCCACTTGCGTAAAGGATTTCAATTAAAGCTTTGTTTCTTGTTTTCTCAAGCTCATTTTTTCCCACTTTACTTGCAGAGTTCAATATTCTTAGCACCTCTTCTTCAGATAAGAAGCCGGGTATTTTTTTTGCGTTTTTAAAATTTTTTATATCCTCACACGGGTTCCGATCAAGCAAACCTTCCTTTATTAAAAATTTAAAAAATTGTTTTATAGTAGATAATCTCCTTGAGATAGTATTATCTGCAAAATGCCTCTCTCTTTGATTTTGGAAAAATTTGTTAATATCATCTTTTCTAAGTGTTTCAACATTTAAGTTTTTATCTTTTATAAAAGTAAAAAAAATCTTTAGATCCGCTCTGTATGAAGACGCTGTATTCAGGCTCATATTTTTTTCAGTTACCAGACTTAGTAGAAAGTCCGATGATATGTTATCGACATTTTTCATTTGTTACGAGCCAATTTTTTCAAGGTATTTAAAGCTATTAGCTCGACCGAAATTTCGTTCACTAAATCAATAAGTCCAATTTTTGTAAGCATACTCAAGCTCAGTTTGACCTCTTCGAACTCAGTTGAGAGTCCATCTTCTAGTAGGTTTAAACTTTCTAATAGAATTAATCCCTTTTCCATTTGAGCATCAAGGTTTCTATTTGTAGGAAAACTTTTTTTAATTATTTCTATGTTTAGCTTTTTTACTAACTCGCAGAGCCCAGAATCTGTTTTATGTTTTATGAACACCTTTTTTTTAATATCTATCAAGCAGTTGATATCAGGATTACTTGATTCCATCATGAAAAACTCATTGGTTATGCCATCAGTAAGACTAAGCAGAGCAACGGCCAGATCTTTCAGTCTTTTGTCATCAGAATAATATAAGTTTTTTAGTTCATCTACGTATTCATTAGACAGATGCACTAGTAATTTTTTTTTTTGAAATACTTTTGTAGCTTGTTTTAGAGCTAAAAGTTTTCTGTATTCACTATCGCCATTAAAAGCCTGATCTAATTGCAATACAACCATTATTGCATCATTAGAGTTCTCTTTTTCATCAATTAGGCTTGATCTGTATAAGCTAAATAGAGTGTTTGCGTTGACTACGTACTTTGATGCTAATTGCTCCATAGATTTAATTCGTATTTTGGGGGAAATGCCCAATAAACTAAATGCATAAGCGTATTTGTTTGGTAATATGTCAGGAGGTAATAATTCTTTCTTACCATGCAATAGATAAAAGCTTGTCGGACTCAAGTCATTAATATCGATATCATGAAGCCTATTAGTTTCAATGTCGGGATCTAAATAATTTAGTAATAATTTTTTTTCTTTTTCATCAAATTGTTTCAAAGATGAACCCACCGTAAAAGCTAAGGCGGCTGCTTGCCAGTCATTTTTCCTGACGAAACATATTATTTTAAACTGAAGCATTCCCTCAAAGTTTGGATATTTATTTGCCAAATCACAAGTTTTTGATAGTCTTCCGGTCATAGATGCAACTTGAATTTTTCTCTTCATAAGCTCAACTGACGGTTCTTTAATATAATTAAGGATCTCTTCTACTTCATCAATCGCACCCAAATTGATAAGTTGATCAATACGTGACAATAGGAACAAATATCCCATATTCTTCACTCCTATGGAGTTTAGAGGAGGCTTTGCATCTACAAGTAGAAGTCTTTTAAAGATTTTATTAGTAGAACTTAAAGTAAGATCAGGCATACTATTTAGCTTTTCCGAAAGTACTTTTTCGCTTGAGTTTCTCCACAAATCACTAGGGAACTTTGTTCTCTCAATTGAGATCAACCCTATGCCATTCACGTTTATCTCTTCTAGGAAATTTTCTTCAACATTTTTTTTATCTAAATTGGAGTTTGATGATTTAGATATTAATGATATCTTTCCTATGCTGTTATACTCTTTGGTCGCATTCTGATGCTTACTTTCGTCCGAATATGCTTTAGAGAATATTATTACCAAGGCTAAAAAAAATAAGATAAAAGCCTTAATTTGTTGATTGATGATCGATATTGACTTCAATAATTACTTCACCTTTCGGAGGATCTTGTTCTATAAACAAATATAATAAAAAAGTTGAAATAAATATTATTACCGAACCTGTGATATAGTATCTTAGCAATCTTTATTCGTCCTTACTGAAGCCCAACTCTTTTATATAGTAAGTTTTTGCACCAATTTACGTTTTACTTGTTATATAAAACAAATAATTACAATGTTGATATAGTAAATGAATTTATGCAATGAAACAAATTTTATCTAAATCGATAGTGTTAACAGGTTTAATGGGAAGTGGAAAAAGCGCGATTGGTAAAGTCCTTTCTGAAAAGATGGGGGTCCCAATATCAGATACTGACAAAATAATTGAAAAAGAAGTTGGAAAAACAATTTATGAAATTTTTAATGACTCAGGTGAAAAATACTTTAGGCAAGTTGAAGAAAAAGTAGTGGGTCGTGTTTTGAATGAAACTGCACACATAATTTCAACAGGTGGTGGATCTATATTATCTTCTAAAACAAGGAAAGCGATTAAATCAAAATCATTTTCTATTTGGGTTCAGTGTAATGTTGATATTATATCAAAGCGTATTCACGATCAGGAAAAACGACCTCTATTACAGAATAAAAATATATTAGATACTCTGGTCAAGAAGAATAGAGAAAGATTTAAGTTTTATAGACAAGCAGATATTCATATCGTCAATGAAAGTCCTAATATAGAAATGACTGTAGAGGCCATAGTCGAAGAACTATTGTTGAAAAAGGTGATAAATAAATAATGATACGTAAAAAGTCTATAAGCATTCGTTCTAAGAAAACCAACTACGATATATTTATAGGTAGAAATCTTTTAAAACAGAACAATAACTATCTTCAATTGGCTTTGGTAGGTAAGAAAATCGCTATTATTTCTGATAAAACAGTTCATAGGTTACAATATTCAAATTTTTTGGCTCAAATAAGCGATTTAAAAGTTGACCCTCACTTGTTTTTAATAGAACCAGGTGAAACTTCGAAGAACTGGAATGTTCTGAAAAAAGTTATTGATTGGCTAACTGATCTAAATTTTGACAGGACAGATTATGTTATCGCTTTTGGTGGAGGAGTAGTTGGAGATCTAGTATCTTTAGCTGCAAGTTTATTTCGTAGAGGAATAAATTTAATTCAAGTTCCGACAACCTTATTATCTCAAGTAGATAGTTCAGTAGGAGGCAAAACAGCTGTAAATAATGGGCCAGCAAAAAACTCTATTGGAACATTTTATCATCCCAAAGTTGTTTTTTGTGATACATCTTTTTTAAGCACCTTACCGGAGCGAGCATATCTTGCAGGATACGCAGAGGTTTTAAAAATGGCTCTTGTTTTTGATAAGGATTTTTACAAATTTTTAACAAAAAACCAGAAGCTTATATCATTGAGAGACGAAGTAGTTTTGTTGCGCATCATTGACAAATCTCTCGAACTAAAAAGCAAGGTTGTCGAAATCGATGAAACCGAGCAGGGAGAAAGAGCACTCTTAAATTTTGGTCATACCTTTGGACACGCTTTAGAGACTTATTTTAGCTACTCGGAAAAACTACTACATGGAGAAGCAGTCTCCCTCGGAATAGTTCTTGCTGCTCGTTTTTCTAACCAAGAGGGTTATTTGAGCGAACGCAAGCTTGAGATTATAGACGATCACTTGCACTCAATGAAACTTCCTATCGTAACAACTCAAATTCATAATTCTAAGCTAGATATATTAAAACTGTTGACATTTATGAAACAAGACAAAAAAGTGATCGGCGACAATATTAACTTGATTTTATTGAAAGATATAGGTAATGGCTTTATTGAAAGAAACGTGTCTTTTCAAAAATTAGAAAAATTTTTACAAGTTCAATTAAGTTAGAGAATGGTTACCAAGCTCCATATTGATTTTAATAAACCGCTAAAACAAAAAGATAGATTGTTATCAATCTTTTTTTCTAGAAAAGCCGTAGCGGGATATATTATTTTAATAGTAGCTATTTGGATGATTCCTGGTTTATTTGTTGAGAATATAGAAAAAAGTGAGGCAATAAAACGAGATGATACTGAAAAGGTATTTGTAGTATCCGCTCAAAAAGTACAAAATCGCGATACCTTCAAGGTTGTGAGAGCCAGTGGCGTGCTAAAACCAGTCTTTGAAGTTGATGTCTTAAGTAAGAAAGACGGGGAAGTAAAAGAAATAGTAAAACAACGGGGGCAGCTGGTTGAAAAAAATGATGTTATTCTCGAAATAGATAAGGGAACCATACTGGCACAGCTAGAGGCTGGAGAGGCTGCCTTGAGATTAGAAGAGAAAAATTTTTCAATTACTGAAAGTCTATCGAAGAAAGATATGACATCGGAGTTGAATTTAGTTAGGGCTGAGGCCTCTTTGACACGAGCAAAAGCAGACATTGCCAATTTGCGAAATAATCTTAAAAACAGCACTGTTGTTGCAGGTATTGGTGGAGTTCTGGAGTTGTTAAATGTTGAAGCCGGTCAATTTGTCAAAAAAAATCAAAATATTGGAAAAATAATCGACCTTTCAAAAATGTTGCTCTTTGCACCAGTGGCTCAAACAGATGTTTCTAAAATATCGCTAAGTGATGAAGTTGTAATCAATGTAACTGGAGTCGGAAACAGAAGGGGTGTAGTGAAACGTATAGCGTCTTCAGCCAGTGAGGCGACGCGAACATTCATTGTTGAAATTGAAATTAATAATTCAGACAGGTCTTTGAAAGCGGGTATGAGTGCAGAGGTTGGTATTTTAGTCGAGAAGGTTCAGGCTTTTTCAATATCTCCAGCGCACCTAGCAATTGGAGAAGATGGGTCTTTAAAGGTAAAGACGGTGAGAAATAATATCGTTTTTGAGAATGATGTTTTGTTGGTGAGAACCTCAGGTAATTTTGCTTTGGTTTCTGGGCTGCTAGATGATGATATCGTTTTAACAAATGGTCAGGCTTTTGTGAGCCCTGGAGACGAAATAGAGTATAAAATTAATTGAGAATAAAACATGAAATCAATAATTGAAGGCTGCTTTAAAAGACCTGGTGCCGTAATTTTGGCCCTTCTATTGATCTTCTTTTCAGGTATCAATGCATTCCTATCTATACCTAAAGAAGCTTCACCAGACGTAGAAATTCCTGTCGCATATGTAAGTGTAGCGTATGAAGGTATATCTCCCTCTGATGCAGAAAAGTTGTTAACTAAGCCACTTGAAAAACAGCTCAAAACAGTTGCAGGATTAAAAAAAATGACCTCAGCGGCGACGGAAGGTTATACATCCATAACGGTTGAGTTTAATGCAGGTGAGGATATAGACCTTGTTCTAGAGGACGTCCGGCAAGCTGTAGACGATGCAAAAAAAGATTTACCAAAAAATGCAGAAGAACCAAAGGTAACAGAAATAAGTTTGGCACTGTTCCCAATCTTGTCAGTGTCTTTGTCTGGAAACGTTCCGGAGTCTTCTCTGATAAACATCGCAAATAATATTAAAGAAAAAGTTGAAAGTGTAGCCGGTGTTCTAGAGGTAGAAGTGGGGGGTGACAGAAAAGAGGTGATAGAAATACTTATTGATGCTAGTTCTATAGAATCTTACGGTATAAACCCACAAAACGTCATTGGATTGGTGGCGGCTAATAATCAATTAGTAACCGCAGGTGCTATTGAAAATGAAAATGGTAGATTGGTTGTTAAAGTACCTGGGGTTGTTGAAACATTAGATGAACTTTTTGCAATGCCTATAAAAATCGCGGACGGTACCACTATAAATTTTGGTGATATTGCGATTATAAGAAGAACTTTTGAAGATAAGAAAAGTTGGTCCAGAGTCAATGGTAAACCAGCTGTGGTTTTAGATATAAAAAAGAGAGTAGGATCGAATATAATCGACGTAGTTGATGCCTCAAAAAAGGTAATTTCTGAGGAAGTGTCTAACATTCCGGGAAATATTAATGTAGATTATTTATTTGACGAATCTAAGTCGGTCAGAAATTTACTTAATGATTTGGGAAACAACGTTTTCGCTGCAGTTTTAATCGTCTTAGTAATAGTAGTGCTGGCATTAGGAATAAAAAATGCTCTTTTAATTGGGTTTGCAATACCGAGCAGTTTTCTTCTTGGTTTTATCATTTTGAGCTACTTTGGGGTAACTATGAATATAATCGTCTTATTTTCTCTTATACTCGTAGCAGGTATTCTGGTAGATGGAGTTATTGTTACAACTGAGTATGCTGACCGAAAAATATCTTTGGGCCATGATAGAAGAGCTGCCTACTTAGAGGGTTCGGTAAGAATGTCGTGGCCCATAATAGCCTCTACAGTAACCACTTTGATGGTCTTTTTTCCTTTGTTGGTTTGGCCTGGTATCGTTGGTCAATTTATGAAATATTTGCCAATAACAATGATTGTCGTTTTGTCAGCATCTCTTTTAATGGCCTTGATATTCATTCCAATATTAGGAAGCTTTCTCGGAAAAATTTCGACTGAAAAAAGAACCAAAACAACGCCTCCGAAACTTTATAAAGATATTCTTAAAATCTCAGTAACACGACCGATACTTTCGATTTTTTTGGTGGGTTTATTGATAGTGGGATCTTACTCGGCATATTTTTCTGCTAAATTAGGAGTTCAATTTTTCCCAGATATTGAACCAGAACAAGCAGTTGTTCAAATTCTTTCAAGGGGTGACCTGTCTGCTTCAGAAAAAAATTCTTTAGTGAAAGATACAGAGGCTTCAATTTCTAATTTAAATGGCGTAGATATAAATTTTGCAAAAACGGGAGCTGACGGAAGGACTAAAGATCTAGTAGGTTCGGTTCGAACCATTTTCTCTGATTGGGATGAACGTGAAACAGCCGCTGATTTAATGGAACGCATGAGAGGGAGTGTTAAATTTTTAGAAGGCGCTAACATAAATATAGTGGCGCAGAAGGAAGGCCCGGGAGGTCAAGGAAAGCCAGTAAGAATTGAAATAACGGGCACTGACTTTGATCAATTGAACAAAGCGTTATTTGTTATTAGACAGAAAATGAATAAAATAGATGGTTTTATTGATATTTCAGATAATTTGCCATCTCCTGGCTTAGAATGGAATTTAAATATCGATAGAGAAATAGCCGCTAGACATGGTGTTACAGTTGCTAGTTTGGGCACAATGGTAAAGTTACTTACCAAAGGAGTTAAGGTTTCAGATTACAGGCCAGACGATACAGACGAAGAGCTTGAGGTATTTTTGAGATACATAAAGTCTGAACGAAATTTAGACAGACTTCAGGAATTACGAGTTCCTACATCCGACGGAAGATATGTGCCGTTGTCAGTATTTGCTGAACTTACGCCAGAAAAAAAGGGAGGCACTATATCTCGTTTAGATGGAAACAGACTTCGATCTATAGAGGCAAATGTGAAGGAAGGAGTACAAGCACCGTTTTTAATTGAAAAACTTAAAAGTGAAATAGAGAATGTAACTTTCCCAAAAAGTGTGAGCGTAAACTTTGCAGGTGAAGATGAAGATATCAAGGAAACACAAGCTTTTCTTGGGCAATCCCTAGTTTTCTCTCTCGTATTAATGTCAATTGTTTTAATGATCCAGTTTAATTCAGCATGGCAAACTATCGTAACGATGTCTGCAATCATTTTATCAACGGGCGGTATATTCTTGTTACTCTTTTTGACAGAAAGACCTTTTGGTGTCGTTATGTCCATGCTTGGTCTGATTGCACTTGCAGGTATTGTTGTAAATAATAATATTGTTTTGATTGATACCTTTAATGAATATAAAAGAAAAGGACATAACCATAGAGAAGCTGCTTACATGGCAGGACTTACACGGTTTAGGCCCGTTATTCTGACAGCTATTACAACGATATTAGGCCTTGTTCCGATGGTCTTCAGTCTAACCATAAGATTTTCTGAACGAGATATACTTGTGGGAGCTCCTTCTTCTCAGTGGTGGGTCGATCTCTCTAGTACAATTGCTGGAGGACTGACTTTTGCCACGTTCCTCACGCTAATAGCCACCCCAGCCTTGCTGGTGATCGGAAGGACATCAGTTTTCTCAATAAAAGATAAATTAGTCACTCTATTAAAAACAAAGCTTAGTACAAAAACCGTATCAACTTAGCGCTGCCTTCGCAGCCTTTTTTGATTAAAGTTCACGTTTGGTAGTTCTTTAAGCTTAAAAAGCTCTGGATGGGTAGAACTGTTGTTAGGAAAGGCAGAGCCTTCTACAAAGTGTTTTTGAAAACTGGGCTCAACAGCAGTTTCAATTTTATGGACTTTTCTTACGAGCGAAGAGATTTCTCTCCTCGAGCTTACATCTAAAAGAGCGATGATCGCTCCAGCACCTGCCGAGTTTCCACTCGCCACAATTTGGCTGACTTGCCCATCAGGTACTAGACCAATAATTAAAGCATGTTCGGGAGATATCTGTGAGCCAAAAGCGCCTGCCAGTAAAATACTATCTATTTTGTTAACTCCGCTTTTTTCCAATAAAATTTTAAAGCTTGCATGTAGGGCTGCTTTAGCGAGTTGAATTGCTCTGATATCCATGTTTGTTATAGATAATGAAACGTTGTTATCATTATATAAGAGATAGGAATTTGTTCTTTCAGAACTAGTACACCTATTTGAACCAGTTTGTGCTGCTGAACCAATCAATCCATTAGCATCTAGTAGCCCAGCTAAACGCATTTCTGCAACTGCTTCTATAATTCCAGATCCACAAATACCCGTTACTCCAACCCCAGATATGTTTTCTGAAAAGCCTTCTTCATTAGACCATTGCTCACAACCTATAACTTTAAAACGTGGTTCTTTGGTAATTGGATCTATGCGAACTCGTTCAATAGCGCCAGGTGCTGCTCTTTGACCTGCTGAAATCTGTGCTCCTTCAAGTGCTGGACCAGTTGGGCAAGAACAAGCAAAAATTTCCTCGCCTTTGGCTAGAAGTATTTCGGCGTTAGTTCCAATGTCAATTAAAAGAGTAGTGGTATCTTTTAACTTCTCTGGCTGTTCTGCTATCAAAACAGATGCAGCGTCGGCACCAACGTGTCCCCCAATGCATGGCACTGTATAAACATAGCTTTCTGGATTTAGAATTATACCTATATCCTCTGATTTTATATTGAGGCTGTCTGAAAACGCCAGAGGAAATGGGGCTTGACCCAGTTCCTTCGGATCAATCCCAAGAAGAAGATGATGCATAATGGGATTAGCAACAAAAACAATTTCAAAAACGCTATCTAGTTTGATCCCATGTTTTTCTGCAATTTTTCTTGTAAGCTCATTTATACCCTGTATGACTGAATTATTTAAAGTCGCTAAACCTTTTTCCTCCATCATGCAATATGAAACTCTACTCATGACGTCTTCACCATACCTTATCTGTGGGTTCATTATACCCATACTGCCAACAATATTCCCTGAGTTTAAATCACAAAGAGTAGCTGCAATTGAGGTTGAACCTAAATCAATTGCTACCCCAAATGCTGGTATCTCGGAATATCCAGAGTGAATGTCTAAAATTTCTGGAACGGTGTTTTCTTTATAATATAGTAAAACCGTGATTCCCCAATTACCTCTCCTCAATTTCTCCTGTAAATCTTTGAGAACCCGAACACTGCATGTAACCCCTTGAATATTCCAATCATCCTTCAAACTAATTTTTAGGCGTTCAAAGTCGCTCTCAAGAGAATCAAGTTGTGGCTCAGAAACCTGAACATAAAAGGCTTTTACCGATGTATTAAGAGAGAAATCGCGCAAACTGGTTTCTTTTTTTATAATCTGTTTATGAATTTGACTATCCTCAGGAACATCTACCACTAAATCACCAAGAATTTTTGTTTGGCATCCAAGCCTTCTCTCCTCAGATAAATGAAATTTATTTCTATAGATAAGCTCAGTTTCATTTCTTTCTGACACGCTTGTTTGTTTGGAACGAATATTTAATTTGTTAAATTCTCCAAAAGTTAGCTCTACCTGACATTTTGAGCACCTGCCCCGCGCACCACAGATGCTATTTAAGTCTACAGAGAATTTTTGAGCAGCCTCAAGTATAGTGGTTCCTTTTTTTACGCGCCCCCTTATTCCTGAGGGTGTAAATACAATGGTCGCTGAAGAATTTCTGTTTTCCATTCAATAATCTTATAATCTTTGCCGACGTCTTCTTGAAGTTCTCGTGCCCACAGTCCCGCCTTCCACAACTCTATTACTTTTGATCCAGTTTGCCCCATTAGGATCATGGTTCATTAAAAAGTCTGCTGACCTTATGGCATTAATTTCATTTTCATTAGTAGGGTTCATTATCGCACTTGTTAGGCCAGAACAAATGGCCATTGATAAATAAGAAGCATTAATTCCATGTCTATTAGGCAGTCCAAAAGAAATATTAGATGCTCCACAAGTTGAGTTAACACCTACTTCACGAAGTTTTTTAACCAAGTCAAAAACTTGCAAACCAGCAGTCGCCATGGCACCAATAGGCATAACCAAAGGATCTACAACAATATCGCTCTTGGGTATTCCATAATCAGCAGCTCTATTAATTATTTTTTTTGCTACTTGAAAACGTACTTCTGGATTTTCAGATATTCCTGTGTCGTCGTTAGATATCGCAACAACGGGTACATTGTACTTTTTGACTAGTGGAAGAATTGTCTCCAATCTCTCTTCTTCGCCTGTAACTGAATTAAGAAGAGGACGTCCCTTTGCCGCCTCGAGACCAGCTTCTAAAGCAGCAGGTACGGAACTATCTATACAAATTGGAACATCAGTCAAACTTTGAACTAAGTTTATTAACTTTTTAATTAACGGTGGTTCTGTGATATTTGGATCAGGGTTATCATTATAAACAACACCAGCATTTACATCGAGGATATGAGCACCACACTTAACTTGATTGAGTGCGTCCTTTTCTACAGTAGAAAAATCCTCGTTTTGTAGCTCTAGTGAAAGCTTTTTTCTTCCTGTAGGATTTATTCTTTCTCCAATTATGCAAAACGGTTCATCAAAACCAATTTTTACTGTTTTGGATAATGACTCAATTATGGTGACACTCATTTTTCCTCCTAAGCGGGTATGCTCATATTTCTTGCAAACGCTGCACTTGCTTCTATTCCTCCCAAAGGAAAAAAATGCAACGAGTGTACATTTCTGAAAAGCTTGTTTTTTTTGTATGATTTTAAAGTATCAACCATCTCTGTTGGTTCAAAAGGTAATAGCAGTTTAGTTAAATCCTTAGCTCGCTTTTTTAAGACTGATATTGAAGGTCCAACTCCACACATAATTGCATACTTAATTAGGGTTTGCAGTCTTGTTGGTCCAGCAAGGCCTAAGCTTATTGGTAAATCAATTTGTTCTCTTTCCAGTACTTTTAACCATTCTATGACAGGTCGAAGATCAAAACAAAATTGGGTGGTTATTCCAATTTTCAATTTTGTTTTTAGTGCAAATTTTTGTTTTGCCTTAAGAGCGTTAACAGTTTTTTCTAGAGTCCCATCTTTATCAATGTCTTTATTCCCCTCTGGATGGCCTGCGATTTGAATTTTTTTAAATGCATGTTTTTCAAAGATCCCAGTTTCTAACATTTGAATGGAATTAAATAGCTCTCCTTTTGGGTTTTTCCCATTTCCTGCGAGCAATAAACTTTGATTGACGCCTAAAGACGAATACTCTTTAACCCAATCTTCAAGTTCACCTGTGTTACGGATAATTCTTGCTGGGATATGAGGCATTGGGGCCATTCCCTCAGATATTAATCTTTTACAGGTAAAAAACATTTCTTCAATCGGTGTGTCTTCTAAATGCGCGACATAAACTGTTGTTTTCTTTGGCAGTATTCTTCCGAAGTCGTCAACTTTTTTTGCTGTTCTAGGCATAACCTCTATTGAAAAAGTCGTGGGGTCATTTGTTAAAGTATTTGTGTCCACTAAGATAATCCCCCATTTTCAATAAGATCATTTAATTTCTTATTATCATAGTCAACTTCAAATCTTTTATTCTCTTTGCTAATTATATCTTCCAAAGATCCTTCACATAAAATGGGAGTCGTTTTTCTCCATTCCTTTAAGTAAGAATCTGTATCAATAAAATTTAGTTTCATAGCGCATTTATCGATGGCTTTTTCGAAGCGATCAGGCAGTTTTACTTTTTTTGCTTTACGCCCTTTGCCTACAATAAATTGAGCAGGAATATCTCTCCAAAAAATATAAACAACTTGCTGAGAAGGCATCTATTTTTATTCCTGTAAAAAGTTTTTATTGAGTTATAAGTTGCCTAATCATATAAGCAACTACATGTTGCTATAAAAGTTTATTTTTTTCCACTTGTTTTTAAAAAAATATGAGAAATTTGAAGATAAAAGTAAAGTCTGCTAAAGGAAGATCCATTTCCTCTACAAGGTGGCTTCAGAGACAACTTAACGATCCTTTTGTAAAAGAGGCAAAACTTCAAGGATTTAGGTCTCGTTCAGCCTTTAAATTAATAGAAATTAATAATAAATTTAATTTGCTTAAAAAAGGACATAATGTTTTAGATTTGGGGTGCGCTCCGGGTGGTGGTGTCAAGTTGCTGCTCAAAAGGTAGGTGTGAAATCCTCTGAAGAGCTGGTTGTTGGACTAGACCTAAAGTCATGTGAGCCAATCATGGGGGTTAAATTTGTTGAAATAGATTTTTTGGATGAAACGCAATTTTTGGAGTTTGAAAATTCCTTAGATACAAAATTTAATATTATCCTCTCTGATATGGCTCCAAATTCTACAGGTCATAAAAAAACCGACAACCTTCAGATTATGGCACTTGTTGAGGCCGCGTCAGACTTTGCTATAAAATATTTGAAACAAGATGGGTGTTTTGTAGCGAAGGTATTAGATGCCGGTCCAGGCCCAGAGGTTCAAAGACTGGTTAACAAAAAATTTGAAAAAGTAATTAATTTTAAGCCCAAAGCCAGTAGATCTGACTCATCAGAGAGATACTTAGTCGCTATTGGATATAAAGAATAAGGATAAATGAAATGCAAATAAAGGAGGCTTTGACGTTCGATGACATATTGTTAGTACCTAATCAGTCAAATATTTTGCCAAATGAGACAAATACTCAGACCCTAATAACAAGTAGCATCTCTCTTAATAGCCCAATTATGTCATCAGCTATGGATACTGTAACTGAATCAAGAATGGCAATCGCTATGGCTCAATATGGGGGAATAGGAGTTATTCATAGGAATTTAAAGACAAAAGAACAGGTTGCTTGTGTTAATGACGTTAAGAGATTTGAAAGTGCTATTGTGTATAACCCCATAACGTTGAGAGAAAATCAGAAGTTAAGTGATGCCAAGGATCTACAAAAAAAATTAAACATTACTGGTTTTCCGGTAGTGAATGAAAAGAACATCTTAAAAGGTATTCTAACGAATAGGGATATGAGGTTTGTGGAAAATTTAGAAACCCCGGTTAGTGAAATGATGACTGACACTAATTTGGCAATCGTCAATGAGCCTGTGAGTAATGAAAAAGCACGATCAATTTTGTCTGAACGCAGAATAGAAAAACTTTTAATCATAAATAAAAATAATGAATTGGTTGGCTTGATGACTGTTAAAGATCTTGAGAATTCTGTCTTAAATCCTCTTGCAACAAAGGACTCTCTAGGTAGGCTAAGGGTTGGAGCAGCTTCAACAGTCGGTCAGAAGGGACTTCAGCGGTCAATGGCTCTTATTGAAGCTGGAGCGGACTTGATCGTAATTGATACTGCTCATGGACATTCTTCTCATGTACTGAAATCAGTGGAGGAGCTTAGAAACAAATTTCCAGATATTGATATTGTAGCAGGAAATGTTGCAACTCAGGAAGCAACAAGAGCACTTATTAAAGCAGGAGCTAACGCAGTAAAGGTTGGCATTGGTCCTGGTTCAATCTGTACGACTAGAATAGTAGCGGGTGTAGGCGTTCCCCAATTTACCGCTCTCCTTGAGTGTGCTGAAGAAGCTGATAAGCATAGCAAGGTTATAATAGCTGATGGTGGAATTAAGTATTCAGGTGATTTTGCTAAGGCTATAGCTGCGGGTGCCTCATGTGTGATGGTGGGGTCGCTATTGGCTGGAACAGACGAAGCACCGGGAGAAGTACTATATTACCAAGGAAGAAGCGTTAAAAACTATCGTGGTATGGGCTCCGTAGGAGCTATGGCAAGAGGATCAGCCGATCGATACTTTCAAAAGGAGGTTGAAGCCGACAAACTCATCCCGGAAGGAATAGAGGGTCACGTGCCATATAAAGGACCAGTAGGAAAAGTTCTTCATCAGCTTCTTGGAGGCCTTAAGGCTGCAATGGGTTATACTGGAAATCAGACAATCGAATCTATGAGAAAAAATTGTTCATTTGTTAAGATAACAAATGCTGGGCTTCGAGAAAGTCATGTTCATGACGTGAGCATAACGAGACAAGCCCCAAATTACTTTTCAAGTTGAAATGAGACAGGACGCTCGAGCAAATGCAGCTATCTCAATTTTAGATAATTTTTTAGTTGGTCAAAACCTTAACTCTGTTCTTTCAATATGGGCAAAAAATAATCGGTACGCGGGATCCAGTGACAGAGAGTCTATACGAAATATAGTTTTTGATGTTCTCAGGGTGAAAAAGACATTAACATCTGTTTTAGAGAAGGAAAAACAACCGGTAAATGGTAGATCTCTTGTTTTTCTCCATTCAGTTCTTTATGCGCTAAATTTAAATGATATTTTTACTGGGCAAGAATATGGTCCCGAAAAACTTACTATTTTTGAAAAAGAGTTTTCAAAAATATCAAAGGAAAATATTGATGGATGTTTTAAGATTACGGATAATATTCCTGATTTTTTGATAGCTGAATTTAAGAGGTCTCTTGGAAGAAAGTTTAAACACGCTATGCGTTTATTGGAAAAGCGAGCCCCAATTTCGATACGTGTTAATCCGCTAAAGTCAGATATTTCATCAATATTAGAGTATCTATCCTTAGAAGGGATCGAGGGAAAAAAGTCCAAAATAGTGAGGTATGGAATAGATATCATTGGCAATCCTCGTCGTCTTACGCAAATACAAGCTTTTAAAGATGGATGTTTTGAGGTGCAAGACCTCCACTCGCAGAAAATAATCGAAGACTTACCATTGAATGAGCATACAAAGGTTTTAGATTATTGTGCAGGCGCAGGTGGAAAAATATTAAGCATTGCATGCTCATTAAAAGGAAAGGGAAAGTTTTATATCCATGATGTAGATGAAAGAAAGTTGGAAGAGGCTGATTTAAGGGCTAAGAGAGCAGGGGTAAAATTTAGAAGGCTTGAAGCCAAAAATTTGCAAAAGTACTATTGTAGATTCGATTACATTATAGCTGATGTACCTTGTAGTGGATCTGGGGCGTGGAGAAGAAACCCTCAACAAAAATGGAGAATCACTCCCGAGTCGTTGAATGAAATTTTAACCAGGCAAACTGTGATTCTAAATGAGGCTAAAGATCTTTTAAAAAAAAATGGCTATATTTACTATATAACTTGTTCTCTTTTAAAAATAGAAAATGAGGAAGTTATTCAAAAGTTTTTAATGGAGAATAAATATTTTAGGCTTGTTGACAAAAAAAACGTAACAATTGATAACTATGGAGATGGTTTTTTTTGCGCTGTATTGCAAAAGAAAAATTAAAGTTGATATTAAATTTTTTTGTGTTAACGTCTAAGAACAAAGTAAGAACACTTTAACAAATAAAGTAGCTGTTCCACATTATATATGATAAAACAAGGGATTCTGTACATGGAAAATTTAATAAATATCTCGGAAAGAAAAAATATGGATAAAGATAAAGCCTTGGACACCGCATTAGCTCAAATTGAAAGAAGTTTTGGCAAAGGATCAATCATGAAACTTGGGCAAGACAATCCAGTTATGGATATAGAAGCGGTATCTACTGGTTCTATTGGGTTGGACGTGGCTTTAGGCATTGGAGGGCTTCCTAAAGGAAGAATTATTGAGGTTTATGGGCCAGAAAGTTCAGGGAAAACAACCTTAGCTCTCCACGTGATCGCTCAGGAGCAAAAAAATGGTGGTATTTGTGCATTTGTTGATGCAGAGCACGCTCTTGATCCAAGTTACGCTAAAAAACTGGGCGTTAATTTGGATGATTTGCTTATCTCTCAACCCGATGCAGGTGAGCAAGCTTTAGAAATAACTGAAACACTTGTTAGATCTGGTGCTGTGTCTGTTGTTGTAGTAGATAGTGTTGCGGCATTGACACCCAGATCCGAATTGGAAGGGGATATGGGAGATGCCCAAGTGGGTGCTCAAGCTAGGTTGATGAGTCAGGCAATGCGTAAGCTTACTGGGTCAATTAGTAGATCTAACTGCATGGTAATTTTTATAAATCAGATCAGAATGAAAATAGGCGTAATGTTTGGGAGTCCAGAAACAACAACAGGTGGAAATGCACTAAAATTTTATTCTTCAGTAAGGTTGGATATTCGTAGAATTGGTGCATTAAAAGATAGAGATGAAATTGTTGGAAATTCTACAAGAGTAAAAGTTGTTAAAAATAAAGTTGCACCACCTTTTAAACAAGTTGAATTTGATATTATGTATGGAGAAGGCATTTCAAAGACAGGCGAAATTATAGATCTTGGCGTAAAAGAGGGAATAATTGAAAAGTCAGGCGCTTGGTTTTCTTACGGAGATGAACGTATAGGACAGGGCCGAGAAAACGCGAAAATGTATTTAAAGGAAAACGAAAATATTTGTAATGAAATAGAAGAAAAGATAAGAAAATCTTACAGTATTAATGATGAGGAAATAATAGACGAGGCACAAGATCAAGCTGAGTAAATTTTGTCATTATAGAGTTTAAAAAGTTTTAAAAAGCTGTATCTTAGGATCAGTAAAAGAACTACTTTGGATTACTGATGCTTTTAAAAGATATAAGGGAAACATTTGTTAATTTTTTTAAGTCAAATGATCACAAAATAATTAAAAGTTCATCTCTCGTACCAGATAACGATCCAACCCTGATGTTTACAAATTCGGGAATGGTACAATTTAAGAATTTTTTTACGGGTATTGAAAAATCTAAAGTTAAGACAGCGGTTACATCTCAAAAATGTGTGCGTGCAGGTGGGAAGCATAATGATTTAGATAACGTTGGTTATACGGCAAGGCACCATACTTTTTTCGAAATGCTTGGTAACTTTTCTTTCGGGGATTATTTCAAGGAAGAAGCAATAAGTTTGGCATGGCAGTTATTAACAAAGGAATTTAAGTTACCTAAAGAAAAATTATTGGTAACAGTTTTTCATGAAGATTTTGAGGCAATAAATCTTTGGAAAAAATGTGCTAACTTCTCAGATGATAAAATCATTAAAATCTCTACGAGTGATAATTTTTGGAGTATGGGTCCTGTAGGGCCTTGCGGTCCTTGTTCAGAAATTTTTTATGATCATGGCCCATCTGTTTCAGGCGGTCCTCCTGGATCTCTTGATGAAGATGGTGATCGTTTTGTAGAAATCTGGAATCTCGTTTTTATGCAATATGAGCAAATGCCCGATGGCACAAGGATTGATTTGCCAAAACCATCTATTGATACTGGAATGGGTTTAGAAAGAATTGCAGCAGTTTTACAAGGAAAGCATGATAACTACGACACTGACCTTTTTAAAAAGCTTATTGAGAAATCTGCTGATTTTTCCAATACAGATCCGTATGGGAATAAGAATATTCATCACAGGGTAATATCGGATCACTTAAGATCTGCTTCGTTTTTGATTGCTGATGGCGTTATGCCTTCCAATGAGGGCAGGGGGTATGTGCTTAGAAGGATTATGAGACGAGCCATGAGGCATTGCCACTTATTGGGTTGTGAAGAACCTCATCTTTATAAAATTTTCCCATCTCTGCTGCAGCAAATGGGCGATGCTTTCCCTGAACTTATTGAGAGAAAAAGCCTTATCGAAAATTCTCTGAAGGAAGAAGAGACACGTTTCAAACTAACTTTGGATAGGGGCTTGAAATTATTAAATGAGGAGCTTGCTATCCTTGAAGATAAAAAATTTTTTTCTGGCGAGGTAGCTTTCAAATTATACGACACTTATGGTTTTCCATTAGACTTAACAGAAGATGTTTTAAGAGAAAGTAATAAAAGAGTAGATATAGAAACATTTGACAAGAGGATGAAAGAGCAGCGTGATAAGGCTCGCGCATCTTGGATTGGATCGGGAGATGAGTCGGAAGAAAAAATATGGGCTGATTTAAGATCGAAAGAAGATGCTACCGAATTTCTAGGTTATGAAAGGGAGAGAAGTCAGGGCCTGATTACCAAGATTATTAAAGACGGAAAATATATAGAAAAATTATCTCAAGATGAAGTTGGCGTTATAGTTATGAACCAGACTTGCTTTTATGGGGAGTCTGGAGGTCAGGCAGGAGATCAAGGACAAATACGAGGTATTAGCGGATTAGGTAAAGTGACAGATACAAAGAGGGTAGGGCAAATTATTGTACACTTTGTTCAGGTACAAAAAGGTTATTTTGAGGTAGGTAATAATTTAGAACAGCTTGTAAATACAGATCTAAGGCTTGATATTAAAAGAAATCACTCTGGAACCCACTTGGTTCATGAAGCGCTTAGAAGAATAGTAGGAGAACATGTTGCTCAGAGAGGCTCTCTCAACAATGCTGATCGGCTTAGGTTTGACTTTAGTCATGATAAACCTGTTACAGAGGAACAGATCTTTCTAGTCGAGCAGTTGGTTAATAAGCATATTAGGGAAAATACTCCAGTTATTACTGAAATAATGCAATTAGAGAGTGCAAAACAACAAGGAGCAAGGGCTTTGTTTGGTGAAAAGTATGGTGACGATGTAAGAGTTGTTAAAATGTCGCCAGAAGATGAAAATCATTTCTCAATAGAATTATGTGGTGGTACTCATGTTGACTCAACTGGTGATATTGGATTTTTGAAAATTATAGGAGAGAGTGCTTCGTCATCTGGGGTACGTAGGCTGGAAGCGGTTACAGGAAAAAAAGTTGTAGACTTTATCGAAAACATCCAAGTGGTGAATAACAGAGTGTCGTCTCTCTTAAATGTAAGTACAGAAAATTTAGTTGAAAGAGTTAATAGTCTTTTGGAAGAGAAAAAAAGGCTGGAGCAAAAAAATGCTGAGCTAAATAGAGCTTTGATTAGTGGCGAGGGAGAGCAAAAAAGTCAAAACCTCGAAAAGATAGGAAAAAATATAACTTTTTCAGGAAAGGTTGTTAAAGACATAGCTAGCAAGGACTTAAGGACGTTTGTAGATAATATTAAGAAGCAAAATAAAAATGTAATTGCCGTACTTTTATCAATAGTTGGTACAAAGGTGCAGATAGCAGTAGGAATTTCTGATACCCTAGTTGAAAAGGTCTCAGCAGTTGATCTAGTTAAAATTTTATCTTCAAAAACAGGAGGCAAGGGCGGCGGAGGCAGACCTGATTTTGCTCAAGGCGGAGGTACTCTTCCTGATCAGGCTGATCAAGCTTTGTTGTACTTGAAATCATATTTAACTGGTACTCTATCTAGTGATTAAATGTTAATTTCAGATAATTTATTTTCTAGATTTGTATTAACCATTTCAAGGAACCCCTCTGTTGACAACCACTTTTGGTCTTCACCAACAAGCATAGCAAGATCTTTAGTCATATCACCCTTTTCTACTGTCTCAATCACTACTTCTTCTAGAGCTTTTGCAAAAGTAGCTAACTTTGAGTTTTCGTCAAGCTTAGCTCTGTGTTTAAGTCCACCGCTCCAAGCATATATAGAAGCTATGGAGTTTGTTGACGTTGCTTCTCCCCTTTGATGAGCCCTAAAGTGTCTTGTAACAGTGCCATGAGCTGCTTCTGCCTCTACTATTTTTCCATCGGGTGTCATTAATTGGCTCGTCATAAGACCGAGAGATCCGAAACCCTGTGCAACGGTATCAGACTGCACATCTCCATCATAGTTTTTGCAAGCCCATACAAAACCTCCAGACCATTTCAAGGCGCACGCAACCATATCGTCAATTAATCGATGCTCATAAGTTATCCCGGCTTTTTTGAATTGAGTCTCGAATTCTTTTTCATATATTTCCTGAAAGAGGTCTTTAAATCTTCCATCGTAAGTTTTCATAATCGTGTTTTTGGTTGAAAGATAAACATCCCAATTCATTTTCAAGCCATAATTCATTGAAGCCCTAGCAAAATCAATAATGGATTGGTCCAAGTTATACATTCCCATTGCTATTCCAGACGAAGGTGCATCGAACACTTCATGCTCAATTTGTTTACCATCTTCGCCAACAAACTTCATAATTAATTTTCCCTTGCCAGGAAACTTAAAATCGGTAGCTCTGTATTGGTCACCGTAAGCATGTCTTCCAACAATTATTGGCTTTGTCCAACCCGGCACCAAGCGGGGCACATTGTTACAAATTATTGGTGCTCTGAAGACTACACCTCCTAAAATATTTCTAATAGTTCCGTTAGGAGATTTCCACATTTTCTTTAAATTAAACTCTTCAACTCTTGCTTCGTCTGGTGTAATGGTCGCGCATTTTACAGCAACTCCGTGCTTAAGAGTTGCATGTGCTGCTTGAATTGTAACATTGTCATCTGTTCGATCTCTTTCCTCTATACCAAGGTCATAATATTCCAAGGGAATGTCTAAGTAAGGAAGTATCAATTTATTTTTAATGAAATCCCATATAATCCTGGTCATTTCGTCGCCATCCATTTCTACGACGGTGTTTTCTACTTTTATTTTAGACATTGATCTACTCTTTTATTTTAAACTTTAGAATGCTGTGTGTTTAAGGTTTATGGGAATCTTAATCGGTGTTCAACTGTTTTTTTCTTCTATATTTAAGAAATATTCGCTAGTTTTAAATGTGGAAAATTCAATGCAAAAGTTAAATCCAGTCTTCATACTGGTTAATCCTCAAATGGCAGAAAATATCGGTGCAGCGGCGAGGGCGATGCTAAATTTTGGTTTCTTAAACTTGAGACTAGTAAGGCCTAGAGAAAATCATCTCTCCGATAGAGCCTTAGCGATGGCTGCTGGTGCAGGTAGGGTTCTTGATAAGGCTCAAGTGTTTGAAAATATAGCGGATGCTTGCAAGGATCTAAATGAAGTTTTAGCGACCAGTGCTCGCGATAGATATAAGTATAAGGATGTCATAGACCCAATAATGGGATGCGACACTATTTTTCAAAGCTGTATCAGTGGATTTAAAGTGGGCATTCTGTTTGGCGGCGAAAGAGCAGGCCTATCTAACGAAGATTTATTTTTAGCTAAAAAACTTATTAGAATACCATCCAACCCTATTTTTAGTTCTCTTAACCTTGCTCAGAGTGTTTTGTTGATATCCTATCAACTAAATGTTTGTTCTCTAAAAAAAAATGCAAAAGCTTCTCATAACAATGAGCCAATATCAAAAGCTAATTATGAAGAAATGCAGGCTTTTGCTACGAGACTAGAAACCGAATTGGATAAAAAAAATTTTTTTTATCCAGAAGGTAAAAAGAAAAGAATGAAGACTAGGTTAAGAAAACTAATTTATGGCCTCGAATTGAACAAAGAAGACGTTAAGATTTTGCATGGAGTTTTAAAGGCTCTTATAAAAAAGAACTAGTTTTCATTGAGTTATTTTCTTTTCTGTATTTTTGATCTAATTTATAAATATAAGAAATACAAGAATTCGATTTATGACTAAAGGTAGAAAATTATTCGAGGAGATAGACGAAAGATCAGCTAATACTAAAGCAAGTTCATTAGAAACCGTCTCTATTGAACAATCGTCCTGGTTAAGCATCTGGCTTTGGACACTATTGGTATCTTTAATAAGTCTTATATTAGTAGGAGGTTGGACCCGTTTAACGGACTCTGGCTTATCTATAGTTGAGTGGAAACCTATAACTGGTTTGATCCCTCCTTTCAATTCCGAAGGATGGATTGTTGAGTTTGAAAAGTACAAAAGCATTCCAGAATTTAAATTAGTTAATTTCGATATAACCATGGACGAATTTAAATTTATCTATTGGTGGGAGTGGGGGCATAGACAGTTAGCGAGATTTATAGGACTTGTTTGGTTCGTTGGATTTCTTATATTATGGATGTCGAGGCAAATTCCTGAAAGATGGACTGTTTATTTTTTTGGTATAGGATTACTCGGTGCTTTGCAGGCATTTTTGGGCTGGTGGATGGTATCGTCCGGGTTAGATGGACAAATAGTAGATGTTTTTTCATATAGATTGGCTATCCACTTAACTATGGCGTTTATTATCCTTGCTCTGATATTTTGGGCTATTTTGTTTCACTCTGAAAACTCAGCAAAGATATTTGAGTCTAGAAGGCACCGAAATAAAGTTTCTGTAAATATTTTGGCTGGACTAGGTATATTATGTTATGTCCAGCTAGCTCTGGGAGCACTAGTAGCAGGTATCGATGCCGGAAGATCTTACAACGATTGGCCTTTAAT
The DNA here is from genome assembly GCA_902574225.1 of uncultured Alphaproteobacteria bacterium. Lineage (GTDB taxonomy): Bacteria > Pseudomonadota > Alphaproteobacteria > Rhodobacterales > Rhodobacteraceae > CACIJG01. The sequence continues at coordinate 72,908 of CACGMO010000002.1, forward strand.
GAACGGAAACTGGATTCCTGTCGGTTTATTCGAGTATGAGCCCTTTATAATTAATTTTTTTGAAAACTCCGGTCTTGTTCAGTTTAACCATAGATTAACTGCTTATTTACTCTTTATTATGGTAAGTATCATTTGGTGGGCTAATAGAAGAAACCCTTATTTAAAAATAAGAGTAGCCGCTAATTACTTAATGATTATCGTTATAGTTCAAATGTTTCTGGGAATTATTACCGTTTTGTATAGCGCACCTCTATCACTGGCCAGCTTACATCAATTTACCGCTATTCTCTTTATACTTGCCTATATTAATTTATTTTTTAAAACCTTCTATCCAGTGAGCCAAAAAATTTAATCCTCAATATTTATTATTTGAGATCCAATTAACTCTTTTTATTGAGAAAATCGTTCATTCCCTGATTAGTTTCTTTATACAGCAAATTCTCGACTATTACACTTGATGCATAGGAATAGGCTTGATCAATTTCCATTTCAGCTTGTTTGTAGAATGCCTTTTTCCCAATCTTAACGGCTAGTGAGAGTTTTGATGCAATCTTTTCAGCTATTTCTATGGAACAATTACCAAGATCTTTACTATTAGCTACCTTGTTGATTAGTCCTAGTTCCTCTGCTTGGAATGGATCTAAGAAATCTCCGGTAGTAAGCATTTCGAACGCTTTTTTTCTGGTAATGTTTCTTGAAAGAGCGACCATAGGAGTTGAGCAGAAAAGCCCTATGTCTACTCCATTTACTCCAAAAGACGCTTCTTCTGATGCGACGGCAATATCACATGTCGCTACTAATTGACAACCTGCAGCTGCAGCTACTCCCTGTACCTCAGCTATTACAGGTTGCGGTAACTCTCGAATAAGCTTCATAACATAAGTACATTTTGACAATAACTTTTCAAAGTAAGCTTTGCCTCCATCGTTGTTAAGATCCCTCTTTTCCTGCATTTCCTTAAGGTCATGACCTGGACAGAAAGCTCTGCCTGCTGCTTTAATAATTACTGCCTTTATCTTTCTAGATCTTCCAATTTCTTCCAAATTTAACTTTAGAGCCTCTAGCATGGTCTCTGAAAGAGCATTTAAGTTTTTTGGCGAATTTAATGTTAAAATTGCTACTTCATTCTGATCTGATCTTAATAAAATTTCATCCATTTTTATTTTCCGCTATTAACATGTATTTGTTTAAACATTTTTAAGTATAATAAAAAATATACATAAAATAATGAATAATGTGAACAAAAATGAAAAGTGTTGAAGATTTAAGAGCATATTTTGACAAAGTTTTTTTTCAAAAAGCTTCGAGGTTTGAATTTTTGGAAATAGACGATGGACACTCACTTGTGAAGTTAAGTCCCAAAGAACAAGATTTAAGACCGGGAAACACTATATCGGGACCGGTAATGTTTGAAATAGCAGATTGTGCATTTTATGCGGCAATTCTCTTTAAGGATCCTGACCCTATGTCAGTCACAGTAAATTGTTCAATAAACTTTTTTAAAAGACCCAGTGTTAGCGATTTGTTTGCTAAAGCTACTATATTGAAATTCGGTCAAAAGTTAGTAGTAGGAGAGGTGACAATATATTCCGAAACTATAAAGAATAGTGTTGCACAGGCAATGATGACTTATGCTAGACCTGTAAAAAAGTGATTTTTATAAAAAAAAGATAAACATGACACTTTGCTATTGACCTAGAAAATTTATCGGGTAAAAGGTTATACGATTTTAGGATATTTTTATGAAAACCTTCTCAATAAAGCCCTCTGAGATACAGAAAAAATGGATTTTAATAGATGCTGATGGCGTAGTTTTGGGACGCTTGGCCGCTAAAGTCGCCACTATCCTCAGAGGAAAAGAAAAGCCTACATATACCCCTCATATGGATATGGGTGATAACGTCATAGTTATAAATGCTGAGAAGGTACATTTAACTGGAAATAAAAGAGATACTAAGACATATTATTGGCATACTGGTTATCCAGGTGGAATTAAATCTAGAGTAGCTAGTGATATGCTAGAAGGTAAGTTTCCCGAAAGAGTTATTGAAAAAGCTGTAAAACGTATGCTGCCAGGTGGTCCCTTGTCGAGAAAGCAAATGACAAATTTGAGAATTTATAAGGGGGAAAGCCATCCACATGAAGGCCAAAGCCCAGAAATATTCAAAATAAAGGATATTAATGAAAAAAATACTAGGAGAGTGAGATAATGGCCGAAGTTGAGGAAGTGGTAAGCACGTCAACCAGTGAAAATAATGAAAAGCCAAAACTCGATAGCCTAGGAAGAGCTTATTCTACTGGCAAAAGGAAAGATGCTGTTGCAAGAGTATGGATAAAGAAAGGTAGCGGTAAAATAACGGTTAACAAAAAACCAGTTAATGAATATTTTGCTCGCCCGACCTTGCAAATGATTATTCAACAAGCATTTTCGGTTACTAGTGTAGAAAATCAGTTTGATGTTATGGCCACCGTAAAAGGCGGAGGTCTTTCCGGGCAAGCAGGCGCCGTAAGACACGGATTATCAAAAGCTCTCACTTTGTTTGATGGAGAATTACGGGGAGCTTTAAAGACTGCTGGATTTCTAACCAGAGACAGTAGGGTTGTTGAACGTAAAAAGTATGGAAAGCCCAAAGCCAGAAGATCTTTTCAGTTTTCAAAGCGCTGATTTTTTCATGCTACAGTTTTTAATAAAATCGTTATAAAACATGCACTAAGTCGTTTTTAAGCGCTTTTTTCTACGAGTCACATTTTCGATAATCGGTTTATTTTATTGAAGGCGGTTGCTACGATGAGGCACAAAAGAGTCACAGAGTCGTTTCAGATTCACAAAAAAGCTATACAATAGTTAAACTTTGTAGGATTTTATGTTCATGTTACTCGATACAAATCGATTAATAATACAATACTTTAATAACAGTGATATTTCTGATTGGGCAAAAATAGAAAGTGATGCAGACGTCAGACGCTTTGTTGATGGAAAAGTACTATCTTTAAAAGAGGCTGGTGAATATGTAGAAATGAATATTTTACAGTATCAAACACATGGCTATGGAAGATATGCAGTTCGATTAAAAGAAAACAGGAAACTTATTGGTATGTGTGGCTTTCTTGATGAACCGTATGGAATTGATTTTGGCTATCGCTACTCTAAAGATAGCTGGGGGAAAGGCTTAGGGTTCGAAGCTGCAAAAGAAGTACTTGAATATGGCTTTACAGACTTAGGATTAGAGAAAGTACTTGGACTGACTGCTGAACAGAATTATGGTTCTATCCGAATTCTTGAAAAATTAGGTTTCAAGTTTCAAGAGAAATTTCTTTTCAATAATACAAAAGCACTCAAATATTTCTATACTGGAGTCTCTTAGAGCACCTAAAAACACATTTCTTGTTAAGCAGGGAAAGTAATATCTGAGATGGCATACATCTTCCAACCGTTATTGGTATTTTTAAGAGCATAAAACGCAGTTGCTTCCTCAATAAGAGAACCGTCGCTTTTTAGCCTTCTAACATTGCGGATTACAACATGAGCTTTCTTATCGGAAACTGCTACGACATCAATTTCAAAAGCGTTGCTTGTTGCCCATCCAATTCTCTCTTTTAATTCTCGAGGATCAATTGGAAACTTATCTAACATTTTAACTGAATCTGCACCGATATAAGCCAAGGGATAAGAAATACAATCATTTATTGTTTCCATGTCCGCTTCGTTAAACGCATTTAAATACCTATCATATGTTTCAAACACTTGTGCTCTAAGGTTCTTATCCATTCTTTATTCCTTTATTTGGAAATACGTGCTTTATAACCATGTCCCCTGAGAGTCTGAAATTCTCCCTAACAAGATATTTAAGTTTTCCTGATGTACGACTTTCAGCAAGACTGCGCGCTTCTTCGTTGGGATAAACTGAAACGCCCACACAGCTGGTTTCAGTGGTTTTAATCATCAACAGCATTTCAGCATCAGGGTATAGCGTGGGACTGTCTCTTTCATACGTTTCTAGAAAATCTTCCATAGCCTCTTTTGTTTCAAAATCCATCGATACGACGTTAGTTGGTGTCATTTTTTCACCTCCACTTTTGTGATTCTTTCAATGCTTCGCCAAATTTTTCCGTCACTGTTTTTCAAAACCATTCCGACAACACGATACATCTCACCATCTTCTTGCCTTTCAAGTCTTGTGTAATTCATGCAGTCTTCATTTTCGTACAAACATTTTTCTTCAAACATAAAATCGGAAGCCTTTTCACTTCGCGAAAAAAAATCTTTCATTCTTTCTAAGAATTCATCTCGAGTTCTCATCTGGCTCTCGAAAACAAAAAAATAATCATCAGCAACCCAATCCTCTAAAAGCTCAAAATCTTTATTGTGCAGTATGTGGATCATCTTTTCATAAGAAGTCATTTCAACTACTTTCAACTGCATTGCTCATTTCTCTCCAAATTTTTCCGTCTTTCCACATTTGAACTTGAACAACTCGATAGTCTTTTCCACGAACTTTAAGGTTGTAGCTATATGTCATCATATCTTTGTCTTCATACAAAAATTGTGGATTAATAACAGTGATTTTTCTTGTAAATTCTTTTCTCATGAACTCTACATGTTCATCTCGATTTACAAGTGTATTATCTTTTAAATAGAGGTAATCAGCATGAAATATATCATCTAAATTAGGAATTTCGCCTTTTTCAATAGAGGTATTAATTTGTATCAACAGTTCAAATTTCTCTCTCATATCAAGCTACCTTCTCTAAATTTCGACAGCATTACTTCTTGCTTTTTTATTTAAGTTTGTCACTTAATGATTTTAAGGTAAAGTTGTTTAGGTTCTTATTTAGTACTAAAAGTTGAAGTATGAAATGAATGTAACTCTAATATATTTAGATAATCCTTTTTGGAGAATTGAATTAGCAAGAATCCCATTGTTTATCGGTGATATCAGTTTCAATGATAAACGAATTACACTCGAGGAGTTTCGTTCTGCTAAAGAAACCGGCTTTTTAAAAGATGGTACAAAGCTACCTTTTCATCAAATACCGTGCTTAGTTGTAGATGGTGTGCCGATTGCTCAGACTGGAGCAATAGCAAGATTTTGCGGAAAATTATCTGGGTTATACCCATCAGAGGATAGTATTAGCTGTGCTTTAATTGATCAATTCATCGATTTCGTTACTGATTTAACTAACTTGGTATACATACCATCGAACAGTCCGTTAACAGAAGATGAAAAAATCCAGCATCGTAGGATATTAGCTGAAGGAGAATTAAAAAGAAAACTGGAAATGTTAGAGGATAATATTTCTGCAAATCAAACTTGGATAGTGGGAAAAGAAATGACTATTGCGGATATTGCTATATGGAGAGGTATTGGTTGGCTGGCCTCAGACTTGGTTGCAGGAATACCTCAGCCGTATTTTGTGAATTATCCAAAAATAACGAAAATCTTCAAAAATGTAGACAATCATCCAAAAATTTGTGACTGGGTTAGGAAGACTTATCCATCGAATTACAATAGGGGATATATTGAGTGAAGTGGCTAGTAATATTTCAACATTAATTACAAAAAAAAGAGCTTTATAAAATGGCAATGACATGGGAGTTAGTAAAACAAGTTATTGAAACTATCAATACATCAAGAGAAACCGCAATAAAAATTGGAACTGAAAATGCACATGAAGACTATATGTTTGTTACTGAAACAAGAATGGCAGTGGGAGAAGAGGTTATTGAGGAGTGGGAGCAGGAGTTTGAAAGGGATAAGTATCGAATTGAAGATTATAAACTTATTTATGAAGATCGAGATATAATACTTTGGAAGGAACTTGGGAGTTATAGAGATGGAAAGCGAGTAATTAAAACAGTAAGCATGTTTTTAAGAGATGGTAAAATCTGGAGAGAAACTGAAAATAGAAGATTTATTGAAGATGGAGAAATTTTAAGTTAGGAAGCAAATGAGTAATTTTTCAAGAACATTAATTGCTTGGCTCTCTATTGGAAGTACATATACATACCTGACAGCTTTAAGGTTAGAGGAGAAAAAGAAAAGTGAGAACCTAGATCTTCTTATAAAGCCTTTTAGTATAAGAAATATAATGAAAGTCCAAAATAATATTCCCTTTCCTCCAGAAAAGGAGGAAAAAACAAGATACATGTGGCGGGATATTGAAAGGCGAGCAAAGAAACATGGATTGCCAGTACCTAAAACTCCAGTTCCATACCCATTACAAGAATTTGATTTAGCAAATAAAATTGGTTTGGTAGCTAATAAAGAGGGTTGGTATTTAGAATATTTCAGAGAAACGTATAAGGTATGGTTTTTGAAGGGTAAGGAAGCTGGCTCCGAACGGAATTTGAAAGAAACATTTAAAAACCTAGAAAAAAACCTGGTACAAGTCTTAGAAAAATCACAGCAACAAGTGATTGCGAATGAATATAATGCTAATACTGAGGAAGCTTTAGCTTTGGGGATTTTTGGAGCTCCTTCATTTAGTATAGAAAATGAGATCTTTTGGGGTGATGATAGACTTGAGGATGCGATAGAGTACCTAGGAGAAAGCGAAAAATAAATTGAGCATTACAAGAACAGATATTTTTAACTTTAAGTCCAAAACAGAATGTGACAAGTATATTGCAAGCCACAAAGAATTTATGCAAGGGTTAGAAATTGAAGGGATACAAGAGATACATTGGGTACGTGCGACTCCAGAATCGTTGTTGATTTTTTCTATTTTAAAATCAAAGGAGCATGCGGATGTCATAAAAGGAATAGCAAATAAGTGGAGAGAACAGCACGACTTTGGTATTCATGATACTCTCGTATTTGATGGTGAATTAATTGAGTCATTAAGAAGATAAGAAAAGTGTTGCAATTTAGAACACAGGTTTCTTACGTTAAAAAAAACAGATCGAGATTATCATAAATTGCAGGCTATAAATTAAATTTTATTTTGGTGTCATTGAGCTATCATTTAATGACAAAAAAATTAAAAATATTTGCATGTGAAAAATTATACAATCTATACTTGTAGTAGGGAAGTATTATGGAAGAGATAAAACTGTCAAATAAAGGAAACGCCTTAATAAAATTGTACGAAGAAATGGCAGCGAAAGGCATCGATAGGGTAGACGGAATTAGAAAAGAAAAAGTCTATAATGATTTTCAACTAAGGAAATTCAGGCATATATGTAAACATCAAATCTCTAATGAGAAAATAAAGACAATTTTAGATTATGGTGGAGGAGGCTCAGATTGGGACGCTCCTGGTTTTGACACAGAAACAAAACAGTCTGCAAAGCAATTTTTTCAAATACAGAGTGTGCATACCTTTGAACCTGCAAGAGGTTTAATGGAAAAAAAGAAGGCTGACTGTGTGGTGTGTATGGATGTCCTTGAGCATATTTTTATTGAAGATATTCCAAAAGTCGTAAGCGAATTATTTGCTCTTTCAAAAAAATTGCTAGTTGTTAATGTGGCATGCTATAAGGCTGCCGCTTTACTTCCAAATGGAGAAAACGCTCATATTACTGTTAGAGGTGCCGACTGGTGGAAGGGAGTTTTCGATGTAGTTTCAAGTAATTATATAGATATTGAAGTACTTTTAATCTGTTCAAACACTTTTTCCTCGGGAGTAATTTTCAAAAGTTTCAAGTTTGGTGATTGGGCGGCAACGGAGGGGTATACAACCAATATGAGTTTTCAAACTTTTCAACCAAGCTGATTTTAAAGATTTTTTCATTCAGGACAAAGCCGCTCATATTTAATTTAACTTTTATGAAATTGCAGCTTTTGTATGATATTCATGTAAAATAAATCGGATTGGGAGAATGTTATGTCTGTAAGGGTTGAAAAAAACAAAGGGGTGTGGACGATAATTCATTCTCGTCCAGAGAGTAGAAATGCAATGGATCCATTAAGTGCTGATCAGTTAACAGATGCTTTTTTAGAATTTAATAATAGCAAAGATGGAAAAGTTGCAGTTTTTTGGGGCGAAGGAGGAGCTTTTTGTGCAGGTTGGGATTTGAAATTTGCGTCAGCTTTGAATAAAGATGACCCTTTGAAAGCGCTAGATATTGATTTAGATGAACAGGTTTTAAGAGATAATAATTTGCTACCTAGGGGACCTATGGGTCCGAGTCGTCTTAACCTTAAAAAACCTGTGATTGGGGCAATAGCTGGACCGGCTGTAGCAGGTGGGATGGAATTAGCTTTATGGTGTGATTTCCGAGTAATGGAGGTGTCCTCTTATTTCGGTGTTTATTGTAGAAGGTGGGGAATACCCTTGATAGACGGAGGTACCATAAGGCTACCAAGAATTGTTGGGCGTGGCCGCGCTTTGGAAATTATTTTGACAGGACGGCAAGTTAAGGCAAAAGAGTGCTTGGCTTTGGGTCTTTGTGAATATATTGTAAAAAATGATCAATCCAGACATAAAGCAGAGGAATTAGCACATCAGATTGCAAAATTTCCTCAAATTTGCCTGCAGGCAGATAGAAGGTCAGTTTATGCTCAAGAAGGGCTTTCAATGATAGACGCACTTAAACAAGAATGGTTTAATGGGAAAAAAGCTTTATCAGAAGAGGGTTTGAATGGAGCTAAAAACTTCAAAAAAGGTTTTGGGAGGCATGGAGACTTTGATAAACTGCGTTAAGGAAACAAATATATAATTTTCTTAATTGCTAGAGATTAAAATTTTCTGGTATATATATTAGGTATAAATGGGAGATTATTGAATTATGGCGCTTTTACAGAATATTGATCCAGACGGATTGTTTGAGTACTCTGTGGTATTTACAGATAGATCATTAAATCATATGTCTCAAAACTTTCAGTTGGTGATGAGAAGTCTTTCTAAGAAACTTAAGCAAGTTTACGGTTCAGAAGGAGTAGCTCTTATTCCAGGCGGGGGTACATTTGGAATGGAAGCGATAGCCAGGCAGTTTGCTAACGATCAAAACGTTCTTGTGATCAGGAATGGATGGTTCAGTTTTCGCTGGAGTCAGATTTTTTCAAAGGGTAACATTACATCAAATGTTAAGGTTTTGAATGCTTCACCAACTTTTGAAAATTTTCAAGCACCTTTTAAACCTGTATCTCTTGATGAAATAACACGATATATTTATGAAAATAAACCATCCGTTGTTTTTGCACCACACGTGGAAACTTCGGCTGGAATTATTCTGCCAGATGAATATCTTAAGGGCATATCAAATGCTGTTCATTCTTCTGGTGGTATATTTGTTTTAGATTGCGTCGCTTCAGGCGCAGCGTGGGTCGATATGAAAACCACTGGAGTTGATGTTTTACTAACAGCTCCCCAAAAAGGGTGGTCGGCATCACCCTGTGCAGGTGTTGTCATGCTCAGCGAAAATGCAATTAACGTGATGGAGAAAACTGAGAGCTCAAGCTTTAGCTGTGATTTAAAGAAATGGTTCGGAATTATGAACGCCTATGAGAATAATGGGCACGCATATCATACAACAATGCCTACTGACTCACTTGTAAAGTTTGAAAAAACAGTAAAAGAAACTGAGGATTTTGGTTTTGAAAATGCGAGAGATCAACAAAACTACATCGGAAATTCAATTAGAGCTTTGTTGGAAAGTAAGGGCTTTAAAAGCGTGGCGGCAGATGGGTTTAAGGCTACGAGCGTTATTGTGAGTTATACAGAAAATGACTCGTTTCAAAATGGTAAGATATTTGCGGAGAATGGGATGCAAATAGCAGCAGGTGTACCCTTAGAGTGTGGTGAAGGGAACGATTTCAAGACTTTCAGGCTAGGTCTCTTTGGTTTAGATAAACTTAAAAACCCTGATAGAACTATCTCTAATTTCGAAGATGTATTAGAAAAAATTTGCTAGGCAAAATGATTTCATTCGTCTTTTTTGCCCTCGGAGGATGAAAAGGCCTCTCTCATTGATTTCATCACGCTGTCCATTCTGGGATTACGATCGCAATCTGAAGTCATAACCATTTCTTCTTCTGCTCTTTGTATTTCACCATCATATCTGAATTGAGGAAAGTTTGGAGACATCCATAGCCTTAGAGGAGCATTTCTTTTGGTGCGTAAAACGGCAATTTTACCATAAAATGGCGTTTTTATTTTAGTGCTCTCATCCAGCACAACAAATGCATCATCAGTAATTGAACACTTATTTTCAAGAGAAACCCTCACTCTAATAACTTCTTCATCTTGGAATTCTTTAAAAACTTTTGGGAGCAGGAAAAATCCGCCCACGGATATAATAACAATACAACCTAAAACAAACGAAACTTCTTTATACTTCATACTTTTCACCAACTTTTATTATACTAAGTTTTTAAGTCAGCCCAACAAGCCAGCTTGTCGCCCCTTTTTTTTCTCGCAGCTTTAATTGCACTTCCTACAGCTTGAGTTATGCATAGAGCACTCAGCTGACATACTAGCATAAGATCTTTGTCCTTACTATATATGGGCTGTGTTCCCGATGTAGCAGAAAAAATAATATCTCCATCAAAGGGGGTATGGCTAGGTTCAATTGCTCTAGCTATTCCCGAATGAGCAGCTGTTGCTATCCGGTTCAGGTCACTTTTATTAAAATTTAAGTTTGTACAAACTATAGCTAAAGTGGTGGCTTCACCTTTAAGAAGCTTAGTAGAGTTAATTAAGGAGCTCGTTAGAGGTTTTTCAAAATGATCCTTGTTCGCACCATAAAAATCTGAGTAAAGAATGTTGGTTCCAGGAAAACAAGGAGATCCAACTGAATTAACTGCTACGATGGCTCCCACTTTTAATCTATCACCGTAAAACAATGAAGCAGTTCCTAACCCGCCTTTGAAAACACTTGTAGTTGCTCCACAGCCTGCGCCTACCGAGCCGATTTCAAATTTTTCAGAGATATTTAAAAAAGCACTTTGGCCAAGACCACGATAGGGATTTATTTTCCAATCTTTAAAACCCCCATTTTTAAGATCAAAAAGAATTGCACTAGGTACAATAGGAATTTTAATCGATCCAGTATCAAAACCACGGTTTCGATTTTTCAGACAATCCATTACCCCACTGGAAGCGTCCAAACCGAATGCAGATCCTCCAGCAAGTACAATTCCATCAATATTATCGACTATTTTATCTGGTGATAATAAATCTGTTTCTTTCGTACCTGGTGCTCCCCCCAAAATACTAACGCTTGCTCTAAATGAAGTTGATCGTGTTAAAACAGTTACCCCGGACTTTAAATTGTCATCATGAGCATTGCCGACTAGGAAACCATCAATATCCGTGATCGAATTAGAGGGGCCATTAAAAAGCTTTTTCATTTGGATCTATTTATATTGTTCTCCCGCCATCAACCTCTAAATTAGCGCCCGTGATCATACTTGCTGAATCTGAACAGAGAAAAAGAGCTGCAGAAGCAATATCTTCAGGCATAGAAAATCGACCCAATGGAATAGTAGAAAGAAATTTCCCTCTCATCTCAGGAGTATCTTCTCCCAAAAACGATTTCAGCAGAGGAGTTTCTCCAGCAACGGGGTTGATGACATTTACCCTTATTCCAAATGGTGCTAGCTCAACAGCCATAGTTTTCGATGCAAGTATCATCCACCCTTTCGATGAATTATACCAATTTAGATTTGGTCTTGGAGAAACACCTGCAGTACTCGCAATATTTAGAATTACACCGCTTTTATTTTCTTTAAAATGGGGTACAAAATGCTTTGCTGTTAGGTAAACTGATTTGCAGTTTACGTTAAATACTCTATCAAATTCTTCCTCTTCTATGGTCTCCATGGGTGCAGGTAGATGGGTTGTGCCTGCATTATTAACAACGATATCGATCTTTTCGTGCTCTTTAAAAATGTCGATTTTCATTTGTTCAACGCTTTTTGCGTTTGATACATCTACTTCCAAAGCATATCCCCCTGAACCTTCAGCTACTTCGCGAGCACTATCGGCATCTATATCCGCGACAATGACTTTTGCTCCATTTTTTGCAAATAAATCAGCCATTGAAGCTCCAAATCCAGAACCTCCACCTGTTATAATTGCGGTTTTACCTTTTAGCTGCATGATTAATCCCTTCATTTAAAATCTAAACACTATTGTAATTTACTTTTACTTAAAAATAAAATTGAGATTTACTGTTACATATTCTCATTAGTTATTTACAAAATACGAAATACAACTATTGCTTTATTTATGAAAAACGATGTTGCTCGAGACATATCCTATGCTACTTCAGCTAATGGTTTAATGGGTCAATTATTTATTCGATCTATAGAAAACATTACTGGAAGGATTGCCTTAATAAAAAGAGCAAGGGATTATGACATAGAAGTGGCCCAAGGTCGTAATTTTTGGGAGGTCATGGTTGAGAGATATAATATAAAAATTAATTTAATTAAGGGGTCTCTTGAGGATATACCTAAAAAAGGACCAGTAGTTATTGTCTCCAACCATCCTTTTGGTATTCTGGATGGGTTGCTCCTTGGGTATATTTTATCGAAGACACGGAATGATTTTAAAATAATCGCTAATAGAGTTTTTAGGAAAGCAAAAGATCTTGATGAGGTAGTTCTTCCTATAAGTTTTGAAGAAAATAGAGAGGGTAATCTTCAGAATATAAATACGAGGAATGAGGCTATTCGATTTCTAAAAGGGGGTGGTATTGTTGGAATTTTTCCTGGTGGCACGGTGGCAACTTCAGCAAAGCTTTTTAGTCATCCTCTAGATCCCTTTTGGAAAAGATTTACATCGAAACTTATCTTGAAATCTGGTGCCACTGTCGTTCCAATTTTTTTTGGAGGTAGTAATAGTAGGCTGTTTCAAATCGCAAGTCATATTAGCTATAATTTAAGAATGGCTCTTTTAATTAGAGAGTTTGGTAGAAAAGTTGATAGGAAGGTCGATGTTGCTATTGGAAAAAAAATAGGTTCAGAATATCTGCAAAGATATTCTAAAGATCTTGATGGTATGATGGGATATCTGAGAGTTCAGTCCTACTTGCTTTCAAATGATCCTAACCAATCATTTGAAAATGGTTTATTTTTAGGATAATTTGATGCCATGGCAAATAATGTTAAAGATCCTATCTCAATTTCTATTATTGGTGGCAGTGGTTATACCGGTGCAGAACTTATACGTCTCGTTTCAAAACATCCTTATTTCCAGTTGTATCAAGTTGTAGCTAATAGAAACGCCGATAAAAAAATACAAGATATATTCCCTCACCTAAGGCATTTGAATTTACCAGATTTCATAAACTTTGATCAAATGGATTTTGATAACGTAGATTTAATTTTTTGTGCTTTACCTCACGCAACGAGCCAGGAGATCATCGTAAAAATTCCTGAAGGAAAAAAAATTATTGATCTATCGGCGGATTTTAGATTGGAAAGCATTGAGGAATATGAAAGATGGTACGGAACAAAGCATACTGCGAATTCTCTACAAAAAAAAGCAGTTTATGGCTTAACAGAAATTTATAAAGAAAAAATAAAGGAAGGATCTTTGATTGCCTGCACTGGTTGTAATTCTGCTGCAACACTCTATCCCGTGCTTCCACTCTTGAATGAGGGAATTATTAATTGCGATAATTTAACAATTAATCTCGGCGCAGGAGTATCGGGTGCTGGTAGAGATGCAAGGCAAAATATTATTCATTCAGAAGTTTCTGAAGGTATAAAACCATACAATATTGGTAGACATAGGCATATCGCAGAATTAGAGCAAGAGTTTAAAAAAGCCACAAATAATAAAATTGATATAACATTTATCCCACACTTATTGCCTCAAAATAGAGGAGTTCTTGTATCCATACCCATAGATTCACCTGCTTCCATGGTTCATAAAACACTGAAAGAGTTTTACAGTAATGCCCCTTTTATAATTATTTTGCCTATTGAAGAAATACCGGCCACCCAACATGTTAGAGGCTCAAATTTTTGCCATATTGGTGTCATTTCAGATCATAATAAAAATAGAAGTGTCGTTATTTCAGTTCTAGATAACTTGATAAAGGGCTCCGCTGGTCAAGCTATTCAGAACGCTAATATAATGTTTGACTTTGACGAGACATCTGGTCTACTGGAAAGCCCAATTTTTCCTTGAAATGAGCAAATATAATAAAAAAAAAATACGGATAATGTTTATTTCGTTCGGAATGATTGTTTTGACAATAACAACCATCATATTGTTAAATGCATTTAGATCAGGCATTGAATTTTATAAATCTCCCACGCAGCTACTTGAGTTGAAAGATGATACAATTAAGTTACGGGTCGGTGGTCTAGTGATGAGAAATAGTATCAAAAGTACAGGCGTAGACGTCTTATTTGTAATAACAGATGGTACTAACGAAATTAAAGTTAAATATACTGGAGTATTACCTGACCTTTTTGCTGAAGGGCGAGGAGTGATCGTTAGAGGTAAATTGAAAGAAAATGTTTTTGTAGCGTCCCAAGTATTAGCCAAGCATGACGAAAAATATATGCCTCGTGAACTCCAAAAAACTTTGAATAGCGATTACTCTAATTAGTAGTCAATTTTTTATAAAAAGTGATGATAAAATTGTTACAGCTCCTACGAGAATAAGCATGCTGACCAATGCCAAAATGGGGTCACTATTTTCGATGTTCCAACCCAACACACCACTTGAGATTGCTGATGTAGTGACCATTAAAGCTGAACTTATACCAGAGGCACTTCCAGCTAAACTGGGAACTGCCTGAATAATCGCAGTATTTGCAATAGGCCATATTATTCCTGTTCCAAAAGCCATGATTATCATTGGTACAAAAAAAGCCAACTGATGCCCATATAAATTTGAAGTTAAAAATGATATGGATGGTCCAATCATTAATAGTAGCGACCCTAAAATTAAAAGAAGCCTTGTAGAAAATCGGTTTACTAGTTTTCCAACAATTATATTGCCAGGTACAAATCCTAAAGGCATTAAGGCAAGCAGCATTCCAATTTGTGATGGAGATAGACCATATACTTCTGCTGCAACGAAAGGGGCTCCTACAAAAAATATTCCAAATATTGAAAAACTAAACGCAGAGACCAAAGTCGGAGGCCAGAAGTTCATTGATGAAAGTAGCAATGGATAGGATTTTATTTGGTTTATCATGCTGTCTGATTTATTTAAGTTTGTTTCTTTCAGATCAAAAATAATAAGAACAAAAAGAAAGAGACCCAGTGCTGTAAGAAAATTAAAAATTTGCATCGAGCCGAAATAATCGGAAATCAATCCCCCTAATAAGGGTCCTATAAGGGGCCCTATCGCCATTATGGTTGAAATATACCCAAACATAACAGTCGCCTTATTACCTTTATAAATATCTCCTACAATCACTCTGGCGAGCACCATTCCCGCGGCAGAAGAGGCTTGCAGAAATCGTAAAAAAAGAAATACATATATATTTTCAGAAAAATAAGATCCTAAAGAGGATAATATGAATATTATGAAAAAACCGATTGCAACTGGCCTTCGTCCAAAACGATCTGACAAAGGACCGGCAATTAAATTGACGATTGCGGCCCCTATTGAAAACGCAGAGACACTCAGTTGAATGGTTCTATAATCACTTGAAAAAATTATTCCTAAATCTGGTAGAGCTGGAACGATAATTACCTGTGCTAAAATATATACTCCAGCTATAGCGGATAAGGTAATATTGGTAGGAGTCGCATGCTTCATTTACAAAAGTTCTTTTTTTAAACTGTTCATTCGATAGCATAATATAAAGGGAAGTAAAGCTTTGATTGGCTAAAGACAGCCTATGAGCTTTGCTTTCTGAAGTGTTAGGTTGAGTATTGTATTAATATAGGGGGTAGGGGAGCATGTTAACTCACCCAACTCTTTTACCGCTATTATAATTGAGTCTATCTCAATCGGTTTACCTGCTTCTATATCTTGAAGCATAGAAGTTTTATGTGCCCCGACTTTTCTGGCTCCTTCAATTCTCTTTTCAATAGACATATTTATCTTCGCTCCTAATTTTTCAGCTATTATCTTCGCTTCAGTCATCATTGCTCTTACAATTGCCTCGGTCCCTTGGTCGTTACAAATTTGCTCCAAAGTAGCCCCTGTAAGAGCAGATATTGGATTGAAACTGAGATTTCCTATTAATTTCAACCAAATTTCATCGCGAATATTTTTTTGAATAGGTGCTCTGAACCCTGCTCTCTTTAAGATGTCAGAGATGAATTTCAATCGATCACTTTCGCTCCCCTCGGGTTCACCTAGACTAAATCTGTTTCCAGCGAGATGCTTAATTGTTCCTGGTTTTACTATCTGGCAAGCTGGGTATACAACTGATCCTAAAATGTTATCTGGAGGTAGAATGGTATCGATGAGAAGGTTTGGGTCTAAGCACTTTATTTTATAATTTGCATACTGATTATCTAATTTATGAAAATACCAGTGAGGAATTCCATTCATACAAGTAATTATTGTTGTATCTTTCCCAATAAGAGGTTTCATCGCTTTGAGACTGGGTAAAAGTGCAGGTGATTTGATTGTTAGGAAAAGGTAGTCCTGAATTCCTAATGAGTTGGGTTCATCAGTGCAATTAACAATTGAAGTCTTTTCTTCTCCTGTCGGATCAATAAGAGTGAGGCCATTTTTTTTCATAACCTCTAAATGCTGCCCTCTTGCAATAATGCTCACATTAATACCAATCTTTTCTAAATTTACTGCTAAAAGACCTCCAATTGATCCACCTCCAAAGATACAAATTTTCATTTTTCAAGTCCTAATTTTTTGGCGAGCCCAATTCTTTGTATCTTTCCTGTATTCCCTTTCGGAATTTCATCAAGAATTAAGATCTGTCTGGGAATTTTAAAAGTTGTTATTGACTTGGAAAGATGTGTCCTTAAGTCTTTATCATCGATGGTTGCACCATCCTTTAAAACTACAGCAGCAGCAATATCCTCCCCCAATTTTTCATGTTTTACTGAAAAACATACAGCTTGGAAGACTGCTTCATGTTTCATAAGAGCTTCGTCAACTTCTTGAGGAGATATTTTTTCACCTCCTTTATTAATGATTTCTTTAATTCTGCCTGAAATAAATAAAAAACCATCCTCATCGAATTTTCCTAGGTCCCCTGTTTTAAACCATCCATCAAGAAAGTTTTCCTTATTTGCTTTATCGTTGTTTTTATATCCTTTAGTTACGTTTGATCCCCTAATAACTATTTCTCCGACCGTATTTGCGATAGTTGTCAGCTTATCATCTCTAAAAAGTGCTATTTCTGGGCCAGCAGATTTACCCACAGACCCCGGTTTTCTGATACTATCCAAAAAATTTGAAGCCATTTGATGCGAGGCCTCTGTCATCCCATAAGCTTCAATAACAGGGCACTGAAAAGCTTTTTCTAACGCTTCTATTGTAGCTACTGGCATTGCAGCAGAAGATGACCTAAGCAATCTCAAGCTTGACGCTTGAATTATTTCTTTATTTCTTGAAGCTCTCGATAAGATAGCTTGATACATAGTAGGTACAGCTGTTATCCATGTAGGCTTAAAGTTTTTTATATTTCCATAAAAATTTAGCGCATTAAAACCACTAGTACATACCACACTTGAGCCTGTAACAATTGATGATAGTAAAGAGGCGATCAAGCCATGAATATGAAATAATGGCATTATATTCATGCCTTTGTCTTTTTTTTCAAGCTGAAGCACGCGAGCGATATTCAATGCTGAGGATATGATGTTTACACACGAGAGCTGTACCTGTTTAGGCCGAGATGTTGTCCCCGAAGTATGCAATATAAGACAAATATCATCGGCTTTATTTTGATCAAGCAAACATTTAGAAGGGGTAGACAATGATTTTATTGAAAGTCTATTTTTTGGAGAATAATTATTTAGGTAGAAGATTTTTATCTTGAGTTGTTTTGCTGCCTCCAAGAGAGAATTTGATGCATTATAATCGGTAATTATAAATTCACAATCTAAGTCTTCTAAGAAAAACAAGAATTCTTCCTTTGTATAATTCGGGTTTAGTGGTGATACAGTTACATAATTAGCGAGGGCTAAAAAACTGATAGCATTATCAACCCCGTTGGGCAGTACTAGAGCACAAATTTTATTATTTCCCATATCTATTGATGAAAGTTGTTTGCCAAACTCCTCGATTGTTTCTACTAAATCCCCATACTCTAATTTTAATCCGTCTTCACTAAAGAGACATTGACCTCTATGCACTTTCATTATCTCAACGATTGATTTACCAGTTAAACTTATGACCAAAATATCGCTCCAAATTAATTAAACGAATTGCACTAGACCTATATTAATATTTAATAATTTGCTACTACTAAAAATATAAACAAAATTCTTTACAAACTAAACGCTATGACTTCAAAAAGACTATCCACTCTTATCCTGTTAACGGTTCTAATTTCGTGGCCTGTATGTTCATACTCGTCAGACTTTGTTTTCTATTGTGCACCGTGGAAAGAAATAAAGAACAAAAAAACCTTTAAAAATAATTTTTCGATAAAAATTAACAATTCCTCCTTATCTATTTTGGGAGGCGACTTAGACACAAAGTTCTTTGAATTAATCTATTCTCATCCCTCATTTTATCTGTTTTCTTCTCCATCTGGAGTTTTGCTAAATATTAGTAGGGGATCTGATCTCAAAGAAGTAACACTTTGGCAGAATATGAATAATGATCAGTTGTTTTATATTTCAACCTGTAATAAATAGTATTGATGTCTAAGTTTATATATATATGTTTAGCGTGCATTTTTTCGGTATGCGTAAGTTTTGCAAATGAGCAGACTTACAATGGTCTTGTAAAACGAGAGATTAAAGAAAAATTAATTCGGGCAAATGAATTGATTAAAAGTAAACGGCTCGATAGATATCGAACTTTTTCAATAATTGTAGATGACCAACTAGTTTATTGCCATTATGAACAGCCGCGTAAAAAAAGTTTGCCATTGATTATTTGTTATTAATCGTTAGAAAGTAAGAAATGCTAGGAGAGAAATCATGAACGGATTGGAAAGTTTTATTCCTATAATACTGATATTTGTAATTATGTACTTTTTGTTGATCAGACCTCAGCAGAAAAAAATCAAGGAGCATAAAAATATGGTCGATAATCTTCGAAGAGGAGATCAGGTGCTAACACAGGGCGGTATTATTGGTAAAATAACGAAGGTTAAAGAAGGTGAAGAAATTGAGGTAGAATTAGCAAAGGATGTGAAAGTCTCCGTTATAAGATCTACAATTGTAAATGTATTGAGCAAAACTGAGCCAGCAAAAAAATAAATGCCACAACTTAGTTTCTTTAGGATATTGTTTATCGCACTTGTTTGCTTTTCCTCACTTTTGTTTGCGTCACCTAATTTTTTTTATAGCACAGTTGATAAAAAGTTAAATAATTCCACACAGACATCCTCATGGCCCGATTTTCTGCCCTCTAATCTTGTAAAACTTGGATTAGATCTCAGGGGCGGTGTATATATGCTACTAGAGGTAAAAACGGATGATGTGATAAGAGAAAAATTTGATTTCCTTTGGACGGATGTAAGGAGCTCATTGGTTAAAAAAAGGAAAAAACTTGGATCAATAAGAAGAATAGACACCTCAGGAGACCAACTAAAAATTGAAATTGGCAACCCTGAAAACATTGATTTTGCAATCAAGGAGATAGACAAATTTAACTCTTCAACAGAGTTATTTTCGTCCAGGTGGTCAGGGTCAGTGCAAAAAGGTATACTAAAAATTAGTTCACTGGAAAATATGATAACAATTACATTTTCTGACGAACAAAAGAGAACTCTTGAAAAGCAAGTAATCGAGCAATCACTTGAGATCATAAGAAGAAGGGTTGATGAAACTGGTACAAGAGAACCGACTATCCAAAGGCAAGGTAGGAAAAGGGTCTTGGTACAAGTCCCTGGTTTGGGTTCAAGTGAAGAGTTGATATCTCTTTTAGGAAAAACAGCAAAGCTTACTTTTAATGAGGTTGTGTCGATAGATAGTAATTCAAACGTCCCTGCAAAATTGGATGAAATTGTAGTTGGTTCTGAACAAAACAATGAATTGTTTTATCTTCTTAAAAAACGCCCGGTTGTTTCCGGAGAAAACTTGACCAACGCACAACCATCTTTTGATGAAAATGGACTACCAGCAGTATCGTTTAATTTTAATCCCTCAGCAGCACTAAAATTTGGAAAGTATACAAAAGACAATATAGGCTCGCCATTTGCAATAGTATTGGACGACGTGGTGATTTCAGCTCCCACAATTCGTAGTCATATACCGGGAGGCTCGGGCATAATAACTGGCAATTTCTCAGTAGAGGAGAGTAATAGGCTTGCCATTTTGCTGAGAAGTGGAGCACTGCCGGCAGAGATCGAAGTATTGGAATTAAGAACTATCGGGCCTGAGTTGGGACGCGATAGCATTAACGCTGGGAAATTAGCGGCATTAGTTGGTGGACTTCTCGTTCTAACTTTTATGTGGTTAAGTTATGGTCTTTTTGGCATTTTCGCAAATGTCGCTTTAATATTGAATATTATCTTAGTTATGGCATTACTATCAATTCTTGGCGCTACACTGACCTTGCCGGGTATAGCGGGGATTGTTTTGACAATTGGTATGGCAGTGGATGCTAACGTGCTTGTTTTCGAGCGTATAAAAGAAGAGATTAAAAAGAATAGTACTATTTATAATTCAATAAAAATTGGATATGAAAAGGCTTTGTCCTCAATTGTTGATGCAAATGTAACTACTATGATAGCAGCTATCATTCTCTTTTTCTTTGGCTCGGGACCAATAAAAGGTTTTTCAGTGACTTTAGGATTAGGAATAATTACGTCTGTATTTACAGCGTTACTAATAACAAGACTGTTTATCGATCTATATATTTTATTTTATAAGCCAAAAGTTTTGAGGGTATAAATGTTACTTAGAGGCCTATTCAATCAGTCAAAAGAAATAGAATTTTTCAGCTTTTCTAATTTGCTTTCTTATATATCTCTTGGGGCCATTTTAGTATCCATTACTTTGTTCTTCATTTTGGGGCTCAATTATGGAATAGATTTCCGTGGTGGTACCATGTTTATGGTATCAAGTTCAGAAAATATAAGGGTTTCAGATGTTCGAAATACATTGAGCAGCTCAAATTTAGGCGATGTTTCTATATCTCAAGCAACTAATCCATTAGAGACTTTGAGTGCTGGAACATTAACTAGTACAGATAATATTTTTATAATTAAAGTTGAAAAAACTGAAGGCCAAAATATTGAAACAAAGGTAAAAGCTTTACTGCTAAATAAATTGCCTGATATAAAATTCTTACAAATTGAATCCGTTGGATCCAAGGTTTCATCAGAGCTTATAAGAAATGGTGTACTGGCTGTTCTTTTCGCTGTTATTTCAGTTCTAGTATATATTTGGTTACGGTTTGAGTGGCAATTTGCTCTTGGAGCAGTATTTGCACTAATTCATGACGTTATTTTGACCGTTGGCGTTTTTTCAATCCTTAGGTATGAATTTAATCTTTCAATAATAGCAGCTTTACTTACAATTATTGGTTACTCATTAAATGACACAGTTGTCGTATTTGATCGCGTGCGAGAAAATCTCAGAAATTTTAAATCGTTGCCATTACTGAAAGTTTTAAACATGTCGATTAATAATACTTTAAGTAGGACAATTATGACTTCTGTAACAACTTTATTGGCTCTTTTGGCTCTATATTTTCTAGGTGGCGATGTTATTAGAGGGTTTACGTTTGCTATGATCTGGGGTGTTTTAGTTGGGACTTATTCATCAATTTTTGTAGCAGCGAAAATTCTCTTGATACTTGATGTTAAACGAAATTGGGATGAAAAAGATTCAAAAGCAGGCACTCAATTTTAACTCACTGAACTGTTGCTAAACAAACTATTTATGCTAATAAATGAATATTATTTAAAGGAGATTTAAAATGGCATTTGAACTTAATGATTTGCCTTATAGCCATGACGCCCTTGAGGCTGCCGGCATGAGCAAAGAAACTTTGGAGTTTCATCATGATTTGCACCACAAGGCTTATGTTGATAATGGTAATAAGCTTATTTCAGGAACTGAGTACGAAAATATGACGTTAGAAGAAATAATTACAAAATCGTATGATCCATCGGCAATTGCTCAGTCTGGTATTTTTAATAATGCATCGCAGCACTGGAACCATATGCAGTTTTGGGAAATGATGGGTCCAAACCAAACGGGGTTACCAAGTGAATTGGCATCAGCTATAGACGATAGTTTTGGTTCTTTTGGAAAGTTTAAAGAAAATTTTTGTGCTTCAGGAGTTGGACAGTTTGGATCAGGCTGGGTATGGCTTGTAAAATCGAGTGATGGGAGTCTGAAAATTTCAAAGACCGAAAATGGTGTTAATCCGTTATGCCATGATGAGACAGCTCTTTTAGGATGTGATGTTTGGGAACACTCATATTACATCGATTTCAGAAATAAGAGGCCTGCTTACTTGGAAAATTTTTTAGATAAGTTAGTTAATTGGGAAAATGTAGCGTCAAGAATGTAGTAGCTAAAACTCCCAACCTTTTTCTATATTGCATCTTAAGTACCTACTTTATTTAATTTTAGGGACAGTCATTTGGGGACTGTCCCCAATTTTTTATGATCTCCTATATAATGTCTCTTCAATCGAGATAGTGGCACATCGGTCGTTTTGGTCTGCAATATTTTTATTTCTTTATCTTTATTTTTTTTTAGGGTTGAATCGTAAATTTTTCCAAAAAGGTTTAGGTGAGTTAGGCTTGCTTTTTTTGGCTGGTATATTGATTGCTATAAATTGGTATGGTTTCATTTATGCAGTAACCTCAGGCAATGCACTTCAGGCTTCTCTGGGCTATTACATATTCCCTCTGGTAGCCGTTTTTCTTGGGATTGTTTTCAACCAAGAAAAATTTACTTTCATTCAAATTCTTGCTATTTGTCTAGTCTTTATATCCGTTGTTTCATTAATTTATATGAATGGAGAAGTGCCTGGCCTAGCTCTGATACTTGCATTCAGCTTTGGTTTCTATGGCTTGATAAAAAGCAACTTAAAATTAAGTCCTATTTCATCTGTTACGTATGAAACGATTTTGATTACACCGTTAGCTATAATAGTGATGATTATCTTCACTGAACCAACTATAAATAGGGAAAATATATTTGCCGATAGCACTTTAATTTTATTGATATTTTCTGGGCTAATTACCGCTATTCCTCTCGTATTATTTTCTACAGGGACAAAAGTTTTTTCTTATGCCACTGTCGGTTTGGTGCAGTACTTAAATCCAACAATACAATTTATAATTGCAATCTTTTATTTTGAAGAAGCATTCGAGTTAGGCCATGCAATAGCGTTCTTTCTCATTTGGGTAGCGTTATTTATCTATTCTTTTGAGTCAATCTCCAAAGAGCTCAATAAAGATGGTATTAGTGTTTCAACGCTTTCAAAAAAGCTAAAATAATTTAAAAGGTCTCTGCTAGCAAATTCTAAAGAAACGAATTGTTCTAGGAGTATCCTGAAATTATCCCAGTAACCATTAATATTTAAGAAAAATATTGGTTTTCTACTAATGTTCAACTGAAACCAAGTTATTGTTTCAGACACTTCTTCAAGTGTACCAATGCCTCCTGGTAAGCACAAAAAAGCATCTGAATTATCATACATTGTTTTTTTTCTAATATGCATGTCATTAGTGATAATTATCTCTCCGTGGTTTTTGTCTATGCCTTCTATCTGTAATAAATGTTTAGGAATTATGCCAAGTACCTCTCCATTATTTTTATGCACACTTTTAGAGAGTTCCCCCATAAGTCCTAGTGAGCCACCTCCATAAACCAACTTGATTTGATTTTTCGCGAGTTGTTCTCCTAATTTTTCGGCAGCCTCTTTATAAATTGAGCTATTTCCATTTTTGGAGCCACAGAAGACACAAAGGGATTTTTTTTGTTTTATATTTTTCATATTTTTAAGAGAGCGTTTCCCACAATTTTTAGTAGTTTTTCATAGAAATCCAGTTTACCCTAAGGACTGGGAGAGCCAATGATTAATTTTATTTTAAAGTATACGGGTACTTATGGGTTACTTGCTATTTTGGCAGTTGCAATTGTTACCCCTACTTATTTTTTCTTCACCAACCAGCAAGAGCTGCGTCAAGAGCCTTCAGCAGAAAAACAAGATGTTAGTGATGAAGAAAAGGTTGTGGAAAAAATAGTTTTAACTGAAGAAACAAAAGAATCTGCCGATGGAACTTCTGACGAGTCAAAACAAAAGGAACCCTCTAAGCAAGAAAATAAAGAGGCTTTGGAGCAAATTGATAGAGTGTCAGTAGATGTTTTTCGTGTAGATGAGTTTGGAAATATCATATCAGCAGGTAAAGTTTCAAGGGAAGCCAAAATTGAAATTTTAGCTGATAATAAAAAAATTATCGGAGCTGATAAAACTGAGGCCGATGGAAGCTTTGTTATATTTGGAAAAGTTCAGAGCACAGGTTTAGTTCAAACTGTCAAAATCAGAGGATTAATTAAGGATAAAGGCGAAGAAAAAATAGTAGACTCAGCTGATTTGTTTTTTGTACTACCTCAAGTCGAGAAAAGTAATGAAAAAGAGGTAAATAAAATAGAAAAAAAGCCACTAATTGTTAGAGATGACGGAAATGACCTTAAAATTCTTGCGCCAATTCAAGTGAGTTCCGTTGATAGTATTACATTAGATACGATAAGTTACACTCAGGATTCAAGTACCGAGCTAGCCGGTCGAGCGCGACTTGATAACACGATTAGAATTTACTTGAATAATAAATTGGAAAGTGAGGTAAAAGTAAACGAAAGTGGAGCATGGAAAACTACACTGCCAGATATTCAAGCTGGAGTTTACACCCTAAGGCTTGACGAATTAAACGATAATGGAATTGTCAAAGGTAGGCTAGAGCTGCCTTTTAAAAAAGAAGATGAAGCACTTATTCAAGCTATGGGGGAAGGGAGCATTACCGTGCAACCAGGAAATAGTTTGTGGAGGATAGCAAGAAAATATTATGGAAAAGGCATACAATATGTTGAAATATTTGAAAGAAATTCTCATCTAATAAAAGATCCCGATTTAATTTATCCAGGCCAAGTGTTTTCACTGCCAAACTAATTTCTGAAAAAGTAGTAATGAAACAACAATGAGAACTAGTTCTTATGCAAATGAGGAATTGAGGAAAGTCAAAAAGCAGGAGGACTATAGGTCTATTTTTGTAACTACTTTTCGCTACTTGTGGCCGGATGAACTAATTTTCAGAATTAGGGTCATAGCTTCACTTTTTTGTTTAGTACTTGCAAAAGTTTTTACAGTTTTAACACCTTTATTGCTTATGACCTTGGTCGATGAATTAAATGTTTCAGTCAATGGCACTGAGACAGGTGACTTTGTAATATGGGGAGCACTTGCTTTGGCTTTGGGCTATGGATCAGCAAGGTTTTCATCGGTTGCTTTCGTACAAATTAGAGACTTTCTTTTTGTTAATGTTGCTCAAAATGGTCTTAAAAAACTTAGTATGGATGCCTTTCAACATATACATAGTCTTCCTCTGAGTTTCCACTTGTCTAGGCAAACTGGTTCTTTACATAAGGTTATTGATCGAGGTGTGCGGGGTATAGAATTTCTTCTTAGGTTCGTACTTTTTTCTATCGGACCTTTAATTCTCGAGTTACTATTTGTCTGTATTTTGATCACTTACAAGTTTGACGAAATTTTTCTAATTATTATTTTGGTCACAATATTTTTATACGTCATTTTCACTGTAAGCATTACAAATTGGAGAGTGAGAATACGAAGAAAAATGAATATGTGGGATGCTGACCTAAGCCAAAAGACGATAGATAGCCTTCTAAATTATGAGACCGTCAAGTATTTTTCTGCAGAAAATCATGAAAAAGAAAAGTATTTGAAATCACTAAAGCTATATGAGCTCTTTGCTATTAAGACTGGGAAATCGTTATCAATGCTTAATTTTGGTCAGGCTCTCATTGTAACACTTGGGTTGCTGACCCTAATAGTTATTTCAACAAAACAGGTCGTTGATGGCTCTTTAACAGTAGGTGGTTTGGTTGGATTGAACGCTATTATGTTGCAATTGATTCTTCCATTAAACTTTTTAGGTACTGTTTATCGGGAAATAAGGCAGGCGTTGGTTGATATGGCAGATTTATTTATTTTGTTTGCGGAGGATAAGGAGGAGGATGAAATTGTAAAAGACGAGCTTACTTCTATTGAGCAGGGATTTATTTTTGACAAAGTTTCTTTTGGGTATGTTGGAGCCAGGAAGGTTATTAGCGATGTTAGTTTTTCCATTCCTGTTGGTAAAACAATCGCAATAGTTGGCCCCTCTGGCAGCGGTAAGTCTACAATAGGAAAACTAATTTTTGGTTTTTATAAACCATCGAGTGGAAAGATTTTAATCGATGGAAGGGACAGTGCTGACTTAAAAACAGCTACGGTTAGGAGACAGTTAGCAGTCACTCCCCAAGATATAGTTCTATTTAATGATACGTTAGAATACAATATTAAATATGGTTCTAACCACGTCTCAGATGACAAGTTGAATAGTGTTATTGAACAAGTAGATTTAACGGATTTTATTTTAAGTTTACCGGATGGTTTGGTAACTCAGGTAGGTGAAAGAGGTCTAAAGTTATCTGGAGGAGAAAAGCAAAGAGTTGCTATTGCCAGAATGTTATTGAAAGATTGTTACATTAATATTCTTGATGAGGCTACTAGTTCACTGGATTCAAAAACAGAAAAAATAATTGTTGAAAATTTATTAGAAAAAAAGACAAGTAAGACTTTAATAATTATATCCCATAGGTTATCTTCCATTGCGAATGCGGACAATATTTTGGTTATAGAAAACGGTCGACTGACTCAACAGGGGAAACATGGTAGCTTAATGCAGGAAAACGGACTATACAAAGAAATGTGGGAAAAACAAAAAAAATACGAAACTACAGATAAGTGGGACAAATCTTAATGGTTGAAACAGAGAGCTTTATCAAAGAGGTCAGCGAAGAAGTTAAAAGGGATAAACTATTTAAGATTCTTAATAAATTTAAGTGGCCTCTATTTGCTTTAATTATACTCTTAATTGGAGCAGTTGGAGGCTATGAATATTACAAGGTTTCTAAAAAAGCCAAGGCACAAAAAAATGGAGAGTATTTGGTCTCCGCGATGGAAAATTTAAAAAATAATGGTCAAACTGTTATCGAAGAAATAGATAACAAATTTTTATCTGTTTTTATTAAGTTGAATGAGGCAAAATATTTTGAAGAAAAAGGTGACATTAAAAGCGCGACAGCTGCGTATGAGTATATAATTAGCAAGCATGGTGAAAATAAATTTTTTGACCATTATTCAAAATTCCTATTGTATTTAATGGATCCCGCAGAAAGTCTTAGTGACAAAAAGAAAATAGATATTCTTGATGAGCTCTCAGGTCCAGATGGTCCCTTGAAGTTATTAGCTTTAGAGCAAAAACTATATTTATATGTGAAGATTAGTGACTTAGAAAACATAATGTCACACGTGAAGCTTATATTATCGGATCCATCAATTATGCCTGAACAGGTTAGTAGGATAAAAGAAATTGAAAAAATTTATGAGCTTAACTGATTATATTTATAAAAGGTTTACTTTTTTTAAGTTAATCCTATTGACCTCTGCTATTTTTGCTCAGAGTTGTTCTAATGATGAGAAACTAGAGGGGTTTAGGCAGCCAGTTTTATTGGAACAAAAGGTTTATGAAACAAACAAAAAAAGTAAAAAATTGGCTCTTGGAAATCCGAAAAATATTAGTTCCTGGACGCATAGTGGTGGTGGGTCAAGCCATAGTTTAGGTAACATAGCTTTCTCAGCAGAAGGAAAATTTAGTTCTCATTCCAAAGTTAAAGTCGGCCCAAAAGGATCATACTCTGAGCCAATTGTTCAAAATAATCAGATTTTTTTGATGACACCCAATGGGTATGTTGTTGTTTATAATGACAAAGGGCAATTCCTTTGGGAGCTTAGTATTGTTCCTGAGGGCAGTGGGGCGAAGAGCGATATATATGGTGGCTTGGCAATAAATAAAGATAAGCTTGCCGTTACTTCATCATTTGGAGAGCTCTTACTTATTAGTATATCGAAGAGGAGAGTGGATTGGAGATACGACTTCAAGAGACCATTTAGATCAGCTCCAATATTTCATAAAGGTTTTATTTTTGGAGTTACAGGAGATGATATTGCTGTATCTTTTGATGTTAAGGGCAAGTTGAGGTGGACAAAAAAGGGACCTCAGAAAAATACAAAGGTGTTTGCAACAGTATCTCCTTCTGCCCTAGGAAATAAGGTGCTTTTCCCATTTAGTGGTGGTTCTTTAGTCGCGCTCAACGCGGTGAATGGAATAGAAGAGTGGAAAATAAATTTAGAAAATTCTAATATTGGTTCAGCATCTGCTTCATTAGGCGATTTTGCTGGTGATCCAGCAGTATATGGATCAAGTATATTTGGAGTAGGTGCCTTTGGTGAAACCTTTTCTGCGACCAAAAGTGGGAAAGTTTCATGGAGAAATAACATCCAGAGTTCTAGTCGGCTTGTAGTATCTGGTAATTCCGCTTTTTACCTTTCAAACAACTCTTTGATAGGAAGAATTAATTCCAAGAATGGGAAAATAGTATTTTTAAAAGAGTTTACAGGTAAAAGATGGGTCAAATATCATGGTCCGTTACTCCTTCAAAATAAGTTGCTCGTTCTTGCTACTGATAAAAATGCTTATTGGTTTTCTCCAGAAGATGGAAGGTTGCTGAATAAGGAGAAAATTGGAAAAAAAATTTCGTCTCCTCCAGTAGTGGTGAACAAGAGACTGATGTTTGTTTCTGAAGATGGTATGTTGAATATTCTTAAATAGTCAATAAGGAGAATTTCTTGTTCATAAGAGCAGGTATAGTTGGTCGCCCAAATGTTGGGAAATCTACATTCTTCAATTGTTTGCTGGGACGTACTAGAGCGATCGTAGGTGATTTTGCTGGCGTTACACGCGATTATAAGGAAGAACTTCTAGACTTAAAAAATTTTCAAATCCAATTAGTGGATACTGCTGGCCTGAAATCCTCACTTATTTCTGAACAAGAGAAGACAATAAACAGGTACACCCTCAATCTAATTAATCATTTAGATATTATTCTATTTGTAGTAGATGGCAGAATGGGAGTGACCTTTGAAGATAAAGAGATATTTCAAGTGTGTAGGAGACTGAATAAGCCTACTATTTTAATTATAAATAAAGTTGAAACGTCTGTGATTGAAAAGAGATTTATTGAAGAAGATACAAACTTCTTTGGTGTACCTTATATTGTTTTTGTTTCCAGTGAGCACAGGTTAGGGATAGAAAAAGTATTCTCTGCCCTCGAAGATATCTGTCAAGAAAATAGGCTAGAATCGATTGCAAAAGAAGAATCCAATTCTGAAAAAAAACCTATCAATATAGCGATAATCGGTCGCCCAAATGTTGGGAAATCTACGCTTGTAAACGCCATTATAAAACAGAAAAGATTTGTTACTGGTCCGGAAGCTGGATTAACTAGAGACAGCAATTTTGTATTTTTTGATTGGAATAATGATTTTTTCAAGATTTATGATACTGCTGGTGCAAGAAAAAAGAGAAAAATTGATAATTCTTTAGAAAAAGAGTCAGTCAAAGAAACTTTAAGAGCGATAAAGTTTGCTCAAATTGTTATATTAGTTTTAGAGCCTGATGAATTACTTAATGCTCAGGATCAAAAGCTTGCCTCTCTGTGTGAGAAAGAGGGTAGAGCCATTGTTTTTGTTATAAACAAGAGTGACAAAATTTTTGATAAAAAAATTGTTGATGAAAAGCTCAATAAAACCATTTCAAAATCTTTGCCTCAGTTCAAAGGAGCATATTTTTCTTATATTTCAGGTTTAAAAAGTATTGGCCTTAATAGCTTAAAAGAAAATGTAATGAAAGCTTATTTAAATTGGAACTTTAAACAGTCTACTTCCAATCTGAATACTTGGTTGAAGGAAAAACTTGATAAACACGCTCCACCAACTAATAACGAAAAAAGAAGAATAAAGCTAAAGTATATAGTGCAAACAAATACTAGACCGCCAACTATAAAAATATTTACTTCTCACAATGGAATCGTTTCAAGATCTTACAAAAGGTATCTTGAAAACTCATTTAGAGAAGATTTTGGTCTTCTTGGTACACCAATAAGAATAATATTTAAGTCAGGTGATAATCCTTTCACTTTTAGTAAGCATTAAAATCTTCTCTATTATTTTTCTAGCTTCTTTATTAACAGCATCAGTATCAATATTCTTCTCACCCGGAAATATCTTCTTTCTTAACTGTGTTCCCATTGGTCCTGGATATTGAATTAGAACATTGATCCCTAGTCTTTTATTTTCTTCTTGATATGACAGGAACAGTTGATCACATGCTTTTTTCGCCGAATTGTAGGGACCATTAAATTTTTTTGGTCTAACATCGGAGATATAAACAAATAAACCTTTGGGATCTCT
Source organism: uncultured Alphaproteobacteria bacterium (assembly GCA_902574225.1). Taxonomy (GTDB): domain Bacteria; phylum Pseudomonadota; class Alphaproteobacteria; order Rhodobacterales; family Rhodobacteraceae; genus CACIJG01. Next base: position 103,479 of record CACGMO010000002.1, read on the forward strand.
ACTTAATAATCGATGAAAACATGATATTAATCTAAAGGAAATCATGATTGGTGAAAGTAAATTAATCTCTACCTCTTTCAAGGAAACTTGATTAATTGGCATCATTTGAAGTGAAGACATAGCGCAGTGAATAATACCGTGAAGTTCTCCATAATTTTCTGATATTCTATTTGATAGCTCTTCAATTGTTCCTTCCTTTGCTAGATCTATACAAACGAGCGTTACTGACCCCGTTGTTTGTTCTATAGCATCAGATAAGTCTTCTAATCGATTTTTGTCTCTACCTACTGCAATAACTTCAACACCCTCCTGAGCCAACGCGATAGAGATGCTAAATCCTAGACCACTGGTTGCTCCCGTTATAAGCACTTTTGATCCAGCCAGTCTCTTAGAATTATGATTTACTTTCATTACTTTTTTACACAGGTTGTTAACAGATTATCGTAATTGCTAATTATCCACTCTGGAATATTTTGGGGATACTTTGTAAGTATTTTTTCTTGTACATCTAAAGTGATGGTATTGGACTTAGAAAGCCCAACAAATTTCAATGAATCAGAGTCTTTAAGCACCTGATTATAGATAATAAGAAAAATTATTATTATTATCCCCCCCTCTTAAAAACCCAAAAAGCAAACCACAGATTTTATTTACCTCATTAAAGATGGAGTTTTCGATAAAATATGAAATTCTGTATGTGATGAATGAGACAGCTATGAGAGCTATTGTAAAACCTAAAATAAATGAAAGTATCATCATCAATTCACAGCTATCACCAAATATGCCCATGACGAAATCTATTTCGGAAATAGTAGTAAAAATAAGAGGGGAAATAAGATAAGCTACCACGATTGCCAGAAACCAGTTTAAAATTAATAAAACTTCTTTTATGAAACCTCTATAGTAGGCAAAAATTCCTGAGAAAATTATCAATCCAGCCGAAATCATATCAAAAGAGGACAAGATCTCCATTAGCTTAGATTCCTTTATAAAGAAATTTAATTGACAAAATTTCTAAGAAATTAACCATTTAAGAATATCTTCAACAATTTATTTTTGGATAAGATAGCCTCTTTTGGATTTCCAGACCATTCGACTTTTCCATCATCTAATAGAATAATCTTCGCCGCAAGAAACATTGCCAAATTAATATCATGGGTGATTGTAATAGCAGTTTTTTTGGAATCCTTTGTGATTTTACTAATTAAAGAAACTATTTTTTTTGACATTATTGGGTCAAGCCCGGTAGTGGGTTCATCAAAAATCAGAATATCTGGTTCCGAAAATATTGATCTCGCTATGCCAACCCTTTTTTGCATTCCTCCAGATAATTCAGATGGGTAGTCTTCAGCTATGTTAGTGGGCAATCCAACCTCTCTTAGCCTTTCAAGTGCTAGTTTTCTAAGCTTGATAATGCTAGGAGACTTTTCATTATATAGTTCTTTAAAAGCAATGTTCTGCCAAATATTATAGCTATCGAATAGCGCATTACTTTGAAAACAAACACCTAATTTATTTAAAATTTTTTGCCTATCGGCATTCCTGCTAATCAGCTTACCATCAAAAAATATTGAACCAGAGCTAATATCTTCCAGCCCTAATATGCACTTTGCCAACATAGACTTGCCTGCACCTGAACCACCTATAATTACCAAATGCTCCTCTGGCTCTATTGTAAAAGATATATTCTTTAGAATCCTTTTAGTATCTATCACCTTACTTAAGTTTTTCACTTCGATTTTCGATTTTTTGGTCATTTATTAAATAAGGCTTCTGTTAAAATATAGTTTGCTGCGAGAATAGAGATTGAAGACCAAACAACAGAGTTAATAGTTGCTTTCCCAACACCTCGTGCTCCAACTGTTGTGTTAAGTCCATGAAATGTCCCTAGCACGCCAATGATTAACCCGAAGAAGCCACCTTTTATTAGACCAGAGACAACGTCGGCTAATTCTAGGAATTTAATTGTATTTAATAAATAATTTGATGGATTAAATTCGAGAGTACTAACGCCAACCAAGAACCCCCCCAAAATACCAAGGATGTCGCCAATTAGTGTTAAGAGTGGTAAGGAAATAATACAAGCGAAAACTCGGGGAATAATAAGAAAATTATATGGGTTTGCATTCAGTGTATACAGAGCGTCAATCTGTTCTGTAACTTTCATTGTTCCTATCTCAGCGGATATTGACGAAGCGACCCGACCGGACATAATCAAACCACATAGCACGGGTCCTAGCTCTCTACATATACCAATAGCCACTATCGAAGGAACTACACTTTCGGCATTGAACCGAGTTCCTCCCGAATAAATTTGAAGAGCTAAAGCGGCGCCAGTAAAAACAGCAGTCAATCCTACAACAGGTAAAGACATAAACCCTATTTGTATTAATTGATTGAAAAAGGCTTTAGCGTAGAATGGTCCCGTGAGTGCATATAATAGTATCTTCCAGGTAAATCTGCAAAAAACACCAATTTTGGTCATAAATATTAGAAGTGTGTTACCTATAAGTGCAATATAAAAAATAATTTTCATATAATTTCCTACTTAGTGTACACTCTTCTAATTCTTTCACCCAGATTTACTAGCACTTCATGACTAATGGTTTTACAGTCTTTTGCAAAATCATCAACTTGATATTCAGGTGAAAATACACAAAGATAGGCAGGGGTTTTAGGTAAATTTGAAATATCTACTGTAACAAGATCCATAGAAACTCTACCTATTATGGGGCATGGTATGTTTTCATAGAATAATTTACCAATATTACTTAGTGTTCTAGGTAAACCGTCTGCATATCCCATTGCTAGAGTAGCGACTCTCATCTTATGTTTCGCTTTGTACGTAAAGTTGTAACCAACTTGCGTATTTTTATCTATAATAAAGTCTTGTAGGACTGGAACCTTTATTTGAATAACTTCTTTTAGTCCATTAGCTCTAATTCCTCCGTATAACCCAATACCAGGCCTGACCAAATCAAAGTGAAACTCATTCCCCAATAAAGTTCCATGGCTTGCTGAAATGCTTTGACGGATGTTAGGTAAAAATTTACATAATTTAATAAATAGGTCTTTTTGTACTTTGTTTTCTTTATTGGATGTATCGTCTGCACAAGCTAAATGTGACAAAATCAAATTTAATGGTAGTGATTTTATTATATCGATATTTTCTAGAAGAGATTGCTCATCCAGTCCTAAGCGGTTCATACCAGTGTTTAGTTGAATGGCAACCTTTTGTGTTTGATTAAAAATCTCAATAAACTTTTGGGCCTCTAAAATATTATTAATGATTGGAGTTATATTATGTTCCCTATAAAGATTAGATTTCAGAAAATCAAATCCATTTAAAGTAAATATTTCAGAATCCCTTGAGAAACTCCTTATCTTTATTGCTTCAGAAATAGTTGCTGTAAAAAAGCTTCTTACGCCATATCGCTCAATTTCTGGGATTATTTTCGCTATGCCTAGGCCGTAAGCGTCTGATTTAACAACAGCCGATAGCTCAGTATTTTTTTTTATTATTCTTTGAAAAAATTTGATGTTACTTCTTAAATTGACAAGATTAATATGAAGTTCAGGAGACAATTATTATCCTAAGTCTTAATTTTTAACTTGATGGCTCTTTGCCAAATTACCAAATCGTGTAAAACGTCCATCAAAAGCTAAATCAACAGTACCAACTGGACCATGGCGTTGCTTTCCAATTATTAGCTCGGCTTTTCCATGAATTTGTTCCATTTCCTCTTGCCACTTTATAAGCGCATCAAGGTCTTGATCGCCTGGCTTTTCCCTCTCTTTATAATACTCTTCTCGAAATATAAACAAAACAACATCGGCATCTTGTTCAATAGAACCACTCTCCCGTAGATCTGCAAGCTGTGGTCTTTTATCATCTCTATTTTCCACTTGCCGAGAGAGTTGAGATAAAGCTAAGACAGGTATATTCAGTTCTTTTGCAATTGCTTTAAGCCCTTGAGTTATTTCAGCAATTTCATTAACTCTGTTTTCTCTGTTTGACGAAGCTCTTATTAATTGAAGATAATCTATTATCAAAAAATCAAGGCCATGTGTTCTTTTTAGCCTTCTAGCTTTAGATGCTATACTTGATATTAAAAGTGCAGGAGTATCATCTATAAAAAATTTACTTTGGTCCAGTGATCGAGCAGCATCCACGAACTGATTAAATTCATTTTCGGATAGCTCACCTCTTCTAATCTGTTCTGAGGGAATTTTGCTTATATCAGATAAAATTCTTGTTGCGAGCTGTGCTGAAGACATTTCAAGTGAAAAGAATCCAACACTAGAAGCTTTACCATATTTCTTATAATTTGCGATCGAGGCATTGTATGCAATATTTGTTGCCAAAGCGGTTTTTCCCATAGATGGTCGCCCAGCAAGAATTATCAAATCTGAATTCTGTAACCCTCCCAATTTTTTGTCTATGTCGATAAATCCAGAAGGTATACCCGATACGCCTTGTATGTCAGAGTCGAAAGCTCTATTAGCCAATTCGATCGCTTCAGTTGCAGCTTTTACAAGAGGCTCAAAGCTTTTTGATTGAGCACCATTTGACGCTACATCGTAAAGAGATTGTTCTGCTTTTGTTATAAGTTGAGCGGGGACTGTCTCTTCTGTTATTTTTTTTGCGTCAAGAATTATTTCGTTTCCAATATCAACGAGTTTTCTTCTAACCGCTAGATCAAATAAAGCGTTTGCATAGTCTTTTGCTGCATAGGCGCTTATAGCCATGGCAGATAACTCAGTAAGCAAAGAAGGAACGTCTATATCATGGAAATCTTCGTCTGAATCTAAATATGGTTTTAAAGTAATAGGTGAGACAATCAGCCCTTTTTTTGTTCTAGATGCAATATGGGTGAATATTTTTTTATTTATACCGTCATAGAAATGGTCCTCATCAATAATGGACTCAATCTCCCCTAAAACGTCGCTATTTACTAATAGCAAACCTATCAGAGCTTGCTCGGCTTCAAGATTAAAAGTAGAAGATTTGTCTACATCCGCCGTTTGATCAAGTTTAACATTATCCATAAGTCTCACCGTCGACAGTATATACTAACTCTTTTTTTTTCACCAAGTTAATTATCCTACAATCGCTATTTCAAGTGTTAAGCTAGTTGGGTATATTACCTTTTATTGGTTAGCAGATTGTTCTGTTCCGTTTAGCTCGGGTGATTGATTCTCAGAGCTGGTCTCTTCTTTCACTTCCTCAGAGGTAGGCTCTTCAGTTTTCAGCAAAACACCATCTTCAAGGAGACTTTCGTTAAGCTCCGCATTAATTTCATCGGAGCCGTTATCTGCATTTTTTTTATCTTCAATATCCGATGACGTGTCTCCTAAGCTTCGTACCACTTTCAATTTTATTTTGCTTTCAACTTCAGGATGTAACATCACACTCATGTCGAATAATCCTAACTCTTTTATGGGTTTGTCTAAAGCTATCTGTCTTCTGCTTAGTGTTATTCCATTTTCACCAATCAGATTTGCTATATCTCTCGTAGTGACCGACCCATACAATATTCCGGTATCAGATGCTGACCTAACAATTATCAAATTCAAAGATTCTACTTCCGCCCGTATTTTCTCTGCTTTTTCAATCTCGTCCTTATTTTTCTCTAGCAATTTTGCTTTTGTGGTCTCAAAAACTTCTTTGTTTTCTTTTGTCGCTCTCAAAGCTTTACCACTAGGAATGAGGTAGTTCCTTCCAAATCCTGGCTTTACTTCAACTGTATCGCCTATGTTTCCTAGTTTATTAATCTTTTGTAGTAGTATGACTTCCATGCTGAGGCCTATTTGACTGCATAAGGTAACAAGCCTAAAAATCTGGCTCGTTTTATCGCGATTGCAAGTTCTCGTTGTTTCTTAGTTGAAACCGCAGTAATTCTTGATGGTATTATTTTCCCTCTCTCTGAAATAAATTTTTGAAGGGTCCTTACGTCCTTGTAGTCAATAGGTTGTGCTCCTTTTTCGGAGAACGGGCAACTTTTTTGACGCCTAAAATAGTGTTTATTGTTATTGTTTTGAGGCCTTCTTTCGCCATACCTTTTTTCCATATTTAATCAAACCCTCTCTTCTTCGTCTTTGTTCTTATTGTTCATCATTATTGAATGACCATCTTTATGCTCTTTTACTTTTATAGTTAAAAATCTCATGATGTCTTCATGAATGTTCATCAAGCGCTCCATCTCAGCCACGGCTTTTGTATCACTATTTGATTTAAACATAAAATAATGACCCTTCCTATTTTTATTCATTCTGTAAGCTATTGATCTTAATCCCCAATATTCACTTTCAATTACTTTTCCACCATTCTCAGTAAGGGTACCTTTAAATTCTTCTGCCAAAGTCTCAGCTTGTACAGATGTTAAATCTTGTCTACAAATAAACACGTGTTCGTAATTGGGCATTCAAAATCCTTTAAAATTGTTGGTAAAAACCTTATATACAGCAAAAATAAAAAAGCAAGCAAACAGTTGCATTGTTTAAATGATTTTTTTTGGTATAAACATTATTACAAAGCAATCCTTCTAGGAACGAATATGAGGAAAAGTATATGAAAAAAGCCTTTTTGTTTCCAGGCCAAGGGTCACAATTTATAGGTATGGGTAAAGATTTAGCAAGCCAGTTTGAGGTGGCCAAAGATGTATTTTCGGAAGTTGATGAGGCTCTCGGAGAAAGACTGTCGGCATTGATGTTTCGAGGTGATATTGAAGAATTAACATTAACAAAAAATGCTCAACCCGCAATAATGGCAGTTTCTATTGCGATTTTGAGGGTCATGTCATTCAACGGGTTAGACCTTAAAACAATTGATCTTTTAGCTGGGCACTCCCTAGGAGAATATAGTGCCCTATGCGCCTCGGGCGTAGTTTCTCTAAGGGATACTGCTATAATATTAAGAAAGAGGGGTATAGCTATGCAAAAAGCGGTCTCTGAAGGTAAGGGTTCAATGGTCGCTGTTTTAGGCTTGACTAGTGAGACTGTAAACAAATTTATAATTACCAGCAAATGCGATAACCACTTAATTCAAGTTGCAAACGATAACGACCCCTCACAAGTAGTTATATCTGGTGAAAAGAAAGAAGTAGAAAAATTTTCTGATTTTTTAAAGCAGAAAAATGCTAAGAGAATTATTAATCTTCCAGTATCTGCTCCCTTTCACTCTCCTCTTATGAAACCAGCTGCTTTAGCAATGGAGTCGGAATTGAGAAAGGTAAATTTTTCAAACCCAATAGTTCCGATTATTCAGAATGTTGATTTAAGTATATTAGGTTCAACTGAAGGATTAGTGGATAGATTAGTCAAACAGATTTGTGGAACCGTAAGATGGAGAGAGAGTTTAATTAAGATGGCAGAAGGATATGGTGTAAAAAACTTTTTCGAAATAGGTCCAGGTAAAGTATTGGCCAGCACGGTGAAAAGAACAATTCCTGATGCACACGTTCTTTCGGTAGGCCTAGCTCCTCAGATCGATCAAGCTTTGGAGATGATAAATGACTAATTTGGAAAACTTAAATATTCTAATCACCGGAGCATCTGGAGGAATAGGAACTAGCCTATCTAAGGCATTTGCTGCAACAAAAGCTAATCTCTTTCTTGTTGGATCTTCTGAAGAGAAAATATCCAAGTTACGAAATGAACTGCCAACTAGAGAGAGTATTAACTATTTTTCCGTCGATTTAAGTGAAAGAGAGAATGTAAGTCACTTTTGTGACTCGATAATTGAGAAATATGGAGGAATTAGCGTTATTGTTAATAATGCGGGTATTACTGAAGATAATCTATTCATGAGGATGACTGATAATGCATGGGATAAGGTTTTTGCAATCAATCTCGATGCATCGATGATAATTTGCAGAAAGTTCATTCGAGGGATGATAAAAAATAGATGGGGGAGAATAGTAAATATTTCGTCTGTGGTTGCGTCAACGGGTAATCCAGGGCAAAGCAATTATGTAGCCGCTAAGGGTGCATTAAATGGACTAACAAAATCAATGGCATTAGAAGTTGCTACACGAGGCGTTACTGTCAACTGCATATCACCAGGTTTTATTGATACAGCTATGACAGCTAAATTGACAGATGAGCAAAAGATGAAAATAACTGAAAGGATTCCGTTAGGCAGAATGGGGACTGGCGATGAGGTATCAGCTTTGGTGTTGTTTCTTGTGACTAATGAAGCAGGTTATATTACAGGACAAAACATACACGTTAACGGAGGACTTTTCTTAACTTAGAGAGTTTTTCTCGATCTCACTTTAAAATTTTCCAGATAAGTATTGCTTGTTTTCATAATTATGTATAAAAGAAAAAAATTGTCGAAAATTGACTATTTTCTTAACAGAAAACGGGCAAATAAATGTTTAAGATGATGAGGAGGTTAATATGAGTGATGTTGTAGATAGAGTTAAAAAAATAGTTGTAGAGCATTTGAGTGTAGAAGAAAGCTCGATATCAGATAGTTCGTCTTTTATTGATGATTTGGGTGCCGATAGCCTTGATACGGTGGAGCTGGTAATGGCTTTTGAAGAAGAATTTGGAATAGAAATTCCAGATGATGCAGCCGAAACTATCCAGACTGTAGGCGATGCTGTGAAGTTTATCGAAGAAAACTCTTAAGGTGCCAGAAATCCAGAGCATCACATTATATAGAAAAGCATGAGACGTGTTGTAGTAACTGGAATGGGTTTATTGACCCCACTTGGGTGCGGAGTTGAAATAGTTTGGCATAGGTTGTTAAAAGGGGATTCATCAGCAAGAAAGATTACAAAATTTGACCCTTCGGATTATTCTACTAATTACGCATGTGAAATCCCTTTCGGAGATGACTCAGACGGAAAGTTTAATCCCGACGAGTGGATGAGCTTAAAAGATAGAAGAAAAGTTGATGACTTCATTCTCTACGGTATTTGCGCAGCAGATCAAGCTGTAAAAGATGCAGGTTGGATTCCTGAAAGAGAGGAAGACTTACTTCGAACGGGAGTGATGATAGGCTCTGGTATAGGTGGTCTTCAATCTATAGGAGATACTGCTAATTTAATCAAAGATAAGGGGCCGAGGAGAGTTTCTCCTTTCTTTATTCCTGGGGCTTTGATCAATTTGATCTCTGGTCAGGTCTCAATAAGATATGGCTTCAAAGGCCCAAACCATTCTGTGGTTACAGCTTGTTCGACAGGTGCGCATGCCATCGGTGATGCTGCCAGGTTTATTAAATCTGGGGAAGCAGATGTAATGATAGCTGGTGGAGCTGAAAGCCCTATAACAGAGCTGGGGATAGCAGGTTTCAATGCATGTAAGGCTTTATCTACAAAATTTGCAGAAGATCCAAGTATTGCAAGTAGGCCATATGATGTTGATAGAGATGGCTTTGTTATGGGAGAAGGTGCAGGGATAGTGGTTCTAGAAGAGCTTGAGCACGCAAAAAAAAGAGGTGCTAAAATATACTGTGAGATTTTGGGTTATGGGCTGACAGGAGACGCATACCATATTACTGCGCCTCCGCCAGATGGAGACGGTGGCAAAAGATCGATGAGCGCAGCACTCAAAAGCAGTCAATCAAATATTTCTGATATTGACTATATTAATGCGCACGGTACGTCTACTATGGCTGACACCATAGAATTAGGCGCCGTAGAGTCGCTAGCTATGGATTATGCAAAGAATATATCCATGTCCTCCACAAAATCATCAATCGGTCACTTGTTAGGAGCTGCCGGCTCGGTCGAAGCTATTTTTTCAATATTATCAATCCGAGATCAAATTGTTCCACCTACTATAAATCTTGAAAAACCAGCTGTCGATACCAAAGTCGACTTAGTTCCAAAGCATGCGCGGGAAAGAAAAGTTAATAGGGCTCTATCAAACTCCTTTGGGTTCGGCGGCACCAATGCCTCTTTAGTGGTAGGAAAACTAAATTAGGAATTCCTGTAAAATTGAGTAATGGCTACTTTTTTTTCTCACCTTTTTTACTTATTTTTAGCTTGTTTAATTTCTGTTTATGTTGCAATAACTGGGCTGGAACTTTACTATGAAAAGCCGGGCCCAAGTGAGCAAGAGCAATTGTTGATCATAAATAAGGGTCAAAGTGTTGCAAATATTGCCAGTCACTTAAGAGAATTAAATCTGATTGAAAGCCGTATGGTTTTTATTCTTGTTGTGAGGCTTAAGGGCTTTCATGACAAAATAAAGTTTGGAGAATATATGATTTCAAAAACTGCCTCTATTGAAGATATTTTAGATGCAGTGATTACTGGAGTATCGGTTCAAAATAAAATCATGATACCCGAGGGTCTCAGTACGATTTCAGTAATACATCGGATAAATAATGATCCAAGGATTAAAGGCGATTTGATTAGTTTCAGCGAAGAGGGTGTGCTTGCTCCCAATACATACAGCTTTGACATAACCACAAAGAAAAAAGATCTCTTTTTAAAAATGAGAAACAATCAAGAAAGGATTTTAGAAGCTGCGTGGGATGACAGGGATCCTGATTTGCCACTGAAAAATACTTTGGAGCTCTTAATTTTGGCATCTATAGTTGAAAAGGAAGCTGGTAATGAGGAGGACAAAAAAAAAGTTGCTTCCGTGTTTTTAAATCGTTTAAAAAAAAAAATGAGATTGCAATCTGATCCAACTGTTGTCTATGGCTTAAAAAAGGGTAGAGAGCCGCTTAATAGAGAGCTTAATAAAAGTGATCTCAAGACAAAGTCCCCCTTTAATACATATATAATTGATGGGCTTCCACCTAGCCCAATTTGTAATCCAAGCAGGTCATCAATTCATGCGGTTTCAAATCCACTTAAAACAGACTTCTTATTTTTTGTTGCCAATGGGGAAGGAGGGCACAATTTTTCAAAGGATCTTAAACAGCATAACAGGTTTGTTAAAGAGTATCGAAAATTGAAGATAGAAAATTGATTTTTTAACATAATTATGTTGTTAATAAGAATCATTAATGGAGGCATCGTTATTGGAGCAAATTGATATAAAAATAAAAAAGGTTTGGGAAACAATCTGCAAGGAAGCTCAAGTATCCTTACGGAAATCCAATTACATGAAAAAATACTTTAAAAACAACATTTTAGATCAAAGTAGTTTCGGGGATGCATTGTCACACATCATCGCTGTTAAGGTTTCTAGCCCTGATTTTGATTTAGGACATCTCATTCCAATACTGCAAAAGCAAATTGGTAATTTTCCTTATATATGTGATTACGCAGTGGACGACTTGATTGCCTTTTATGAAAGAGATCCTGCTTGCCACTGGTTTTATCAACCTTTTCTTTTTTACAAAGGATTCATTGCTTTACAAGCACACCGAATAGGAAATGCACTTTATAATAATGGAGACATAGATTTTTCTCTTTATTTACAAATGAGAGTATCTGAGGTTTTCAGTATAGATATTCATCCCGGTGCAAAAATAGGCAAGGGCATTATGTTAGATCATGCTCATAGTCTGGTTATCGGAGAAACGGCTACAGTTGGGGATAACGTCTCTATTTTGCATTCTGTCACTCTTGGTGGCACCGGAAAAGTTCGGGGTGACAGACACCCTAAGATAGGAAATAATGTTTTGATCGGAGCTGGTGCAAAAATATTAGGCAATATTTCGATTGGAGAGTGCTCCAGGGTTGCTGCTGGTTCATTGGTCTTGAAATCAGTGGCTTCTTTTAAGACGGTAGCAGGGGTACCCGCTAAAGAGGTGGGAACTTCAGGGTGTCCAGAGCCATCAAAAATGATGGACCAAATTTTAAACAAAAATTAATTTATTTTATCATGAGAACAGTAGGATTTTGTAAGTAGAATACTATTCTATCAAGAAATCTTGCTCCAAGTTCGCCATCAATGGTTCTATGATCTACGGATAATGTTAAGTAAACTTGTTTGCATGATAAAAAACTTCCATTCTCACTAATAACCTCATCTTTAACTGCCCCAACTGCTAATATTGATGAATTTGGTGGATTAATAATTGCATCGAAGTTTTCGATAGAAAACATTCCCAAGTTCGAAATGGCATGCGCACAGTCTACAAAGTCAGTGTTTCGCAGTTGCTTTTTTTTTGCTTTTTCAATAAATTCTTTCATTTCTAAGGAAATTTGGCTCAATGATTTTTTATCGATGTTTCTAAGAGTTGGGGTATACAGTCCCGTTTCAGTTGATATAGCTACCCCAATTGCTACTTCCTTAAATTTCAACATATGTTGCTCTTGCCAGATCATATTACAGTCAGGAAAGTCTATTAAAGCACAAGCACAAGCTTTTATAATAAAGTCATTTATTGAGATTTTATTGCTTTTTTCAAGTAAATCATTTGTCTTATTTCTAAAGTTAATCAATTCATCTACTTTAGCTTTGCGTCTTAAGTAAAAGTGAGGTATTGACGACTTTGAAAGGGTTAGCTTTTCCGCAATTACTTGTCTTATTTTAGGTATATTTATTATCTCATTATCTATATTATCAACTTGTCCAGCCTTGTTCTTTTGTTCAGTATTTGTATTAGACGAAGATAACTCTAAATGCTTTTCGATATCAATTTTCGTTACTCTTCCTCTTGGTCCAGTACCTGTAATATCTTTGATATTTATAGAATTCAAGGAGGCTAATTTTTTGGCTAAAGGCGTTATAAATATTCTACCCATAATTTACTTAATCTTTATACAGAACTTGTTTAACAGAAAAAACAATCTCGTCTGGAGTAATTAAGGCTGCTTTTTCCAAATTTTCTGCATAGGGCATAGGAACGTCTTTCCCTGTGCAATTCAATACTGGGGCATCCAAGTAGTCAAATGCTCTTATCATAATTTGTGAGCCAATATAGCTTCCGACGGAACAAACAGGAAAAGATTCCTCTACGGTTACACATCTATTAGTCTTTTTTACTGACTCTATTATTGTATCGAAGTCAATTGGCCTTATTGTTCTCAAATCGACTATCTCTGCACTTATTCCTAGTTCCTTCAGCTTCTTATCAGCCTCAAGCGTGTGCATCATGCCAATTCCGTAGCTTATTATTGTAACGTCCTGCCCGGTTGAAATAGTTCTTGCCTTTCCAATTGGTATAACTTGTTCAGGGTCAATATTTACTGGAAATGATTTTCCATACAAAATCTCATTTTCAAGAAAAATAACAGGGTTGTTTTCTCTAATCGCGGACTTTAGTAGACCTTTTGCATCTTCTGCAGAAAATGGCTGTATAACTTTCAAACCCGGAATTGAAGCGTATAGTGATGCAAAATCCTGGCTATGTTGAGCTGCTACTCTAGCCGCTGCTCCATTTGGCCCCCTAAAGACAATTGGACAATTAATTTGTCCACCTGACATATAATTTGTTTTAGCTGCTGAGTTAATTATCTGATCTAAAGCTTGCATGGCGAAATTGAATGTCATGAACTCGACTATTGGTCTTATTCCTGTAAAAGCAGCTCCAACAGCTAGACCAGTGAACCCATGCTCAGTGATAGGAGTATCTATTACTCGTTCCGACCCAAACTCCTCAAGCAAGCCTTGGCTAACTTTGTATGCTCCTTGATACTCTCCTACCTCTTCACCCATTAGGAAAACATTCTCATCAAGTCGCATCTCCTCGGCGATTGCACTATTTATTGCTTCCCTAACAGTTAATTCATTTAATACCTGATTTTCGGTTGCCTCTTTAGTATGTCTTTTGCTGTCTTCAACATTCGAGTCTACATTATCTAACTTATCTTCTTCGCTTGAAACATCTTCATTATTATCAATGCTTACAGGCTCAATTTTCTTGATATCGTCAACCTTCCTCACGTTAATCTCCTCAGAGCCTTCGGTTTCAATTATGGCAATAAGGGAATTAACTTTTATATTCTCCGCTCCTTCTTTCACAACTAGTTCAACAATTGTGCCTTCCTCAATACTTTCATATTCCATTAGAGCTTTATCTGTTTCGATATCTGCTATGATATCACCTGGTTTAACCTTGTCTCCAGGGCTAACGTACCATTTGGCAAGGCTACCTTCTTCCATAGTAGGTGAGAGAGAGGGCATTAAAATTTTGGTCTTCATTTTTTTCCTAATTTTTAAACAGCGTACACATCAGTCCAAAGTTCCTCAATATCGGGTTCCGGGCTATTTAAAGCGAAATCTGACGCCTCAGTTACAATTACTTTAATCTCAGCATCCGTTGCTTTAAACTGCTTTTCTGAGATTTTATGTTTTTCTATCAAAATTGACCGCAGCGCATCTATTGGGTCTTTTTCTTCTCTGACCTTTTGGACTTCTTCTCTAGTTCTATACTTTGCAGGGTCAGACATAGAGTGCCCTCTGTATCTGTATGTTTTCATTTCAAGTATAAAAGGCCCTTTACCAGCTCTACAATGATCTGCTGCATGAGCAGCTTCTTTTGCTACATCAAGTACATTCATACCATTAACGGCTTTCCCTGGAATATTGAAAGCCAATCCTCTTGCAAACATCTCATCAGTGGAGGACGCTCGAACCATTGAGGTTCCCATGGCATACTGGTTGTTTTCAATAACAAAAACTACTGGTAACTTCCAAAGTGAAGCCATATTGAAAGCTTCGTAAACTTGTCCTTGATTTGCGGCCCCCTCACCAAAGTAAGTGAAACATACACTCCTATTTTTTTTATATTTATTTGCAAAAGCGATACCGGCACCTATTGGTACTTGAGCGCCTACGATACCGTGCCCTCCATAAAAGCCTTCACTTTTAGAGAACATATGCATCGATCCCCCTTTACCCTTTGAATAACCGGTAAAACGGCCCGTCAGTTCTGCCATGACCATTTTTGGATCCATACCACAAGCAAGCATATGACCGTGGTCTCTGTAAGATGTAATGTTTTGATCTCCATTTTCTTTGATAGAGTCTATTCCCACGACAACTGCCTCCTGGCCGATGTATAAATGACAAAATCCTCCTATGTGTCCCATTCCATAAAGCTGCCCCGCTTTTTCTTCAAATCTTCTGATCAGGAGCATTTTGTTATAAAGCTCGAGCAGATCTTTTTTTGATGCACTTATTTTTTTCATAAATATAGTTTAGAGTTAAACTAGATATTTTCAATATCTATTTTAAAATACTATTAGTTCATCTTCACCGATAAGCCCTAAAATTTTTCTTGCCTGCTGGTCAAGAAGCTCTAAGTCAAGGGCTGTATCTGAAAGTCGGCTAATTTTGTTTTTAATCGCCTTATTTTTTTCATTTACTAATTTTAATTCTTCAGTCAAAGCTTTTTCTTTTGCTAAAAGCCGGTATTTAGTAGAAACACCAAACTCCCCTTTGAATGAAGCAATTATAAAATAAAAACAAAGTATTAGGCATACAGCGGATAGAGTAATTTCTAAAATTTTAAAACTTTTGAACAATTCAGACTCCTCAAACGAATCATTACATACTTGATTCGTAAAAGGAATCATTTTTTTATAATTTAAGTGATTCGATCCCAGGAAGTGATTTTCCTTCTAACCACTCCAGAAAAGCGCCTCCAGCTGTTGAAACATAACTAAATTTTGAGATTGAAGAAGATGTGTTTAGTGCACTAACAGTATCACCACCCCCTGCTATTGAGATTAATTGCTTTTTTGAAGTCCTATTTGCTACATGGTTAGCTATATTATTCGTTCCCTGATCAAATGGTCGAGTTTCAAATGCACCCAGTGGGCCATTCCAAATCAAGGTCTTTGATTTATTAATAATATCCTTTATGTTTTTTTGAGACTGTGTTCCTATATCGAGGATCATTTTATCTATTGGGCAACAATCAACTCTAAAAGTTTTAGCTTCTTTTTTTTCATTCAGTGACTCGGAACAGACTATATCTAGGGGTAAAACTAACTTACATTTTTTATATTTCATTTCTTGAACGATTTTCTTTGCAGTCTGTAACATTTTTTTTTCTGTTAGTGATATTCCAATTCCATATCCCTGAGCACTGAGGAATGTATTGGCCATTGCTCCACCAATTATCAAATATTCTACTTTGTTGCTTAAATTATCTAGAAGCTCAATTTTGGTCGATATTTTAGAACCTCCAACAATAGCTGTGACTGGTTTTAAAGGTTTATCTAATGCTAAAGACAAAGCTTTGAGTTCGCTTTGAACAAGGAACCCTGCAAAACTAGGGATATAATTAGTTATCCCCTGAGTAGAGGCATGAGCTCTATGTGAGACTGAAAAAGCATCATTACAATATACGTCGCCAAGTGATGCGAGTTTGGAGCTAAAGTCAGGATCATTAAGCTCCTCTAATTTGGAAAATCTTACATTCTCTAATAAGAAAATTGAGGGGAAGGGGGCGGCTTTAATTTCTTTGGTCCATAAGTCTATTTCAAGTGATGGCAAAAACTTTATATCTAAGTTGAAGGTTTCATTTAGGTATCCCAGTAGCTTTCTTAAACTTAGGTCTTTAGTTATTTTTCCATCTGGTCTTCCAAAGTGTGAAAGTATAACTACTCTGTTTTCGTTTTTAATTAGATGATCTACTGTTTCTTTTGCTTTCTCTATTCTTGATATATCACTACTCTTTCCATTTGAATAAGGAATATTTAGGTCAAGCCGAAGGACAACCGTCTGTTTTTTTATCTTGGCATCTTGAATTTTCTTTATCATTCTATTTGAATAAAATCACAGTCAAATCAACATCTTAGCCTGTCGACATATTTCGTCAACATTGATATGAAAGTGATCAAAGAGATCCTTTGCTGGCGCAGATGCCCCAAAGCCCTTCATTCCTATAAATGAGGTTCTGGTTTGGCTGCCACCATTTTCATAAAGCCATTTTTCCCAACCCAACTTAACTCCGGCTTCTATAGCTATTCTGATGGTACCTCTTGGCAATAATTTCTTCTTGTATTTATAATCTTGTTCTTCAAATAATTCCCATGAAGGCATCGAAATTACCCTCGTACCAATCCCATTATTTTCTAATACCTCTCTCGCTTTTAATGCAATCTGAACTTCAGAGCCAGTAGCAATAAGTATGACTTTTTTCTTATTAATAAAATCTTTTACAATGTAGGCTCCTTTTTGTGATCGATTTATTGAAACTTGCTCATTTCTAATTAAAGGTAAATTCTGTCTTGACAAGCAAATAATAGAGGGTTTGTGTTTTGACTTGAGTGCAATCTCCCAGCATTCAATAGTCTCTATAATATCACATGGTCTAAAGACGTTTAAATTTGGAATCGAACGTAGAGATGCCAAATGCTCGACTGGTTGATGTGTTGGTCCGTCCTCACCCAAACCTATGCTGTCGTGGGTCATAACATAAATAACTCCCAAACCCATTAATGCACTTAAACGAATTGCACCTCGACAATAGTCTGAAAAGGTTAGAAATGTACCACCATAGGGAATTATTCCCCCATGTAAAGACATGCCATTCATGATAGCGGCCATTCCATGCTCTCTTATACCATAATGAATATATCTGCCTGATCGATTAAGTTCTGAAAAAACCTCGAGCGTTTTTGTTTTGGTGTTGTTTGAACCCGTCAAGTCTGCAGAGCCCCCAATGGTATTGTTAAAGCACTCATTTATTAGGTCTAGGCATAATTCACTGGCTTTTCTTGTCGCTAGATCCGTTTGAATTTCTTGTGAATATAATTTTTTAAAATTCTTAATACCTCGCGTTAGCTTTGATGGAAATATTTGATCTAGCTCATTTAAAAAGGCTATTCTTTTCCTTTCCGATAGAGATTGGAAGCGGTCTGACCAATCTTTAAACACTTTGTGATTTTTTTGCCCAATTTTTACCCATGATTCCTTTATATTTGATGGGATTTCAAATTCTTTATAGTGCCAATCATAATTTTTTCTTAATTGTTCAACTTCATTCTTCCCCAATGGAGCTCCATGTGCTCCTGAAGTTCCCTGTTTAGCCATCGAACCGTAACCAATTATTGATTTTGCCGCAATTAGGGATGGGCGGCTGTCTTCTTTTGCATTATTTATCGCATGATCAATTTCAATTGGGTTATGAGCATCACAGGAAAAAGTAGACCATCCAGACGATTCAAATCTGGAGATCTGGTCAGTAGTGCAAGAAAGATTTACTCCTCCATCAATAGTAATTCCATTATCGTCCCAAATTACTATAAGCTTCTTAAGTTTTAGTTTTCCTGCTAATGATATAACTTCTTGGCTTATACCTTCCATTAGACACCCATCGCCAGCAATCACGTATGTATAATGATCACAGAGATTGCTACCCCATTTTTTGCCAATGAATTCCTCAGCGATAGCCATGCCAACCGCATTACCAAGTCCTTGCCCTAATGGACCTGTAGTCGTTTCAATACCACGAATGTGGCCATATTCTGGGTGCCCAGCGGTTGTTGAATTAAGCTGCCTGAAGTTTTTAATATCCTCCAAAGTAATGTCAGGATAACCGGCTAAATAAAGAACAGAATATAAAAGCATTGATCCGTGACCCGCAGATAAAATAAAACGATCTCTATCGAACCAGTTAGGTTCAGATGAAAGGAATTTTAAATGTTTTTCAAATAAAACTGTTACCACGTCAGCCATACCCATTGGCATACCTGGATGACCGCTATTAGCTTTCTCAACTCCATCCACAGATAACATTCTAATTGCAGTAGCTTTATCCCAGTGGTCGGAAAAACTTTTTCGTAGAGTATCAATATCCATTTTAAAAAATTTTGCTTATAGTCAGTTTCGTTATAATATTTAATTTTTTTGTATAGTAAATCTAATATTTGTATTTTAGAAAAAGGTTTGTGTTAAATTAAATAGAGCGATTATAATAGCAGATATATTATCCCATGACCCAATTAGTTAAATTAGAAAAAAGATTTGAAATTGCCTTAGAAAAGATAGAACTAGCTTTGACAAAAAAAAATTTGGGCGAAGCTTCAGCCAGCATTGACAAAAAAGATAAAGATGTGGAAAAAAACTCCCACAATATTGATGATTTATTAACAAGAATTGGAAAGTTAGAAAAGGCTGCGGAGAGTGATGCTGAAGAGATAGATAGACTGATTATGAAATTGAAAAAAATTTTAGAGACAAATAATGACTGAATTAGAAATATCAATCGGTGGCCGTATTTTTTCAGTTGCCTGTGACAACGATGAGCAGGAGAAAGTCAAAGAGGCAGCTGCACTGATTAATGAGGAAGCTGATTCTATTCAATCTCAATTAGGCCGGCTCCCCGAGTCAAAAATGTTATTACTTTCTGCATTAATGATAGCCGACCGTTTGGTAGATGTAGAGACTGAGTCAAAAGTATTTAAGGAAAAGTCAGGAGATTTCATTGATCTAAAAAACAAAAATCAAGAGTTAGAACGGCATAGAAATGTTCTACAAAGTGACTACCAAAAGCTAGAAATCTTAGTAGAAAAAATGTTATCTAAATTAGAAAAGGTTTCAAAATTTAATGATAAAAAATCAGAAATATTTCTTAATGATGAGAACTCAACGCAACAAGTTGAAACGGATCAACCAAAATTATTTTAAGAGTTTTCCTCTCTGATTTTTGCAGCTGCTTCTTGACTAAAGGACACATTCTTTTCTGCAAATAATTGATCTAGCTCACCTGACATAGTCATTTCTGTAATTATATCTGCACCCCCTATGAATGCATTTTTTACGTATAGCTGAGGAATTGTAGGCCAATCGGAGAAATCTTTAATACCCTGCCTAATCTCATCATCTTCTAAAACATTTACATCTTTGAAATTAATTTGGAGATAATTTAAAATACCGGCAACTCTGCTAGAGAAACCACATTGCGGCATCTTTGAAGTGCCTTTCATAAAAAGGACTACGTCATGTTTACTGATTAATGTTTCAATTTTAGATTTCACTGTATCGTTCATTTTCAATCTCCTATTTTATTTTTGTCTGCAAAGCAAGGGCATGTAAAATCCCATCGCTGCCATCCATTGCTCCCTCTAACGCCTTATAAACTAGTTTATGTTGTTCAATTCGAGATTTTCCTCGAAACTCTTGAGTGGTAATTGTGGCGGAATAATGATTGTTATCTCCCGCAGTATCAATTATTTCAATATCAGCCTGAGGAAATTTTTTCTTTATAAGCTCCTTTATTTTTTCGGCACTTATTGCCATGCGTTTATTCCCTTTTTTTGGTTTAGTTAGTTTAAATTATTCTTACTTTCCATCATATTACTTATTACATTGTGGTAAAGATCATTTACATAAGCAAGGCTAAGAAAATTTTGCCCAAAACAAAGGTTGGTACCTTTAGCGACACCTAATTTAGTTAAATGTACCTCTTTTTCCTTAGCCAACGAGATAACCTTTTTCTCCTTTGAGGGATTTATAGTAATGATATATCGAGATTGAGACTCGTTGAAAAAATACTCTGTTGACCCCTCAGTCACCATAAAACCTAAATCATTAACAATTGCCAATTCGCACAACGCGAGCGCTATCCCTCCATCGGATACATCATGCGCACTTGATATCAGTTTTTCATGAAATAGGTGCAAAATAAATTGTCCATTACGCTTTTCATCCTCTAAATTAACTTTAATATTTACATCCTCAATTGGTGCTTGAGAGAGCTCAGTCAAAAGAGCTAATGCTGTGGTTTTTGTATCCGTATCACCAATTGTAAAATAAAAGTCATTTTCATTTATAGTTCCCGCAGTATGCTCTGAAATATTTTTTATTAGACCCACGCCTCCGATAGTCGGGGTTGGAAGTATTGACTTTCCATCAGTCTGGTTATAAAAGCTGACATTTCCTGAAACTACGGGAAAACTTAATTCAATGCAGGCTTTTTTAATCCCTTTAATACAGTTAACAAATTGACCCATTATTTCTGGATCTTCTGGACTTCCAAAGTTAAGATTATCTGTAATTGCTAATGGAGTTCCACCTGATGATATGATATTTCTGTAACATTCAGCTACTGCTTGTTTTCCACCCTCGAAGGGGTTTATCGAACATAATAAGGGGTTACTGTCACAGGAAAATACCAACCCATAATTCGTATTATCAAGTTTAGTAACTGCAGCATCAAGTCCTGGACGCTTAAGAGTATTATTCAATATCATATGGTCATATTGTTCCCAAACCCACCGTTTAGAACAGTGATTTGGCGATGACAGCAATACTTCTATTGCCTCTTGAATAGTTATGCTTGGAATTTGTGTGTTTGACTTCTTTTGTTTATGGTGTGTCCATGGTCTATCATATTGAGGTGCTTGATCGGCTAAACACTTAAGTGGTAAGTCGGCAACAATTTTATTCTGGAAATTAATTAAGAGCTTATCCTCTTCAATCGTATTACCAATCACAGCAAAATCTAGGTCCCATTTGCTAAAAATCTCTTTTGCTCGGTTTTCATGTCCAGGCTTTATTACTGCAAGCATTCTTTCTTGGCTCTCAGACAGCATTATGTCGTAAGCAGTCATTTTATCTTCGCGTATGGGGACTTTATCTAAGTTCAGAAAAATACCAAGATTACCTTTGTCTCCCATTTCAACGGAAGAACATGTTAATCCAGCAGCTCCCATATCTTGTATTGCGATCACACACCCACTCTTCATCAGTTCAAAACACGCCTCCATGAGCTTTTTTTCTAAAAAAGGATCTCCAATTTGAACAGAAGGTCGTTTAGCTTTATTAAGTTCGTGATCGGAATCAAAGCTTTCGGACGCCATACTAGCTCCCCCAACACCATCCTTTCCTGTTTTTGCACCCATATATACTATCGGAGAACCAATACCTGTGGCTTTTGAATAAAAAATTTCGTTTCTATTCACTATGCCGGCGGCAAAAGCATTTACCAAGCAGTTGCCATTATATGAAGCATGAAATCTAAGCTCTCCACCTACATTGGGTACACCAAAAGAATTTCCATAGTGGCTAATTCCCTTAATAATTCCCCGAAGAATTTCTTTGGTTTCAATTTTGTCAGCTGATCCCATTGATAATGAGTTCATAACAGCAATAGGTCTTGCTCCCATCGTAAAAACATCTCTCAATATTCCCCCCACTCCAGTTGCTGCTCCGTTGAAAGGCTCAATATAGCTAGGATGGTTATGGCTCTCCATTTTAAATGCCAATGCAAGATTTTTATCAATAGCCACTATCCCAGCATTTTCACCGGGGCCACAAATAACTTGATCGCCTGTCGAAGGAAGCTCCCTAAGCCATTTTCTTGAGGATTTATATGAACAGTGCTCGTTCCACATTGCTGAAAAGATACCTAATTCAGTGATATTGGGGTTACGATTTAAGAGCCTATTAATTTTTCTATACTCATCGGTTGTAAGACCATGGGCCTTTACAGTATCAAGTGAATGCTCTTGCTGATTATTGTCTTCTCTCATTTGTTTGAAATGTTTTTTCTTGCGATAGCATTGTCTTTGTCCGACAAACCCAATAGAGAGCAAAAAAGTCTCATAAAAGAGTCCTCTTCATAGCTTCGTTTCCCATCTGCTATGATTAGTCTCCAGGCATCTTGAAGTAAGCCAAACCTATCTTCAAAGGCTATGGTATCCTTTATTTTTTTTGTGAGCTGAACATTATCGTTTAGATCTTGTTCTAAATTGATGGCCTCAGATATGATGTCATCTATGTCTTGTTCTAATAAGTCATATCTCTTGTTTAAAAAATTTCTTATTTCTTTTAGCTCTTCCTTGTCAAAAACACCATCTAGCTTGGCTATTCTAATAAATATTGCAGTTAGGGAAAGCATTCCGGTTTCATGATTTTTACCAAGATCACTTTTATCCGTTAGCAGCAGGCTATTAAAGAATTCCTTGAACATTATTATTGTTCTTTCTTTAATGCTCTTTTCAACACCTTCCCAGTAGCGTTTCTGGGTAATGCAGACATAAACTCGATTGCAGTGGGTATCTTAAATTTTGCTAAATTTTTTATACAATGATCCATAATTTTTTCCTTTGTTAAGTTTCTTTCTTTTTTAAGCACCACACATAGCTTTCCTGTTTCACCCCACTTTTTGTCGGGAATACCGATAACTGCTAATTCAGAAATTTCATCTAGTTGGTAAAGCACATTTTCTACTTCAGCAGGATAAACGTTTTCACCTCCAGAGATATACATATCTTTTTCACGATCCACAATATATATAAATCCCTCTTCATCCTGTTTTGCCAAATCACCCGTTTTGAGCCAACCTTCTTGAAAAGAACTATTAGTAGCATCTTCATTTTGCCAATACCCGGGCGTAATGTTGGGGCCCTTAATTAATAATTCTCCAATATCATTCGATTTTACCTGAGAGAAGTTTTTATCTACAATTTTTATTGATGTATGAAGAGCTGGCTTTCCTGCAGATCCAATTTTTCTGACGGAGTCTTCGGCAGCAAGCACCGTGCCAGTAGGAGAGGTTTCTGTCATACCCCAACCTTGAATAACATCTACATTTTTTCTTTGCCAATTCTTAATTATTATTTCAGCACATGGTGCTCCACCAACACCAACAACCTCCAAAGCATCAAAATTTGTAACATCAAACTTTTTATCCTGCATCATAAATTGAAGTGGGGCGGGAACCCCAAATAAATGGGTTATTGAAAATCTAGTGTTATCTATTGCATCTAGAGCGTCTGAAGGGTTGAATTCCCTCATTATAATAATTTGCCCTCCCTGGTGCAAAACAGGATTAGCATACATATTCAACCCACCAGTATGAAATAAAGGTAGAATAACTAATTGACGAGTTCTGCTTGTTATTCGAGCAGGTCCGCAGACATTAATAGTGTTGAAAAGGTTCATCATGTGATTTATTTTAGCACCTTTTGGATTGCCGGTTGTTCCCGATGTGTACATTATTGTAATAAGATCCTCTAAAGAAGCATCAATATTGTCTACATCCTCATCAAGCGACTCCCAAACCGAAGAAAATTCATTATTTATGTTCGATGAATCAAATTCTAATCTTTGCATATTCTTTGAGCTATTATTTAGTGATGAAACGCTTCCCTTGAATGGAGAGTCAAATATTAGAAGTTTGGGATCACAGTCATCTAAAATAAATGACAGCTCTGGGGCAGTTAGGCGCCAATTGAGCGGCACCAAAATCACGCCTCTTTTTGCACAAGCGAACTGCAATTCAAAAAAAATGCTATTGTTCCTCGATAGAAGAGCTACTCTATCTTTATTGCCAATATTTTTTTTTTGAAAATATGCTGCTATTTTAAGAGCTCTTTTTTCTAACTCCAAATAAGTTAACTGCTCACCGGAATTATAGTCTTTTATAGCAACTTTGTTTGGACGCATTAATGCCTGATGTTTTGCCCAATCAAAATATTTTAAATCCATTGTTACTTCCCTTTAGACTAGTCTTGTTTGTTCCAATGCTTTTTTTACAAATGCTGAAAAAATTGGATGAGGTTCAAAAGGTTTCGATTTTAGCTCTGGATGAAATTGTACACCCAAAAAAAATGGATGCGAAGACAGTTCTACTATCTCTGGAAGTGATCCGTCTAGAGAAAATCCAGAAAAAGTTAGACCATTGTCTTCTAGAGCTTCTTGGTAATCGACATTAACCTCGAACCGATGCCGATGCCTTTCTGAAACTATCGCTTTTTTATAAATCGAATAAGCCATTGTCCCTTTTTTTATTTTTGCAGGGTAGGCGCCTAGCCTCATTGTCCCACCTTTATCTTGGACTTTACTTCTAATTTCAACTTTCTGATCTTTAATCCACTTGGAAAGATGATAGATCAAGTGATCTTTAGAGCTATTTGATTTCTCATCGAATTCTTCAGAATTTGCCTCTTTAAGGCCAGCACAATTTCTTGCGTACTCTATTACTAATAATTGCATACCTAAACAAATTCCTAGGAAGGGAATTTGTTTTTCTCTTGCATATTTTATCACTTTAATTTTTCCTTCGGTTCCTCTTTTCCCAAATCCACCTGGTATCAATATGCCATCAAATTTATTTAACCGCTTTGTTTGAGCTGATTTTTCAAACGCTTCAGATTCCAGCCATGTTACCTCTACGTTTGTTTTATTAGCTAAACCGCCATGAATAAGAGCTTCTGAAAGAGATTTGTAGGCATCTTCTAGTTTTGTATACTTTCCAACAACAGCAATTTTGACTGATCCCTCTGAGTTACGATATCTTGAGCTTACATCATTCCAAATATTTAAGTCAGGCTCTTTTTTTGATTTCAAGTTTAGAACTTGAAGAATTGCATCATCTAATCCTTCATCAAAAAAAGCAATTGGTGCTTCATAAATTGTTTCAAGATCATTAGCTGCGATAATATTTTTCTCATCAACATTACAGAAAAGTGCAATTTTTTCTTTCTCTTTTTTTGGAATCGGCACTTCCGATCGACAAACCAATATATCTGGACTTATTCCAATAGCCCTTAATTCCTTAACAGAGTGTTGTGTTGGTTTGGTTTTTAGTTCGCCTGAAGACGATAGAAAAGGCAGCAAGGTTAAATGTACAAAAATACAGGAATTGGTTTTTTTTTCCTGAGAGAATTGACGAATGGCTTCAAAAAAAGGAAGGCCTTCAATATCTCCTATCGTTCCACCTATTTCACAAAGCATGAAATCGACTTCATCTTCATGTTGAGCAAGGAATTTTTTTATTTCATTTGTTACATGAGGGATCACTTGTATAGTTTCTCCCAGATAATCTCCTTTTCTTTCGCGCTCTAGGACCGTAGAATATATACGGCCAGAAGAAACAGAGTCAGTACTTTGAGCTGCTACTCCCGTAAATCTCTCATAATGCCCCAGATCAAGGTCTGTTTCGGCACCATCATCAGTAACAAATACTTCTCCGTGCTCAAAAGGTGACATCGTACCAGGATCAACGTTCAAATATGGATCTAGTTTCCTTAGTCGTACTGAAAAGCCTCTTGCTTGTAAAAGCGCTCCTAATGACGCTGATGTAAGTCCCTTACCTAAGGAAGACACAACACCGCCTGTGATAAAAATAAAATTAGCCAAAATAAGTCTTTCAAATAGAGCTGTAAACTAAGTTTATTTTAGAATAACAAAACTCACAAGGTGAGAGTTCATTTTTATTCGGTGGGAGGCGTTAAAACACTGTCGGTACTTTTAAACTTCTTCAAGTCTGGTAACTCAGGCGTTAATT
>CACGMO010000003.1 GCA_902574225.1 uncultured Alphaproteobacteria bacterium
AAGTGCCTTCGGGCGACGAGCAGCTTCCTAAAGTAAAAAAAATAAGAAATAATATTAAAATACGAAACATTGTTAAATCAGTGGTGTAGTATTTGTTTAAGAAATTTTTTGCATCTTGCAGTTTGGGGTTTTTTAAAAAACATTCCGGGGCTGTTCTGCTCAACAATTGATCCACCATCCATGAATATTATTCGATCGGCAACTTTTTTAGCAAAACCCATTTCATGGGTAACAACAACCATAGTCATTCCTTCTCGGGCTAAATCTACTATTACTTCTAAGACCTCTGAAATCATCTCGGGATCCAGAGCAGATGTAGGTTCGTCGAATAGCATAAGTTTTGGCTCCATGCAAAGCGCTCGGGCAATTGCAACTCTCTGTTGCTGGCCTCCCGATAGCTGATTTGGCTTTTTTAACGCTTGTTCTGGTATTTTTACTCTCTCCAAAAGTTTTCTTGCACGAGTCTCTGCATCCTTTTCTGATAATCCTAGTGACTTTACAGGCCCTAGTTTTAAGTTTTCAATGACTGAGAGGTGAGGGAACAAATTAAATTGTTGAAAAACCATTCCTATATGAAAATCAGAAACAAAACTTTCTTTTGTAGGATTTTGAGAGTTGCCTGATATTGATATTTTCCCCTCATCAAAGTCTTCAAGGCCATTAATGCATCTTATAAGCGTAGATTTACCTGATCCTGAGGGGCCACAAATAACAACTTTTTCACCATGTTTGATATTAAGGTCTATGGTATCGAGGGCTTTAAAGTCTTTAAATGATTTTGTTAGTCCTTGTATTTCGACTGCAAATGTATTTTCCAATTTATACCCGCCTCTGTGTGAAATTTTGCGTTTTGCCCTTTTTAGCTTAACCGCATGACAATACTTAAAGCAACTCCTTGTTCTTAGTTGCATATTTCTTGGTTGTACTTATAGTGTTATTGTCAAAAAAAGTTGTTTTTATAAACTAAAAATATTGGTTTTAATACCTAAGGGAGATTTTAATGAAATTTTTAAGAATTATTTTTATTACACTGATGAGCATGGTTCTTGTCGTTGGTGGCGTAAGCGCGGAGTCAGCGCTTAACCAAATATTAAGTAGTGGCAAACTAAAAGCAGGGACCACAGGTGACTTTAACCCCTTCACGGTTAGGGATCCAGCGACTAATAAATACAAAGGTTATGACATTGACATAATGACCGAGTTAGCAAATGACCTAGGAGTAGAAATCGAATTTGTCCCAACAGACTGGAAGACAATAGTAAATGGCGTAGTCGCAGGGAAATACCATATAACAGGTTCAGCGTCTATCAAGCCTTCAAGAATGAAAGCCGCAGGTTTTTCTGAAAGTTACATGGCTGTTAACTTCAAACCTTTTACTACATCTGATAAAGTAGGGCAGTTTAATGGTTGGGACTCCATCAATAAAGATGGAGTAAAGGTTGCTACCACTCTTGGAACCGCTATGGAGCCCTTAGTTAAGGGTTGGTTTCCAAATGCCAGCATAAAAAGCGTTGAGGCTCCCGCTAGAGGGTATCAGGAAGTATTAGCGGGGAGAGCGGATGTGTTTGTTACATCTAACTTGGAAGGCTCTACTCTTAAGGCAAAGTATTCAAATGTTAAAGAAATTAGTATAGATGCACCGCGTTCACCAACTCCACTTGCTATGTTGCTTCCTCAAAATGACCAAGTGTGGATTAATTTTGTTAACCACTGGATAGAAATAAA
Source organism: uncultured Alphaproteobacteria bacterium (assembly GCA_902574225.1). GTDB lineage: Bacteria > Pseudomonadota > Alphaproteobacteria > Rhodobacterales > Rhodobacteraceae > CACIJG01. The sequence continues at coordinate 1,726 of CACGMO010000003.1, forward strand.
GAAGGCAAAAGGCTTTTTTAAGAAAACTGCCGAAAAGTGGGGCCTGTAGTCTGATTTTTCTGAAGGGCGGTACAGCCGCCCTTCTATAAACGGAGCTTTTTAAAATGTCGTCTTGGATAAAGATGCTTTCTGATGAAATGGCTGACGCTGAACTTAAGCAGGCTTTGGATGAAGCAAGAACCCCTCACGGAACAGTTGATAATGTTCTAAGGGTCCACTCATTAAGACCTAATACTATGAAAGGCCATATGGCACTTTATAAAAGCTGTTTGCACGATGATACAAATACATTGCCAGAATGGTTACAAGAAACTATCAGCTCATATGTATCTATTTTAAATTCATGTGAATATTCTCTTTTAAATCATTGGAAAAACGCTGAATTTTTAATTCGTGATAAAGAAAAGAGTAATAAGATTTATTTTTCATTGAAAAATAGAAAACCACAAGATTGTTTCACAGGACTTGAACTTGCTTTGATGCAGTATGCAGAAAAATTGACCTTAAGACCGAGCGATATTAAAAGAGCTGATGTGGATAATTTAAGAACTGCGGGTTTAGATGATGGGCAGATATTAGAAGCTAATCAGATCATTTGTTATTTTAATTATGTGAATAGAAGTATAAATGGGCTAGGGGTTACCAATGAAGGCGACATTATAGGATATTACAAAGATGATTAACGCAATTACAATTATTAAGAAAAAACAAGGACTAACATATGAAAAGTTCCAGAATTACTGGAAAAATGAACATGCCGAAATTGTTACTAGATCGCCACTAGTGGGAACCTATGTTCAATCTCACCCAATATATAATGACGAATTGACGTTTGAAGATACTATCGATGGTATTGCGGAAATATGGTTTGAAGACACAAATGCAATGCGTTCTTTAGCTGCCACTAAGGAATATAAAGATATTCAGGACGATGAAAACGTCTTTATTGATGGCAGTGCTGTAAAGTTAATCATTGCCGAGGATATAATAACTGTTGAAGGTGACGTTTCAGACTACAAGCTTATAATTTTTATGAATAAATCTAGTAATGTTGAATTAACAGACTTTAGAAATGATTTAGTTGATAAGGCATCTCACTACTCCAAAAAAAATCTAAATAGGATGAAAGTAAGTTTGCCAAAAATAGCAGGCTACAAGGGAGATAAAAGTCCTGCTTGGGATGCTATTTTAACTTTTTGGTTAGACTTAGAGGTCGATCAACAGTATGTAGACGAAGTATCAAGTGATTTTTCTTCTTTTTCCAAAAATACCATCGCAAAATTATGTAATTCGGTCGTAGTACAGGAAAAATAATTGAAAAAGCTACTCGGGCAAACCAGCAAGTCGCATACCTTCAATCATTAATTCTTTTATTTCGTTGTTTAAATCGGGAGCCACACTTTTATAGTCGTCCATTGTTTTTATTTCGGGGCGTTCTTTTTGATATTTTAATAGCCATTCTTTACTTTCCGAAACCTTACCTTGATGAGCTAACACAGATGCTTTGAAACCAAAATATCTACTATGATTATTTTCCCTCATCTCTCGATCTAAAGACTGATTGGCTTTTTCCCAATCACGATTACCAAGATGACAGAAAAATATCACGGTCTCTCCATAATCTTCTCCTAGCGGGTCAACTTCAGCTGCTCTAGTAAAGGCGTCAATTGCTGCATTGAAGTCCTTGCCCTCTTCTAATAAATTCATCCCTTTGGCCATTAAAGATCGAGAATGGTGCGGATTAACCTCTAAAGCTTTGTTTACATATTCTGTAAATCTATTCTTATCCTCATCAAAAAACGCCATAAAACCCATATTCATTATTGAGTCGGGATTTTGGGGATCTAGCTGAAATGCTTTTTCAGTAAACTCCCTAAACTTTTTTTCATTTTCTGATCTTTTATCCTGAACTGATGATTCAAAAATTAGAAAATTATGAGCTTGAGCTAACAAGTTGAATGCAGAGCTGTGATTCGGGTCTAATGCAGTCGCTTTCTCTCCATGCTCGATCGATTTAGTTATATGAAGTAGTTTTTCTTCAGTTGTTTTTGCTGCATTCATAAGTGCATAAGAGTTAACAGCTTGCAAGTACTCATCCCAGCTGCTGAGAGCATTCATCTCACGATCACTTAACTTTTTCCTTTCGTTGGTAATAACTGCTGGACTAATTAACGCTGCGGATTTTTGTGAAACTTCATCTTGAACTTCAAAAACATCATCTAATGATCGATCCCATGTTTGTGACCAAATTTGTGTATCTTCAACAGCATCTGTAAGCTTTGCCATTATCCTAACTTTATTGCCACCTTTTCTAATACTTCCTTGAACTAAATAACTTACACCCAACTCAGAAGCTATTTTTTGAGTGGGTTCCTTTGTGTCTTTGTAAGCGAGTACCGAATTAATTGAAATAATTGGGAATGTTTTTAACTTAGATAGATACGAAATAATGTCCTCAGTAATCCCATCAACAAAGAAATCTTGCTCGGGATCGTTGCTTAAATTTAAAAAAGGAAGTACTGCTACTGATGGCGCTTTACTTGTTTTTGTAATTTTTTCAGCTGCAGCCTCTGCAAGTTTTTTGTCATTTTTTTCTCGAACTTTAAGATCAGGATCCGCAATATCATAGGCATGAACCTCAGTGTTTTTAACTTTTTGTTCTCCAAGATCATTGAATAGCAGTTCTGTTTTTTTATTTACAAAGTCAACTATGCTTTTTGATACACATATCCCATTGGGTTGTGAAAGAGCCTCAAGTCTCGCGGCTACATTTACACCTTCACCGTAAAGATTATCTCCTTCAATTATCACATCACCCATATTCAAACCTATCCGGAAGCTCATTTGGGATTCTTTAGAAACTGACTTATTTCTCTCTTTAATTAATTTTTGAAATTCATTAGCACAAACCACAGCAGAGACGGCACTCTGAAATTCAGCTAATACAGAATCTCCTGCCGTATTAAAAATTCTTCCACCATGTTCTTCAAAAAGTTTATCTAAGATTTCCTGACAAGCTCTAAAGCTACGTAAGGTTTCTTCTTCATTTACTTCCATAGATTTGCTGAAACCAACAACGTCAGTAACAAAAATAACTGCGATTTTTCTGTCTATGTCTTGCTGAGAAGATTTATTTAATTGAACAACGTTTTCTGCCATGTTAAGTCCTTAAAATATACCTTTAATACATTAATCTTTTTTCTCTCAAAGTCACGAACTTAGAATAGATTTTTATAATTAAGTTTTAGAAGTATCAAATCTTTAGGCGTTCCAAAGAAGATTTTTTTTCACTCTTAATTTTAACAAATCTAAAAAAAAGAAGGATAGAACAAACTAATAAACCTAGTCCAATTCCGTAATAAACTCCTGAGCCGGCCAATGAAGTCTTTTGAGAAAGAAAATATGCAGCAGGGATACCTATAGTCCAATAAGAAAAAAAAGAAATTATGAAGGGTTTCTTTGTATCTGAGAAGCCTCTTAAGAGTGCAGCGAAAAGTATTTGTCCACTGTCAGCTAAATGGAAAAAACAACCAACGAAGAGAAAAATTCCTGCATAAAACGCAACTATATCCGCATTTAAATCATTACTATTCAAAAATAAAGAAATTATAAAATCACCAAAAAATATTATTAGGAAGGTATTTAGAAGTGCCCACCCAAGGCCAAGAAAATAGATAGAAGAAGCTGCTTGGTCCAACTTGCTTAACTCATTAGCTCCTATTGTTTTGGCAATAATGACCGTACCGGCTTGCGAGATTCCGAGGGGTATCATGAAAAAAAGTGCGAATACCGTTATGGAAATACCGTGGGCTGCTAATTCTACGTCCCCAATCCAACCCATCAAAATAGAGGCAAATGAAAACATTCCACTTTCGGCCATAATTGTCAAACATATTGGCCAACCAAGTTTGAAAAGATTTTTAAAAATTTCAGCATCGAAAACAAAAAAATCTTTAAAGATTTGCTTTTCTTTTAAATCAGAACGATAAATGTACAAAAGCCCAGAGAGCATCATGCAAATACTGGTTAAAAGTGAAGAACACGCGACGCCAGTAATCCCTAATTCCGGGAGTCCAAAGTTGCCAAAGATAAAAAGATAATTAAATATAAAGTTCGTGATTAAGCCCAAGATAGAAATGAAAAGGACAATTTGCTGCTTTTTTACCGATATCAAAAATGCCTTTATTACATATGTGAGTAGTAAAAAAGGCATCATCCACTGAACTATTTGAATATATTCAGATACTATTTCAACAATGTATTCATCCTGTTCTAAAAATGTAAGAAAGGCTGAAGTGTTGCTTACTAAAGCCAAACCAAACAGAGAAAAGGCAAAAACTAACCATAGACCCATTCTGAAATTAATTCTAAGTGCTTCCGTATCGTCCTTGCCAAAAGCTCTTGATACATTTGTAATAACAGCTAGTGAAAAACCAGTAAGAGTTATATAGATAAAGAAAAGGCATGTATGTCCAAGAGTTAGGGCAGCTAATTCACTTGTCCCATACCAACCAATCATTGCAACGTCGGTTAGCCCTAAGCCTAACTGAGCTATTTGTGCGATGATTAATGGTAAAGAAAGCTTAAAAGTTGATAGTAGATGTTCTCTCAATTGCGTGCCACAATTGTATTATAAAATCGATTAAGAAAATGGCCTACTCTGCCGCCTCGACATACCTAAATTCACGAATGGCTGCCCCGTCCAAAGCTCTTAGTGCTTCTTGGTATCCTTGGCTATTATAGCCATTTTCTGCGTGTTCTAAGCTTTCCCACTCCAAAACAACTGTCCGCGTTTTTTCACCACTTTCTTTTGTCATAACAGGAATTCCTCTAGCAAGAAACTTGCCCCCAGCCCCTTTAATTGCTGGACCTGCCAAAGCTGCGTATTTTGCCAACTTTTCTTCGTCAGAAATTGATTTATAGATAACTACTTGATAGATTTTTTTTGACATTTTATCCTCTTAAAAATTATTTGTTTAAATTTAAGAACAATATCGAACTTTGTATACTAATACTTTAAGATAAAGTTGAACAAATAGTTTTTTAGTCTACAATCTATACTGTTATAAGGGAGAGAACGATGTCAGTAGGATTAGCGCCGAGACCCGCAAATGAAGAACAACGAGCAAAGGCAGTTGTGAAGACGGGTTTGATCGAAAGCCCCAATCCAGATCTATTTCAGGTATATTGTGATTTGGCAAAAGACATAACAGGTTTTACAGACGCAACTTTCAGCCTGTACGATGGTGAAATGCAGTGTGCGATCGCAATGACTGGGAGAGAAACTGAAGAGTGGAAACCTGGTAGTAAAAACTTACGTACAGAGCACAATATTTGCTCATTCGTTTTGTTAGACACAGAACCATTGTTAATGCATGATATATCTAAAGACCCTGTTTGGAAATCGCATCCAAAGGCTGAATCTTGGGGATACGCTGGATTTCCTGTCGTAAACAAAGACAATTATGCACTAGGAACACTCTGTATGTTCGATAGAAGTGGGCCAAGATCGTTAAACGAGGGTCAAGTACAGCTCGTGAAAAAAATCAGTAATAGTATTGCTCATCTGTTAGATGTAAAGACTGAACAGAAGCAAATGACATCGCAAAACATGTTAGAAGCGATTACAAAGTTCAAAAAGTACAATGATTCCTTAAGCATTGACGATTTTGAATGTTTTGTGTCGTTATCAGCTGGACTGAAACAAGCTGATTCTAAAATAGCAGTTCTTGCTGAGGCTGGCCTTTGTGAACTAAATGCCTCAGGAGATATTAAAATTACAGCTGAAGGTATTGAGTTACAGAGGGAAATGCGGCTTGAGGCAAGACTGATGAAGAAGGTGAAAATAACTGGTGATGATGCGAGCTTAATGATAGACGAAATGATGAAGGAGTTGAACTAGAACAATGTATGCAAAAGTATACAATTTAAAATTTCCCGGCCTCAGCGAAGCAAAGGTTGCAGCTACTTTTTGCTCCGAAAACCTCGGAAAAAAAATAGTGGCTTTCAATATTAGATCATTGAATATTTCAATCGGTCAATGCGGAAGTGTTTCTATATCACTAAAGTTTGAAACTGGAGGCGATTTAAAAAAATTTGAAGAGCATTCGACAGGGTTTTTTAGTGAGCTTAAGGATACCTTTGTTTACAAGGAGACCAATTTTTCTGGAATTTTTGTTTATAATTATGACTCGGAAATTACATCTACCGAGCTTTCAGTTAACTAAATGCGCTCTTTATAATCTTTGGGTAAACTATGGAAGAGATAAAAAAGCTTACTCAAGTCCATAAAATTTTAGATTTTCACGTAAAAAAAAACCCAGACAATGTGTCTCTATCTATAGATAGTGTAAGCTATACAAACTCTGAAGTATTATCAAAAGTATTATCCCTTGTTGGATTATTAAAAAGAAATAAAGTTACATCTGGCGACCGAATAGCTTTTTTGGCAAAAAATTCTTCTGAATTTATAGAGCTAATGTACGCTTCATCCATTCTTGAACTTGTTATGGTACCAATAAATTTCAGGCTTGCGTATGAGGAAGTAAAGTTCATTATACAAGACTCTGGATCAAAAATTCTTATTTTTGGTGATGAATTTAAAGAGCTAGTAGAAAAACTTAATGCCGACAAAACTGACTTACACCTTTCTTTTGGAATAAGTGAACTAAAGAATTTATTAAAGTCGAAAAGTCCAGGTGCATTTGATGTATCATTATCTGTAAATAAAGATTCTAAAACCCCACTTTTTCAAATGTATACTTCGGGAACTACAGGCAATCCCAAGGGCGCTTTGATTTCTCAAAAAGGGATTATGTCTTTAATTACTAATGGAATGAATAACTTAGGGCCATTCGATCCCAACGCTGTTAATCTTGTTTGTATGCCATTATTTCATATAGCGGGAAGTGCGTGGCTTTTCTTTGGGCTTGCATCAGGATGTAAAAATATTTTATTGGTAGATATAAATCCTGAGAAGATTTTGGATATTATTGAGAACTATAATGTAGCTACCACCTTGATGGTTCCAGCTGTAATTCAAATGGTAGTTGTGGCTGCTGAAAAAAATAGCAAAGTACTTAAAAATGTTAAAAACATTGTTTTTGGTGCATCACCAATGGCTATTGATACGTTAAAGCGTGCGCAAAAAATATTTCCAAACTCAAATTTTACTCATGTCTATGGAATGACCGAAACAACTGGTATGTTTATGTCCTTGGACCCAAGCGAATTAAAAGCAAACAGAAGGCTAGAATCATGCGGAAAATGTTTCAGCAACTCAGAGATAAAAATAGTTGATGCCCATAATAATGAAGTTTCTACAAATACTATCGGAGAGATTATATGCCGTACCGATCAAATTATGGATGGCTATTTTAATAGAGAACAAGCGAATAACGAGGCAATAAAAGATGGCTGGTTTTACACAGGAGATGCTGGGTATCTCGATGAAGAGGGGTATCTGTTTATCAGAGATCGGATAAAAGATCTAATTATAACAGGTGGAGAAAATGTTTATCCTGCAGAAGTTGAAAATGCTTTAATGTTGCAACCTTCCATTATCGATTGTGCTGTAATTGGGGTTTCAGACCCCAAGTGGGGAGAAGCTGTTATAGCTCTAGTCATCGTTAATAGCGATAATTTTTCAGAGATAGAGGTGAGATCATCTTTGAGGTCGCAGTTAGCTGGTTTTAAAATACCAAAAACATTTCACGTTGTAGATAGTTTGCCACGAAACGCTGGAGGTAAGATTACAAAACATGTCTTGCGTAAAAAATATGCATATCTCGGTAAATAAATGCACATAAATTTAGACTCAAATCAAAAAATAAAAGGATACTATGATAGCCCTTGGCCCGCCGAATGTGGCGGTCCCAGAAGACAAAAAATACCTAGATCACCTGGATTGAATATTAGCAACGGCGAATATTTATCTCAGAAAACTAGAGCAAATGGTGAATGGAATGTAATGATGGTTCTTAGAGATCCCGGAGAAGTTTTTTTGATGGGAAACAACCATATTAATTCTACTGAAAAATATGGCTTTTTAGAAAAGATAGATCCTTATTCTTTAGAATGTATCTCTCGTTCACCTAATTTACCATCTGGAGGCCATACTTGGTGTGGGGGTGTTGTTGTGCATGAAAATGGCTATCTCTATCTCAATAACGGAAATTATTGTTATAAGCTGGATCCAGATTGTAAAGTAGTGGCCTCAAAAAAATTACCACAAAATTCTGCATATAACAGTTTCTTGATTATGAAAGATGGAAACCTTGTTATGAAAAATATCGAGCATGCATGGGATGCAAAGTCAAAATTTGTTATTTTAGAACCAGAGTTTCTTAATCAGGTTGCAGATGAAGTTGTCATTGATGAAAACTCGATGGGTAGAATAGCCATGGATATTGATACACAGGGAACACAATGGATATATGTTCCAGGGCGAGACACTTTCTTTAGATACAAATACGAAAAGGCAAGCTTGACTTTAGATCAGAGTTGGATGCCAAAATATAGAACACTGAATTATGAGGAGCAGAGTTTTAGTTGGGATAGCTGTATAAGTGACGACGGATGTTGGTTTTTAGATAATGGCGATAATAGAGCTAATGTGACTATATTTTCTACAAGACCATTTGGTCAAGACCTTCCAGCTAGAGGGTCTGTTTTTCAAGGGTTATCATCATCGCCACAAAAATTATTTCGAGTTGATATAAAAAATGATAAAAAATTAGAGGTTGTACAGCCTTTTGATAAACAACGAGGAAGCATTTTTAGCCCCCCAGCATTTGATCCCATTCATAAAGTTGCGATAGCGTTTGACACAGGAAATGGCTTGCTAGCGGGTTTGAATTACTCAAAAGATCTGGGTTTTAAGAAATTATGGGAAAAGCCTACTAGAATTTCTATGCAAATGGTGATGTACAGCGATACGAGGGAGATTGCAGTGAATGACTTTCGTACCGGCTATGACAATATTGTCGTTTTCGATACAATTACCGGCGAAGAAAAAGGAAGGGTGCCTACAGAGAGTACGACAGCAAATGGCATGTTTCTTTCTCCTGGTTGGGAAAGAGACGTTTTTTACTGTTCAATAGGGGCTATTGCTAGAGCCTTTATAGAGTGATAGACTTAAACTCTAATAAGGCAAGAGGGGAGTCCGTTATGGAACTTAGTGGAAGATGCTATTGTGGTGATATTCAATATGAAATTAACGGAGAATTGCAAGCTAGTTTCCAATGTCACTGTCGTGAGTGCCAGTATATAACCGGTGGAAATGCAAATACTGTTATGGTTTTTTCAGAGGATGATTTCCAGTTTACAAAAGGAAAACCCTCGGTCTTCGCCAGAAAAGATTTAGAAACACCAGTTAAGAGGTTTTTTTGCGATAAGTGTGGAACTGGTTTTGGAAGCATTAGTCCCTCGAGACCAGGCTCATTTATTGTTAAGGTGGGTACTCTTGATACACCTGAAGTCTTTTCTCCTGATTTCGCAATATTTACTTGTGATATCAAAGACTATCATCACATTCCTGAAGATTTAACTTCCTTTGATAAAAGACCCCCTAAGAAAAACTAAACTATTAATATTACAGGAATGAAAAGTAACTTGGGAGGCTTTGTTCCAGTTCATAGTTTGGGTATAAGTCAGATCGTTGCCTACGGGGCGATGTTTTATTCTTTTGCGCAAATCAAAGTAGAGTTAGCTGAAAAACTGGGGATGTCCCTCGAGACGACTACCATGATAGTCAGTCTGTCTTTGTTTATAAATGTACTTATTTCCAGTTATGTTGGTTATTTAATTGATAGATCTGGAGGGTTGCAAGTTCTTTCGACTGGGCTCTTTATTGGATCAATAGGGTTTATCTCGCTGTATTTTACTGAGGACTTATTAGGATTTTTGTTTTCAATGCTGCTGATAGGAATAAGTTTCAGTTCAGCGACTTACAACGTAGCTTTTAGCACGGCAATTCAACTAGATGACCAAAACTCACGAAAGAATATTACCATAATTACATTTTATGGCGCTATCGCAAGTTCAGTCTGTTGGTTGTCTATCGGTTTTTTACGCAACTATTTTGGGCTGGATTCAATATTTTTGCTTCTGTCATTATCTTTATTTCTAATGGCGGTATATTTTTTTATAAATTTTAACTTTAAAAAGGAAAAGAAGAAAAATGAGGCTAAAAAACCAATTATAGATCTTGTTCCTTTAAGATTGTCTAAAAAAGAAAAAGTCATAATTACTGTTTTGATGATTTTTGGGTTTACAGAATATTTAATTTTTTCTACCACTGCGCTGTCATTAATTCAGTTTTTTAACTCAAATTTTAATGATCCTTCAATTGCAATAGTATTAGCGAGTGTATATGGACCGTTTCAGCTAGTAGGTCGCTTTTTAGAGATGAAGTTTGCCACATTTCTGGATGCTAGACTTACAGGCCTAGTAGCTAGCGCAATTGTACCGTTATCATTAATCATAATACTTATACCTAACTTCTATGTATGTATTATCGCTATGGCTCTTTTTGGTATGGGTCATGGCTTGCTGACTGTAACAGGTGGATATGTCCCAAATTTATTTTTTGAGCCACAAGTTATTGGGAGAGTTAAAGGATACATATGGGCTCCTACTGCCCTGGGGATGGCATGCGCGCCTTTTTTATCGGGAATATTTCACGAAAATATGAATAATTTAATTATTTTTTTGTTAGCTTTGTCTGTATGCCCTTTTTTTTCATTGCTCTTTATTTTTAAAATGAAAACAAGGTTTTAAAGATGTCTATACATAAAGCGAGCATTAATGTAGTTGCGGCAGTGATTATGAAAAATGATTTATTTCTTATCGCAAACAGAAGTTTTGAAGATAATACCCAGGGGATATGGGAGTTTCCAGGGGGAAAAGTCGAAGAAAACGAGACTTTAAATTCTGCTCTGATGAGGGAAATTAAAGAAGAACTTTCTCTGAATATCAAAGTTGGTAATATGATAGCAACTATTCACTTGAATAAGACAGATAAAAATATTTATGTCCACTATTATTATGCAATTATATTATCTGGTCAAATCAATCTAAATGTTCATTCAGAGTTTAAATGGGTGCCACATACCCAACTGAAAAACTTTACATATATTGATGGTGATAGACATATTTTAAATTATCTCTGACCAAAAAATTTGTAGGGAAGGGTGATTATAGCAATATAACGAAATATATTTATGGTATATGAACATCTAGTTATAAGGAACTAAATTCTCCTTTGGTAATAAAGGCTTATTCAAAATATGGTCTACTGCTTTTTCGCCTACCATGATGCTCGGGGCGTTGAGGTTTCCATTTGTTATCGAAGGAAAAATTGAAGAATCTGCACAAAAAAGATTTTCTACACCATTTACTTTGCATTCGGGGGTCACAACCGTTTCTTTATCAGCAGGATCCCCCATTTTGCAGGTACCACAAGGGTGAAATGCTGACTCAACGCTCGACTTTATGAATTCATCCAACTCTCTATTCGACTTCACTGTTGGCTTTGGTTGAATTTCTTGGCCCGCAAAATCTTTAAAAGCAGGCTGATCTAGAATATTTCTTGTTATTCTAATTGCATTTCGAAAATCCTTTAGGTCATCAGAGTGACTAAGATAGTTAAACTTTATAGTAGGAGAGTTTTGTGGATCTGCATTCTTAATGGCAACAAATCCCCTAGATTTTGACCGCATCGTTCCTACGTGGAACTGAAAGCCATCCCCTCTGTGTGGTGATGATCCATCATAATTTATTGCTAGAGGTAAAAAATGATACTGCAGGTTAGGGTATTTTTGTTGTCTATCTGTTTTAAGAAAGCCAAGAGTTTCAAATTGATTTGATGTTCCTAACCCTTTTTTGAACATATACCATTGAAAGAAAATTTTAGCTTTTGAAAGTAAGCTAGTATTTCTAAAAAGAGTAACGGGTTGAGTGCATTTCACTTGAAAATATAACTCAAGATGATCCTGTAAATTATTTCCAACACCTTTTAAATCCAGAAAAGGTTTTATACCAATGCCCGCAATATGTTTTGAATCTCCTATTCCAGATCTCTGTAAAATACAGGGATTGCCAATGGAACCAGCGGCTAATATGACACCTCTTTTGCATTGCACAGAAAAAGTTTCAGATTTCTTTTTAAAAATAATTCCATTGCATTTATTATTTAAAAACAATAACCTATCAACTAAACATGAAGTCATTATGCAAATGTTTTTTTGTTTTGTTATATTTTTCAAATAGCCTTGGGCAGTAGACCATCTCTTGCCTTTATATACAGTCATTTCTGCAGCTCCAATGCCTTCTTGCTTATAGCCATTATAATCTTCAGTAAAAGAGTAACCACATTGTATAGCTGCATCTGAAAAAACTTTATGCAATACGTTTTTTTGTTCTGCAGTTTTTATACGGATAGGGCCATTTTTTCCTCTCCAAGCTGATTTTCGACTTTCACAACACTCCATTTTTTTGAAGTAAGGGAGAACATCTGCAAATGACCAACTTGAGGCCCCTTTGGTGCTCCAATTATCGAAATCTTGAGGATGACCTCGTACATAAATCATTCCATTGATTGAAGATGATCCACCTAAACCTTTTCCCCTGGGACAGATTAATGATCTTCCATACAAGTTTGGTTCTGGTTCTGCTCTATAACCCCAGTTATATTTTTTCAAATTCATAGGGTATGATAGAGCCGCGGGCATATCTATAAATACCGATCTGTTTTGTCCCCCGTATTCAATTAATAGAACTTTCATATTGTTTTCTTGCGCTAGTCTGTATGCTATTGCAGAACCAGAAGAGCCCGCACCTACAACAATATAGTCAAATTCGCCAGCAAAATGCTTAATATTTTTTTTATCTAAAATAGTTTTTGATCCTTTAATTCTTTATAAACCACATCGTTCTTAAGTATTTTTTTGTAGTATTCTTCTAACGATTCATTACCGTATTCTGGTGTTTTATTAGAGCTATAAGAACCAATTTTTTCATCCCAGAATAACATAGACTCTGTCGCGTAGTAATAAGCAATCTTAAGGAATTCCCTTAAATCTCGTATTTTTTTTGAGACTATCGATAAGGGGATCAGAGCATAAGTGATCACGAGGAAAAGCTTCGGGGATATATGAGTAATTTTTTTTTCTTTTTTGCATAGCTCAAATAATAATTCAGCTTGGCGTTTAGGGGAGATGGGTGGACCTGGGCCACCTATTATGTGAATTTTGTTCTCAGAATGACTTCTAGTAACAAGTGGGATAATGAATTTGCTTAAATCGCGTGCAGAGATTGGCTTACAAGATGTTAATTCTCCATTACCGAAAATTAAAAAGCTTTTTCCTTTTTTAACTCTATCAATCTGTCCAGAGAGACTTTTGAAAAAAGCTGTTGGTCTTATTATTTCATATTCAAGACTTGAATTTTGTAAAAGATCTTCAAAGGCTAATTTCGCTTTTTGAAATTCTAGCGTAGGCTTCTGAACACATATTGCAGATATAAGAATAAATCTCTTTATACCTACCCTTATAGATAAATCCAAAAAAAATTTATTTAGAGAGTATTCAACATTCCATGAATCTGTAATTCCTCCTCTTCTTGAAGCAATACAGGAAATAATAGTAGTTGGTTTTACGCTTAATGTTTCGAGAAAACTTTCAACTTCAGAGATATCTACAAAAACAATATTTTTCTTTTTCTCAAGTTTCTTTATGTTTCGTATTGGGCAAATAATCTGAGCCTTTTTTTCTAACAAAACTTTCGCAAGAGTTGTGCCTATAAAGCCCGTATACCCTAAAAGTAAAACTTTAGTGTTAACTAAGTCCAAATTCATTTTGAAACCTCAACATTTTAGTTACAGCTTACAGTTTCCAGCAATGCTTCTTTTACCGCGGAATGAGTGATCTGTCCCTTTGAGACATTCAATCCCATCGCTAAATTTTGATCTTGCTCTAAAGCCTCTAGTCCCAAACTTGCTATTTTTGAAATGTAGTTAGCTGTAACATTATTGAGAGCATAAGATGCTGTCTTAGGCACAGAGCCTGGCATATTTGCTACGCAATAATGTAAAACACCGTCTTCATAGTAGATCGGATTTTGGTGTGTTGTTGGTTTCGATGTTTCAAAGCATCCACCTTGATCAATAGCAACATCAACTAAAACAGAATTGTTTTTCATTTTGGATAGAAATGACTTTTCAATTAGTTTTGGAGCGCTTGCACCAGGTATCAATACTGCACCTATCACTAGATCTGCGTCAACCAGTTGGCTTTTAAGCTCCAGAGGTTCCGAGTAAAGAACCTTAGCTGAGTTACCGAAGATATCATTTAGGTATCTTAATCTTTCAATAGATTTATCGAAGATTGTTACGTCGGCCCCCACTCCTATTGCCATTTGAGCTGCATTTGTTCCAACCATACCGCCCCCTAAAATTATGACCTTCGCAGGCTTTACACCTGGAACACCAGATATTAAAGAGCCAGGTCCTCCACAGGTCTTTTTTAAGTGATAAGCACCTTCAAAAACAGCTAATCTTCCAGCAATTTCACTCATAGGTGCTAAAAGGGGTAATGCGCCTTTGTTGTCAGTAATTGTTTCATATGCAACTGCGTGGCATTTTGCATCCATTAAGCCTTTTGCTTGTTTTGGATCTGCGGCTAAATGAAGGTAAGTGAAAAGAATTTGTTCTTCTTTGAGCATTTTCCATTCAGATTCTTGAGGTTCTTTTACTTTTACGATCATATTGCTGTTTTTAAAAATTTCTTCAGGTCCATCAACAACTTTTACTCCCACTTTTACATAGTCGTCATCAGTAGCACCAATACCTTCACCGCTATTTTTTTGAACAAGTACAGTATGATTTTCTTCGATTAATCGTGAAGCAGTTGAGGGTGTAATACCAACCCTATATTCACTTGGTTTAATTTCCTTAGGCACTCCAATTATCATTAAAACCCCCCTTTAAAAATTATGATTAAGAATATCACAATCCAGAGTGTTACCCAAAGTATTAAAAATATAATTTTTAATACTTTGGGTGTTATTTAGCTTGTATTCGAATTCAAAGGTATTATCTTCCAATCATGTTCGAAATACAAAATACCAAAGAAATCCCATTGCTCAGGGTAAATGCTCACGTATTTAAACATTCAAAATTTGGATGCACCCATCTACATTTAGATTGTGACAGTACAGAAAAAGCTTTTTCGGTTGCTTTCAGGACTATTCCTAAAGATCACAGTGGCATAGCGCATATTTTGGAGCATACGGTCTTATGTGGATCAGAGAAATTTCCAGTGAGAGATCCATTTTTTATGATGACGAGACGCTCATTAAGCACTTTTATGAATGCGATGACCTATCCTGATATAACTGCTTACCCGTTTGCGACGCTGAACGATAAGGATTATAGGAATCTTCTGTCGGTGTATTTAGACGCTGCTTTTTTTCCAAATATAGATGAGCTCGACTTCATGCAGGAAGGCCATAGGTTTGAATTAATTAAAGATGGCGATAAAGAAAAGCTTGCCCTTAAAGGAGTTGTATATAACGAGATGAAAGGTGCTATGAGTTCTGTTCCACGGCAATTATGGCATGGGGTTTCGAAGTCACTATATCCCACAACAACTTATGGGTTTAACTCTGGTGGAGATCCTGATTTCATTCCTGATCTGACTTACGCAGATCTAAAAAACTTTCACAAAAAATATTATCATCCTTCAAATGCTGTGTTTTTTTCTTATGGAAATATTGATGCAAATGAACTGCAGCAAGAAATTGAAGACTCAGTTTTAAAAAAGTTTACTCCAAAACTTGATAATCTTAGGGTAAATCCAGAGCCTGCCTTCGAATTAGAACAGTATAGTTATTCATATTACAACCCGCTTCCTAACGACGAAAACAATCATCATGTAGTGGTCGCCTGGTTGCTAGACTCTACAAAAGATCCTGTTGATCATTTAGAGGCTTGTTTGTTAGAAAACATTTTGCTTGATAATTCTTCTTCACCCCTGAGAAAAGCTCTTGAGAGCACTGACTTAGGAAAAGCGCCATCTCCAATAACCTTTATGGAAACGGAACAGAAACAAATGGCTTTCGTAGCCGGTTTAGAGGGAGTTGAAAAGGGAAAAGAGAAAGCTGTTGAGGAGTTAGTCTTAAGTGTTTTCAGGGATCTAGTTCTAAATGGTGTTGAGAAAGATTTGATAGAGGCTTCCTTACATCAAATCGAAATATCACAAAGGGAGATATCAGGTGGTATGCCATATGGTTTGCAACTTTTGCTCGGGACAATGCCTTCAATTTTGCATGACTCCAATCCATTAGAAGTTCTTGACCTTGAAGGATCCCTTTCAAAATTGAAGAAAAGATTGGAAGAACCTAAACATTTAGAGAGACTTGTTGAAAAGTTCTTTATTAAAAATAAACACAGGGTCACCTTTCAATTGATTCCAAACACTGATTACGATAAAAATAAGATGGAGAAACTTGAGAAGTTACTATCTGAAAAAAATAGGTCCTTATCAAGTTCTCAGAAAGACAATATCCGTGATCTTACAACAAAATTAGAAATAAGGCAGAACTCAAAAGATGATCCTAGTTTGCTTCCATGTGTAACGGTTAATGATATTGAGGAAGAGAGATTTTATACCACTGGCTGCAAACAAGAAGATGGCGATAAGATCAAATATCTTTACCATGCTGGAACGAATGGGATAGATTACACTACAAAAGTATTCTCCTTAGAGTCAGCAAATTTGGATGATCTTAGATATAGTAATTTTTTCTCAGATGTTGTGACAAGTGTAGGCGTAGGAGAGAAAGATTACGAGAAAATTCAGAAAGAACAGTCACTAAGTACTGGTGGAATAGGATTAAGTTTCAATGTTCTTCCGGATAGTTCAGGTAATAAATTTCTCCTCAGTGCTGGTTTGCATGGTAGTGCCCTTAAAAAGAACTTTTCGAAGCTTGAGAATTTAATGAACAATACTATTCATGGCTTTCGACTTGATGAAATAAAGAGATTGGAAGAACTTACACAATTCGAAATTGCTGGAAAAGAAAAATCAATTACTCAGAGTGGCCACATACTAGCGATGAATGGTGCGTCGGCTCAAATATCAAAGTTTGGTGCTGTTTCAGAATTTGTCGGCGGCGTGTCGTCTATACATAATCTCAAAAAGCTACGAAACCCAAACGGAAAAATAAAAATGGAAGTGTTGCTCGAGTCATTTTCAAAGTTAAAGAGTTTCATTAATCCTGATTCTAAAATAGAGGTAGTTATAAGCGCAAGTAATCAAAATTTTGATAAGGAAACTACAACCAAAACCGGTTTAGAAAACTTAGACGTTCTAAATGGTGTAGACTTGCAATCTGAGGAAATTGCGTGGATTACTGGATCGGATGTAAATTTTTGTGCGCAGGCATTCCCAACAGTAGGTTATGATCATCCAGATGCACCGATACTTACTGTCTTAGGAGCTGTTTTACGAAATGGATTTCTTCACTCTGCAATAAGGGAAAAGGGAGGAGCTTACGGTTCAGGTGCTCAACAGGACTCAGCGTCTCGTTCTTTTAGATTTTTTTCTTATCGAGACCCAAATTGCAAAGATACTTTTAACGCATTCAATGAGTCTATTGAATGGTCATTGAAATCTATAAACTCAGAAAAGTTGGAAGAAGGAATATTGGGTGTTATTTCTTCGATTGACAAACCTGGTTCACCCGCTGGCGAGGCAAGAGCGGATTTTAATCAAAATATAAGAGGAATAGACCAATCCAAAAGAAAAATTTTCAGGAACCGTGTTATTAGTTGTTCAGTTGAAAGGCTTGTAGAAGTTTCGAACAAATATTTGACTTGTGAACCTAAGAAATCCGTGATTTCCGGAAAGCATTTTGAAAAAGAGATTAAAGATCTTGGTTTATCTATTCATTATGTTTAGCCATGTTAGGGCTTGTCATCACTCAAAATGCTGGCTAGTGCTATAGACGCAAGCCTTGCTTCCGGTGGATCTGCTCGACTTGTAAGTAGAACAGGTACTTTTGCTCCTAGAACGATGCCTGCCGCGCACCCTCCAGCAAAATATACAAGTGACTTGTAAAGCGTATTACCGGATACAATCTCTGGTACTACGATCCCATTCGATTGGCCCGCAACAGGGTCATTCCCCAATCCTTTTTTAATTGCAGCATCTCTACTAATTATAAGGTCAAGAGCTAGAGGGCCAGAAAACAATGCGTCTTTAATATTTTCTGTGGCCCATTCCTTCAAATTATGAGCAATTATAGTTGATTCCATATTTTCCATAACAATCTCACTAGCAGATAAAAATGCAATTTTTGGGGTTTTTATACCCAGTGTTTTCAAACTTTTAACCATTGTTTCAACCACTGTTTTTAGAGTTTTCTCACTAGGTTTGATGTTTACTGCTGCATCTGAGACCATAATTCCTGTATTCATATCGTCATTAGTTATATAAAATTGATGAACAATCTTGTGTTTTGTTCTCAGATTATTTTTTTTCGCAATTACAGATCTCATGAAAGTATCTGAATGCAAATCCCCCTTCATAAGGATATCTGCTTCACCGTTCCCACATAAAAGGGCACTGATATCCCCAGCTTTTTCTTCTTCAGTTTCATTTATTATTCTGAAACAAGATATATCCCAGCTTAAACCTCTAGCCTGTTTTTCAATTTGATCTTTAGGGCCTACAAAGATTGGTTCAATCAAATTTAAATCAAAAGCTTGTTTTGCCCCAGAAATAGCGGACTTGCTATGAGAAAATGCGATTACTACTTTAGCTACTTTTGCCCTGTTTTTTGCCATTTTTAGCAAGCTTTTTGGAGCAAATACTTTTGATTGATCTAATATGAAAGAGCTTGGGCTCAATTTTCTAATCCTATTAACTAGCCAACGGCTTTCATATCACCCTTTGATATTCCAGCAACAGGAACAGGGGCCTTCATAGCATCCCTTCTAAAAGGTTCTCCAAGTTCTTGATTTAGCATCACTTCAATGAATGTAGTTTTATTGTTTTTCATTTGTTGATTAATGGCTTCTTTTAAAATAGATGTTAATTCTTCCATAGAGTTAGCAGTTGTTCCAATGAAGCCACAAGCCTCTGCCATTTTTGCGTAAGATACATTGGTGTCTAATTCTGTGCCTACAAAATTGTCTTTAAACCAAAGCGTAGTGTTTCTTTTTTCAGCTCCCCATTGATAATTTCTAAAGATAATCATAGTTATAGCTGGCCATTCAGACCTACCAATAGAAGTCATTTCATTTACCGAAATTCCGAATGCGCCATCCCCTGCAAATCCAACTACAGGAACACTTGGCACTCCAATTTTTGCTCCTACAATTGAGGGCAACCCATATCCGCACGGCCCAAATAAGCCGGGGGCTAGATATTTTCTCCCTGTTTCAAAAGTAGGATATGCATTACCTATTGCACAATTATTCCCTATGTCTGATGAAATAATAGCATCTTTAGGCAATGCTGATTGAATAGCTCTCCAAGCCATTCGAGGCGACATTTTTTTGGGTTCTCTCTTTCTTGCTCTCTCATTCCAAGTTGTTCCTGGGTCGTCCTCTTCGTGATCTAAAGAACTTAGCTCTTGAGCCCACTTTGACTTAGTTTGCGAAATATAATCAGTACGTTCTTTAACTTTATCATCTATCGCTATTTCAGGCATAAAAGTGAGAATTTTCTTAACTACCTTCTTAGCATCACCAACAATACCCAAAGACACTTTTTTTGTTAATCCTATACGATCACTATTTAAGTCTATTTGGATTATTTTTGCTTTCTTTGGCCAATAGTCGATGCCGTAACCAGGTAAAGTTGAAAAAGGGTTAAGACGCGTCCCAATGGCCAAAACAACATCAGCTTTCTTTATTATTTCCATAGCAGCCTTCGATCCATTATATCCAAGAGGTCCACAATGAAACGGATGTGAGCCTGGATAAGCATCATTATGTTGGTAACCGGTACATACCGGTGCGTGTAACCTTTCTGCTAATTGTATAGTGTCATTTATTGCATCGCTTAATACCACACCAGCTCCATTAAGGATTACAGGAAAATTTGCATTTATTAGCAGGTTAGCAGCTGTTTTTATAGTGTCTTCGCCCCCATCAGGTAATTCAAATTCAATTAACTCCGGAATATCTATATCAACTTCCTTGTTCCAAAAATCCCTAGGAATATTTATTTGGGCAGGAGCAGATGCCTTTTTTGCTCTAGATATAACTCTATTCAACGTCTCAGCTATTCTTTGAGGATCTCTTACTTCTTCTTGATATGCCACCATGTCTTTGAATAGCGCCATTTGCTCAACTTCTTGAAAACCTCCTTGACCTATTGTTTTATTAGCAGCCTGAGGGGTTACCAAAAGAAGAGGGGTGTGGTTCCAATAAGCTGTCTTTACCGGAGTAACAAAGTTTGTGATACCTGGTCCGTTTTGAGCTACCATCATAGACATTTCTCCGGTTGCTCTTGTGTAACCATCAGCCATCATTCCGGCGTTACCTTCATGAGCAGCGTCCCAGAATTGAATACCAGCTGAAGGAAATAAATCGGAAATTGGCATCATAGCAGAGCCAATAATTCCAAATGCATGAGCGATTCCATGTTTTTGTAATACTTTTACAAAAGCTTCTTCAGTGGTCATCTTAGTCATATCGGTATCCTTTTTTTTAGGAATATAAAATTGATTAAAAAATTTAAATTTAATATTCTAACATGTACTTAATTTATAGGAGAATTTAATAAAGGTGCAAAGTTTAAAATCAGGATTAGAAAATATTCATTTCGATGACAGGGGTCCAAAGGATGATTTTGCAATTGTTTTTCTAAATTCTTTAGGAACTGATTTTAGGGTATGGGATAAACTATTATATGTTTTAGGAGACCGTTTTAGAACTGTCAGAATAGATAAAAGAGGTCATGGATTGTCAACGAATTTTAAAAACGACATTTCTATTGAGAGCCTTGCAAAAGATGTGAGTAATTTAGTTGATTATCTAAATCTTAAAAATATTTGTCTGGTAGGGCTATCAATAGGGGGCTTGATTGCCCTCGAATTTATTAAGCAAAGACCGAACATTTGTAATAAGTTAATTTTATGTGATACAGCACCAAAAATTGGTTCAAAGGAGATGTGGACCGAGCGAATAAAACGTGTCAAAGAAGGAGGAATAGAAGCAATTTCAGATGATATTCTAGCGCGATGGTTTTCTACCTCTTTTTTAAAATATAGTGCTAATGAATTACAAATGTGGAGATCAATGCTCACAAGGACAACAAAATCTGGTTATATTGGATGTTGTGAAGCTATTTCCCGCTGCGATCTAACTGAACAGGCAAAAATAATTAACATGCCTACTTTAGTAATAGTAGGTGAGGAAGACGGCTCTACGCCGATTAATCTTGTTCAAAATGCTGCAAGTTTAATTAGGGGTAGTATTTTTAAAGTAATAAAAAAGGCTGGACACCTGCCGTGTGTTGAGCAGCCAAATGAAGTGGGATCTATATTTTTGCAGTTTTTAGAGAATAATAAGTGAACTATATATCAAATCCTTTTTTTCCTATTGGTTTAAAGAAGCCCTCCAATATAAAAGATTTGAATGACAGTACAGATATTTTGTTAAAGCTTTTAGATTTCTGCCCAGAGTACATGCCGACAGACTTCTATGACCAAAAGACATTTGCAGACAATCTAGGTTTAAACTCTGTCCTTATAAAAGATGAAAGAAAAAGGTTTAACTTAGGTAGCTTTAAAGCAACAGGCGCAACATATGCTATAGCAAAGATGGCTTATTCACGCTTGGGCGCAAAAGTCGAAGTTTCATTAGAAAATCTAAGAAATACGTTGAGAGGTGTTACTTTTGTGACAGCAAGTGCCGGGAACCATGGTATTTCAATGTCAGTAGGAGCTAATTTATTTGGTGCAAATGCGATTGTTTTTCTTTCAAAAAACGTACCTAAAGCTTTTGCGGATCGGCTTAAAAACATAGGGGCAGATGTTAAGTTTAAAGGGGATAACTACGAGGCAAGTATGATTGAGGCCGAAAAATATGCACGTAATAATAATTATGTTTTATTATCTGACTCAACTTGGGAAACTTGCCAGTCGGGCGTTGATGTCATGGAAGGATACATGATTATAGGTGAAGAGGTTCGCAAACAACTATCATCATATAACTTAAATCAAATAACACATGTTTTTTTGCAGGCAGGAGTTGGTGGATTTGCGGCTGCCATTGCGTTATCCCTTCGAAAGTTTTTAAGGCAAGATGCCCAGATAATTGTTGTTGAGCCTAGTCAAGCAAAAACGTTGTTTTTGTCTTTACAAAATAAAAAACCAAGTGTTGCCGAAGGCCAAGTTTCAATAATGGGGCGTTTAGATTGCAAAGAGCCATCCTGGTCAGCATTTTATTCGCTTTCAAAGACAACCAATTATTTCATGCACTTGGAAGATGATTATGTCGAGAAAAAACTTAATTTTATAAATGATTTTGGAATAACAACTAGCCCTTCCGGGGGTGCAGGCTTTGCCGCCTTGATATATGCCACAGAAAATCAACTTTTCGAGATAAATAAGGACTCGATTGCTCTTGTGTTTTTAACAGAAGGTAAAATTTAAAGCGGATTAGTTTAGAAACTTTTCATCGAATGGATAAGAGGTAAGATTTTCAAATCCACTTTCTGTTACAAGTAATTGATCTTCAAGCTTAATTGAAAAATCGCCGTTTTCACGGCTGATTAATGCCTCTACACATAATGTCATTCCTGGCTGAAGGACATAATCAAATGCACCCTCTTCATAGTCCTCTGGGTATGTTATCAGAGGAAACTCGTCGCAAAGCCCAACACCGTGAAACCTGCAACTGTATTGTTGTTTTTTATACATATCATCGAGTTGATGTCCTTTAAAGGTTAAATCTTTAAAGGGGACACCAGGAGCAACAAGTTCAGCATTCTTTTGGATATGTTCCAATGCTATTTGATAATCTTGTTTCATTTCATTTGTTGGCTCTTGGTCTCCTATCCACCATGTTCTAGAAATATCAGTGCACATCGAGTAACAACCAACTAGATCAGTATCAAAAGCCACTATTTCATTTTTCTGAAGTATTCTAGAGCCACATTCCTGGAACCAGGGGTTTGTTTTGGTGCCGGACGAGAGTAAGCGAGTTTCAATCCACTCTCCACCTCTTTTAATGTTTTCTGAATGAAGAATTGACCAGATATCATTTTCAGTCATTCCTGGTTTTGTTTCTTTCTCCATAACATGAATTGAGGTTTCGCACGCCGAAATAGAGCATCTCATAGCTTTTATCTCTTCAGCAGATTTTATCGATCGCGCATGCTCCATTATTTTTTCTCCATTTTCGATTTTAAAGTCTCTACTTTCTAGACTCTTAAACCCATCGAGCATTATTTTATCTATCGCCAATTTCTTTCTGTTTTTTCTTTTTTTTTCGAAGGCTTGACAAACTTGATGAGAAAAGTTGTCAGCGGCAGACTTCACATTATCTCCTTTTGCAAAATAAAACATAGATGCACCAGTTCTAACTTCATCGATATACAAATAATTGGATTCTACATAATGCTTGCTTTCTTGGTAATCCCAGAGAATGCAGTGGCCGTCATCAAAAACTAAGCAGGATCTAAAGGGATTATGTGTATTCCACAAAAGCATATTTGATGTGCCAGTTGCGTACCTGATATTTAATGGGTCAAAAAGCAAAATGGCATCGATTTTATTCTTCTCTAGCTGCCTTACAACTTGTTCCTTTCTATAAGAATTTATTATAGATACGTCCGGCAATTGTAGGCTTTTATTATTCCATTCTTTAAGAGCTAGCTCTGTGGGTTCTGAAAAAACACTAATTTTTTCTGGAGCTTTACCAGGATTTATTTTTTTTTGAAAAAAAGGTGCCTGCATTTGACTCTCCTTATAATATTTTTATGTTAATATCTTTTTTAAATCTTTTAAATAATTTTTAATTACGTTACGTTGTAATTCATTCATTGAGGGGAACACTGTGGGAAGAGTTATTCTTTTGTCAGAAATATCGGGGTCGATTTGGAAAATTAATTGTAAAGTTGGAGATGTTGTTGAATCTGGTCAAGACGTGATAGTTATTGAATCTATGAAAATGGAAATCCCCGTTGTTTCAACCGCTACTGGCACAGTGGTCTCTATTTTTATCGTTGAAGGCGAAATGGTTGATGAGGACCAAAAATTAATAGAATTAAATACTGAAGATTAATTTAAAAGAAAAATATGGATAAAAAAGTTGACGCCACCGAAAGCCTTGGAAAGGTTTCTAAAACTACTTGTTATATGTGTGCGTGTCGCTGTGGCATTGATGTGCATATAAAAGACAATGAAGTTGTTCATATAGAAGGTAATAGAGATCACCCAGTAAATAAGGGTGTTTTATGTGCAAAAGGCGCTTCTGGTATTTTTCAGCATAAAGCAGCCTCTAGACTAAAAAAGCCACTACGTAGGGTTGGTGAGCGTGGAGAGGGAAAGTTTGAAGAAATATCCTGGGATGAGGCTCTTAAGATTGCGGTTGAGTGGTTATCTCCTATTCGTAAAAATTCCCCAGAAAAACTTGTCTTTTATACTGGTCGAGATCAATCTCAGTCATTTACTGGTTGGTGGGCGCAAAAGTTTGGTACCCCCAATTACGCAGCTCATGGTGGCTTTTGTTCTGTAAATATGGCCGCCGCAGGTATTTATACTATGGGAGGTTCATTTTGGGAGTTTGGGTCTCCTGATTGGGATAAAACAGAGCTAATGCTTCTTTTCGGTGTGGCAGAAGATCATGACAGTAATCCCATTAAAAGAGGGTTAGGAAAGCTTAAAAATAGAGGTGCTAAAGTTATCGCAATTAATCCAGTTAGGACTGGCTATAATTCAGTTGCAGATCAATGGGTAGGCATACGGCCAGGAACCGATGGTCTTTTGGTTCTTTCGATTGTGCATACACTGCTTAAAAAGAAAAAAATTGATTTAGATTATTTGCAAAGTTTTACAAATTCCCCATTCCTTGTAAGCATTTCGTCAACTAATGATAGTAAAGGATTGTTTTATAGAGATAAAGATGGCTTTCCTCTTGTAATCGATCATTTTTCTGGTGAATTAAAGAGGTTTTCAGATAAGGGAGTAAAACCCTCTTTGACTAAGTCTTACTTAAATGACGAAGGTACCTTTAAGACTGTATTTAGTTTGTTAACTGAAAAATATTTAGATAACTCATATTCTCCAAAATCAGTTGCACCACAGTGCGGATTGAAGGAAGAACAAATACTAAGCTTGGCCGATGATATAGCTACAACGGCGTTTAACAAGTCAACATTCATCGAACAAAGTTGGGTAGACTTTAGAGGGGAAAAAAGGTCGGGTTTCACTGGCAGGCCGGTTAGTTTCCATGCTATGAGAGGTATTTCAGCGCACTCCAATGGATTTCAAACTTGTCGAGCTATACACTTGCTTCAAATTTTAATTGGTAGCGTTGATGTTCCAGGTGGATTTCGGTATAAGCCACCATACCCAAAACCGTTTGATGCGCACCCTAGGCCACATTTTAAATTTAGTCCCGATAGTGAATTAGATGGACCTCATCTTGGATATATAGGTGGACCAGAAGACTTAGCATATACTGAGGATGGTAAGCCAGCAAGAATTGATAAAGGTTTCACATGGGAAAACCCTATGTCTTCACATGGATTAATGCATACTGTAATAGCTAACTGCCACAGTGGAGATCCATATAAAATAGATACGTTGTTTCTCTACATGGCGAATATGGCATGGAATTCCTCTATGAATACCGAGGAAACGATTAGGAAGTTAACAGAACGAGACACTGATTCAGATGAATATAAAATTCCTAGGATAATATATTCCGATAGCTATTACTCGGAGACTGTTGCCTATGCTGATCTTATTTTGCCGGATACAACCTATTTAGAAAGATATGATTGCATCTCGTTATTGGATCGGCCAATAGGTGAGCCCGATCAAGTTAGTGATGCAATACGTTGGCCAGTAGTTCAGCCGGATAGGGATGTAAGAAGCTTTCAAGATGTATTGCTGCAACTTGGTGTAATGCTAAAGCTACCAGGGATGGTAGACAACAACATGCAGCAATTATATGAAGATTATGCTGACTACATGCAGAAGCATCAGAGACGTCCGGGTATCGGGCCCTTAGCTGGATTTAGAGGTGAGGCTAATACAGATTGTGGCAGAGGGGATGTTAGCTTAAATCAAATAAACAAATATATAAAAAATGGAGGATTTTGGAGTGAGAAAATTCCCGAGGAGGCCCAATATTATAAACCATGGAATAAAGCTTATCAAAAGTGGGCTGTTAAAATGGGTTTCTACGATAAAGAAGAGCCTTTTGTCTTTCAAATTTATTTAGAACCACTTGCGAAGTTGCAAAATCACCATCAATTGCCAGATAATTTGAAACCTCAGAAGCATTTGTATAATAGAATTGAAGAGAAAATGGATCCGTTACCAATTTGGTGGTCAAATCATGATCCAGAAAAAGTCAAACAATATCCAATACATGCAATTACGCAGAGACCTGCAGCAATGTATCATAGTTGGGGCAGTCAGAATGTTTGGTTGAGACAAATTCATGGTTCCAATAAGCTATTTGTGTCTGAAGCTATTTGGAAAGAAAAAAATTTCCTAGATGGAGACTGGGCAAGATTAACGTCAGAAAATTCATCAATAGTTGTTCCCGTTGCTCTTATGAAGAGCCAAAACGAAAATACGGTATGGACATGGAATGCAATTGGTAAAAGAAAAGGATCTTGGGCTTTAGATAAAAATGTAGAGGAGGCTAATGAGGGTTTTATAATAAATCACCTTATTTCTGATCTCTTGCCCAAGAATGATAGCGGCTACAGATATAGTAATTCTGATCCTATTACTGGACAAGCCGCATGGTATGATCTATTGGTTAACATTGAAAAAGTCGACAACCCCAGTAAGGTATCTCTCCCGCAGTTTCCAGTATTGAGCTCTCCTGTAAATGTTGGGGTAGATAAAAAGAAATGAGCAAAAATTGACAAAACTACCTAAATGCGAGGATAAAAAACTAGGGCTTTTAATTGATCTTGACACTTGCGTCGGATGTCACGGATGTGTAGTGAGTTGTAAGGAGTGGAATTCATCGGGAGGTGAAAAGCAGTTAAGTGATCTCAACTCTCATCAGAAGGATCCAGTTGGTACTTTTTTAAATCGAGTTCATTCATATGAGAGAGAAAACAGCTGTACGAATGAAACTGAGACCTTTTATTTTCCAAGATCTTGCCTTCATTGTGAAGATGCACCTTGTGTGACTGTTTGCCCGACAGGAGCTAGTTATAAGAGAGAAGAAGATGGGATAGTTCTAGTTAATGAGGATGATTGTATGGGCTGTGGGCTTTGTGCTTGGGCGTGTCCCTATGGCGCTCGAGAGTTAGATTTAGTAAGCGGTGTGATGAAAAAGTGTACTTTGTGTGTTGATAGAATTTATAGTGAAGAACTTCCTCCAGAAGACAGAGTACCTGTTTGTGTAAAGAGTTGTCCCACTGGCGCAAGAGCCTTTGGCGATTTCAATGACCCCAATTCAGATGTTTCAAAAAAGGTTAAAGAGAGAGGTGGAGTTGATCTTATGCCTGAAATGCAAACAAAACCAGTCAATAAATATCTACTTCCCAGAATAAAGTCTAAGAATTCTGCCAGTTCTTTTGGGTCAGTTGTTGAGGAGGAAACAGATGCTACGGGGCTACTTGGTTGGGTAGATAGAGCTCTTAGTAAAATCTAATGCATCCTGCTCCATCAATAATACTTTTTACTGTTCTTTCGGGTTTTGGTTTTGGGCTAATTTCAATTGTTGGGCTGCTGCAATTTTTGAATCAGATCAATGAGTTTGATATTATAATTTTTTCTGGGATGGGTCTTTTTTTCTCAATTATTGGCTTGATCTCCTCTTTTTTTCATCTTGCAAACAAAAAAAATGCAATTAAATCTATGTCCCAATGGCAAACTAGCTGGCTAAGTCGAGAGGCAATTTCCTCGGTTTTATGCCTATCGATTGTTGTAGGAAATATTGGTTGGGTTATTGTTCAAAATAGGTATATCAACGATGTTGGCATAATGTTATTTCTTCTATCTTTATTCACGGTTTTTACTACTTCCATGATTTATGCGCAGCTAAAAACCGTTCCATCTTGGAATAATATGTTAACGCCTGCTATTTTTATTTTTGCAGCTTTGGCTGGTGGCTCAATTCTATTAATGGATTATGCTAGCTTAGTTTTGCTTCTAATTTTTGGGGTTCTTCAGGTCTTGTTTTGGTATACTGCTGACCAAAGCTTTATTTATAAAGAAACAAGTGTTGGTACTGCTTTGGGTTTTAGTAAAAATGAAGATATCAGATCTTTTGATTTAGCTCACACTAGTCGAAACTATTTGCTTAACGAAATGGTTTATAAAGTTGCTAGGAAACATGGCGTAAAAATGAGATATATCTCTTTCTTTTCGGCATTTGTATTGCCAATGTTATTAGTTTTAATGTTTCCTGGTAACTTTAGTGTAAGCGTTCTAGTAATAGCGTCTCACCTTATAGGGATTTATTTTTCAAGGTGGTTATTTTTTGCTGAAGCCAAACATTCGGTTGGTTTTTATTACAATTAAATACTGAAGGAGTGTAAGGTTTACTTTTTTTCTGTTTGCTTAGATAAAATAACTTCTCATATTAAATAAAAAAGTTACTTAAAATACATAAGGAAGTATATCATATTGACTTGTTTAGGATAGATAGTAAGAGAGTAGTTTAAGTTATGGAAAATGATCAAAAATATCTCACAAAAAATAGAGATAAATTTAATAAAGATTTATTAGATTTTATTTCTATACCTTCCATCGCCGCTTTGCCAGAACATTATAAGGACGTTCAAAGGGCTGCGGTCTGGTTAAGAGACCGAATGCTTAAAGCAGGGATAGAGAATGTGGAAATAATGGACACTGGTGGACAACCTGCAGTTTATGGTGATTGGTTGCATGCCGGAAGTGATAAACCTACGGTACTTATATATGGTCATTTTGATGTTCAGCCCGTAGATCCGCTTGACTTGTGGAATATAGATCCTTTTAAACCAATTATTAAAGATAATAAAATATATGGGAGGGGAGCTTCTGATGACAAGGGTTCTATGTTCATACCTATCGTTGTGTTTGAGTCAATATTTAAGACTTCAGAGACTTTCCCGTTCAATATAAAATTTATTTTTGAAGGGGAAGAAGAGGTGGCCTCTCCAAACATGCCTGAGTTTGTTTCCAAAAATGTTGACAAACTGAAATGTGACATGATTTTTTCGGCTGACGGTGGACAGTTTTCTGAAGATGAGTGTGAGCTAGCTGTAGCTTATAAAGGTATTTTAGGTTTTGATATTGAGGTTACAGGTCCAGATACTGATAAGCATTCGGGATTATATGGTGCGGCGATTGCAAACCCTGTAATGGCGTTATCACAACTGATTGCTTCAATGAAGAATGAAAGGGGAGAGATCGCCGTTGATGGTTTTTATGATGATGTTATTCCTCTTACCTCTAAAGATAGAGAGGAGATATCTCGAGTGCCCTTTGATGAGAAAAAATTTGTAGAACAGACAGGTGCCATTTGTTTAGATGGAGAAATTGGTTATACACCATTAGAGCGTGTAAGTGCACGGCCTACTATTGATCTAAATGGTATTTCAGGTGGTTATCAAGGAGCAGGCACTAAAACGGTTCTACCTTCAAAAGCATTTGCAAAAATTACTTGTCGTTTAGTGGCAGATCAAAAACCAAAAGAGGTTCTCAAAAAGATTGAAAAACATGTTGAAAAACATCTGCCCTCGGGGGTTACTGGCAAGGTTATCCCGTTACAAGATGAAGGCGATCCCTTATTGATTCCCAGTGACCTGAGATCAATGAAATTGGCAAAAAAGGTGCTCAAAAATATTTATGGAAAAGATCCATATATAATCCGAGTTGGAGGCTCAATCCCAATTCTTTCTGCTTTTTACCGATTTTTAGGTGTCTATACAACAACATTTTCTTTTCAACTAAATGACGAAAACTGGCATGCGCCTAATGAATTTTTCCGCTTATCAAGTTTTTATAAGGGGCAGGAGGCATATCGGCAGTTGTTTCATAAAATTGGGAGTCTTAGTTTCTAATGCTTATGAAGTTTAAATGTATCTCATACACCATCTTATTCGTAGTTACTGTTTTTGTAAGCATACCTTTGTTTGCTCAAGAAAAAGGAAACATCAGTTTTTCAGAAAATGAGGTGGCAACAATAAAAAAGTTAGCGTTAGAAGCTTTGCTTGAAAATCCTGAAATACTGCGAGAGGCTTCTAGAATTCTGCAAGCTAGAGAAGAACAAAAAAAGAGTGATAATGTCTCTGAGCAAATTAGAGAATATAGTTCAGAACTGACTGATACTGAAGATACCGTTGTTATTGGTAACCCTGATGGAGATATAACAATTATTGAATTCTTTGATTATAACTGCCCTTATTGCAAAACGGCTGCAAGGGATCTCCAAGAATTAATAAAATCTGATGAAAATATAAAGTTCATACCCCGTGAGTGGCCCATTTTAAACAATAATAGTGTTATTGCCGCAAGAGCGGCTTTAGCATCAATCGCACAAGGCAAGTATAAAGAATATCATTGGAGGCTTATGAAAGAGGGCAGCTTAACAGAGGCTAAAATTTTTGAAATAGCAAAAGATTTAAAGATTGATATCTCTAGTTTAAAAAAAGATATGGAAAGTGAATTCGTAATAAACCATATAGCAAAGTCAGCTGCACTAGCGAGACGAATAGGTTTTTCCGGCACACCTCTATTTATTATAGAAGGTAAATTTTTCCCTGGCTTTGTGCCTTTAGAGGAGCTTGAACTAATTATTTCTGATATCAGAGAAAGTAGAATGTAAGCGATTATATTACATACACATTTATAGTCTATCAAATGCCTAACGTTGAATAGGTGCTAGCTACTCTACTTATCGAAACCATCATAGCAGCAGTGCGCAGGTCAGGAATCTTTGTATCTGAGTTCCAACGATCACTTATCACATCATACGTGGTTCGCATGGTATCTTCTAGTCCTGATCTTACTAAATCAAGCTCTGAGTCGCCTTTAACTATCTCTTTTTTAAACTCGTCAGAAAACTTCTCCTTAGTTATGGACTCAATCCCGCTAATTAAAGAAGATATTTGGTTTTCTTGCGCACGTCTTTGTAGTCTACCAAATCTTATTCTGCTTAAATTTTTGATCCATTCGAAGTAGCTAACAGTAACTCCTCCAGCATTAGCATATAAATCTGGAATAATGATTTTACTATTTTTATTTAATATCTTATCAGCATTGGACGAAATTGGTCCGTTTGCTGCTTCGATGATTAGAGGAGCCTTAATTCTTGCAGCATTTTCTTCAGTTATTACCAACTCCATTGCTGCAGGAATCAGGATATCGGCATCAGCTTCCAGAAGCTCTGGCCCTTTATCAGTAAACCCCAGATAGCCTTTTATTGAGCCATTTTTTATTATATGGTCTCGTAATCTCTGGATATCGATCCCTTGTTCATTTATTATAGCTCCATCCCGTTCCAAAACATGAGTTATTTTTGCACCGTCCTCCTTGGATAAAAATAGTGCAGCATGATAACCAACATTACCTAGACCCTGTACTATTACTCGTTTTCCACTTAACCCTGGTGAGAGCCCTGTTTTTTCTAAATCAATTTTACAGTCAAAGAATGCGTTTAGTGCGTATTTTACGCCACGCCCAGTAGCTTCAGTTCTGCCAGCAATCCCTCCCTTGCTAACAGGTTTTCCAGTAACGCAGGCCCATGCATTTAAATCCGTGGGGTTCAATCTCCTATATTCGTCTGCCATCCAGGCCATTTCTCTTTCTCCTGTGCCCACATCAGGTGCTGGTACATTCTGTGATGGATGAATTAAGTCTCTTTTAGCCAGTTCTTGAGTAAACCGTCGGGTAATTTTTTCTAGTTCTTCTGCACTCCATTCTTTTGGGTCAATGATTAGACCTCCTTTTGATCCCCCGAAAGGTACCTCAACAAGCGAACACTTATAAGTCATAAGAGCCGCTAGAGCTTCAACTTCTTCTTGATTTACATCTAAATCGTATCTTATGCCTCCTTTAACAGGTTCAAAGTGATCGGAGTGTACTGATCTATATCCTTGAAATGTATAAACTTTATTCCTTAATCTAACGCCAAATCTTACCAAATAAGTTGAATTTGCTTGCATAATTTGTTCTGCAAGATCGTCAGTTAAAGCACTCTCTGATTTATTACTGTTTAAAAATTTTATAGCTTGCTTGAAATTGACTTCAATCGACTCTAAAAATTCTTTTCCTGCCATTTCAGTTCCCCCTACGGAAAGATTAACATGTTTACTTTATTACTTAAAGCTATTAGAGCTTCTTTGTCTATATGAGAAAAGATTAATGAGAATATTGCAAATTTTAGAAGACTATGACAGATAAGAGTTTTGGTATTCTTTTAGCTGTTACCGCAGGAATACTTTGGTCCACTATAGGATTAAGTATCAAGAGCATTGAGCAGGCCAATGCGTTTGAAATATTATTTTTCCGTTCAATTTTTATTTCAATTTTTATTGGGTTTTTGCTCCATTTTTTTTTCAGGTTTAACTTTTTTCTTCTTTTAAGAAACTGGTTGTCTTACTTGTCTGGTGGTACTGCACTATTTTTTGCATATATAGGAGGAATTTACGCTTTATTAACTACATCAGCAGCAAATGCTCTTCTATTATTTGCTTGTGCCCCAATATTTACAGCTATTTTGTCACCAATATTTCTAAAAGAAATAATATCAATCAAAACATTGCTGTCCATTGCCATTGCTTTTACGGGCGTCGTTGTTATGATTTGGAGTGATTTTGGTGGCGGTGATTGGAAAGGAAACTTATCCGCTATTTTTTCAGCCATCGGCTTTTCTTTTTTTACTATCAATCTAAGACTAAACAAACATATGCAAATGTTGCCATCTGTTTTCGCCTCTGGGATCATCGCATCCTCTGTTGCTTTCTTAATTATATTGTTTTCAAATTATAGTTTTCAGCTTATCAGCAAAGACTTCTTCATCATTTTCATTTTAGGTGTCTTCCAGGTAGGTGGTGGCCTTGTTTTATATACTTTAGGCTCAAAATTTGTTCCTGCTACGCAACTAACCATACTAATGCTTGGAGAGGTATTTTTGGGACCGGTTTGGGTATGGATTTTTATTGGGGAAGAGGTTTTACTCAATACCATTCTAGGAGGATCTTTAATTTGCTTTGCTGTAGTATATAATGCACTGTATTCTAACACCGACAAATTAATAAAATAATAATTTAAAGCTATTTTGTGGTACGGAGTTTTATTATGAAAGAAAGAGGTGTTTTTGCAGAGAAATCCAACTGGAATATTTTGAAGTTGTTAAAGATCAGAGCGTCTGAATATAGGGACAAAGAATTCATTAGATTTGACTCCGGCACTTCTCTTTCGTTTAAATTGCTTGACGAGCAGTCAGACAAATTTGCATATAAACTTTTAGATATCGGACTTAAAGAAGATGAAAATGTCTTTTGTTTTCTAAAAAATAGTCCAGAATTTCTTATTTCTCTATTTGCTGTAATGAAGATTGGAGCTATTTTTGTTCCGATAAATACAGAATTAAGAGGGCAATTCTTAGAGCACCAGTTTCTTAATTGCCAGCCAAAAATATCTATAGTAGATAATACTTTATTAGAGGTTTTTAAAGATATAAAGCCACAAAAAAACCAACTGAAGGGTACTATAGTAACTAAGTCTTTTGATAAAAAATCATTGCCAACGGCTCTTCATGCCGAAGAGATTTTAAACTTTCAATCGTGCTTAGATAATATCATTAATGATAGCGAAATAAGTTTACTGGAAACTGCTTCAATTCATAAAATTTGTGCGATAATGTATACGTCTGGAACGACTGGTCCGTCTAAAGGTGTCTTGTTGCCGCATGGACACTTCTTTTCCTACGCAATTATAAGTGCTGAGGTTGCTGAGTTTTCTGATAGAGACACACAGTATATCTGCATGCCGTTATTCCATATTAACGCACTAAGTATTCAGTGCTTCGCAGCTCTATATGCGGGCATGAGTGTTTATTGCGTTGAAAGATTTAGCCCCAATCGATGGTTAAGTGACGTTCAAATCTCAAAAGCAACAACAACACATCTACTTGGTGTCATGCCTGAGTTTGTTTATAGCACGGAGGAGAGCAAGGAAGATAAAAATCATTCATTAAGATTAGTTAGTGCCGTTCCTATCGGTGAATGGGGAAAAGATTTTGAAAAACGTTTTAATATTAAGTTTTTGCAAGGTTTCGGGATGACTGAGAGCGGCATGAGTTTTTGGGCTTCACTCAATGAAGAGACTTGTGTTCCAGGGCGTGCTGGTTACCCAGTAAATGAATTATATGAAGTCAGAATTGCTGATCCAGAGAATGATGAAACTCTGCCTGTAAATAAAGTTGGAGAATTACTAATTAGGCCTAAACACCCTGGAATTTTTTCAGCGGGTTACTATAAAATGCCAGAGAAAACTGTCGAGGCTTGGCGAAATTTATGGTTTCATACAGGCGATGCATGCCATTTTGACGAAAAGGGAAGGATGCATTATTTTGATAGGATAAAGGACTGCATTAGGCGTAGAGGTGAGAACATTTCTGCTTTTGAGTTGGAACAAGTTATTAATTCATACCCGCAAGTAGATGAAAGTGCAGCAATAGGGGTAAAAACAGAAAAATCAGGCGGTGAAGATGAAGTCCTCGTTTGTATTGTTAAAAATAAAGAAGACAAAATAGATAACGATAAATTTCTGCTATTTTGTCAAGAAAAGTTACCTCGGTTTGCTGTTCCAAAGTATATCAGGTTTGTAGATAGTATCAGAAAAACTGGGTCTGGGAAGTTAAGTAAGGTAGATGTCAGAAAGGAAGGCCTAACAGATGACGTTATAATGCTGACTCCTGATCGTTAAGTGTAAATTAGGCTTTAAAAGACAAAGAAAATCAAAGCAGTGTTTCTGTCTTAGATTTATTTTCAAGAGCTTTGTATTGGTCTTTTTGTAAAGCGTTTTCACTTAAAATTACGGCTTTTTTTATCGGTGACCCCTCAATGCTCACGCGAAAATGCTTTATCTCATTTACAAAGATTTCCTTTTCCAAGAAGAGGGCATTGCGTTTTGTTCTTGAATACAGCCTCTGACCTACATTATAAACAGGCTTTTTACTGTTAAGCTTGGATAATATTAAGTTGAATAATGCCACTACAGCCTCCGAAAACATTTAAGGCCTTTTTTTAGAGAGGGCTAGCGACCGACCTCATTGCTTAATATACAACAAACCGGCGTTTTTTCAAGCATTTTTAAAGGACTAGTTCAATAATTGAATGAAAATGGGGTCTCTATTGAAAAGCTCGCTACAAAAAAGGTTGTTGCTATTGACAAGGGCTCAATGAAACGGGTAGCCTTACTATAAACAAATCTTGGTCTTTAACGTATGACCTAAAATGGAAGGAAAGAGATATGTATAAATTTTTGATGTCAACTGTCGTTGCTGGCACCATGGCTTTAGCCACAAATGTCTATGCGGCATGTGGATCAATTTCTATGGCTGATATGAACTGGCCATCAGCTACACTAATGGCAAATGTCGATAAAATTATCCTTGAAGAGGGCTATGGCTGTGAAATCGAAATGGTTGCCGGTGCAACTACTACGACTTTTGCGTCTATGAATGAGAAGGGTCAACCTGATGTTGCTGCCGAATTATGGATAAACGCCGTAAGGGAACCACTTTTCAAGGCAATGGACGAAGGAAGATTGCATTCAGCAAGAGAAATGCCAATCACTGACCTTGGAGAAGGATGGTGGGTTCCAGATTACGTGCTCACAAAGAACCCAGGTCTAAAGACTGTTTTAGATATTCTTGAAAGACCAGATCTATTCCCGGCAAAAGAGGATCCTTCAAAAGGTGAATTCATTGGATGCCCTGCAGGATGGGGTTGCCAACTTTCAAACATAAACCTCTTTAGAGCGTTTAAAATGGAAGATAAAGGCTGGATCTTAATTGACCCAGGTTCACAAGCTGGTCTTGATGCATCAATGGCAAAAGCTGTGCAAAGAGGAGATAACTGGTTTGGGTACTATTGGGCTCCAACAGCTCCTATCGGAAAATTTAATATGCAGCTTGTTCCGTTTGGAGTTCCATTTGCTGGTGCAGAGAACTGGGATGGTTGTATTGCAAAAGCAGAACAAGACTGTGCTGATCCTAAGCCATCGGCTTGGACTAAGTCAGAAGTTCACACTATTGTGACTACAAACTTCAAAGAGTCTGCTGGCGCAGATGCTATG
The DNA here is from genome assembly GCA_902574225.1 of uncultured Alphaproteobacteria bacterium. Lineage (GTDB taxonomy): Bacteria > Pseudomonadota > Alphaproteobacteria > Rhodobacterales > Rhodobacteraceae > CACIJG01. The sequence goes on from CACGMO010000003.1 coordinate 38,233, forward strand.
GGTTATTTTGCAAAACGTATTTTTCCAGGTCCAATAATGAACAAAATGTTGGTATATATGGAAGATAACCAGGCTAATGGTCCAGACGCAGCTGTTGAGTTCTTGATCGAATATGAAGATGTATGGACACCTTGGGTGTCTGCAGACGTTGCTAAGAAGGTTAAGGCATCTCTTTAAAGATATACTTTTATTTAGGTCGTCTTGGGTAACTGAGGCGACCTTTTTTTTAATTTTGTTAAAAAAGGGTCCCTAATGGATTGGTTGGCAGAGTTTCCAAGCTTAGGCAAACGAGACTTAAGAGATTTGAAAAAAGGTATTGATGGATCTTTTAGAGAATGGTCTAGGTCAAATGGAGATGCTATTGAAGCATTCTTTGATCCTCTTTATTTCTTCTTAGTGTGGTTAGAAAAACTCCTAATAGCTACACCATGGCCAATAATACTTATAATTGTTGCGGGACTTGCCTATCTTGGATCTAGAAGCTGGAAGCTAGCTTTAGGATCCGTAGTTTCTTTTATGTTAATTGGTTATTTTGGAATGTGGAAAGATATGATGGCAACTATTTCATTAATATCTGTCTCTACACTCATTTGTATAGCCGTCGGAATCCCAATTGGAATACTAATGTCACGCTATGATCGTGTGCAAAGTGCAATAACGCCAATCTTAGATTTAATGCAAACTATTCCAATCTTCGTATATTTGTTGCCGGTGGTAATGCTTTTAGGAATTGGAAGAGTGCCGGGCTTGATAGCTGTTTGTGTATACGCGATACCTCCAATAATTCGTTTAACTAATCTAGGCATAAGGTTAGTGGATAAAGAGATCCTTGAGGCTGCAGATGCTTTTGGCTCTAGCTACAGACAAAAGCTCTTTTCGGTTCAAATCCCCTTGGCATTACCAAATATTTTTGCTGGAGTAAACCAAACTATCATGATGGCGCTTGCAATGGTTGTTATAGCTTCAATGATTGGTGTTAAAGGGTTAGGTATGCCGGTTCTGCAAGCTGTTCAAAATCAATATTTAACACTCGGCTTGATGAACGGTTTAGCAATTGTCGCGTTGGCAATAATTTTTGATAGGGTATCACAGCGATACGGACAAAGACTTCAGGCTCATCGGTACGGAAAAGAGCATGAGTAAAACGAAGCTTAGAATAGAAAATCTCTATAAAATCTTTGGTCCAAGAGGTAAATCTTTTATAGATCCTGTAAAAGATGGAATGTCAAAACAGGAGCTATTGGATAATCATAGTCATGTCCTTGGACTAAACAATATTAATTTAGATATTCCTGAGCAAAGAATACAAGTGATTATGGGACTATCAGGCTCTGGAAAGTCAACTCTTATAAGACATATCAATCGTTTGATTGAACCTACAGCAGGCGCAATTACCGTAGATGATGAGGATATTCTGTCCATGTCACAGCTTCAGTTGCGTGAATTCAGGCGAAAGAAGACGTCTATGGTTTTTCAAAAGTTTGCTCTATTACCGCATAAAACAGTAGCGCAAAACGTTGCGTATGGCCTGACCATCCAAGGAGAGCAAGAGAGTATAGCGAAGGAGAAAAGCCATAAGTGGATTGAGAGTGTGGGATTATCAGGTTTTGAGGAAAGATATCCTGCTCAACTCTCCGGTGGTATGCAACAGAGAGTTGGTTTGGCTAGAGCATTGGCAACAGATGCTCCCATATTATTGATGGATGAGGCATTTTCAGCCTTAGACCCTTTAATAAGAACTGACATGCAAAATATTCTTTTAGAACTTCAAAAAGATTTACATAAGACAATTATCTTTATTACGCACGATTTAGATGAAGCGCTCAGAATTGGAGATAACATTGCAATATTGAGGGATGGAAAGATTATTCAAAAAGGTGATCCTCAACAAATAATTATGAATCCAGCTGATGACTATATCTCTGATTTCATTAAAGATATTAACCGTGGGAAAGTAATTGAAGTTAAATCCATTATGCAAAAAGGTAGTAGTAAAGGCACTTCTTTAGATAGCTCTTGTTCTCTCGAAGACGCTTTAAAGGTCTTAAATAATGAAAAGAACAATGAGTGTAGCGTCGTCGATGATAAAGGTAAAAAAATAGGAAAAGTCACATTAGACGCAGCTATAGGTGCACTTTTCAGAGAGAAAGCTTCTAGAAATAAAGAAAAATATAAATAGGATCTTATATTTTTCGACTTAAAATACAATCAGCTGCTATCATGCTATCTTCGTATATAAAAAATGGATTTATCTCTATTGATGCGCACCCATTTTCTTCTTGGTTATGAAAATCTGCTATTTTAAATATTTCATTTATAATCATATTTAATTTTACTTTACTATTATTGCGAAAGCCATTGATTAAATTGAAAAATTTCATTTTTTTAATTTCTTGTGAAATATATTTTTCTGATACAGGTAATATAAAAGTTTTTGTATCCCTGTATATTTCAGTTAATGCTCCTCCCATACCAACAACTAATACATTACCAAATGTTTTGTCACTTCGAATGCTTAAAAACATTTCTGCAATTGGAGCTGGAAGCATTTCTTCAATAAAAAATATACCTTTATTAATCGCCTTTAAGCCCAATGATTTTTTAATTTCATGATATTTTGATACGAGCTCCTTTCGACTATTAATGTTTAATTTAACAGCTCCTAACTCGGTCTTATGTAAAATTTTTGAGCTAGTAAACTTTAAAGCGATTGGGAATTTAATTTTTACTTTTTGTAAATCTTTTATATTTTTTACAAGCTGAGCATTGGGAACCTTTATTCCTTGTGCTCTGATACTAATTTTTCCTTGGTACTCGTTTGCGTTTAGACATTTATCATTTTTGCGTTGCGCTAGCTTAAATTTTTGTAACTCTTTTTTATCACTGAAATTATTGTAATCTAGAAGGTGTCTTACTGCGTTTAAACAGTTATATATGCCCTGCATTGGGACACCACCTAACCTCAAAATCTTATTGCCAACATTTTCATTTATATTTTCAGGCAGAGTTGAACAGATAATGGGAGTAAGACCAACGAGTTTACTCTCATCTATAAAAGCCTTTGTATCGTTTAAATAGAGTTGTTCAGTATCGTTTATTTGCGTATGAGGAAAATCCTGTACCAAAATTGCTGTGGAATAGTCGTTTTTCAATGCGTTTTTAAATACTGGACCTGTCTTTTCTGGAATACCCCATATGGGAGTTGTGTAATCCAAGGGGTTTGATATCGTTGCTATTTTTGGTAACACTTTGTCCAGTGATTTTTTTTGACTTTTTCTAAAGTTTGGTAACTTTAATTCTAAATCTTCTGCGTTATCTGCAACCATTGCAGCTCCACCACCAGAACAGGTAAGTGCTAAAATTTTATTTGTTTTTATAGGGCACGAAATACTAAATAATTTAGCTGTTTCAAGTAATTGTATTGGGTCATGCACTTCCGTGATAGCCAATTGCTTAAAAAGTGCTGAATACATTTCATTATTTCCGGAAAGAGATCCGGTATGGCTTTTAGCAATCCTTTTACCAATTTGTGATTTACCAGATTTGTAAACAATAATAGGTTTTCCTGCATTAAATGAAAATTTTGAGGCCTCCACAAATCTAGTTAAATCAGAAATTCCTTCGATGTGTATAGCAATGCAGGACACATTTGTCTTTTTGCTGAAATAGTGAATTAAGTCTTCAATCTTTGTTACAGCTTGGTTCCCCGCGGATACCATAAAGCTAATTGGAAGTGATCTAGTCGCCATAATAATATCTGATGATAGCATTCCACTTTGAGTAATAAGCGCAATTCCCTTTTTGCAATGTTTGCCTTTGTGTGAAAATGGCCAAAGTGCAAGGTTGTCAGAAAAATTAATAAATCCATAACAATTAGGCCCAATTAATGGAGTATCACCGCATTCCTTAATAAGTCTATCCTCAAGGTATTTTCCAGTAATACCGATTTCTTTAAACCCTGCCGAATAACATACTATTCCCTTGCACTTAATGGCTTTAAGAGCTTTTACAGTTGATATAACCTCTTTAGCGGGCACAGCGATGAACGCAGCATCCGGACTCAACGGAAGGTCAGAAACCTTTCTTAAACATTTATAATTATCGATTTTCTTTCTGGTTGGGTTAACAACAAATATTTTCCCCTTATAACCTCTTCTTTTTAACTCCCTTATGGGAACAAATATGTCTCTGCCACCAATAAAAACGACTGATTTTGCTTTAAAAAAACGGTCAATGCTTTTAAAAGAGTTTAAAATCATGCCCCAAGAGGTCTAAGCATTGAGCGTGTTACAATATGCCTTTGTATTTCAGAGGTTCCATCCCAAATTCTTTCCAAACGAGAGTCTCTCCAAAGCCTCTCAATAGGCATCTCTTCCATTAAGCCCATTCCTCCAAAAATCTGAACAGTATCATCTGCTACCTTATTAAGCATTTCTGAACAGAAAATCTTAACAATAGCCGCATCCTCATCCATCATTTGACCAGTAAGAGCCCTGTCTACAGCATCTTTTACTAAAAGGTCTGCGGCTCGTAAGTTCATCTTCATGTCTGCTAGCTTGAAACCTGTAGCTTGGAAAGTTCCTATTGGCTTGCCAAATTGTTTTCTTTGAGCAGCCCAGTCTAAAGCTAAATCAAGAATTCGTTCTGCCTTGCCACAACAAGTCGCTCCTACCCAAATACGACCCATGCCAAGCCATTTCCCAGATAATGAAAGTCCATTACCCTCAGTACCTAGTATCTTATCAGCAGAAAGCCTAACGTCGTTAAAGCTTAACTGGTAATTTTTATATCCCCGGTAGCTGATACACTTTGTACCCTCTTGAATATCAAATCCGGGAATACCAACATCTACTAGGAAGGCTGTAATTCTTTTTCTTTTTCCGCGAGGTGTCTCATCTTCTCCTGTAGCAGCAAATACAATCGCAAAATCTGGCATACATGGTCCAGAAATAAAATGTTTGGAACCATTCAAAATCCAGTCATCTCCTTCTTTCTTGGCGTTAGATTTCATACTCATTATATCGGAGCCCGCGTCAGGTTCTGTTAATGCAAATAATTCTCGTTTATCACCTTTTACACAGGGATAAAGGTATTCTTCCATTTGCTTTTCGTTGCAGGCTAGAAGTATTTCGGTAGGACGTGCTATCCATGAATGTAAAGCATGTGAAGTTTTTCCATACTCCCTTTCAACTATCATCATTGAAGAATAATCTAATCCCCCCCCACCGTATTTTTCTGGAAGATTAGCTGCAAATAATCCTACTTCTTTTGATTTTTCTTCTATTTGTTTGCCTATTTCATCAGGAACATAACCAAGTTTATCCACACGGTCTTCATGAGGATAAATTTCGTCAGCCATGAATTTTTGGACAGTATCTAATAGAATTTTTGAGTCGCTTGAAGTATCATACATAGTTTATCTCAATAATTAGTTTTTTATTAATGAAAGTTTTTTTCTTGTTTCATCTGGGGTAAGAACTCTTCCACCCATTAGGGTGATTATTTTTATAACTTTTTCAACCAATTGTCCATTCGTAGCAAGCACGCCTTTTGAAAGATAAAGATTATCTTCTAAGCCAACACGAACATTGCCCCCCATAGTAACGGCTGCAGCAGCCATTGGTATTTGCATTCTTGAAATACCAAACCCAGACCAAGTTGCGTTTGATGGAAGATGATCCTTCATTGCCTTCATAGTATCAACACTTTGATCAGCGCCCCACGGTATTCCTAAACATATTTGAAACATTGGAGGTTCTTTAATTAATCCCTCTTCAATTAGCTGTTTGGCTAATCTAATATGACCTAAGTCAAAAACCTCTAATTCTGGTTTTACTCCCCAAGATTTTGTCAATTCGGCCATTGTTCTCAGGATAGGTAGAGTGGATATATAAATAGAATGATCATTGACACCAAAATTTAAGGTTCCACAATCTAAGGAGCAAATTTCTGGCTTACATATCTCTATGTGCGCGAGCCTCTCATCAGGACCTATCATGTCCGTTCCGGGGCCAGGCATCGAAAAATCATTTTCATCAGGAACCCAATCACCGCCCATTCCTGCAGTAAGATTTATCACTACATCAGTTTTATCATCTCTTATTCTGTCAACCGCTTCTTTAAATAAGTTTACATCTCGGGATCCTTTACCAGTTTCTGGATCTCGCACATGAACATGGGCTGCAGAAGCACCTGCTTTCGCAGCTTCGATAGCAGCATCTGCAACCTCTTTTGGAGTTACTGGAACATGAGGACTTTTATCAACTGTCTCACCGGCTCCTGTAACCGCACATGTCACTATTACCTCAAAATTCATGCTAACCTCATTATTTATTTGGATGATTGTTTTTTATGGCACTCAAAATCGCAGCTATTGCGTTATCACGATCTTTAGCCATTTCAAGAAAATGCTTACCTTTTGACATATCTTTACACCCATTAACCATCTTATTACGTAATTCTTGTGTTAATTCAGGTGCTTTAAGTCTAGTCCATGGTAATTGTAATGCAGGGCCGAATTGGTCTAGATTTGTAGCCATACCTCCTTCACCACAGGCTACGTGAAATGCCATGCATTGACCTTGGTAAGCCATCCTAGGTGCTGGCCCATTAATTAGTGCTAAATCAATTTGCTCGGGTGTTGCTTCATCATTTGCGACCATGTGTAATGCCTCTCGCCATAATGCTTCCTGTAAACGAGTTGCAATAAATCCTGGAATTTCTTTTTTAAGCACAATTGGGACTTTACCGACCGCTTTATAGAAGCTGACCGCCTGATCAACACATAGTTTATTCGTGTATTCACTAGCAACAACCTCTACCAGTGGAAGTAAGTAGGGAGGGTTAAAAGGATGTCCTACTATTGCTCTATCTTTTGTATTGCAGTTCTTTACGATGTCTGAAATTAATAGTCCAGAAGTTGATGAAGCTATAATAACGCTTGGGTTTAAAAATAAATCAATTTGGGAATAAAAATCTTGCTTTACATTTAATATCTCTGGAATGCTTTCCTGCACGAAGTCGACCTCGCTTAAGCTCTCTTTTAAGTTGGTAAAGATTTGCATTTTTTCTAACGATGCTGTTTTATCAATGCCTAATTTTTCTAATGTTTCCCAAGCCGTTTTGATTAATGACTTATAATCATCTATTTCATTCTCTGAGTGGAGATAACATTTTACAATTAGGCCTTTGGCTAGAAAGTGAGCGGCCCAACCAGCTCCTATTGGTCCACCTCCAATACTGGCTACTGTTGAGATCTTATTTAAACTTTCCAAGCTATTTTCCTTTGAAATTTGGATCTCTTTTTTCAACAAACGCCGCCACACCTTCAGCTGCATCGTCAGATTTAAGCATATTCGAATATGTCGACAAATTGCCTGACCGCATTTCTGAAAAAGCCTCTTTTAAAGCTTTACATTCTATCGCTCTTAAAACTTCCTTTACGCTTTGCATTGCTAGTGGAGCTGTCTGCGACATTTTTTCTGCCCACTCTCTTGCAGAATCTAAAAGTAAGGATTTATCAACCACTTTATTTACCAATCCAAAGCTTTTTGCTTCCTGAGCTGACATTCTACGACCAAGAAAAAACATTTCCATTGCAATATTGTATGGAATTCTTCTAGGTAACCTTTGAAGTGCACCTGCATCAGGAACAATACCTAGCGGCATCTCAGGCAGACCAAATTCAACGTGTTCTGCTGCTATAATCAAATCACAGGACATTGCAAGCTCAAAACCGCCACCAATTGCGTGACCATTTAGAGCGCAAATCACTGGCTTGTTCAAATTCCAATTTTCTGTTAATCCGGCAAAACCACCATCACCGTAGTCCGCCTTTTCCCACCAATTGTCTAGCGCCATCTCTCCAGAATTAACGGCTTTCAGGTCCCATCCAGCTGAAAATATCTTATCTCCTTCACCAGTAATTATTCCAACTCTAAGGTCTGGATTATCTCGTAATTCCGCAAAAGCTTTTCCAAGATCTTGACTAAGTTTGAGGTCTATAGCATTTACTTTTGGCTTATTGATTTTGATTTCTAGTACTTTTTCTTTTACTTCTACCTCTAGATGACTTGTCATTTTTTATTCCTATTGAAAAGCAGGAAGAACTTCTTCACAGAACAACTCTAGTGATCTCTTCTGTGAACCATGATCCAACCCCATCGATGCGTAATAGATAAAATTATCCACCCCGAGATCTTCATAACGCTTTAATTTTTTAATAACCTCGTCTGGTGTTCCAAACAGTAGATTTTCTTCAAGCATAGTTGGATTATATTCCTCTCTGTTTTCTAGTTCTTTCAAAGCAATTTCCTTGGGAAAGCCGTCTTTAACGTCACCTAAATTTTTAAACAAATTTTCAAATTGGCCTAATATACGTTGAATAGCTCTGATATAGACACTCGATTCTTCTTTGTTTTTATAGACAGCAGCGTGCCTCATCATCGCAAAAATAGGTTTAAAGCCATCAGAGGCACTTTCTAAAGCATCATCAAGACGTTGTTTATAGAGCTCTGCCTCTGAAAATGGTCTAGTTAGAGGCCAAGACATTATATTGCAATGATTTTTCACTGCATAGTCATAGGTAATAGGTGCTCTAGCAGCTACCCATACAGGGGGTCCACCTATTTGCACAGGTTTTGGAACAGACGTGGATAATGGAAAAGACCAAAATTCACCATTATGCTCATAATCTCCTTCCCATAGCTTTTTGATGACTGGAAGACTCTCCTGCATATATTTCCATGCATCAGATTGCTTGAGTCCTGGGTGCATTCGATCAAATTCTCGTTGATATGCCCCTGAACCTATACCAAATTCAAGGCGACCCTCAGTAATTAGGTCTGTGAACGCAGCCTCTCCCGCAAGTTTGATTGGGTGCCAATAGGGGGCTGCTGCTACAGCAGTGCCAAGCCTTACATCGTTTGTATTTTCTGCCCACCATGTGATTATTTGAAAAGGGTTTGGAGCAATTGTCATTTCCAAGGCATGGTGTTCAGCAGCCCATACAATATTAAAACCACTTTGATCTGCCATTTGCACCATCTCTAGTGTATGATTTTTCACATCCTTCATTGACAAAGAGTTGTCTGCTCTTTCTAGATTTATTGCTAAATCAAATTTCATCTACTTAATTCCCCTAAAAATGCTTTATACTTTATTTCATAACAAATGGATTAGCTGCCGGTTCATCTGACATATTCATCCAAACCGTTTTTGGCCGAGTATAGTCATATATCGCTTGAAAACCACTTTCTCGACCATAACCTGAGTTTTTAAATCCTCCAAATTCTGCAATTGGAGACACAACCCTGTATGTGTTAACCCATACTATTCCTGCATGAACTGCCTTACTAACTCTCAGGCACCTAGAATTACTTTTGGAAAAAATGCCCGCTGCTAATCCGTGTTTTGTATCATTAGCAAGAGATATGACCTCTTCTTCTGTTCTAAATTTTATTACGGATAGTACGGGTCCGAACAATTCAGTATCTACTATTTTTAGCTTCTGACTAGGGCAGTCTACAATTGTAGGCTCAAAAAACAATTCACCAAGACCTTCAGGTGACTTGCCACCACACAACAAAGTTGCACCTTCTTCTACAGCAAACGCAAGTTCAGTTTTAATATTTTCAAGCTGGCCTTTTGTACATAAAGGGCCCATTTGGGTTTCGTCCAATAGTGGGTCTCCAATTTTTATGTTTTTTGCTTGCTTAACGATTAAGCTCAAAAATTTATCTGCTATATTTTCTTGAAGGTATAATCTTGACCCAGCAACACAGCTTTGACCTGTTGCACCAAAAATTCCAGCAATAGAACAATTAACCGCATTCTCTATATCCGCATCATCAAATACAATAAAAGGTGACTTGCCTCCCAGCTCTAAAGACACTTCTGCAAAATTTTCGGCAGAATTTCTAATAACATGTCGCGCAGAAGTTGGGCCTCCTGTGAACGATATCCTGGCAACTTTGGGATGGCTTGTTAACTCTTTTCCACAAGGATCCCCATGACCAGTTATAATATTTACGACCCCAGGAGGTATGCCCGCTTCTTCAACGCATTTACCAAAAGCAAGCATAGCTGCAGACGCGTGTTCAGACGCCTTCAAAACGATAGTGTTTCCCGCAGCCAATGCTGGGCCAATCTTTACGGCAACAAGAAACAATTGTGAATTCCATGGAACAATTGCTGCTACAACGCCTAATGGCTCTCTGTTTGTAAATACAAATAAATCTGGCTTATCAATTGGTAATGTTTGGCCAGAGACTTTATCAGCGCACCCAGCGAAGAAATTAAAAAATTGCGAAATATATTTTGCTTGCCATTTAGTTTCCTTTAACATTTTCCCGGTATCTATGGTTTCAATTTTACCTAATTCCTCAGATTTGCTAGCTAGTATATCGGCTAATTTTCTTAGATGCTCTCCTCTTTCTGTTGGAGTCATTTTTGACCATGGTCCATCAGTAAACGCTTTATGAGCCGCCTCTACTGCGGTGTTAACATCTGTTCTTGATGCTTCCGGTATAGTACACCAGCTTTCTCCCGTTGTGGGGTTTGAGCTTTCGAACGTCCTATTATCAGAAGATAAAACCCATTCTCCATCAATTAACATTTTAAAATTTTCTAATCTGCCCATTTTTGCTTCCACCTTCTCTTCACACGTCGTTAAGTTTACAAGAGAAAAATGATCAAAAACAATAACTATTTATTGTATGATAAATAAAAAGTTATTTTCATAACCGTTATTTTGACAAATAATCTAATAATCATTATAGGTGAATGAAATGTCTAAAAAAATTATTGGCGATCCATTATTTATAAATGGACGAAAGTTGTCATTATCTAAGGCTGTTAGAGCTGGTGACTTTGTGTATTTAACTGGTCAAGTTCCTATGAAAGATGGTGTGGTCATAACTCAAGGCACCATACAAGAGCAAACAAGAATAGTGCTCGATGAAATTAGAAATACATTGATAGAGGCTGGATGTGAATTGCAGGATGTTGTTAAAGCTATGGTTTGGCTGAAAAATAGGGAAGACTTCCCAGGGTTTAATGCAATTTACGGGGAGTATTTTGACCATGAGCCTCCAGCTAGATCCGCCGTGGTCAGCGATCTTTTGGTTGATGTTTTAGTTGAAGTAGAAGTAGTAGCTTATAAACCTGAGTTGTGATATGAAGAGACAATATTTTAACGGCAACTGCTTTAAATATTTTTTTAAGAATCCCAAGTTTAAAACTATTGTTTTTATACATGGTTTAGGACTCAACCAAGATGTCTGGTCATGGCAGGTTTCATTGTTTAAAAACTATAATGTACTTATATACGATCTTCTTGGTCATGGTGATAGTAAAGATCCTGAAGGTGAAATTTCTTTAAGTATGTTTGCAGATCAACTTCTACAAATAATCAATCACATTAAATTAGAAAAATTTATACTAGTTGGGTTTTCTCTGGGATCAATGATTTCTCGAAAATTTGCATCTTTACACCCAAGCATAGTAGAGGCATTAGTTCTTTTAAATTCACCCAATAGGCTTTTGGATCAGGAAAGGGATGAAATTTTAGAAAGAGCAAAGTTGTTGAAAGATGAGGGTCCAGAGTCTACGACCGATGCGGCGATAAATAGATGGTTTAGTATTACTTTTCAAAAAAGTAATCCTCATATCGTTCAGCTTGTGCGTAACTGGGTAAATAATAATAAAAAGAAATCTATGCAAAAGTTTACCCCATACTTTATTTTGGATCTATTGACCTCAAATCGTTACATGAAAGCAAGCCGACACTTATAATAACCTGTGATCAAGATTTTGCTAATGGTCCTGACGCTGCAGAAGAAATTGCAAATAATTTTAAGAATAGCAATGTCCGTATTTTACAAAGCTTAAGGCATATGGCATTGGTCGAAGACTATAAAAAGGTTTTTGTAGAAATTGATAAATTTTTTGTATCATTGAATTTACATTAACATTTTTTTGATACTTAATTTCAATGTAGCTTTAATGATCGTAACGTGCTTTATTTATTTGCAAAAGGATAGGAGCTCTAGATGCTTAAAGAACTGAGAAAGATTGTAACTTTTGATGAAGACATATACAGTGAAGGAGGAAAAGAATCCAATCCTATTCTTCGCATAATTGGTGTTGCTGCAGTATTATCTAATCCTTGGAGAGGTTTGGGGTTTGTAGAGGACTTGCAACCAGAAATTAAAAGAATTGCTCCTGTGATGGGTAAAGCTTTGACCGACCGGTTGATTTCAATGGTTGGTAGTGGAGAAAAAATTGAAGCATATGGGAAGGCAGCATTAGCTGGGACCAGTTGCGAAATAGAGCATGCTTCAGCCATTATTCATACTTTGCAATTTGGAAACTTTTATAGGGAAGCGGTGGGAGCGAAAAGTTACCTAGGTTTCACAAATACGAGGGGTCCAGCAAATACACAAATTCAAATACCATTAATGGATAAGCACGACACTGGAAGGCGATCGCATTATTTAACCGTTCAGTTCTCTATATATGATGCGCCTGATGTCGATGAAATAGTCTGTGCTCTTGGAGCTGCTACAAGCGGTAGACCCCATCATAGAATAGGTGATCGATACTCAGATCTAAAGGCTCTCCGCAAATCTGTTGATAATCCAGCTGGTATATAATCGAAGAGGAGAAAACAAATGGTACTAGATAAATTCTACATTGATGGCGAATGGGTCCCCCCTTTAAAAGATGAAAAGATTGATATTATTAATCCATCAGATGAATCAGTTATTGGGACACTAAATGTTGGCTCACAGCTTGATATTGATAATGCAGTAAAGGCTGCAAAAACTGCATTTTCAAGCTATGCGCAGACAAGTGTAGCTGAGCGTTTAGACCTGTTGAGAGAAATAAGAAACCAGTTTAAAAATCGCTTTGAGGATTTTGTGGAAGCTATTACTAAAGAAATGGGGTCACCTGTAAAGCTCTCTCGTGGTGCACAAGCAGCTGTAGGGTTAGGTCATTTAAAGACGGCTATAAGGGTACTGGAAGAACATAAATTTGAATACCCGTTTAGTGGATACACTGTAAGGCACGAGCCAATTGGAGTGTGTGGGCTTATCACACCGTGGAATTGGCCAATAAACCAAACTATATCGAAGCTTGGACCGTGTCTTGCCTCAGGGTGCACAGCAATCTTGAAACCAAGTGAATTATCACCACTATCAGCTAATATAATTGCTGAGATAATGGATGCCGCAAAGGTTCCTAAAGGAGTTTTTAATATGGTGCATGGCTTGGGTCCGGTTGTAGGAGAGGCTTTATCTAACCATAAGGATGTAGATATGATGTCTTTTACTGGTTCAACTAGGGGAGGAGTCGCTGTTGCTCAGGCAGCAGCAAAATCGGTTAAGAGAGTAAGTCAGGAACTTGGAGGAAAATCACCTAATATAATTTTCGATGACGAAAAGTTTGAGCAATCGGTCACTGTCGGCGTGCAAAAAATTATGGAGAATACTGGACAGTCTTGTAATGCCCCAACCCGAATGATAGTACCGAAAAATCGACAAAATGAAGCTTTGGAAATTGCAAAAAATGTTGCAGAAAAATTGATAACTGGTGACCCTACGAAAGAAGACACAGACATTGGTCCGCTAGTAAGTCAAGCTCAATTCGATAAGGTGCAAAGGTTAATTGAATCAGGGATTAAGGCTGGTGCTCAATTAGTAACTGGTGGATTAGGTAAGCCTATAGGGCTTAATGCCGGTTATTTTGTTAAGCCAACTATTTTTGGAGATGTGAATAACTCCATGGAAATTGCACAAGAAGAAATATTCGGCCCCGTCTTATCTGTAATCCCGTATGAAGACATTGATAATGCGGTTCAGATTGCGAATGATACAAGCTATGGCCTTTCCGCTTATGTATGTGGTAGTGATTCAGAAAAATTAAGGAGTGTCGCAAGGCAAATAAGGGCAGGTCAAATCCATGTTAATTATGGTAGCGGGGGAACTAATGCACCATTTGGTGGCTTTAAGCAATCGGGTAATGGGCGAGAGAAGGCTGAGTGGGGTTTGGAAGAATTCTTAGAGACTAAAGCAATAATGGAGTAACGTATATCAGCGGGGGGATTTGATTTGTCTATTGATGCGGAAACAAGCAAAAATTTTACGGTAGATTGTTTGCAGTATGCGAATTGGTCTGAGGAAATCTTTCAGCAGATGAGACAAGGTGGGGTTGACTGTGTTCACGTAACCATCGCCTACCATGAAAATTTTCGGGAAACTGTTTTAAACCTTGAGAAATGGAACGAATATTTCAATAGTTATTCGGAGTATATTGTGCAAGCAGGTAGCTATAATGAAATATTATCTGCTAAGAAAAATAATAAAACAGCGATTATTTTCGGTTTTCAAAACCCCTCTCCAATAGAAGACGATATTTATTTGTTAGAAGTTTGGCAAAAGCTTGGTGTTCGATTTATGCAGCTCTCTTATAATAATCAATCGCCTCTTGCTACTGGTTGTTATGAAAAGAATGACCCTGGCTTAACAAGAATGGGGAAAGAAGTTATTAAAGAGATGAATAGGCTTGGGATTGTTGTTGACATGAGCCATTCTTCTGATCGGTCAACTTTAGAGGCAATTGATAATTCATCACGACCTATTGCAATTACCCATGCTAATCCTGCATTTTGGCATTCTGCTTTGAGAAATAAGTCAGATGAAGTTCTAGACCGAATGTTTAAAAACGGTGGTATGTTGGGATTTTCTCTCTATCCACATCATTTACATAATGGGAGTAATTGTACTATCGAAGACTTTTGTAAAATGATTGCAAAAACGGCAGAAAAATTTGGATCAAAAAATATTGGGATAGGAAGTGATCTTTGTCAGAATCAACCTGATAGTATTGTTGAGTGGATGAGAAATGGAAGATGGACCAAAACAAAAGACTATGGAGAAGGAGATTCTTCTAACCCTGGCTTTCCTATTCAGCCTAATTGGTTCAAGTCAAACAAGGATTTTATCAATATTAAGGATGGATTAAAGCATATTGGATTTGATAATGATGAAATTAATTCTATTATGGGACTCAATTGGATGAAGTTTTTCGAAAGTTCTTTTAGCAAAGAGATCTAAGTTGGCAGTAGAAAAAAAAATACAGCTGTGTGGTCCACAGCCAAATATAAGAAAACCTTCCGAGGTTATGAAACTTGAAAGAATGGGGTCCTTCCATCCATCAAGGCTATCTTTTGCAAGAATATTGATCCGTAAAATGATACAGCAAAAAACCCGTATTAGTTGCTCGCGTTGGGAAATGGATGAAAAAGGATTTGGTAATGCGGTTTATCAGTTGAGCCTTTTTGGTAAAGACTTGGCATTAATTGCATTTTCTGATCATCTTGAGAGTTCACAAAGGACTGATAGAGTTATTGCATCAAGTTGGGATACTTCTTTTGCGCTGTTTGATGGCGTTCCATCGATTTCAGACATTGAAAGACTTAAAACACAGTTACCTTTTCAAGAGGCGGGTAGGTATAGAAATACTGAGCTAGTTCTGAGTAGGGCTAATAAATCTGTAAGGATGTTTGAGCTGGTAGCGCAGTCATTAAGTGAAGGTGAGCAACCTCCAAGCGAGCTGATAAATGAAATCGGATATTTAATGCGAACTACGGCAGTGTATGGAAACGGAAAATTCGGCATTGATGATAGAAAGAATCACTGTGAACATTCTGACTTCTCTGTCCCATTTCAACTTGAAATGCTAACAGTGTACTTGATTAGAGGCTTCTCACTAGACTTAGTTAATCATGTTGCGAAAGCCCGTAACCCTAAAAAATTTGTTCCCCTTGATAAAAAAATTCAAAGATACCTAGGAATTGGTAATGCAACTGGGCTTGGGATGGCTCCATTTTTAGTCAAACATCCTGTCTTATTGAATAATTGGTTTCAAGTTCGTGAAACCGCATTGTCACGGATGATTAATTTAGCAGAACTTTCTAAGGAAAAGGCTGAAAGATTAATCGAGTTAACATCTAGAGTTAGGGCCTTCCTTAACTCTTGGAATACTGACGATAATAGACAGAAGAAAAGAATTGATACCTTGGAAGCTGAGTGGGCATTATTAATAAATGAATTTACCTTAGAAAAATTATTAAAAAGCAATGCTTTAAAGAATATTTTTAATGTTTCAAAAAATTATTCGATAGAATGTCAAGAGTTAGTAGTGTCCTTGTTTATGGAAATTGGTGGGGATTTAATTGACGGGCTTGATCTATGTTTAGAGAGTACCAAATTGCCTATGCTCTATCCTAAAATGAGAGTGCATGAGTTAGCTGACTTAATAAAAAAGAACTTCTCTTGGGCTTTAAAAATAGATTTTTCTTTGAAAGAAAATCAATCAAGGTTTTGGTACGTTTCAGAAGAAAAATTGGAGCCAAGATTAGGGAATCGCTATGAAGAGGAAGGCAAAGATTTAGAAAGGCCTTTAGATATTGCTAAGCGGGTGTGTGCTTTACATGCCGATCTTGAAAGTATCGACAATGATATGATAGTAGCTGAGTTTTTAATAAAATATCCTGAACACCGATTTATTATTCGCAGGATACAAACAAATGCTTGGGCTCCATATTCCGAAATACACGATAATTTAATTGATGAACATTGCAAACCTATAGATATGCTACGTTGTAAACTATCCTTTTTTGGCGCGTCTAAATTTGATCCGAAATCAGACAGATGGGTTAGAGTAAATTTATTTCAAGGAGCACCTCTAAAACACGAGCTTAATGACCAAAAAAATGACGACTGGTGGATGCCTACACTCGAATATTGCTAATGGATCTTTCTTTCTCGGAGCTAAAAGACTTAGTATTTAACGCGAGTATGGGTAGCAACCTTCCTACCGGGGTGTGTGAAGATTTATCGTTTGGTGTTACCTTTCTAGAGTCACGTTCTTTGCCCGGTGGTAAAGAGCTTTTATATTCCCTAAAATGTGAACGCCACCCACCTGAATTACCTCAAAAGAACGGCGTAAGTCTTATTTTTAGCAATTCAAGGGCAATTTTTGAAGGTCTTAGCGCAATTGATTTGCTTGTTTCAGAGGCTTGTAAAAGTGTGATATTAGAAAATATTGACTCTTCGATGCTTTTGGTTGGACTAGCTTCTAACTATTATGGTCTTAGTTTTAGTTTTTATAAAAATAAAGAAATCTGTGCTGCACTTTTTAATGATCAACTTAATTGGGAAAACGACAACTTAAGACGTAGCAACGATATAGAGATACGCTTAAACAATAGTGAGCTGGACAATCCATTATCTAAGTGCTCAAGAATCTTGTTAGATGACAATGTATTCAAAGAACTTTCTAATCTAGCATCTAACATGCTGGTTCCAGAAAGCGAACTATCTCGAACAACGGGAGCAGGGGCTGGAAATATAGATAATGATTAATTGTGTTAGTTAAAATTACCTAAGCCTTGTAACAATGGCGCAAAATTTTGAAGCACACCGGGAAGCGACCTTATATCTTCAATCACTCCATCTTTTGCAGATACGATTGCTGAAAACAAGTCATTTCGATCCTGTGATATTTCATCAATTGAAAGACTATTAGATCCATCATAATCAATATTAGCCATTAACGTTTGGGTAATCAGAGGCAAAAAAGGTACAATTGCAATATACACTCCAAAGGTAGTGGTCTTATCTAAGTCATCATTAGTATTTTGGCCTAAGAGAACTGAAACTAAGCTTAGGGAACGTAGTCCTCTATTTAATTCAGCTCGGTGAAGTCTCTTGTCTTTGTTCACATCTAAAAATTTAAATAAATCTTGAAGGCATTTGTCTTGTTCAGGGTTTCTGCATGATTGTACTACTGAGCTGTTTAGCAAGCTAAGTAATTCTCCGTATTTACTCTCTATTAACGGATCATTACTTTCGCATTTATAGTATATTGTGTCCTGCGTTTGCTGGTTTTTTAGAAAACTGTAATCAGACCCATCCCAGTTTTCTGGAGGATATCTTTCTATTAGTTGTCCTCTATCTATTTGATAAAAGTAGTTGAAGTTTGGATTGTTATCACTCGTTTGAAATGCCGTCCAATTTTCTACATTTTTAGGAAACACAAAATTAAATTCAACTTGAGTGTCATCTTCATAAATATAACCATTGCTTCCAACAAATAATGCATATTGCTCTATTGAAAACTTACAAGATTTACCAGACCAATACCCTTGATACTTTAAAGGAATTTGATCAGAAAACGCGTTGCTAGTTACTAAGTAAAAAGAAAAAATTGCAAGTATAATCGTTCTCATATTACATCTCCTTTCACCCAAAAGGTGGACTAACCTGGCATCTGAGTTTAGTTTATACTATAAATTGGTTAAGAAATCGAAAGTATTTTTACAGTGAGGAGTTTCAGATGGCACTAGAGCATGATAACTCAATAATGGAAAACTTATACTGGTGGGGTGTGCCTACTCTTTTCAGATGCCCTCAGGATAAAGTTTTAGGAAGTGACATTTCATTGGTGGGTGTTCCGCATTCTACAGGAAATGGGACAACGGAAAGAGATCAACACCTTGGCCCTAGGGCTCTAAGAAATATATCATCAATTGGTAGACGAGCACATTTAGATTTTGGTATAAACCCATGGGATATTGCAAAAATTGTTGATGCAGGTGATGTACCTTTCCCGAGAGCGAATGATAACGAACATTGTATCGCGCAAATAACTAATTTTTTTAAAACAATAGATAATGCCAACTCTAAACCTATCTCTATTGGAGGAGACCATTCGATAACGGGAGGGATCATTCAGGCTCTTGGAAAAGGCAAGCTTTCAAATGGAAAACCTGTCAGCTTGCTACATTTAGATGCGCACACTGATGTTTTTACGAAGGTCGACCACTTTTTAGGTGCAAAAAAGTCTGCAGCGCATTGGGGTGCATATCTTGTGGATCAGGGAAATGTGGATCCTAAATCATCGATGCAAATTGGTCTAAGAGGACACCCACGCACATTGGATTGGCTGGAACCTAGTTATGAGTACGGGTACAATGTCGTGACGATGAAAGAATTTAGGAAAAGGGGTCTTAAGTCCGTAATAGCACAAGCAAAAAAAATACTCGATGGTAGACCTGTATATATTACGTTTGATCTAGACTGCCTTGATCCAACAATAGCACCTGGTGTAGCAAATCTGGAAGCCAGTTCTAAGGGCTTTGATATAGACGAAGCTATAAGTTTAGTAAGATTAACTCGGGGGATGAATGTTATTGGTGGAGATATAGTTTGTATGATGCCCACAAAAGATAGCCCAAATAGTATAACCGCACACACAGCAATGGCTATAATGTTCGAAATGATTTCAATTATTTCAGAGGGCACCTAACATAGACAAGAAAACTATATTTGAAATTTAGAAATAATGCTTTAACTCTTTACCAAAACAAATATGAGGTTTGTGATGAAAAAAATTAGGTTTGCTACTTATTATGGCATGCTAGGTCTTATATTTATTTTCAATATTAACGCTGGTGGAGGAGGTTCATATTCTTCCAGCTCGAGCTCTTCTGGGGCCAGCTCCGGGGGAAGTAGTTTAACTTCAGGCGATATGATGAAGGCGATGCAGCTGAAGAATAGACTGGGTTCAATCGAAAAATTGCTTTACAGCGACCAGTTTAGTCAAGCTTTGACACAGGTTAGACTGTTAGATAATGAGTACCCAGATAACGCTGATATAAATAATTATTATGGCTTTATCTACAGGAAAATGGGGCAGTATAGTAAGAGCGCGCAGTTCTACAAAAAAGCGCTTCAGCTAGATCCACGGCATAAGGGGGCTCTTGAGTATCAAGGAGAGTTATTCATTAAAACCAATAAAAAAGAGTTGGCAGAAAAAAATCTTATTTTACTCAAAAACATTTGCGGTACTTCTTGTCCTGAATATAAAAAATTAGAAAAAGCGTTTAAAAAAGCATATTAAATTTAAAGGTTACCAGGTAGAGACGATGGATTTATTTAATTCTGAAAGAGCAATCTGAATGTGTGGGATAGTCGGTCTATTTGCAAAAAAAGAGAATATATCTGCTAATCTAGGGGTACATCTTTCAAAAATGCTTGAAAGTATGAGCGATAGAGGTCCCGATAGTGCAGGTTTAGCGATTTACGGAAAGCCATCGGCTAGTAAAACTAAGATAACGGTCCAGTCTAGATCACCCAAACACGACTTTCAAAAGCTAAGAAAGTTTTTATCTGCTATAAAAGGAATATCCTACAGTTTTAAAATTCATTCCACGCATGCGGTCATAAAGCTTGATGTGAAGAAAAAAGATCAGGTTACCAATCTCGTAAAAGATACCTTCCCTAATTTGAGAATATTAAGTGTTGGCAAAAAAATGGAAATTTATAAAGAGATAGGCAAGCCGGCTGAAGTCGTAAAAAGATTTGAAATAGCTAAAATGAAGGGGTCTCACGGTATTGGCCACACCCGTATGGCGACAGAATCCGCAGTTACAACACTTGGTGCACATCCATTCTCTACAGGCGAAGATCAATGTTTGGTACATAATGGGTCGCTATCAAATCACAACTCTCTTCGACGAGAATTAATTAGAAAAGAGATGACCTTTGAAACGGAAAATGATTCTGAGGTAGCTGCCAGCTTTATTACTTACAGAATGAATAGTGGAAAAACGCTTAAAGAAGCTTTGGAAAGCGCCCTTGTAGAGCTTGATGGTTTTTATACGTTCGTAGTTGGTACGGAAAACGGTTTTGGCGTTTTAAGAGATCCAATCGCCTGCAAACCCGCTGTTCTGGCAGAAACTCCTGATTATGTAGCTTTTGGGTCTGAGTATCGAGCATTAACCTCTTTACCAAAAATAGAAAAGGCCAAGGTCTGGGAGCCGGAGCCCGCTACTGTTTATTTTTGGGGACACTAAAATGCATATTCTTGATTTCAACAAATTATCCTTGAGAGACATTAATAAGACTTTGCAAGGGTCTGATAAAAATGACTTTTTTTCTATAAGAAATCCAAAAGGAAGTCACGCGTTAGCTGTTGGTATTAATAAAAAGATTACTGTGAAAGTCGTTGGTAGTGTTGGATATTACTGTGCAGGAATGAATAAATTTTCGGATATCAAAGTTGAAGGATCAGCTGGCCCTGGATTAGGCGAAAATATGATGTCAGGGAATATTCATGTTACCGGTGATGTAAGCCAGTATGCGGGAGCTTCGGGACATGGGGGAAGTATCCTAGTCGATGGAAATGCTTCTTCAAGATGTGGTATATCAATGAAGGGGGTAGACATCATCATAAAGGGAAATGTTGGCCACATGTCTGCCTTCATGGCACAGAGGGGCAATTTGGTTATTTTCGGTGATGCTGGACATGCTTTAGGGGATAGCATATACGAAGCTAATATATATGTTGCAGGTGAAGTCGCCTCTTTGGGTACAGATTGTATTGAGAAAAAAATGACAAAAAAGCATCTTAGTAATTTAGAAAATATTTTATCAAATGCTAATGTTTCTGATTATAATCCAGATACCTTTAGGCGTTTTGGCTCTGCTCGTTCACTTTATAACTTTAAAGTAGATAATGCTAAAATATATTAGGAAAATTACGTGAAAAAAAAATCAATAACAGAACCCAGAACATCGTATACTTTCGATGCATATACAAACTCTGAAATTAGAAGAGCAGCTGAGACTGGTATATATGACATAAGGGGAGGCGGGTCTAAAAGAAATTTACCAAACTTTGATGATTTATTATTTCTTGGAGCTTCAATTTCAAGGTATCCTTTGGAAGGCTACAGAGAGGCTTGCAATACAAAAGTGATCTTAGGCGACCGATTTAGTTCAAATCCTCTTAATCTCGAAATTCCAATTACTATAGCAGGAATGAGCTTTGGAGCTTTATCCGCACAAGCAAAAGAGGCTTTAGGAAGAGGTGCTAGTTTGGTTGGAACGTCAACAACAACAGGTGATGGGGGAATGACGAAAGAGGAAAGAGGTCATTCAAAACAGTTAGTCTATCAACTTCTTCCTTCTAGATATGGAATGAACCCTGATGACCTTAGAAAGGCAGATGCAATCGAAATCGTTGTCGGTCAGGGTGCAAAGCCAGGTGGTGGAGGAATGTTACTTGGTCAAAAGATAAATGATCGAGTTGCAGAAATGCGAACGCTGCCAAAAGGAATTGATCAAAGATCCCCATGTAGGCATCCTGATTGGACAGGGCCAGACGATATGGAGATCAAGATACTTGAGTTGAGAGAAATTACTGGGTGGAAGGTTCCTATTTTTGTAAAAGTTGCTGGTTCCAGACCATATTATGATGTAGCTCTAGCTGCCAAATCTGGAGCCGATGTCGTAGTTGTCGACGGAATGCAAGGAGGTACAGCAGCGACTCAAGAGGTATTTATCGAAAATGTAGGTATACCCACGCTAGCGTGTGTAAGGCCAGCTGTTAGAGCATTGCAGGAATTAGGCTTGCATAGAAAGGTACAGCTCATTGTTTCAGGAGGAATAAGGAATGGTGCTGATGTAGCAAAGGCATTGGCTTTAGGTGCTGATGCAGTATCGATTGGATCTGCCGCATTGATTGCACTTGGAGACAATGATCCCAGGTATCAGAAAGATTATGAAAAATTAGGTACAACAGCTGGCTCGTTTGATGATTGGCATGAAGGTCTTGATCCTGCAGGAATAACTACTCAAGATAAAAAACTGGCTAAGCGTTTAGACCCTAAGCTAGGGGGGAGGCGGTTGGCAAATTACCTTAATGTAATGACTATGGAAGCACAAACCATTGCAAGAGCTTGTGGCAAAAATGATCTTAGAAACTTAGAACCAGAAGATTTGTGCGCTTTAACAGTGGAGTCGGCTGCAATGGCTGGAGTGCCATTAGCTGGAACCAACTGGATCCCTGGCACTTAATTATTCTAAAAAATTTTTTCTAATTTGGTCCAAAGTTTCTACTTCATTAGTTGGCTTGTCCCATCTAATTCTTTTGAACCTAGGAAACCGCAAAGCAATTCCCGACTTATGTCTGTTACTCAAAGACATTTCATCAAATGCAATCTCTACGACCAATGTTTTTTCAACCTCTCTAACAGGTCCAAACCGGTTTATAGTTTTTGATCTTACAAATTTATCTAATCTATTTAACTCTTCATCGGTAAATCCGGAATATGCCTTGCCTATAGGAACAAGTTCCTTTTCTTTGTTAAAGACGCCAAAAGTATAGTCTGAGTAAAAAGAACTCCGCTTTCCATGTCCTCTTTGTGCATACATAATTATCGCATCTACATTCTTTGGGTTTCTTTTCCATTTAAACCATTTGCCGCGTGGTCTCCCGGCAATATAAGGACTGGAAACTGATTTGATCATTACACCTTCATGTATTTGCTTGTCGGAAATATCTCTTATTTTGTCTAAAAATCTCCAGTCTTTAAACTCAATTGTTTCCGATAAAGACATTGGAGATCTATTTTTACTAAAATATGAATTCAGAACTTTTTTCCTTTCAATAAGCGTTTTATCTCTTAAATCTTCACCGTTGAAAAACAAAACATCATATATCTTTATAAAACACGGATTTTTTTGTATAAACTTTTCTGAGGGAGCTTTTTTGTTTAGCCTTTGCTGAAGATCGTTAAATGTTTTTGGTTCATTATTAATTCCAGCGAGTAATTCTCCATCTAGTACAAAATTACCTTGTATTGTCTTAATGATTTCCGGAAAAGACTTAGAAACTTCATCGCCTGTCCTTGAATAAAGGCGACATCCTTCACTATGACTTACAATTTGAACTCTAATTCCGTCCCATTTATATTCAGCAACGAAATCTTTTGGATTTGCTGTTGCCAAATCTTTTTCCATCACAAGCGGATGAGCAAGCATCATTGGATGAAAAATGTCATAGATCGAAATTTTTGGTTTACCACCCGTATTCTCGAGCCACGAAAACATATTAGTGTAAGGAAGATGCAAACCATGCCATATCTTTTCAATTTCTTCAAGATCAACGTTGCCATAATTTGCTAGCGCCTGCTTTACAAGCCTGCTTGATACCCCAATGCGCAAGCCTCCCGTAAAAAGTTTAATAAATGCCCATCTTTGATCAGCCGTACTAATATTTAGAATATTAATTATATGGTTCTTAAGCTCATCATTTTTAGCCTTTTTTAGGTTTTCGAATAAGGAAGAAAGTCTCGGCATATTGCCACCTTTTTCTTGGTCCCATAACAAGGATATAGTTTCAGCTAAATCACCTACATAGTCGTAAGATAAGTCAAATAAGTGTTCGTCTTGCTTTTCTTTGATTAAATCCTTAAAGAATGAAGCCTTTATGTTTTTAAAGCTAAGTGAGCTGGTTAGTGCTGCCAAAGCATACCCTCGGTCAGGGTCAGGTGTTGAGCTAAAATACTGTTCTAATAGTGACAGTTTTCTGTTCCTCGAGCTCGTCAAAATAAGATCTGATAGTAAATTCGAAAAAGCCTTCATTATAGTTCGCTTGTTTCATCTCTATGTTGAAGAGAAAGCGGCTCAGCTTGAATGCCGTTTTTTTCGCACCAGTATTTCAGAGCATCTTCTCTTCCATGTGTTATCCAAACTTTTTCTGCACCAGTCTGTTTAATAGTATTAGTAAGCTCATTCCAATCGGAATGGTCAGATATAACAAGAGGAATTTCAATTTGGCTTTGCTTAGCCCGCTGCTTGACTTGCATCCAGCCTGAAGCATAACATCTAGTAATATTTTCAAACCTTCGAGACCATCTATCCTTGAGTGCCGAGGGGGGTGCTACTATGATTTTCCCTTTAAAGTCTTTTTTGTTGTCTAAAGTAGCCTTTCTTAGAGTGCCAAGCCTAATTCCCTTGCTTTGATAAAAGTCACACAATTTATCCATTGACCCATGAACAAAAATATCATCTGAAAAACCTGCCTCGCGAAGAAGCCAGATAATCCTCTGTGCTTTTCCAAGTGAATAAGCTCCAATTAAGAATGTATTTTCTTTATTTTTGGAAATATTGTCCAGCAATCGCACTATTTCCATTTCTGGTTTATTAAATTTAAATATTGGCAGCCCGAAGGTAGCCTCGGTAATAAGCAAATCACATGGAACCACCTCAAAGGGATCTAAATGTCGATCTAATATTGTTTTATAGTCCCCAGTGACCACAATTCTATGCTTTGGTGTCTCTAGCAAAACTTGTGCGCTTCCCAATATATGTGCTGCAGGGTAAAGCGTGACGCTTATCTTTCCTATTTTCACCGAATGCCCATATTTAATTGTTTGAAAACTGCTTGCACAGTTCTCGCCATATCTAATTTTCATAATTTCAGAGGTTTCAGGAGTGCAGAGTACATGTTTGTGACCTGCTCTTGCGTGATCGGCGTGCCCATGGGTTATTATTGCCCTTTCTACAGGAAAAAAAGGGTCTATATATGTATCGATGTCTCTAATATAAAGTTTGTTATCAATAGATATCATATTTAGAAAGATTAGTTATTGCTTTAAGTTTTAAACATAATCCAATTGACATTTGGCTCAAGAAAAAAGGTTGGTCTTTATATGACCATCAAATTGAAACCTTAAGCTTGATTAAGAAGGGGTTTGATGTCATTTTACACGCCCCAACGGGCGGTGGTAAAACAATTGGTGGTTTTATGCCATCGATCGATGATTTTGTAAATAATAATTACAAAAGCCAGGAATTCCATACTTTATATATATCACCCTTAAAAGCCTTAACAACGGATGTTCAACGAAATTTACTTAATCCTCTCAATGATTTAAAAATTAATATTAAAGTAGAGACCAGAACAAGTGATACGTCAACATATAATAAAGCTAAGCAAATTAAAAATCCTCCTAATTTTCTGATGACAACTCCTGAGTCATTCGCACTTCTGATGGCAAGGACGGATGTCATTAATTTGTTTAAAAATTTAAAATTTGTTATTATTGATGAGCTACATACATTTTTTGATTCAAAAAGAGGGCACTTATTAAGCTTAAATGTAGCAAGGCTACGATCTATAAAACCGTTTCAAATAATTGGGCTCTCAGCTACTTTAAAGAATACATCTCTTGCTAAAAAATATCTCTCAAATAATAAGAATACAAAGCTTGTCAGTACTCATTCAAAGGTAACACCAGAAATTACGATATTAAATTCAGGAAATAGAATTCCTTGGTCGGGCCATTCCCCGAGATATGCTCTTTCAGAAATATATTCAGAAATACTTAAATTTAAGTCGTCTATTCTTTTTGTAAACACACGAGCTCAGGCGGAAATATTATTTGAAAGCCTCTGGGCAATTAACGATAAAAATAAAAAAATAGCGATTCATCATGGAAGTCTAGAAAAAGAGCTAAGGAAAAAAGTAGAAAAGGAAATAGTCGAAGGGCATGTAGAGTGTGTGGTTGCCACCAGTTCATTAGACTTGGGTCTTGACTGGGGTAATATTGACTTGGTTATGCAGATAGGAGCTCCCAAAGGAGTCGCAAGGTTGGTCCAGAGAATTGGTAGAGCAAATCATACGATCAATACTCCTTCAAGAGCTATACTAGTTCCAACTAATTGTTTCGAGTATGTAGAATGTATTGCTGCAAAAGAGTGTGTGGAGTTAAATTTTCTAGAAGATGAAAAATACTCTGAAGGCTCTCTAGATGTACTTGCCCAGCATATTGTTGGTGTTGCAATTTCTCAAAAATTTAAAAAAGAAGATTTATACAAACAAATTAAAGAAGCATGGCCGTACAGAAATCTTAATATGGAGGATTTTGAAAAAACTCTTTTATTTGTTAAAAATGGAGGTTATTCCCTTCAGGCTTATGAAGAGTATTCACGATTGAGAAGGGATGGGGAATATTATGAAATTAGGGATAAATCACTAGTCACAAAATATAAAATGAATATTGGAACTATTGTTGAAGCCGAAATGTTACGTCTAAGGGTAGGCAATAGATATTTAGGAAATATTGAGGAGTGGTTCATTAGTGGTTTATCAGCAGGAGACACGTTCATATTCGGCGGAAAGAGGCTGATGTTTGAGAAAGTTATTGGTAATATTGCATATGCTAAAATAACTGCCCTTGAGCATCAAAAAATACCATCCTTTAAAGGAGGAAATTTACCGCTGTCGACCCATCTCTCAAAAACTGTAAGAAAGATTTTTTCCAAACGACTTGAGGCAGTAGATCTTCCCGATAGTTTAAAAAAATGGTCAGAGCTGCAGACAAAGTTTTCTTCCTTCCCAAAAGAAAAAGAATTCCTTATCGAAACCTTTAAGAGGAAAAATGGTAAGCAGGAAAAATATTATATGGCAGTTCATCCATTTGAAGGAAGAAACACGCACCAAACTCTAGGATTTCTAATTCTAAGACGAATTAAAAAGCTTGGCGTGCAACCATTTGGATTTGTTGCGAATGATTATTCTATTTTATTTTCATTTTCTAAAGAAATTGAAGACATTGACTTCCTTTTTTCTCAAGATATTTTAATCGAGGATTTATATGAATGGTTAGAAGAAACTCCATTAATAAAGAGATTGTTTAGAGAAATAGCTATAATCTCCGGATTAATTTATAAAAATCTTCCAGGCAAACAAAAAACGGGTAAACAAGTGACTTTTAATACTGACTTGATTTATGAAGTATTAAGAAAGCATGACCCGCACCATATATTATTAAAAATCACTACAGAAAATGCTAAGAAAGACCTCGTTGATCTTGATAGGCTTTCAACGTTTCTATTTAGAATTAAAAACAAAATAAAGATAAACAAACTCAATAGAGCATCTGCTCTAGCCTTCTCTTTACTCTTTGAATATCATAAAGAAACACCAGATAAAAATGAACTAGATAATTTTTACTTGGAGAAGCTCGAGAACGAATTGCTCGAAGAAGTCAATGCATCATAAGGACGTTATTTTTGCTAATAAAAAGTTCTCCTTCTTTGGAAATGGCGAACTTTATTGGCCAAGTAAAAAGACTTTGATTATTTCCGATCTACACTTTGAAAAAGGTTCGTTTTTCACTGAGTCAAATCAGTATATTCCACCTTTTGATACTATTGAGACGCTTAGACAACTTTCAAATTTTATAAACAATCATCCTGTCGAAAAGATAATTTTTCTGGGCGATTTGATCCATGACAAATTTGCCTTTCAAAGGATGACTGCAAAATCAAAAGAACTTTTTTTTAAAATCCTTAAAAATATCGATTGTACTTTAACTGTTGGCAACCACGATAATATAAGTTTTCTTAAAGATATAGGATTAACCTTAACTGACAAGGTTGTTATTGATGGAATTTGTTTCAGTCATTACCCATCAATTGATCAGAGGTTTTCTGTTTTTGGTCACTATCATCCAAAAGTTAAGCTTATAATTAATGCTAGAGGAATTTGGGTTGCATGCTTTGTATTAAATAAAGAAAGAATATTGATGCCATCATATGGTTATTATACGGGAGGCCTTTCTATAAAGAGCGTACAAATACAAGAGTTATTTGATACCCAATACGAAATTTTTCCTTTAGCGAAAGAAAAAATTTACAAGCTGAGTTTAAAAAAATAATATCTCATTATTTAAAACGCTAATTGCTGATGGATGAACAACACGGACATGATGACGTATTTATTATTTTGAGAGATTGTGGTCTTTGCATTATTCCTGTTCCAATGCTCGTTAAATTATCTTTTTTGATAACCTTGTTGAATTCACCTCTTTTCTTCGCACCTGACCACCCAGTATAGATTTCAAGTTTCATATCAGAATAAGAAATATCAATTTCAATTGAGCTTTTTCCAGTTGCTTTCCACATATCGTAGAGATATCCGTCCCTTTTGACCTTAACAGTTGATAAGTCTGGTATCTTTTTTATAAATATCTTAGAAGGACTATTCTCCTTACTTTTATTTGCTCCTTTAAGTTTTACAAACAATGTTTGGCTGTCAGGATCGTTGAATGCCTGCTCGACCAAAATATTTGGAAAGTCGACGCCTTCAAGTGATGGCGCATTGAATTTTTCTAGATTGGGGTTTCTAAATAGGTTTGACCATGCACCTGATTTCCCAACTTCAGCCATCATAGCCAGTGCAGCCCATTGTCCTCTTGGCCATTTTTCATTCAAATTAAACCAATAACCAAAGTTCATATTTTTCTCTCCAAACCATCGCGGCTCAAAGTGTTCTTCAGCAAATGCTCTTAAACGCAATTCTACTGTTGTATCCCCAAATTCCTTTGCACAGGCTAACCCAAGAGCCATAAAGCGTGGTTCAGGCTTCATTTTTATTTCTTTGTTGATATTGTCCCAATTAAGTTTTTTAATCGCTGTTCGATATAAAAACTCAGCAAAAACTGGATCTTGAGGCATCATATAAAAGGCTATTGTCAATCCATTAGATGGCCCAGCTGCGTGAATATGATCTATTAATGGGTCATAATAGATTGGTGTCCATTCTAGTGCTCCTGAACTATCAAAGCCGTAATACTTATCTTTCGTATGTTCTACCCATTCTGGATAAACAGAGTGTGTATTTTTTTGAAAAATTGCATCATAAAGTTGGAGACCTAATCCTGCCGCCGATAAGCAATATGGCCATATTTTTGTATTTTCGCAATGCGGGCCCATCCTGTTTTTTGTCCATTGTGAAGATAAATGTTCAACTAATCTATGTTGTGTCCAATCAAACTTCGATCTATCGACCCCAGCTACTTGGAAACTAGATCCCCATGTGTCTTCGCCGGTTGTGTAGACATGTAAACTTTGAATCAAATTTAGCCAACCTTTAAAAAATAAATTTCCATCTGCGCCAATTGGATCTTTCTGTAGACCCCAGGGCTCAATGCCGTTTGCAACCCAGCCTGGAGTATCATATTTTCCTACCAAGTGATCTGGTATCCAAAGATCAATCCATTCTTGAGGATATTTGTCTCGATTAGGGTCAGGTCCAATTTGGGTTAACCAATCGTAAGCAGCCCAAAAGGTAAGATGTCGTTCGCTTAAACCTTTTAAAATGAAAGAATACACTTCTTGCCATGCTGGTGTAACATCAGCCATTAACCCGAGTGCATAGCTAGACTCAGAAAGGTCAAATCTAGCAAAATTCAATACAGGAGGGTTAGATGTTTTATCCCACCAATCTAAGGGTTCGCCGTCTTCAGACCAGTCATCATTAATTGAAACTTTCCGGTGTAAAAAAGTTAACCATCCAAGCGTTTTATCATTTAATGACGGTAGACTTTCACTATTCATACTTAACTTTAACATAAATAAAAAAATAGTGGTAAGTTTCTATTTCAAACTTATTAATTATCAGTAAAAATAAGCTGACTACCTACTTCGTTTATCAAATTGAGTATTAATAAATGCCCACAAAAGAAATTGACAGAAAGATTGCCGTAATTTTTGCTACTGATGTAGTGAATTACAGTAAGCACATGGAAATTGATGAAAGTGAGACTGTAAAAAGTCTTAGGTTTTATGAAAAGATACTTAAAGGGTTGTTTAAAAAATATAATGGCAACTTATTTAATTCGGGGGGCGACTCTTTTATGGCAGAATTTGTTAGCGCTGTGGATGCGGTAGAGTGCGCTGTCGAGTTTCAAAAAAAAATAAAAACTAGTAATGCATCATCATCTACAAAGGTAAGTTTGGAATTTCGTATTGGTATCAATACGGGAGACGTAATTAAGGAAAAGGGAAATTTATTAGGTGAAGGAGTCAATATAGCAGCCCGACTAGAAGCATTAGCACTAGCAGGTGGAATCTCAGTATCTAAGAGTGTTTTTGATTATGTAAAAGGTAAAACAAAACATCAATTCAATGATCTTGGTATTCAAAAAGTAAAACAAAACGAATTCCATGCTTTTGATATTGTGTTAGATCCTTCCCAAAAAAGATCTTTGAAGCCTAAGCAGTCAAAAGGTCTCATAACAATTCTAGCGGTAGGCATTTTAGTATTAGTTATAGGTGTATTTTCCTTTTATTTAAATGACGTTACGGAAATAAAGAATGCCGAACAAATTATTGCCGAGTCCGATAGGCCAATGGTTTTAGTAATGCCATTTGAAAATAGATCAGGAAATAAATCAGACGACCAGCTAAGTAGTGGGATGACTGATATAATTATCTCTTCATTAGCCAGCCATCCAAGACTTTTAGTGCAATCAAGCAGCACTAGTAATTTTATAAAGAAAAAAGGTATGTCTGATCAAGAAATAAAGAATGAATATTATGTGAACTATATATTAAGAGGATACAACCAAGTTTCTGGAGAAAAAATTAGAACTACGGTAGAGCTTTCAGATGTTGTAAAGAATAAGATAGTCTGGACAGACAAGTTTGACTTTAAATTGAATGATATTTTTGAAATTCAAGATATAATTTCTGAAAAAGTACTTGAAAAACTTCAAATAAAACTAACTTTAGGAACTTCCTTTGATGACGATAGAAGATATTTTAAGAACCCTGAAAATTGGCAACGATTTTTAAAAGCGAATTCTTTATGGCTTTCGATGTCACTAGACGGAGTAAAAGAAGCAGGAAATCTATTTGATGTTATTTTTGAAACAGAACCAAATAACCCCGTTGTTCTCTCTATGTATGCTTGGTATTTTACTGCTCAAGCGAATGTTGGGCTGCGTGATTGGAATGTTGGCAAAGATATGATAGAGACTGCTAGGAAAGCAGTTCAATACGGTCCTGATTTATCAGATGCTAACAGTCTTTTAGCAGGACTTATGGCAAAAAACCCAAAAGAGTTTCCGGAGTACTCCGAAGACGAGTTGTTTGATGCTGCAAGAAAGTTTGCAAAAAAAGCATCGGATTTAAATCCTAAAGGTATTATTAGTATTTTGTCTGCCGCAAATTCTCTATTTATAGTAGGCCTGTATGATCAGGCGGTTGAAAATTATGAAAAAGCTTTAAAAGTTGCTCCTCATCCACCAGGAAATGTAAAGTTAAACTATGCTTTAGCTCTTACATATTTGAAAGAGTATAACAAAGCCTATAAGTTGGCGTCTGAATTATCTGAAAATGAACAATACTTTGGAGGGTCACAAATGGGGGCTCTTGGAATAAGAGCCTTTATAGATATGGAAGAGGGCAGGTCAAATGATGCTAAGAAAGTAGCCGAAAGGATATTAGAAATTGATGGTAGTATTAACTTTAAAAAATTAAGAAGAGCCATGAAGACTTTTATAATTATGGATAAATCTTTTATGAGAAAGCTTGCTAGCACTTTAGAAAAAGCAGGCATTTCTTCGTAAAAAAATAGTTCATTCTTTTGGCGTTTAATTAGCACTCAATGCTTGCTTATAAATAAAATTTGTATGAAAATCGTCCATAAAGAGAACTTTAATATTTATAAATGGAAAACGAGCTTTTAATTAATAAAAGATATGTTAAGGGTCTAAGGCTAGCCTCGGTAACCTTGTTTGGCTTGTACCTAATTGGTTTTCTAAATATAACTTTTGTCCCTGCCACGCAAATATTATTTGTAAAACAGATGGCCACCATCCTCATGGTAACAGGTTTTATTGTTTTTGGTGCAATAGCAACGCTTATCGGGAACGAAAATTATAAAATTTGTTTGTTTTTTGCGGTAGCGATGCAAATCGCTTTTCCTCTAGTTTTTGGTGCGCTTATAAATTATGAATTTTCAATGATAAATGGTAATGAACTTTTTGGGGGCAGGTTGATGGATTATGCATTTATCGGTGCTGCAGGACCAATGGTTGTATCTGTTTTATTTGCAAGATTTTATCTTTCAATATTTTTTGTAGTTTACAATTTTCTTCTCGCTCTTTTTCAGGTCTACAATGCAACAGCGATTGAAAATACATTTTTTTCATTTGATTACAATGAGATAGCAACAAATATTAATGCAATTAATGGGGGTATTTTTTCTCAGAATTTAACTTATTTGCTGGTCGTTGCAGTCGGTTTGATCACATTAGCCTGGGTTATCGAAAGTAACCTAAGAGAGGCAACCCTCCAGGAAAGGTCTAATAATATATTAGGTAGATATTTTTCACCCGAAGTAAGAGATGAGATTGAAAAAAATAAGCTTGATTTCAATCAAAATTCTGAAAAAGAACAAAACATAGCGGTAATGTTTACCGATATATCCGACTTCACAAAGCTATCTGAAGGGTTAGAACCTAAGGACGTACTCAAGCTTCTGTCAGAGTATCAAACTAAAATGGTTGCTGCCGTTTTTCAAAACGGTGGTTCTGTAGATAAGTTTATTGGTGATAGTGTGATGGCGACTTTTGGCACACCGGTTTCTAGAGGAAATGATGCACAAAATGCACTTAATTGCATAAGGCAAATGCAGATTTCAATGCGAGAATGGGAGAAAGAACGTTCAGATAAAGATTTGCCAGTTATAAAGCATAGAGTAGGAGTGCACTATGGATCATGCTTTGTTGGAAACGTTGGAAGTGAAGACCGTGTTGAATTTACTGTCATTGGAGATACTGTGAATGTAGCTAGTAGAATTTGTGAGGCATGTAAAGAGGTGAAATCCGATGTTTTAATGTCTGACGAAGTTAAATTACGGCTCAGTGAAAATTTGCCTACAGAAGAAGTAAAGAATTTTGAGGTTCGGGGCAGAGATAAAAAAATAACACTTCATAAGTTAACTGTATAAGACAGATTTTCTCAAAGAAGTAAATTCTACCTGTTAAATAGATTAAAGGCCGACTAATCAAAGATAGATTTTTTTAACTAAACTTTCAATTAATAAGAATTTAATGGTGTAAAAGCTACTTCAGGCATATTTTTTCTGAACGCTTGTCAAAATCCAGATTAACAACGTCCCAAATATAAAACACATCAACATAAAAATTAATCGATGCTCAAAAGGCATATCATTCATAAAGGGGTAGGGTAGACCGGCAGTTATTTTACCAATTGGAAAATCACTATTCGGTTGAACAAAAATCTCTAGCCATCCGAAATATCCAAAGTTTATAAAAAAGGCAAATGTTGTAATTCTATAGAAATCGTTAAATGCCTTCTTTAAAACAAATGCATCAAAAAATAAAAGTGCTGGTCCAGCAAAATGCAAATAGATTTCACGAGAAAAGTTTAGTCTTTCTCCTGCATAATTAACCAACGTTGGGTCAATAAAAAAAAGGCCCCAATATAATACAATTGTAAAGAAGCCCATCAAAGCCGATATAGCAATAAATGCTGCTGCTCTATCAAACATTTTAAAACTAGAAGATAGAGTTAAAAAGATCAAAGCAACAAAATTCGCTATCAGTGACCACAGGGTAAAAAATCTTAATTGCTTTCCAAATCCGGTCTCCATAAAAACTTTAGACCCAGAAAAGAAAAACATATCTAGCACAAAAAAAAAGGCTAAAGATAAACAAGTAATTCTAAAGAGAGTTACAAGCATATGGACTTTCCATTATTTTTTTCATGAGTTTATAACCTCACCGCTTATAATTTGATTTTTTATTTTTATAGCAAAATAATATATTGAACATCTTATGATTTGCAATTCTCAACGGTAGAGAAGTAATATAGTGGTACAATACGCAAAGACCATTTTGAGCTTACAAATAATTTTTGAGAACATTTAGTTATGGATCGAGCAAAAACTATTCTTTATTTTGGATATGGGTCAAATATGTCAACTCAGTATCTCATAAAAAGAAGAAAAATTATTCCCCATGAGAGCAAAGTTGGGGTTTTAAAAGATTACCAATTAATAATGAATATGGGTGGTCCGAATTTCCTGGAACCCTCCTTTGCAAATATAAGAAGTTGTAAAGGCGCAACAGTTGAAGGTGTAATACATAAAATTGATAGAGATGATTTGCAAAAAATAGTTAATACGGAGGGAGAAGATTATAAATTAGTGAAATTGTCAGTTTATATAGAGGGTTTAAGAAAAACAGCATATACGCTCATATATATAACGGATGAAATTAAGGACATTCCTCCATCCAAACGATATTTAAAAATTTTAATAGGTGCTGCAAAAGAAAATAATTTATCACAAAAATATATAGATAGTTTAGAGGGTAGGACTAGTGTTTATTATCCTATTTTATCTGAGATTTTTTCTTTAAGAGTATACTTATGGGTTTGGTTAAGAACCTAAACTTTGCGATTTATACTTAATTAGTAAAGACCATGTAACAGCCAAATCAGAAGAACTTGGCTCAAATAAACCTTTTTTACAAAGTTTAGATTTATATAATTAATCCATTAAGTAATTAAAACTAAAAAGGTTTAAAAATGACAGTAGAAATAGCGAAAACTGATGACGTTTGGACAATCATACATAATCGTCCTGAAGCACGCAATGCCATGGATCCAGAGTCTGCTGATGATTTAGTAGAGGCATTTAATGAATTCAATAAAAGTGATGCAAAGGTTGGGGTCTTTTATGGAGAGGGAGGAGCATTTTGTGCTGGTTGGGATCTCAAATACGCTCATACCCTGGGAGAAAGTAGAGAAGAACTACACAAGCTAGATTTTCCCATAGGGTCTTCAGAGCCTCCACGAGGTCCATTAGGGCCATCTAGAATGGAGCTTAATAAACCTTTAATTGGAGCTATAGAAGGGCCTGCAGTAGCTGGGGGAATGGAACTTGCACTTTGGTGCGATATAAGAATTATGGCTGAGGACGCGTATTTTGGAGTTTATTGTCGTCGATGGGGTATACCACTTCTAGATGGAGGAACAGTTCGTCTTCCTCGACTTGTTGGTCAGGGAAAAGCGCTTGAGATCGCGATGACTGGTCGTAAAGTTACAGCACAAGAAGCATATCAAATAGGATTATGCGAGAAAATTGTGAATACTGGAAGCACTCGTCAGGAGGCAGAGGCCATGGCACGTGAAATAGCTCGATTTCCTCAAGCAGCAGTATTGGCTGATCGCAGGTCTATAATCGAGACACGGGGACTGACTATCCGAGAGGGTTTGAAATTGGAATGGATGAATGGAGTAGATGCTAATCCCAAGGAAGGTCTAGCGGGTTTAGAGCGGTTCTCAACCGGTGCGGGTCGGCATGGTGATTTCGAGAATATTTAATATTTAAACAGGAAGTAAAAATCTAATAATTAATGATTTAATCAGCTAATTTCTTGATTTTATCTGAGACTTTAAAAAGATGAAATCAATTAAAAATTCAGGAAAAAAGTATGGATATTAATGCTTTTGAAATAAATTTTTCAGATATTGAAATACAAAACGTAAAAACCAAGGTAGCATCCTTTCCATGGCATGAAATGCCTAAAGATGGAGGCTGGTCTTTCGGAACAAATATTGATTATATGAAAAATTTAGCTGACTATTGGACCAAGGAATATGACTGGAAATCTCAAGAAGTCAGATTAAACCAATTCCCTAATTATAAAACAAAAGTAGATGATCTCGATATACATTTCATAATTAAGAAATCTTCTTCTCCAAAGGCTATTCCGTTGATTTTAATTCATGGATGGCCCGGTTCAATAGTTGAATTTCTTGAGATCATTGATCCACTTTGTGAACCAGAAAAATATGGTAATGATAATGAAGTTTGCTTTGATATTATTGCACCCTCTATTCCGGGTTTTGCATTTTCCGGTAAACCAGAGAATCCGATTGGACCAAGAAGAATTGCTAGTATTTTTAATAAACTTATGACTGAAAAGCTTGGTTATAAAAAATATGTTGCTCAAGGAGGTGATTGGGGAAGCGCAATTTCCACGTGGCTTGGGTTCGATCACTCAAAGAATTGTAAAGGTATTCATATTAACATGCTCCCCGCGAGACATATAGATGGGCCACAAACAGAGGAAGAAAAAAGTTGGGATAGGCAATTTAGTAAAGATTATATACCTCAAAGTGGATATTTTGCTATACAAAGCACAAAGCCTCAAACACTAAGTTATGCTATGATGGACAGCCCTGTAGGCATAGCCGCATGGATCATAGAAAAATTTTATCATTGGTCTGATTTAAAAGATAAAAGTATCGAAATGACTTACCAAAAAGATGATCTTTTAACTAATATTATGATCTATATCCTAACAAAATCATTTAATACATCATCCTGGATTTATTATGGAAGAGCCAAAGAAGGGGGACGAATACTCTCTCCGGATGGAAGAAGGGTAGAAGTTCCAACTGGATGCGCTGTTTATCCAAAAGAGTTTTTAACATGGCCCCCTAAGTCATATGTTAAAAGGCTTTTTAACATAGTGCATTGGACTGATATGAACAGAGGCGGTCACTTTGCCGCATTAGAGCATCCGTCTTCTCTAATAAATGACATACAAGACTTTTGTAAAAAAATTCCAATTTAAAGGAAGGTATATATTAATTCAGCTCAAGAAATTTTTGATTTTAGATAAATAGAATCTTCTTAAAACAATAGTCAGACAATTTTACTGCCTATATTTTGCAGCATAATTTATTCCATTAGTAAGGGGCAGGAACATCAAGAATGTTTTTATATCCGGTGCGGTCTATTCAGTATATCTTTTATAGGTCAGAATATGGAAGCTAGTATTCTAGATAGACATAATTACCAAGCTTATTTACTATTTACTTATGGCTATATTTGATAAAGATTTTATGGGAGTTAAGTAAATGTCTTCAAGAGCAATGATTGTAGCTGCGCAACCAGAAGCTGCCGAAGCTGGTGCAAAAGTATTGATGGAGGGAGGTAATGCGGTAGATGCTGCTATCTGCACTGCCTTGGTCCAAGGAACTGTAGACCCTCAAATGTGTGGCATTGCGGGGTTCGGTAACTGCCAGATCATGATGCCTTCAAAGGGGGTACACACTTGTATAGATTTTCACGGGAAAACACCCTTTTCTGCTAATGAAAATATGTGGGAGGATTTAATTATTTCAGAAACACGTGATGGTTTCGGTTTTGTACTTGAAGGTAACGTTAACGACCTTGGCTATCAATCGGTAACAACTCCAGGCAGTTTAAAGGCATACCATGAGGCTGTTACAGATTTTGGAACGTGGGATTGGTCCGATATAATTAAACCAGCTATAAAACAAGCTGAAGAAGGGTTCATAATTCGACCTCATGTTGATTTTTTTTGGAATTATGGTGCTGATTATGGTCGAGTAGGGGTGGAAGAAAGGTTAAAATTTTCTAAAACAGGTAGGGAAGCATATTTTAACACAAGTGGAAATCTTAAGAGAATAGGGGACCGCGTAAAAATTCTAGGAATGGATGAAACTTTAAAAAAAATAGCAAAATTTGGTCCAGACATTTTTTATAAGGGAGAAATTGCTGAAAAAATATCCGAAGATATGCTCGCAAATGGTGGCTTGATGTCATACTCAGATTTGTCTTCTTACGCGACCACTAGGACTAACCCACTCTCTAGCAAATATCGAGATTTCGACATATACGCAAATCATCCCCCGGGTGGAGGTGTGATGCTTTTGGAGATGCTCAATGTTCTTGAAAATTTCAATTTAAGAGATATGACACACAATTCGTCTGAATACATACGAATTGTTTCAGAGACTATGAAAAGAGCAACTTTAGACAAAGAAATGTTCGTTGGAGACCCATTATTTATTGATGTTCCTTTGGAAAAACTATTGTCTAAAGAGTATGCTTCAGAGGTCTCTAATAAAATAAAGAAAAATGAAAGAACATTTATTAATCGAGTTACGCAAATAGAGTCAACGAACACAACACATGTTTCAGTTATCGATAAGGAAGGGAATTGTGTAACAATGACCCATTCGTTAGGGATGCCTTCGGGCGTTATAACTGATGGTTTAGGGTTTATGTTCAATGGTTGTATGGCTGTGTTTGATCCTAGACCCGGACGTGCAGGCTCTATAGCTCCAGGAAAAAGTAGGTTTAGCTCTCTTGCCCCAACTATAGTAACTAAGGATGGCAATCCGCACATTGTATTAGGTGCGCCTGGTGGTACCCAGATTGCTATGGGAATTCTTCAAGCAATTATTAACGTAATCGACTTTGATATGACAATGCTTGAAGCAGTCTCAGTACCAAGGTTTTCTTCCACGAGTAATATAATTGATGTTACTAATAGAATTCCTAATTATGTGACTCTTGAGCTCGAGAAACAGGATTATGAAGTTATTAGAAGTCCTTTAACCTTTGGTGTTGCCGCGGTTCATGGCATTAGAGTTAAAAATGGATTATTGGATGGGGGTGCTGATCCTGGGCATGATGGAGTAGCTTTGTCTATTTGAACTAACTATTTAAAGATTTCGAGCTTTGTTGGATTTCTCCGCGTACTTCTAAAAAAAAGAGTGGTTGGATAATGAGAAATCGAAGAGCAAATCCTAAAGATAACCTGCACAGTAGAGTAGTGCGGGGATTAAACATATTTGATCAGCAATTTGTACGGTTTTTTATTTACTAAGTTTTTGTAGATTTAGGGGAGATATGGGCGCTCCACGGTTCCTAGGGTGAACTAAAGTTAAGTAAGAAAGAACTTATCAAAAATTTTAGCCTAAACTTTTGTTACATAAAATGATAGCAGATATAAAAAAATGCACTGTTCATCTTATTGATAAATCTATAGTATATTCCCAACTCCAAAGAACCGAGATTTGAGATAGAAAATTTTGTGGAACCCAAGAATGACAAGCTTGCTTAGAAACTATAGATAATATCGCGTATTTTTAAATATTATGGTTAGGATGATAGCAGTTTCATTAGCTAAAGTACGGTGAAGAAAAAAGAGATGGACAAAGTTTCAAAAATAGAGCAATTGATGGGTAAACGATTTGGATCTTTATAAAGTTTTTACAATTATTCCAAA
This sequence comes from uncultured Alphaproteobacteria bacterium, assembly GCA_902574225.1. Classification (GTDB taxonomy): domain Bacteria; phylum Pseudomonadota; class Alphaproteobacteria; order Rhodobacterales; family Rhodobacteraceae; genus CACIJG01. Next base: position 78,023 of record CACGMO010000003.1, read on the forward strand.
ACGCCGTCGTAAGCAGCTTCCCCTTGTTTGCTCCGCGATGGCGCTTGGTGCTGCATTGGAGGTATTAGGAATAGGCCTAATTATTCCATTGATGGATATTATTTCAGGCTCCAACAACCAAGCTACTATCCTTATGAAGTCGTACTTTGCAATAGATAATGATCAATACATAGCTGTCTATAGTATAGCTTTATTTGCTTTAATCTACCTTTTGAAGGGTATTTATCTATCTGCTTTAGCTTGGATCACAGCACATTTTTCTTTTGGAGTTAAAGCAGACGTTTGTAACATACTATTTGAGAAGTACTTGATGGCACCATATGGATTTCATTTACAGAAAAACTCTGCACAGCTTATCCGAAACCTTACTAGTGAAGCTAGTCAATTAGGTGGAAACGTCTTAAATCCATTAGTAATTATAGCTTCTGAAAGTTTTGTTATTGTCGCAATAGGTATTTTTCTACTTGTAATAGAGCCACTAGGAACCATCATTGTAATGACACTGCTTATCATTCTGTCATATGCATTTCATCGTTTTTTAGTTGGTTACACTAGAGGTCTTGGCCAAAAAAGGCAACACGCTGAAGGAATGATTATACAAAAATCCCAAGAGTCGCTTGGCGGTATCAAAGATGTCAAGGTTCTTGGTAAGGAGATGCAATTTAAAAAGCAGTTTCTAAAACATAACTTAATGTCGTCTGATGCATTAGCTAAGCAGCAAACTCTAGCTCAAGTACCAAGGATGTATCTAGAGACTGTCGCTGTTATAGCTTTTTCCATACTTATTTTTCTAATGTTGATCAAGGGCGGAGATTTTAGCCAAATTATTCCAGTTCTCGGTGTTTTTGCGTTGGCTGCTTTTAGATTGTTGCCGTCTACTAATCGTATTCTTGCTGCCATTAATGCCCTCCGATTTGCTGACTCGGTTGTAACTTGTTTTTATACTGAGATGACAACGCTGACATCTAAAGATCTACAAGATGGAAATTCCAACGTTGGCATTACTTACCCTTCTTTTCAAAGCAATATTGAAATTAAAGACATTTGTTATCAATATCCCAACTCTAAAGAATTCGCTCTTTCAGGCATAAATCTTACGATTAGTAAGGGAGAAAGTATTGGAATTGTGGGTAAAAGCGGATCAGGAAAAAGCACGTTGTCAGATTTAATTTTAGGATTATTAAGTCCGACGGCAGGTGTGATAAGTATTGATGGAGTGAGCATTGAGCGCAATATTAAAGAGTGGCAGAGACTAATTGGATATGTCCAGCAAGATATTTTTCTAATTGACGATAATATAAAACGAAACATCGCATTTGGTGAAATTGATAGTGAAATTGACCATAATAAAATTGCTAGTGCGATTAATGAGGCGCAGCTATCCGACTTTATTAATAGTTTACCAAAAGGGATCAACACACGGCTTGGCGAGCGTGGAGTTCGCTTGTCTGGAGGTCAGAAACAGAGGATTGGTATTGCGCGTGCACTTTATCGAAACGCACCGATACTCATTTTTGATGAAGCAACGAGCGCACTTGATAATCAAACTGAATCTGAAATTGTTGCGGCAATAAAAAGGCTAAAAGGAAAAAGGACAATGATTGTTATTGCCCATCGTCTATCAACTATTGAGCATTGTGATAGAGTTGTTGAGATGAAAAAAGGCCATATTTACAAAATTAACAAAACTATCAGTTGAAGATATTAAGTTAAAAGAAATAAATGAATATTTCTAAGATCAAAAAAACCCAAGCAGAAGCGTAAGATTTATGTTAATTGAGTTTAAAGATAAAACTTACCTTCTTGATAAAAACCTAATAAAAAGTCGAGCAAATATGAATAGCCAAGCTGCCTAACAAAGCTTTACCCTTGAGAGGGGCCGGAGAATGTGTTGGATATCTCTCAACAAAGCTTTAATTGAAAATCGATACTTTACCAATTGGGGAGTAAGATCAAATCCATTTGATGAGTCGAAAGTGACTTGAAGCCAACATGCAGCGAATTGTTGTAGCCAAGAAGCAAAAACGCGTAAATTCACTGAAGGAAGTTAAAACTTTTTGGGTCAATGCTGGGATCATTAAAGGTGCATTGTCTAAAACACAAGTCGAATTGATAAATTATGTTTTTTGTAAGAAGTGAGAAGTTTAGCAGCAGCAAGAAACTTGAGACTTTAAAGAATGATGAGCTCAGTGATGTGTTTAGAGCATTAATTTTTCTTTATATCGAAGCAATAATCTCAGAGAATGATTCACCATTTAGCCTGCAAATGATTAAGAATGGCTTAAAAAAGAAAAAATTGTGATATAACGGAATAGAAAATGGCATAAGATTTAGAAATTTAAAAAGGTCGGGAGTAATTACTTTGGCGTTGTATAATTTGGATTAGCATCAATATAAATAAAGCGCTTTGTTTTTATACCATCTGGCCACCAAACTTGATGATGCAGCCCTAACCAGTATTTTGGAGCAAGCACCACTGCATTATCAGACATTAGATATCCTCCCCACCAGGCGAAAGAACTGTTTGATATGACTCCTCCACGACATAGCGTCATAATAGCAAAGTCTACCTCTCGCGTTTGCCTTGAAACGCTCTTGTTTGACAGAAAGTCAAAATTTTTTTCGAGGTACTCGACATCATCACCCAGCAGGATGAAATGAACGCGTTTAAGTCTTGCCTGAATTTCCACAATCGCGCGTCTATAATAGTCATTAGACAACAGAGGACTGGTTCCCATTACACGGTAATCCGAATAGTCGGTTCGTCTGACGTGGATGAACACAGGTGACAGAGATTTTGGAACCTGTGATAGAAATATCTTAGCGCTGTCTAGATGCTCCTGCCTAATTACAAGTTCTTCTTTGAACTTTGGCTCGAAGAATTCATCCGACTGAAAGAAACTCTCTTTAACATAAATTATGGAACTGAAGAGACCTGCGTTTTCAACAATTCTCGTATCAGGGACCAGCCATCCATTAACGACGTGCTCGGCTTGCTGGACACTCGAAATAATATGCCAACGAGCCAAAAAAGCCATAAACTTATCAATAAATCGATAGAAAATTGACCGTAAAACTCTATGTCGTGGAAACCAAATTTTGTCACATGGCATTTGAAACAGGTTGAAGACATCATCGATTTCAGGCAAAATCATGAGTGTTCGTTTTTTATTATATTTTTTTAGAAATCCAAGTTGAAATATATGATTTCCAAGAAGGCCTTTTGCCAGAAAAAAAATCATCCTATTTTACGGATTTTGAATATTAACAACGCTAGAACCGGCGTAAGCTCTCTTAAATTAATAACCACCAAGTCCAATTTTTCTGGATCTCCTAAACTTTCTTTTGTCATATGCTCATAAGAATAAGATAACAGCGCCCTTAAGGCCTTACTCCATTACCATCTATCATTTTTTTAGTCAAATATAAACTTTATTCTTCGTCAACAGACAAACATATCAAATTCTGTAATTACGAACTAAGTTTCATAAAGAAATGAGAGTCATGCGTGCCGAATATTTTCTTTTCACTAGTACTCCTTTATTTAATAATGGAACAAATTGAAAGCATTCGATGACATTGCCAAGGATGATTTGATCCCATTTTTTAGTTAATATTTGAGTGTTGAAATAATCTTATCCCAGCCTTGAACCTCTAATTTAATGATTGTTTATGTTTATCGTTTATTTTTTCTTACAAGCTTTGTATATTTAGATTATTCAAAGGCTAAAAATACTTTCGAGAAAACTTATTTGCACCCTATCACCGAAATGGTTTTAATAACTTAGGATATAACTTAATCACTCATCAAATTGGAGACTTTGTGTGAATATTATTTATTGGTATTTGTTACATAAAATAAGGCGAGCCTTAAGTTTCTCTATTTTTATAGCGGTATTTTTGTTTTCTTTGATAGGGTTTCCAAAAGTTAGCCGAATTTGCTTAGGTAAGACAAACAGCTATGGACAAAAAGGAATTCTTTAAACTAATGTTACTATGAATTGATTGAAATTATAATGCATGCAAAACTAAAACCATTTCTTACTAATTCTATACCTGAGCTGTTAACACATCCTTTATGGAGAAAACGCCGAATATCGACACTTATAAGATTTGCAAAACTACAATTTATTTTCTTTTTGGGTGTTAAAAGAGTCCACCTCAATTGGATAAGCGACTTAATTCTACCACTTGAGAAGGGAGAGACTGGCTTGACTAGTGCTTACTATGTAGGACTTCACGAATTCCGTGATATGGCATTTGCCATTCATTTGTTAAGAGAAAAAGACATTTTTATAGATGTAGGGGCAAATCTAGGCTCCTATTCTCTACTAGTTTCAGGAGTAGCTAAAGCAAATACCATTGCTTTTGAAGCGGTCCCAGCAACTCATAGTAGACTAGTGGAAAATATCGAAACAAATTCGTTACAAAATAAAATTAGCTCGAAGGCTATCGCTCTGACTTCACCAAGAAAAGTACTCAGCAAAAAAAAATTAAGATTTTCAACTGATAGAGCATGCGGAAATTTGTTTGTGGATGCTTCATATAGCGGATCTACAACTATTGTAGATTTATCAACCCTGGATAAAGAGTGCAAAAATCTTAACCCTGTTTTAATGAAAATCGATACTGAAGGGTCAGAATATGACCTCCTTCAAGGTGCGTCAGAAACTCTAAAAAAAAAATCACTCTTAGCCGTTATAATAGAAGGTCAATCTAAACGAATAGACCAGTTTTTTTATGATACAAATTTTACCGCAATTGACTATCTACCGTTTTTAAGAGAATTAAAACCATGTGGCAAAAGGACTTCAAATAAACTTTGGATAAAGAAAGACAAATTGGCATTGATCAAGAGATTATTAGCCAGTGCGAAAACAAATTCTGTATATGGCCAAAATTTTTGAGTTACCAAAAAATTGTTGGGGTAGTAAAGAGAAAGATAGCCGATAGCACATTAATTTAAAAAATCCTTTCTTCAATGATTGTCGTGATCTAGAGATGATTGATTTGAAAAATGAACGCAATCGCATTTTTTTACAGGATTCTGACAGAAGAGTGCGTTTGCATAATCTCTATATGTGAAGTCTAATTTCAACTATGATAACAAAATTTCGAGACTATTTCAGATATTCAGAAGTATAAACGGTTCCATTTATACTATAGAGAGTAACGCTTAATATGGATGATGAATTGACAACATTGCGTAAAATATCATGAGAGGCGATTGAGTCCTAAGTCGATGCAAGAGCGTATTAGACAGGAACGCTATTACCGGAAGACAGTAGGGTTGGGGACTTACTCTTCACGCATTTCTGTTCCTTGCTGTCACCCAAACCATTTCAACAATGAATTGGAATATTTAAGAGATTTATTGGCAAGACTTGAGGAGATTAAGCATGAACGGCAGCAACCCAAAACGTCTGACGTATTTACCTTATACACTATGAAACAGGCATTGACAGATTGTAGCCAGAAGCTCAAAGCGATAGCTGATTATTCTCTAAAGTATCCTAAAACTCCGTATGTCGATTTTCGGAATACACAATAAGAAACAACGCTTTAAGTGATGTGTTTTGTAAATGAACAAGTTTAGTAAACGCAAATGATTGATTTTATTGCATAATAATATTGAGCTGAAGTAACGAGTAAGAGAGTAGGAGTTGAGATAGTTGGTGTAATATATTGATTATCGTGGATAATATTAATTATGGCTTGGGTATTTTGGTAAAGTCTATTTGGCGCATAATATATATTATGTTATTTTTTTAAATTAATTATTTATGGCAAAACTAAATAAAAACATATACGTACACAGTTTACTGTTTTATTTAATTTTAATATCATTTCAGAAACAAGCTTTTCTAGCCTATCTATCGTGTGCTCATTTTATCCGATCCAAAATCTCTTCAATTTTGGTTTCCAGAGCATCCAGCCTATCCGCTATCCTTTCTGGAACATTCTTTATTTTATGAGAAGATTCTTTTATATTATCTCCCTGTCTAATTTTATTTAAAACCGAAAATACTTTAATTTCTCTTTTTACCCCTTTCATCGAAATGCTGTTTAGTTGCTCTACTTCTATCAAGTCCTGAGCGTGTGCATAAGTTTCATAAGACATCAATATCCCCCCTGGCTGTGCTGATGCCTCTAAGCGTTGAGCAACATTCACTTCACTACCAATAATTGTATAAGTAAGCCGTTGGTCGCTTCCAAAGTTACCTACGTTACAATAACCAGTATTCATGCCCATCCTAATCACGAATGGATCTGCAAAACCTTGTTTTTGCCATTTATCTTGTAAATCAGATATTCTATCGCGCATTTTCAATGCCATTTTAACGCATGCTCTTGCATCTTCTTGTTCCCCCTTACTGTCTGGGTCACCAAAAAATACCATCATTGCGTCTCCTATATATTTATCAATTGTTGCACCGTGATCGAGCGCAATATCAGTCATCTCTGAAAAATATTCATTAAGATACCTTGTTAGATCTTCCGGTTGAAGACCTTCCGAGGTAGATGTAAAATTTGAAATATCACTAAAAAAAATAGTTAATTTACGTCTTTTTGTGGTAATTCCAGTATCAAACTCACCAGAAAAAATTGCTTCGTGGACTTGCGGAGGTAGGTATTTAGCCAAATTTACAGATAACCTCTCGGTTTCTTCTTTTTTTCGTTCAGCATCCTCTAAAACAGCTTTCATGAGACCTTCATGCGCTTTAAGTCTTGTATTTGCGATTATCTCTTTTTGATCCCTTAAAGTCTCATTTGGTAAAAATTTGAGGATAAAAGCTCCACTTGACCAACCATCATCAATATCTTCACTTTTTTCATCAAGTTTATAATCAATATCGAACAAATCGCCAAAAAGGTTAATAAGAAAAATATGATAATTTCCAATTCCAAATTTCCAATTTTTCAACGGCTGAGCGAGAACAAATGTCATTTCCCATGTATCTTCTGATATACGTTTGAAACCTATATCACCTTTTAGCTTATTGCTGCGAAATTGCCCCATATAATCATTTGTAATTTTTTGTAGCCCAGGCAAAGTTTCATCTATAAAATTGAAATTTCTAGTTCTATTGTTTGAAGACACCGATCTCATCGAGTATGTTTTTCTAGAATTATCTATGTACTTACCAAAATCAGGTAGCATAGATAACATTAAAAGCCCTTGCTCTATACCAATTGCATATAATGCGTCAGTACCAAATCTACTTCTTACCTCCTCAAATATTTTTAGTCTAATGGAACTCGGGTAATTTTTTTTTGGATCAATCTCACTTATTCCATTTTGCTTTAAAACTTTTTCACCAAGTGGACCAAGCCCCGCTAGTACTTTTATTGTTGACGCAAGCGAAGCACCAGGAATTGTAGCTTTAATTTCACTAGACATATCTTATTACCCTAAGTTTTATTTAGATAATATAGACTACTCTTATTTTCCAGCCTATTTAATTTGATTTAATCACGTTTTTTCGTAATCTATTAGTAAAAGCTTGGGAGATATAATGGGAAAAAAACATTTCATTTGCACGCATACTTGGTTAAATGAGGATGCGAAAAAACAAGGTACTGAATTCACTTCTAATATGACTGAACAAGAATTTTTTGACTCAGTCAAAACTGACAAGGCTGAGACACTAGCTCATTGGATGGGAAAAGAAGATTTCTTTTTCTGTCATTGGTATGCCGATAGTGCAGATGATATTATGGACGCGCTTGATAAAGGAGGATATCATGAACTAATGATAACTATGCCTTCTGAGATGCAGCGTTTTGTTACAGCTGACAATATTAAAGATCAAAAGCTTACAAACCCTGAAGAATAATCCAATTTTTAAATTAGCTGCATTTATTATCTATAAATTCAAGAAAAAGTGGCCGTATCTCTATTCGCCAAGCCTTTCCACTAAAAATACCGTAGTGACCTGCCCCATCTTGTATATGTGAAAACTTCATATTTTTTGGTAACTTATTCAAAATCTTTAAAGCTGCAGAGCATTGACCAGGTGCTGAAATATCATCGTTAGTGCCTTCAATGATAAATGTTGGAATGGTAGTGATTTTTCTAAGATCAACAGGTTGTTCATCAATAGAAAACTCATTCTTAGCGATCTCTCGCTTTTTAAATATCCTATCTACTGTTGAGAGATAAAATTCAGCTGTCATATCCATAACTGCTAGATATTCGTCATAAAATTTGTTGTGTCTATCATATTCTGATGCTTGACCTGCGGCTTCTTTTTCAATTTGATCGATAAAAGCTTTGCTATGAGTCTCCTGGTTCATTGCCATAAATGACGCTAATTGGATTGCTCCCGGATATACTTCACGTCCTACTCCTTTATAATTCAATCCGACCGGCATGGTTACAGTTGACTCAAGTGCCTCCATCGAGGTTCTGTGACCAAAGTCCGTGACATCTGTTGGATTGGCATCAGGATCGATTGGGCCACCTATCAAAGTAAGTGATTTTGGATTAAATTCAGGAAATCTTTCTGAAGTAATCGCTGCAGCTGCTAGCGCAAGAGGAGCTGGTTGGCAAACAGCCATAACATTGAGGTCTGGCGATAGATCACGAAAAAAATCTACCAAGTACTTTGTAAAATCTTCAATATCGAACTTACCTGCAGAAAAAGGAACATCTCGGGCATTTTTCCAGTCAGTCACATACACATCACAGTTAGGAAGAAGAGAAATAACAGTATTTCTAGTCAACGTTGCGTAATGTCCAGACATTGGAGCAATGATTAGCACTTTTCGATCTATTTTCTTTCGTCGTGTGCTTTTAAATTTAATCAGATTACAAAAAGGAAGCTCTTTAATTGTCTCTAACGCTACAAGATACTCAATTCCGTCCGAGATAACAGAGTCTATTCCCCAGTCAGGCTTAGACGTAATTCTCGATAAGCTGTGCTCAGTTACCTTTCCCCACGCTGCAAGAGTTGAAGGAATAGGACTTGGGTACAAACCAAATAATGGGTTTTCCCAAAAAGCTCTTGTTGTTGACGCGACCCACTTATTGTATTGTCTTAAATTTTCGAAATAGTCGTATGTAGGTAATAGCATAGTTTTTACTAGCTTTTTAAAATTAAGGTTTTATATCTACTCTATTAATAACGATAGCAATGAAAGTGCAAGAAGAAAACAATAATCTGAAAGATGACGTTGCAGTAGGTCCCAAAGAATACACGGAGTTACTCAACAATTTTGACAAACTAGACACGCTTACAAAGCGACTCGTAATTGCTTTATCTTCTAAAACACCTGATCCTGAGGTTAAAACTCAACCTTCTCAAGAATTATATTATAAAGCTTCTGCAAAATATTTTTCAGAGATTTTGTCTAATCCAACGAAGCTTATTGAAAACCAAGTGAAATATTACAAGTCCACTTTGGAAAATTGGACAAGTATCCAAAATGATATTCTTAAAAGTGCTGGTTCCAAAAAAGATCAAAAGAAGGAGCTTGAAAAGGCTGATCAGGGTTGGGATGAAAACCTATACTTTAAACTAATAAAACAGCATTACACTATATCGTCAAAGATCATTGAAGAAACAATTGATGATTTAGATGGATTGAGCAAGACTGATAAAAAGCAGATAAGTTTTTTTACCAAACAGATGATTGAGTTTTTTTCTCCTTCTAATTTTCTTGGGACCAATCCCGAAGCTCTAACACAAGCTCTTGAAACTAATGGAAAGTCTTTGGTTGACGGTCTCGAAAATCTTGTAACTGATGTAGAAAATAGTACTGGTGATCTAACAGTATCCCTGACAGACACACAGGCATTTGAAGTAGGAGAAAATCTTGCTATTACTGAAGGCCGGGTTATTTTCAGAAATGATTTATTTGAGTTAATACACTATAAGCCACTTACGGAGACGGTTTCAAAGACTCCCCTACTCATTGTTCCTCCTTGGATCAACAAGTTTTATAATTTAGACCTTCAACCTAGAAATAGTTTCGTTAAATTCGCAGTAGAACAAGGCATTTCAACGTTTATTATCTCCTGGGTAAATCCTGGTAAGGAGCATACTGAGGTTAATTTCACAGATTATATTGAAAAAGGCTTTTTTGAAGCCTCAAAAGTAGTTAAAGCTATTACAGAGCAGGAAAAAATAAATTGCATAGGATACTGCATAGGAGGAACACTTTTAGCTACGGCCTTATCTTACCTTTGCAAAAAGGGTAAAAACTTCGTTAATTCTGCAACTTTTTTTACTACGCTAACCGATTTTGAAGACCCCGGAGATTTGTCATTATTTATTACAGATGAATATCTAGATGAGATAAATCGACAAATCGAAAAGGTAGGGTATATGGAAGGGTCGTTTCTTGCTCAAACTTTCAGTTTTTTACGCTCAAATGATTTAGTTTATGGGCCCGCTGTTCGATCATATTTAATGGGGAAAAAGCCCCCTCGCTTTGATTTGCTCTATTGGAACGGAGATTCTACCAATTTACCTGGAAAAATGGCACTGGAATATTTGAATAATTTTTACAAAGAAAATC
>CACGMO010000004.1 GCA_902574225.1 uncultured Alphaproteobacteria bacterium
TTTTCATATTTGCTACATCTGAGCCCCCACCTGGCTCGGTTATTCCCAAGCTTGAGCCTTTTTTTCCAGTGACTATATCTTTAAGGACTCTTTCTTTTATCTCCGATGAACACAGTCTTTGTATCGGCTCAAGGGAAATCATTCGCCCACCCATAGCTGCGCCAACTCCTCCAGCTCCGCATTTCGCAAATTCTTCGTTGTATATTGCTCTTAGGAAATTATCGTCTTCTCCTAATCCACCATACTTTTCATCAATTCCAAAACCCCAGACACCTAGCGCTCCAGCTTTCTGATGAAGATCCCAAGGTATCTTTCCTTCTTCATCCCAATCATTGACGTAGGGTTTTATTTCTTTATCAACAAATGCTTTGAGTTGGGCTCTGAATTCTTCTCTCTCTGGTGTATCAAATGGGTTCTTCATAAATTTTCCTAATCTGTTGTCAAAATTCAAAAAAAGGACTTTTATTAGTATCACATATTTATGTAGACTTAAAAAGACACAAATGAGAGCTCGAACGTTGAAAAAAGATTTATTGAAAATTGGGGGTGCATCCGGTTATTGGGGAGATGCGTCACAAGCTACCGAGCAACTCCTTAGACATGATGATCTTGATTTCATTGTATATGATTATTTAGCCGAAATTACTATGGCTATAATGGCGCGGGTAAAGGCAAAAGACCCTAATGTAGGATATGCTACCGATTTTATTTCAGAGGCTATGGTTCCAAATTTAAAAAGGATATCCGAAACCAACACGAAGATAATTTCAAACGCTGGAGGGGTGAACCCATCGGCTTGTGCTATTATTCTAAGAGAGAAAATTGAGGAGCAGGGATTGTCTCTTAAAGTAGCAGTAATCGAAGGGGATAATCTACTTCCAGGAATAGATAACATAAAAAGCTTGAAACCAACCGAAATGTTCTCAGGCAATGAATTCCCAGAAAAGGAAAAAATCGGCAGCATAAACGCTTATTTTGGAGCTCAGCCTATTGTAAGGGCATTAGAAAAAGGCGCTGACATAGTGATAACCGGAAGGTGTGTGGATAGTGCAGTGACGTTAGCTGCATGTATTTATAACTTTGGTTGGGGCGCGGAAGATTTTGATCTTTTATCTTCGGGCAGTCTTATTGGGCATCTTCTCGAGTGTGGAACTCAAATTACGGGAGGCAATTTTACTGATTGGAAATCTATTAAAGGAACTTTTGATCAGATCGGTTATCCAATAGCAGAGATAGAAAAAGATGGAAAAGCGGTTATCACAAAAGCAAAAGATACTGGTGGAGTTGTAAGCTTTGGTACTGTCGCTGAGCAAATGTTGTATGAAATAGGGGATCCGAAAAATTATCTACTTCCAGACGTTAACTGTGATTTTTCACATGTTGAAATTACCGAAATAGAAAAGGATCGAGTTCTTGTAAGTGGAGCAAAGGGAAAACAACCGAGTGAAAGTTACAAGGTTTGCCTCACTTATGAGGCAGGATATCGAGGAGGGCACTTATTTGGTTTCTATGGATCAGACGCTACAGATAAGGCCAATGCTTTTGCAAAGGCAGCACTGTCAAGATCGAGAAACTCATTGCAGAGAAAAAAATTAGAGCCTTTTATTGAAGAGAGCGTTGAGATAATAGGGTCAGGCAGTCAATTTGGACCACGAAAGAATTCACAGAATTCTAGTGAGGTGTTTGCAAAAATTGCTGTTAAACACGAAAACCCAAAAGGAGTTGGAGTTTTTTTAAAAGACGCGACTGGTCTCGGTTTGTCATCACCTCCAGGGCTGAGTGGTTTCGCTGGAGCACGACCTAAGCCATCTCCGATCCTTTCATTGTTTTCCTTTTTATATAAAAAAGAAAATGTTGAGTTTACCTTGCAAATTGATGATGCACCCAGCGAGCCAATTGAAATTGCTCATGCGGTAAGTGTTCCATCTTCCTTTGCTAATATAAATTTATCAGAACCTAATATCTCTAATTTATATAAGGGAGTTCAATTAATAGAAGTTTCCCTAGAAGAGATCGCTTGGGGTAGGTCTGGAGATAAGGGTAACAAGGCAAATATTGGTATTATAGCGAGACACCCAAATCTACTACCCTATATCTGGGATACTTTCTCTGAAGAAAAAATAATAGAAATTTTTTCTCATTTTTTGGAAAATGATAAAATTGATCGCCATTATCTTCCTGGAATTTCGGGAGTAAATTTTGTGCTACACGATGTGCTTGGTGGTGGAGGTACTACTAGTTTAAGAAATGACCCTCAAGGAAAAGGGTATGCACAGGTTTTATTGTCTTGTAAAATTAAAGTTCCAAAGAATTTGTTAGTGTAAAGGTCGAAATAAATGGATTCAAACAAGAGGTCAAAAGAGTTTCATTGTGATTTAAAAGAAGCATATTTCCCTGCGGTTAAGACTGAGGAGATATTGAACACTACGATAGGAGAAGAACTTAGAAAGGCCTCAATAGATTCTGGAACTATGATGGCTTTGGTTCAGGTGCAAGATGAGGGCTCTTTAGGAAGGTCATGGACATATGAGGAGCTTTACAAAGATTGTCTTGAGTTGGCGAAGCGAATGTCTTCACGGCATAAAAAAGGAACGCGAGTTGCAGTTTGGGCACCAAATTACCCTGAATGGGTAATTATAGAGTTTGCCGCATCTATTGCTGGACTGGTCTTAGTAACAGTTAACCCGTCTTTTCAAGAGGATGAACTTAAGTATGTTCTTGAGAAATCGCAGAGTGAAGAGTTATATGTAGCCAAGAGTTTTCGTGGCAATCCAATGTGGGATATCGCAAAGAAAGTTACGGAAAAAATGCCGTCTGTAAAGAGGATGGTAGATATTCAAGATTGGGATGAATTATTTGGTTTAAATAACAGTGGGAGTGAGTCACTTACTAATTCTCTCCCAGAGGTCACTCCTAGAGATCCTGTTCAAATACAATTTACGTCTGGTACAACTGGATTTCCCAAGGGCGCAAAATTGCACCATATGGGTCTATTTAATAATGCAAAAAGTTTTCAAACTAGAATGGGTTTGGAAAAGGGTGATCGTTGGTTAAATTGCATGCCAATGTTTCATACGTCTGGCGCAGGGATGGCTACACTCGGATGCTTAGCCATGAGAGCGACACATTATATTATGGAAAGATTCGATGCCAAGAACTGGTGTGAAGTAGTTGAGAAGGAAAAAATTAATTTTCTAACCGCAGTTCCAACTATGTTTGTGGAGATATTGGAAGAGTGGAAAAAGGGTAATTATCAAGAATCTAAACTAAAGGGTATGACCTCTGGAGGTACGAGTGTTCCGCCTACCCTTGTAAAAGAGCTTCATCAAACATTTGGAGTATGGCTTCAGATCGTATACGGTCAGACTGAAAGTAGCCCAGTGATCACACTAGCTTGGGCGGATGACAGTCTTGAAAACTTGACTAACTCATTGGGGCAACCCCTGCCGAACTTGGATGTTTCAATACGTGATCCTCAGACAAATAAAGTGATGGGCCTAAATGAAGTCGGTGAAATTTGTAACCGAGGTGATAACACTATGCTCGAATATCATCAAAATCCTGGAGCAACATCTGAAACTATAGACGACGAGCAATGGTTGCACACCGGTGACTTAGGAACAATGGATGCAGAGGGCTATGTTCGCATAGCTGGTAGAGTTAAGGAGATGATCATAAGGGGTGGAGAGAACATTTATCCAAAAGAGATTGAAAATAGTTTGCTTGAGCATAATGATATTTCTGAGGTGGCGATTGTAGGACTACCTGATGAAAAGTTCGGGGAAATAGTTGGATGTTTTTTAAAGTTTGAAAAAGGGCAGAAGCTTACATCTACAGATCTCAAGTCCTTTATTAGAAAGAAGATATCACCACAAAAAACTCCAGCGGTCTGGATTGAGGTTGATGAATGGCCGCTCACCGGATCAGGGAAAATTAAGAAATACGCTCTCCGTGAACAACTATCGACCGGCTTGCTAAATGTTTTGACTTAAATTCGAAGGAATTGAATAAATTAAAAATATACTAAAATAGGTGTTAAGTGTTCGTAAGTAAAATTGATATGTCCTCTCCTTCTTTTGAAACTAATACAAAAGAAAATAAAGCCCTTTTAGACAAAATGAATTTACTTCTTGAAAGAGCAGCTCAAACCTCAGAAAAACGCAGAGATATATTTGAGAAAAGAAACCAATTATCTCCCAGAGAAAGATTAGGTGCGTTGTTAGATCCAGGTCTTCCGTTTTTAGAACTGTTTAATATGGCCGGGTATTGTGTAGATGACCCAGACCCGGAAACTAGTATTCCTGGGTCTAGTCTAATTGGAGGGATTGGATATGTTTCAGGAATCAAGTGTTTAATTTACATAGACGATAGTGGAATAAATGCGGGAGCAACTACTATTAAAACTATAGAAAAAGGGCTGTTACTTTTAGACATGGCAAAAAAACACAAGCTGCCTCTTGTTCATTTGGTAGAAAGTGCGGGTGCAAATCTGATGCAATATAAGGTTGAATTATGGGCATTGGGTGGAGGAGCTTTTGCGGGTCTGGCGGAAATGAGTGCAATGGGTATCCCAATAATTACGGTGCTCCATGGTCTGTCAACCGCTGGCGGTGCATACATGCCAGGTATGAGTGATTATGTAATTGGTGTAAAAGAAAATGGTATGGCGGCACTAGCAGGAGCTAACTTGTTGAGGGCTGCTACAGGGGAAGAGTCCTCTGATAAAGATCTTGGAGGAGCGGAAGTTCATTCAAAAATTACCGGATTAGTTGAGTACTTGGCAGAAGATGATAAGCACGCTATAGAAATTGCAAGAGACGTGGTCAAGTCATTGGGTTGGGACAGAGATTTTACTGGTGTAAGTGCAAGGAACTTTCTGCCCCCCCAAGTATTCGTCAGACGAAATCATAGGCATCGTTCCTACTGATTATAGAAAGCCCTATGATGTAAGAGAGCTGGTATGTAGGATCGTCGATAATTCTGATTTTATTGAGTTTAAACCAGATTACGGAGTTTCAACTGTATGTATTCAAGCAAATATTTTTGGAATACCGTGCGCACTAATAGGTAATAATGGTCCAATTGATCCAAACGGTGCAACAAAAGCTGCTCACTTTTTTCAATTATGCGATCAAGTAAACAGACCAATCATTTTTTTACATAATACCACAGGATATATGGTTGGAACTCAATACGAGCACGCTGGAATGATCAAGCATGGTGCTAAAATGATTCAGGCCGTTATGAATGTTAATGTTCCCAAAATAGCGCTTTATATCGGTGCTAGCTTTGGCGCGGGAAACTACGGTATGTGCGGATATTCATACAATCCAGATTTTCTACTGACTTGGCCCAATGCGCAAACAGGCGTGATGGGAGGTCAGCAGGCAGCAAAAACAATGGAGCATGTGCTTAGAAATTCAGCCGCTCGGAAAGGCAAAGAAATTGATGAAGATAGTTTTAGTACTCAAATCAAAGGGATCCAAGAGCACTTTGATAGCCAGTCTGACGCCTTTATAACTTCAGGTAGGTTAATTGATCATGGAATGATTGATCCTAGAGATACAAGAAAAGTTCTAGGTTTCTGCCTAATAACTTGCCTAGAATCAAAAGTAAGAAAATTAAGGCCGAATAATTTTGGAATAGCGAGGATGTAAAAGTGAAAACTCAGTATGAGACAATTCTGGTTAACAATCATGATAGGTGGGTACGTCTAATATTAAATAGACCAGATGTAAAAAATGCTTTATCGGAAAAAATGACCACTGAATTGTTATCTATTCTTGAGAACGTAAAGGAAGATAAAAATATTAGAGGAGTGAGTATTGAAGGTTCTGGTGACGCATTTTGTGCGGGAGCAGACCTTAAAGACTTTAGAAGAAATTTTGTTTTACAAACTCCCGACTTCGATCAAGTACGAACAATGAATTTAGAAGCAGGAAAGTTATTCAAGATACTATCACAGCTTCCCAAAATAGTCGTTGCTTTGGTACACGGACCAGCGTTTGCTGGAGGATTAGGAATGGTTGCTTGTGCAGACATTGTGGCCGTGACAAAAGAGGCGCGTTTTTCACTTTCAGAAACAGCAATTGGACTTACTCCTGCTCAAATCTCGCCGTTTTTGATAAAAAGGTTGGGGCTGAGAGTAGCTAGTAAACTGATGTTAACTGGCATGGAATTTAATGCGACGGAGGCTGTAGAGTTCGGCCTTGCGGATAATTTAGTCGAGAATAAAGACGCTCTAGAAGATTTTTTTATAAGTTTTGATAAAGCAACGAAAAAGTGTGCTCCAATGGCTACCGCTGCTACGAAAGAAATACTGAGCTATTCAAGAGACTCGAGCTTGGAAGAGCTTTCTGAATTTGCCTCTGGTAAGTTCGCAGAGTGTATGCTGGGTGAAGAAGCAAAGGAGGGCTTAGCCGCTTTTGCAGAAAAGAGAAAACCCTATTGGTATGGAGATTAGCTTTGAGTGAGTTGCGTTCATTAAGGAAACTACTTGTAGCTAATCGGGGTGAAATAGCTTTACGAGTAATGAAGACAGCAAAAAAAATGGGGCTTTTAACGGTTGCTGTCTACACTGATGCTGATGAGCAATCACCACACGTAAATTTTGCAGATCAAAGTGTTAATATTGGTAAGGGTCCAATAGCTGAGTCTTATCTTTCAATTGAAAAAATCATGGAAGTAGCCTTGAGTACCGGATGTGATGCAGTACATCCTGGCTACGGATTCCTTTCCGAAAATAGCGATTTTGCAGAAGCGTGTGAAAAAGCAAAAGTTACTTTTGTAGGACCTTCGTCAAAAGCGATAGAGGCTATGGGAAACAAAGCAAAAGCAAAAGCGATTATGAAAGAAGCTGGCGTTCCTTGTATCCCAGGAGCTGAGGTGGCAAATAAGAACGATAGGGAACTTCAATTAGCGGCTGAGAGTGTTGGATTTCCCTTAATGATCAAAGCTGCGGCTGGAGGAGGAGGAAGAGGAATGCGGCTCGTTAATAATATTTCAGATCTGCAGAAAAGCTGTGAAATTGCGAAAGCTGAAGCTTCAAGCGCCTTTGGGTCATCTGAGATAATATTGGAAAAATTTATAGTTGAACCTCGGCATATCGAAATTCAAATTATGGCAGATAACTTTGGAAATATAATCTCACTTGGTGAGAGAGATTGTTCAGTACAGAGACGACATCAAAAGATTATCGAGGAAAGCCCATCTCCTGTTGTTGATACTCAGTTGAGGACAAAAATGGGAGAAGTTGCATGTCTTGCGGGAAAAGTGATTAACTATTCAGGAGCAGGCACAATAGAGTTTCTTCTAGATAAAGACAAAAATTTTTATTTTCTTGAAATGAATACGAGACTTCAAGTTGAGCATCCTGTAACTGAGATGGTAACTGGACTTGATCTAGTTGAGTTGCAACTGAATATTGCTGATGATCAGGAGCTACCACTTTCTCAGGAACAAGTTCAGTTATGTGGACATTCTGTTGAAGTTAGGCTGTACGCCGAAGATCCTTGGAAAAACTTTTTACCAAGCACAGGAAAGATAGAGGTTTGGAGAAAACATAAATCACCGGACACTCGATATGACGACGGGATTGTCGAAGGTCAGGTTATAAGCCCTTTCTATGATCCAATGTTAGCTAAAGTAATATCTAATGGAAAGAATAGAGAGCAAGCTATCGATACATTGAAGCAATCTTTGCAGAATACAGCTCTCTATGGAGTAAAAAACAATCGAGACTTTCTTATTGCTATTCTTTCGAGTGAAGTCTTCAGACACGAAGATGTTAATACCTCTTTCTTAGAGACCTATGATTTTAGTGCATCAGGTAATAAAAATATAGAGTTTGATAAGGTAGCAGTTTTAGGTGCTCTTTTGATGACAAAGTACTCTGAAACACTTATCGATAAAGCTATTGGTTATGAAGATGAGCTTTATGGTTGGTCTAATTCAAAGACAATATATTACCCTCTTTCTTTCAAAGCTAATGATAATATTTACTCAGCTCATATTGAGCTCAAAAAACCTAATTCAATTACGATTATCTTTGAAGGAGAAAAAATGGAAGTATACCTAAACGGAGATCACGTAGAACTAAATAATAAAAAGATAAAACTCGATTTTATTGAGTATAAGGAAAATAAATTGTTCGCAAGCTACCTTGGAAAATCTTTTAAAGCAGAAATTATAAAAGAAGATTTAAAAATTGAGGATATAGATAAAGGTGGGAAAATAAGAGCTCCTATGCATGGCGTAATTCGTGAACTATTTGTGACCGTGGGAGAAAAGGTGAAAAAGAATCAGGTAATATTAATTTTAGAGGCAATGAAAATGCAGCATGAAATAACAGCATCTATAGATGGAGAAGTCTCGGATATTTATACTAATTTAGGTAACCAGGTTTCCGTAGATGAGGATTTGCTAAATATTAAACAGGAGGGTGAAAAATGAATTCTAAATTGTGTAAGGAACTAGGTATAGAATTTCCACTATTTGCTTTTTCGCATTGCAGAGATGTGGTTGCTGCAGTCACGAAAGCTGGGGGTTTTGGGGTATTTGGAGCAACTAACCTTTCAGGACCCGAATTAGAGATTGAGTTAAATTGGATAGATTCCCAAGTTAACGGAATGCCTTATGGGGTTGATCTCATTGTTCCAAATAATTTTGTAGGAAAGGGAGAAAATCTATCCGACGAGGATATGCTTGGAAAAATTCCTCAGAGCCATAAGGATTTTGCGCACAACATACTTGAAAATAATGGCATTGACGTAGATCCGAATGAATTGGAAGAGGACCGAAAAAATCATTTGCGATTTGGAAAAAACATGACACCAGAGGGTGCTCATGAGTCATTAACAGTTGCCTTTAACCACCCAATTAAGATGATTGTAAATGCACTTGGCATGCCTCCAAAACAAATGGTTGATATGGCAAAAGATGCGGGAGTGAAAGTCGGCGCACTAGTTGGGGCAAAAAAACATGCAATCAACCAAATCAATGCAGGAGTTGATGTTTTGATCGTGGCTGGTGGAGAAGCCGGAGGGCATTGTGGTGAAGTATCATCAATGGTTCTCATTCCAGAAGTGTATAACGCGATTAAGGATATAAAAGATGTACCTATATTGGCAGCAGGAGGTATAGCTTCTGGAAGTCAGATGGCTGCCGCTATGGCTATGGGAGCATCAGGCGCATGGTGTGGCTCCGTTTGGCTCACAACAACGGAAGCCGAGACGAATCCAATTGTCAAAGAGAAAATGCTAAGTGCTTCTTCTGCTGACACCGTAAGATCAAAAAGTAGAACTGGAAAGCACTCTAGGCAACTAAGATCACCTTGGACAGATGCATGGGAAAACAGTGACCAAGTTCAGCCTCTACCATCGCCAGTTCAACCTTTAGTGGCTGAGCCAGCATTGAGAAAGCTTGACAAGCTTTCATTAGCTGGAAATAAGCAAGCTGCTGACCTTGCAACCTATTGGGTTGGTCAAGCGGTTGGTTTGATGAATGAAACGAAGTCCGCTGGGGAAGTAGTACAAGACTTTAAGACAGATTTTATCGAAGCTTATGAGAGACTAAATGGTGCACTAGAGGAGGCATAAGGTGGAACAGGCAAAAGATTTTTTTGACGAGAGTAAAGACTTACATGAGTTGCTGAATGCTGAGGGTGTGGGTTGTTTGTCAACTGCGACATTGTTCAAAAATTGGACAATAGAGGATGTGATTGGGCATTTATACCTATTTAATTATGGTGCGGTTGAGACTTTAAAAGGTGGAGATCACTTTGATAATTTTTGGAAACCAATAAATGACCAAGTCTTAGATGGTAAATCTTTAGTTGAGGCGCAAGTGCCGTGGTTAAATGGTGTGACCGGGAATCAATTATTAGATGACTGGTGGCAAAGTGTCGAAGATGTTTTCAATGCGTATAAAGATGCCGATCCAAAAAAAAGAGTTAAATGGGGAGGACCAGAAATGAGTGCTCGTTCTAAGATAACTGCACGACACATGGAAACCTGGGCTCATGGTCAGGAAGTCTTCGATGCGCTAGGTAAGGACAGAGAAGAAAAGGATAGAATAAAAAACATAGTACATATGGGCGTTATTGCGTACGGATGGACTTTTGTTAATAGGAACTTAGCAATCCCTGAGCCAACACCTTACATTATTTTAAATTCACCATCTGGTGAAGTCTGGGAGTGGAATGATAAAGAGAGTTCTTCAAAGATTGAAGGAACCGCAGTTGAATTTGCTCAAGTAGTAACCCAGGTGCGAAATTTTGCTGATACAAAATTGTCTATAACTGGCGAACCAGCAATTGAGTGGATGAAGTATGCTCAATGTTTTGCTGGGCCTCCAGAGGACCCTCCAGCCAAAGGGACTAGATATAAGGTCGCTAGTTAGGGTTTATATCGTTATAACCGTTGAACCTGTTGTTTTTCGTGCTTCTAAAGAGTCGTGAGCCAAAGCAATATCGTTCAATGAGAAGGTTTGGTCTATTTGTATTTTAACATCACCAGAAACTACTTTTCCAAAAAGAACCTTTGCCATCTCTTGGCAGCGGGTAAAGTCACTTATATGAGTAAAGAGACCAGTTCTAGTTATTTTAAGTGATTTTTTTGCTAAGATTCCTATATCTATAGGATCAATATTACCTGATGCATTACCAAACGAGATAAATATCCCAAAGTCTTTTAAACAACTTAAAGAATCATCAAAGGTAGTTTTACCAACAGAATCCATGACAACCGGAACTCCAATACCATTCGTTAGTTTCATAACTTCTTTAGAAAAGTTTTGCGTAGAATAGTTTATAGCTTGAGATGCACCAAATTTTTTTGCCAACTTACACTTTTCATCAGAACCGGCAGTGCCTATCAATTCTAATTCTTCGCTTCTAGCCCACTGACAGGCAATCAATCCGACACCACCTGCAGCTGCATGGAATAAAATCTGGTCTCCACTTTTCAATTCTGTTGTATCGTGAAAAAGATATTTTACAGTTAACCCCTTAAGCATCATCGCGGCACCTTCCTCAAATGATATTTCATCAGGAAGCTTACAAACTTGTTTAGCAGGCATAACCCTGGCCTCACAATAGGCCCCTGGCGGAGTAGCAGCATATGCAACGCGATCGCCAGAAACTAAGTGATTAACACCATCTCCCACTTCTTCAACTATTCCCGAAGCCTCCATGCCAAGCACTGCAGGTAGTGCGACTGCATAGTTATCTGAGAGTCGTGTTCTGTGATATACGTCAATAAAATTAAGGCCTATAGCCTTGTGTTTTATAAGTATTTCATCACTTCCTGGAGAGCCAACCTCTTGTGTAATTATCTTAAATTTCTCACTTCCACCATTTTCATCTATTACTGCTGCTTTTACATTTTGAGTTGACATTTGCATTATCTCCCATAGTAATCAAAATAAGTTTTTATTATAAATGGAACCACTATTGTCCAGAGAGTCAATAAAAATTGCACCATCCATACTATCTGCTGACTTTGCAAATTTTGGCAAAGAAATTGAAGCTGTAGAAGAGCAGGGCTGCGATTGGATCCACATTGATGTTATGGATGGTCATTTTGTGCCGAACATAACTTTCGGACCAGAAACCTGCAAGGCAATTAGACCCCATATCAAAACGTTTATGGATGTCCATCTGATGATTTCACCTGTAGATCAATATCTTGAAGCTTTTGCTGAAGCGGGTGCGGATATGATAACAGTTCATTTCGAAGCAGGGCAACATATTCATAGGTCTCTGCAGGCAATAAATAGCCTTGGTGTAAAGGTGGGGTTAGCTTTAAACCCAGGCACCTCATGCGAAGTGGCTGACCAGTTAGTAGATTTGGTAGACTTAATTTGTGTTATGACGGTTAACCCAGGTTTTGGGGGTCAGAAGTTTATTTCCTCTCAACTAAGAAAAATTGAAAGATTAGCTAATCTAAAAAAGCATAAAGATTTTTTAATCGAGGTCGATGGAGGAATAACTGCCGATACTGCACCTAGTGTAGTTTCAGCAGGAGCTGATATTTTGGTGGCTGGATCGGCTGTTTTTTCAAATGGTAGCGTCAACAACCCAATCGTGTATGGGCAAAATATTAAGAGAATAAGGGAAGCTGCTGAAAGCGCCCTAAAAATAGAAGGATAAAAAATGGCAGAAATTCCTCCAGTTTGTGATTTTGGTTGGCAAGCAAAAGAGTTTAACTTGCCATCTGTTGATGGAAAAAAATATACTCTAAAAGAAGTTAGCGGGGCTAATGGTTTATTGATAATGTTTATATGCAATCATTGTCCTTATGTGCTGGCTATTTTGGATCGAATTGTTCGAGACGCCAGTGATTTACAAAAGCTTGGGGTTGGTATAGCGGCCATTAGTTCAAACGATGTAATTAGTTACCCAGAGGATTCCTTCGATAACATGAAAAAGCTGGCTGCTAAGCATAATTTTACTTTTCCATATATGTATGATGAGACCCAAGAAGTGGCTAAGCTGTACAATGCTGTATGTACTCCAGATTTTTTTGGATTTAACAAGGATCACAAACTACAGTATAGAGGAAGATTAGATGCATCTAGGAAAGAGGCCGGTCCAGTTGATTTAAAAAGAGATCTCTTCGAAGCAATGAAAGGTGTAGCTCAAACTGGAAAGGGACCAAGTGACCAAATTGCCTCAATGGGTTGCTCTATAAAGTGGAAAGTTAACTGAACCGATTAAAAGAAGGTAGATAATACGAAAAGCTATTGCATTCATTTAATTTTTATAGAATGTCCTGCGACGACTAAAGTTACGCTATTTGCAAAACGACCTATATCTTGGTTCAATTTTCCTGATACTTTTAGAAATTTTCTAGATAGTTCGTTAGCTGGTAAGATGCCAAGGCTGGTTTCCTGTCCGACTATAATCAAGGTGGATTTACACTTTTTTAGATCATCTCTAATGTCATCAATGCGTCGATCTCTAAACTGACTTAGTGTTAAAATGTTCGATACAGACATTGATATACAATCAATCAAAATTATGTCCTGCGGTTTCGAGTTTTTGATTATATCTGCACTTAGGTCAGGAGAATCTATCGTTTCAAATTTTTGATTTCTTCTCCTCTTATGCGCATTAATTTTCTCTTGCATCTCTAAGTCATAAGCAAGGCCGGTAGCAATGTAATACAATTTACCATGTGTGTTTTTTTGTAAGCTTAGCGCTGATTGTTCTGCAAACCTAGATTTTCCAGAGTTGCTTCCCCCAAGTATCAGATATGTGTCAGACATAAATCTTAGTTTCCTATTAGTCGTTGCAATTTGTAGACATCTAAAATCCATCCTTTATCAGAACGCAACGTATTTCTTGTTTTAATAATTTCTTTTCCAATTTTTGAAACCTCGCCTTTAATAAGAGTTTGTTCTGTCATTCCGAGATATGCAGCCCACCAGATATAGATATTATTGTCTTTTAAAAATGTAAATGAGCACTCTCCATCTAAAACAACGTAAATTGTTTCCGTTCCATCTGGCCATCCTCTTTCTTTTAGAAGCCGGCCTGTAGTAATCAAGACCGGTTTCCCGATTTCGTTAAAGGGAATTCCAAATGCAGAAACAAGCAACTGTATTGAAGAGAGACCAGGAATCAATTTGATGGAGGTATGGTATAAAGTGTTTTTAACTCGCGAAGCAATTCTTTGGCTACTATCGTACAATGAAGGGTCTCCCCATATGGGAATTCCGACGTTTATGTTTCTTCTTGCAGTGCTGGTAGTATATTCATTAATTATGTCGACCCATCTTTTCGCGATATCATCATGCCAGTCTATAACTGAATTGATATATTTTTTATTGGTTAATTGCCGCTCCGGTATAATAAATTCCTTAAACTTCACACTATTAATTTTTATGAAAGATTTACAAATATTCTTTTTAAGGTCAGCGATCTCGGATTTTTCGTCTTTTTTCTTTCCGATTAGTATCAAATTACAACTCTTGATTGTCTCAGCTGCTTCTTCTGTTACATGCTTTGCATCTCCGAAACCTAATCCTATTAGATATAAGTTAATACTCAAAGTAACGGTCCAAAAATTATAACTGCAGGATGATTGCTTTGAATGTCCTTTAGGTAGATTAAAATCTCCTCTATCGTACCCTTTGTGATATTTTCCTCTTTTCTTGAAATGTCTTCCGCTATGAGGACTTTTGTTTTGATATCAAGACCATTTTCTAAAAGAATCTGAGCTAGATTAGGGAAAGTTTTTTTTCCCATGAAGATTACGGTTGTACAATTTGGATCAATTAAAGATGCAATATTTAAGTCATCGGGAAGTTCACCATTGAAATCATGTCCAGTTATGAACTGTACACGTCTAGACATAACTCTTCGGGTTAACGGGATTTTTGCAGCAGCCGCCGCAGCCATTGCTGAAGATACTCCTGGGATTATTTCAAACTCTAACCCATTTTCATTTAATGCTGTAATTTCTTCCTCTAATCTTGAAAAAATACTACTATCACCCGACTTCAGCCGTACAATTTTTTTTCCTGTTCTACCATACTCTACAAGTAATCTAGATACTTGATTTTGCTTTGGTGATGCAAGCCCCGCTCTTTTCCCCACACTCAAAAGTGTGGCGCTTTTTTTTGCAAGATTAAGTATTTCGCCGGCGGATAAATCATCATAGAAAATAATATCCGCATCACTAATTCTTTTTAATGCTAGTACAGTAAGAAGGTCTGGATTGCCGGGACCAGAACTGACAAAGCTAATAGTCATTGTTCGCTCCCAATAAGATGAAAAAATGTTCCAGTAGCATTAGAGTTTTTGGAGCCTGACTGACCTAACTCATTTTGGTAAGCATCTTCTACAAAGACAATAGGAGCATCATTTATTTCGACAACTGTCGTATAGTGAAACTCATGTCCAAGAACAGTGGAACCCCTTTTGATTCCAAAAAAAGGCTCAATAGCCTTAGCTTTTCGATATCCTAGATTGAGCTTGCGTTTTTCAAAAGAAGTAACCAAATCAAACATACCAATCATGTCATATGCCTGACCACCTTCACCAATAATTTTTCTTCCCAAAACCATATAGCCACCACACTCTCCGTGCACTGGTCCTTTCTTACTAAAATCAATAAGTCCATTCTTAAAGTTTTTGCACTCAGATAAGCGACCCAGGTAGAGTTCAGGGTATCCTCCTGGCAACCAGACCATATCATCACTCTTTGAAGGGGGCTCATCGTTTAGCGGAGAGAAAAAGGAAATCTCAGCGCCTTGTTTCTTCCATCCCTCTATCAAATGGGAATAAGTAAAGGTAAATGCATTATCTCTCGCAATAGCTATTCTCTGCGCAGGAGGAGTAATTTTTTGTAAATTTGGTATTGCAGGAGAGCTTTTTCTTGCAGTACAAGCTATTGCTTCTAGATCACAATTTTCTTCAATGAGTGTTCCAAGCCTAAAAATTAGTGGTTCCAAGTCAGATAAATCTTCTGCTTGGACCAGACCTAAGTGTCTTTCTGGGATAGTTAGTTCGTTAGATCTAGGGATAACCCCTAGAATTGGAACTTTTGTTTTTGAAACTTCACTGACTACTAAAGCTTCGTGCCTTTTGCTTGATATATTATTTAGAATTACTCCACCGATTGTTATGTCATGTCTAAATGATTTGAAACCGGTAATCAAAGCAGCTACAGATTGAGCCTGCTTTGCGCAGTCGACTACTAAAATTACTGGCCAATTCGTTATACTTGCTAGATCTGCGGTGGAACCATTTCCACCTGCACCCTTGCTTATTACTCCATCAAATAATCCCATTGACCCTTCAGCAATACAGATATCCGAAGGGGCCACCATGCCTATCATATTAAGGATATCCCTAGATGACATTGCCCATGTATCTAAGTTATATGAAGGACGATTTGCGGCAACACTTTGAAATTTTGAGTCTATATAGTCAGGGCCACTCTTGAAAGGTTGTACAGACCTGTTACGGGCAAAAGCGTTAATAAGACCCAGAGTTACAGTCGTTTTTCCAGCTCCTGACGCCGGTGCTGAAATAATTACACCTCGCCTATTTATGATTTCTTCCAGTGACATCTATTTCTCTAAATCTCCTATCATAGGTTTCATCATACAATTTGCTTGCTGTATAATTTGCGGTGTCTAAATGCGGACCAATAAGTATCAAAGCTGTTCTATCAATATATTCAGGTATCGCTTTTTCTATATTACTTAAATCTGAATGAATAATTTGTTCCTCTGGCCAAGATGCCTTCCACACAACTTTTACCGGGCAAGAACCGTTATAGAAAGGCTTCACTTTTTTGACCACTTTTGCAATATCATGAATTGATAGATGTATCGCAAGAATAGCGCCACTTTTAGCAAAATTTTCCAAAGTTTCATTTTCAGGCATCTTTGATGCCCTACCTTCGGTTCTAGTGAGAACTATAGATTGGGCTATTTGGGGCTTGGTTAGTTCCTGTTTTAAACTTGAAGCGGCAGCTGAAAAAGAAGTTACTCCTGGCGTCATGCTAAAAGGGATTTCTAATTTTATTAATTCGCGTATTTGTTCATTCACTGCCGACCATATAGATAGATCACCAGAGTGAAGCCGGGCAATCTCATGACCCTCATTATGAAATTTTTCTATTTTTTTAATAATTTGAGAAAGTGATAGGGGTGCTGTATTTATTTTTTTTGTTGAAGGGCCGCAATGGGATAATATTTCTTCTGGAATGATCGATCCTGCAAAAAAACAGATAGAGCATTTTTCCAAAAGTTTTTTTCCTTTAAGCGTTATGAGCTCGGGATCACCAGGACCTGCGCCTATGAAGTGTACAGTCAATTTAATTTCCATCCATTTCTGCGATTGCGATGGTAGCAAGCCTATCAGAAGAGATTTTCCGCTCACAAATAATTTTGGATGCGGTACCTCCAGCAGCAAGTGCTGCAGCTTCACAAAAACTACCAACATTTTTAAACTTCTTACTCAAATGGGAAAAAGTAGGTGTGATCATATTGTAAATAGCGTCTTCCTCAATCTGGATCAATTTTAAGTGGTTTGTATTGACAAATTTTAAAAAAACTGCATTCGTTGCTTTTTCCTTTGAGGTAGCAACTGTAAAAGCACTATACCTTTTAATATAACTTTCAAATAACTCGTTAAATGATGTAATAGTAACTGTAGATCTAAAGCCAATTCCTGCAATCATGTTTTAAAGCTCCATTGGATTATATTATATTGAGCTGACCAAATTGTTTTTCCCCCAATAGGCTTAGGCTTGGATATATTAATTTTTTTCAAATTACCGCCAAACTGCTTGTATTTTTTTAACAAAAGAGCCTGGGACTCAAGAGTGACGGCATTTATTACAAGTCGACTATTTTTACCAAGGGCTTTAATCACTTGGTAAATTAAATCTGAAGTTACTCCCCCACCTATAAAAACAGCATTTGGCGTTGGTAAATCTTTGGCTATCGTTTCAATATTACCATGTTTTACAGTTAATCTTTCTTGTAAGCCAAATTTTTTTCTATTAGCTTTGATTAAAGAAATACGATCTCTTCTTCGTTCAATGGCAAAGGCTACGTTTTTAGGATGCCCCAAACACCATTCAATTGAGATTGAGCCAGAACCTGCTCCTATATCCCATAACACTTCACTTCCAAAAGATTTTAATTCTGAGAGAGTCAGAGCTCTTATATCTTTTTTAGTTATATTCCCATCAGTTTTGAAAGTATCATCATCCTGCCCTTGAAAATAACTGATGTCTGATGGAGGTTTTTTATATGTTATGCCCAATGCTAGTGGTTTTAAAGAGTTGGATGCTTGTTTAAAATCAGATAGTTTTGAGTCTGTAAGTTTTACTACTTTTTCCTCTGGGCAGCCAAGTCTCGACAAAATAAAACTCTCTATAACATTAACATTATGTTTCTCTAATACAGAAAGAATCTGCTCTATTTGCCTAAACTCTCTAAGGAGAATTATTGCTTTCCCGGCTTCCGACAGTTTTGCAGGAAGGGTTTCTACTGGTTTTGCATGGAAGGCTAAGCAGTCAACAGCGTTTATAGGCCAGCCTATTTTATTGGCAGCTAGAGAAAAAGTAGATGGCACAGGGTAAGAGCGCCATTCATTTTTCTTTAAGTTTTTAGTAAGGAGAGGTCCTACACCAAACCAAAAAGGATCTCCGGAAGCCAGTACCACAGCCAATTTATATTTATAACTGAATACTTCATCAATGCTAAATGGTTTAGGCCATGATTTACCTTTTGATTTAACCTCGGCAAGAGCCAATTGGCGAGGACTACCAAAAACGATGCTCGCCCTGTTCAATAAATCAGTGCTTGATTTATCAAGGCCATTTAGTCCATTCTCACCTATACCAATAATATGAAGCCAGGTTTTAGTCATGACAAAAATTCTTATAATAGGAGGCACTGCTGAGGCAAAAAATCTGCACTTTAGACTTCAAGAAAAGAAACTTTTTACAATACTTTCTTATGCAGGTCTTACTGAAAGCATTGATAAAGAGGTAAAAAATATTCGGGTCGGTGGCTTTGGTGGACCGATGGGAATGTCTGCTTTTGTTAAAGATGAAGGTATAACCCATATCCTTGATGCCTCTCATCCTTTTTCTAAAAATATTACAGTAAACTCTCTTCTCGCCGCGCAACTCACAAAAATTGAATATTTGGGCTTTGAACGTCCAAAGTGGCAGAGACAAAACGGCGACAAATGGAAGCTGGTGAGTGATATGAATAAAGCTATAAAGCTTATCGACGAAACTGACAGGGTTTTTGTAACAATCGGTAGTAAAGAAATACGTTTTCTGAATAGGAAGCCCAAACCATTTTATCTGATCAGAATGATTAACGAACCAGAAAACAAGATGCTTCTCGATAGATTTAAGCTTATTTTTGATCAAGGTCCGTTTAATTTCGAGCAAGAGCTGGAAATTATGAAAGAGTTTTCTATAAATAAACTTATAACAAAGAATTCTGGCTCTAATGCAGTAGTTGAGAAAATACATGCAGCTAGGGAACTTGGCATTGAAGTCATAATGATTGAAAGGCCTACGTTGCCGAAAAGAAAGCTTTTTACTGATCAAAATCAAGTAGTTCAATTTTTTTCTACCCCTGAATAACGTGGCGTATATATATAACCTGTGTTTCTAATCTTTTTAGTGCTAGATGACCCAATAATTACAAGAGTCTTCATTGATACAGAAGAAGCATCAGCTTCTGACAATGTAGTCTCAAAAATAGCCTCAGATTCAGTAGAAACTGAATTTGCATAAATAACAATCCGATCACTTTTACAGTTTTTTCTTAAAACATCATAAATTTCTGAAAGCTGATTTTTACGAGATTTCGATCTTGGGTTGTAAAACGCTATTACAAAATCCGCCTTTGCGGCTGCGATAACTCTTGATTTCAAAATATCCCAAGATTTAAGATTATCAGACAAATTAATAACGCAAAAATCATGTCCTATAGGAGCGCCTAGTCTGGCAGATGCTGCTAAAAGAGCAGTAATCCCTGGCAAGACCACAATTGGTAAGTCATCTCTAGAAATATTTTTCTTATCTACAACTTCAAATATTGCCGAGGCCATCGCAAAAACTCCAGGATCTCCCGAAGAAACAACAACTACCTTTTTTCCTTGCAAAGCAAGATTAATAGAAAGTTCAGCTCTATCAATTTCCTCCCTATTATCGCTTGGGTGAAATGACTTACCGCTAGCATCCTTCACTCTGTCAATGTACTTAGAGTAACCCACAATATCTGTTGAATCTTTTAATGCATCAGTTACTGCAGGTGTGACAAGTTCTGGTGCTCCCGGTCCTAAACCTACTATGGTTAATCTTCCCTTCATTCGCAATAGTCCTCTGAAATTAGAATTATCGAGAAATATGGTGCTTCACTTTTAGTATATTCCCTTAGAGGAATAATTTTTTGTTCAGGCATGGTTGCTTTTTCAATTACTAATGCTTTATCGAGCTGATCCGTTTCTTCTAGTACAGATTTTACTTTTTCTAATTGGGTACCCACCTTCATGATTACAACGTTCTTGGAACCCTCAAGGTGGCTCTTTAATTCTTCGCGACTTTGTATGCCCATTAGGATAGTTAGAGGTTGGTCTCCCATTGCTATTGGTAACTTAGAATTATTCCAAGCACCTGACATAGCAGTTATTCCAGGCACGAACTCTATATTCACATCTTTTTTCAAAAGTCTAAATAGATGAACAAATGATCCATAAAAAAGAGGATCACCCTCTGATATTACCACTACATTATCGTTCAATAAGAGTTTCTTTAGTTTATTGGCACAGTCTTCATAAAATCGATTTATTGAATGCTTATATTTATCAGATCGAAAATCTAGTTCGTTAGTTACAGGGTATTCCATAGCGTATTCAAAGGGAGTACTATTGGAAATTAATGTATCTATAATCGCTCTCGCTCTGCCCAACGTATTTTTTTTTCTAAAATATGCTATTTGTCTTGCATCTGATATTATTCTAGATGCCTTAACTGTCAGTAACTCGGGATCTCCTGGCCCAACCCCTACGCAATATATATTATACATATTTACTCTTTCTCCTGTGCCAAGGCGTTAACAGCAGCTACTGCTACAGCACTTCCCCCCAAGCGGCCTTTTACAACTAGACTATTAAGCGTTTTTACTTCTATTAATGCTTGTTTAGACTCTGCCGCTCCAACAAATCCGACGGGGCAACCAATTATGCCCGCAGGTTTCAAATCTTTTCTCTTACCAAGAAATTCTAACAAATAAAATAATGCAGTGGGAGCGTTACCAAAAACAATTAGAGAATCTTGTACGTAGTCCTCCCAAAGATGGATTGCTGCAGCCGTTCTGGTATTCGATATTCGTTTTGCAATGTCTGGTACGGACTTTTCATTTAAAGTACAGATGATTTCATTGTCTGCTGGTAGTCTCGCTTTTGTTATTCCCTCACTTACCATCCTCGTATCGCAAATAATTCGAGCTCCTCGCTCTAAAGCATCTCTTACTTTGCTAACAAAATCTGGTGTAAATTGAATGTATTTCTCCAGGCCAATAAAACCAAGCGCATGTATCATCCTCACAGCAATTTTCTCTTCAAGGTTTGAAAAAGAGGAGAGGTCCGCTTCTTTTCGAATAATAGAAAAAGATTGCTCATAAATTTTGTCTGGGCTTCTTTCATATTCAAATGTCATTTATTCAATTCCATAGAAATTTGTGATGCTAAATGCTGAAATTTATCATCTTTTACTCTTACAGACTTTTCCCCTCCTGAACTGTTAATAAGTATCGATGTCTGCTTTGAGAGACCACAGTTTTTTAAACAACCACTTATGTGAATCTTTGCTTTATTTTTTCTATTTTTAAATCTTTCTTCAAGAAATGTAGTGACCACTTTTGCCACCTGACCGGTTTCCAAAATGCCTTGACTACAATAGGCTTTACCAGAGCAATAGCTCACGCTCAGATCATGACCTGTATTTTTTGAGAGAAAACTTAAAGGTGGTTTTGTTTTGGCTGAATAAATAAAAAAAGATTTCCATGGGGTCACTGCTACTCCTTTAACATGCGAAGCTAATTCCCTTAGTTGGTAACTTGAAAATTTTCCTCCAGGTACGGTTATCATATATCCTCCAAAACAGGGACCGAGTCTCGGAGAAAAAGTTTGTTTTCTTGGTTCAATGTCTGGAAAATAATTTGGGTCTATCTCTCCAATTGAATTTATTAAATCTCTGCTTTTCAGTTGGTTCGAGACAGCCATTACATTACTTAAAATCATTTCTATTTTTTCAATTAATGTTTCTGGTTCTACAGCTATACCACGATCTAAACCGTCAATTCTTAAAATTAGAATTTTTTCTTTGTTTGTCTCTATCCTCAGGTCTGCATTGGTTTCTTGCAGGCTGGCCACTTCTCCTAAGTCAACAGCAATACCGAATTTCTTATGGAGTTTGGGAATATTATTAAGATTATCTTCTAAAATACTTGCTATCTTTTGCATTAATTTTTTATTTTTCGTAGAAAAGGGACTATAAATAATATTTGAGATATTCTCCTTTTTTTCAGCAGCATTAATAATACCGGCCTGATTGAGGAAATTTGATAGCTGTTCAAGATGTTTTTTTTGAAGACTTCTTATTGTGATGTTAGCTCGTGATGTCAATTCGATATAGCCACTTCCAAAATTAGAAATTGCATTAGCAAGAATAGAAAGTTGTTTAGATGAGAGATATCCGTATTTTGGCCTGAAACGAATTAAGTAACCATCTTTAGATTTTATTGGTGAGTCAATAGTTGGGCATATTCCTAAGACCCTAGCCATTTTCAACCAGTCTTTCCCCATATCGAATAGAGTTATGAAAACTTTTCCATAGGCCTAAGTCTCTAAGTTCACTAAAAGTATTTTCTAAACCCTCAAGAGCATCCATATTTTCCTCTGCCATAAATTCAGCAACTTTTGTGTTGGCTAAAGTTGAGTTATATACCAATTCTATTAAGTGATTAGGCAAATATACTCCAGATTTGCCAAAATTAGACAAGTTGAATGCTAGTTCTGTTATTTCAGCCGCGCCTCTGTAACCATGCTGCAACATTCCTGAAACCCACTTATCGTCAGAAAGCTTTCCCCTAATAATTCTTGCTAATTCTTGATTTGTTGTACGAACTTTTGGAATTCCATCGGATGAAATATCTAAATGGTATAGTTTAGGATTGGTTTTCTGCATAATGGCAACAGCTGCGTTAAAACCCCCTATGTGGTCAGCATAATCCTTTGCTGACAACAAATCACTTTCACATAAATCATGAGAGTGAATTAGTGCTTCAGTATCGGCTAACCTTTTCTTAAGACTTTCTGTATTTTGGTTAAATTTTCCATTCTTTTGATAAGCCCAAGCCGAGCTTTTAATCCATGCCTCGCCGATCTTAGCCGTATGATCGGCTAGGGTTTCTTCAATTTTTTCTTTGATATTTACCCCAAAAGATCCAGGCTTAGGTGCAAAAATTCTGTCAACCTTGTTTTTATAAGGGTTATCTTTCAATGTCTCATCTCTTTCATGAAGTTTATCGATTGCATCAAAAAATAATCTATTTAGCTCTGGAAAGATGTCTCTGAACAAACCTGACTGTCTGATAGTAATGTCAATTCTTGGGCGACCTAGCTCTGCAAGTGATAGAATGCTAAAGCCAAGGATCCGAGCATTATTTTTGTCCCAAATTGGTGTAAGGCCAGCAAAAGCAAGTGCCATTGAGTACTCTTGTCCTCCCGTTCGCATTGATGCAGATCCCCAAAGATCAATGGTTAAACTTTTTGGATAATCTCCATTGTCTTGCAAATATTGTCTTATAAATTCATCGGCCATTGCTTGTCCATTTTGGAAAGCTATTTTTGTGGGTATCGATCTAGGGTCTACAGCATATATATTTCTGCCTGTAGGTTTGATATCAGTACGGTTCCTATATGGCGATCCCGATGGTCCACTGTTAATTCTTTTTCCTTCTAGGCACCGGAGTAAGCCATTCAGTTCGGATGCTCCACAATCTCCTTTGCCAAATATATGAAGACCACTTGAAAATTGGGATTCCTTTAAATCACAAACAAAAGAGTCTATTCTTGTTAACCATTCACTATCTGATGTTATTGGATTAACTGATAGCTCTTTATCTAATTTTATTTTCTTAGCCTCATGAATTATTTTCTTTTCAATATGCTCTTTCCTTACTTGATCGAGATCTCCGCTCGTAGAATATTCATCTAATAAAAATTCAAGATCTCTCAATTCATTTGGAAGATCCATAGTCTGAATTTTTGGAGGCATGTGCCCCACAGTAAGAGCTCCCAACCTTCTTTTCGCCTGCGATGCTTCTCCCGGATCATTAACAATAAACGGATAAATAAAAGGTATGTCGTTTACTAGTAACTCGGGCCAGCACTGATTGGAGAGACCTACCGTTTTCCCTGGTAGCCATTCGAGACTTCCATGCGTTCCCATATGAAGAAATGCGTCAATATTTTGCATCTGCAACCAGAGATACATTGCCACATAGCTGTGACAAGGTATTTTTTCAAGATCGTGATAATCGGCTTTTTTATCCTCTATTAAACCTCTTGAGGGTTGCACCAGCACAAAAAAATTATTGTTTTTATAACCCTGAAGAACAAACTTATCCTCTTCAAAAAAAGCATCTTCTTCGAAACCACCCCATGTTTTATATAATTTAGTTCTAGGTTTTAGTGGAATGAGATTTAGCAGTCTTTCGTATAAATTGATGGGAATCTCTATTCTAGAGCTTTTTAACTTTTCAAAAAACTTATCAGGGTCAGAGAATTTAAATCCATTATCCCCCAGGAAACCTAAAATATGCTTTGTTGATTTAATTGTGTCTAAGCCAAGCGCATGAGCTAATTGAAAGTCACGACCCGGGTATGAAGATAATATGATAGCTATTCTTTTCTCTTCATTTTTTTTGGCTCTGAGAGCATGCCACTTTTCAACTTTATTTACTATCTTTTTAGAAAAAGTTTTCTCGACTTTATGCTTTGAGATTGGAAACTGTAATGCTGGGTCTATAGTTTGTTCAGATTTAAAACTTACAATCCCTCCATTTATGCGCCCATCAACCTCTGGTATAGCAACGTGCATAGCCAAATCAGAGGAATTTAAGCCAATTGAATTCCGTCTCCAAGTTTCTTTCTTAGAGGTAGATAAAATTATTTGAATAACAGGCACGCCCACATGATCTAATGGAGATTTGCCAGTTTCGCGACTTTTTGCTGAAAAGGCTGTGGCGTTAAGTATCGCAATAGGCGATATTTTTGATAACATCGACTCTATCCACTTGGCGGTCGATTTGATTTTTAGTGAATTTACAAAAATACCTATGAATTTTATGTCTCTCTTTTTAAAATCTCTAAATAATTGGTTTATGGGTTCGAGATCATCAGCCATCAGGTATGATCTATAAAATATAATACAGACGGTAGGTTTTGCGTCAGTGCTCACGGTAAAATTTTCTAAAATACCTTTTTTATAGCAATACAAACCATGAGACTTTACTTTGCTGAATTCCGTAATGGCTGGGAAGTGAAGTGATGCAGCAAGTGCCATTTGAGCTAAGACTGCTTGGGCAGATAGTTCTCCGCCGTCATCACAGAGATTTTTTAAGTTTTCTAATGTTGACTTTGGTAAATTTGAATACGAGTCTAAAACCTTATCTTCTCTCCCATCGGCTGGTATTACAGCCAAGGGTATCTTTTTCTCAATTGATACGCTCTTTAAATAATTTAATCCGTATGGCCAATATTGCTCACCTCCAATAAGTCTTACAAGAATACCTTTAGATTTGGAGACTGTTTTTTCAATGTAGGTATCAATAGATAAATTATGAGTTAGTTGTTTTATATTTGCTAGTCTTAATGTTGGAACAGACTCTCTACCAAAGTCCACTAAAGTTTTTTTCCATGCATTTGCGAACGCATTTAAATCACTATCTGAAAAAGACAAAATAACCAGATCAGCAGGTTCCTGGTTTAAGTCGATCGGAACACTTGTATTATCTAAATAGTGATCTTCATTAAAAATGATATGCATATTAATTCAGACTTGAGTGGAGATAGGCTGAGATCACGTCTTGATCGATCCTTCCTTTTTCACCTATAAAAACTAAGTTACCAGTATTTTCTACTGGAATTTTAGTGTCTGTAAAATTTACTGATAATCTTTTACCAACACCTTGAACAAGTAAATTTAATGGCTTGCTTTCAACTTGCAAAAAACCTTTAATTCTCAATATGTCATTTTCCCATATGAGTGTTTCTAAAACTATTTTAAATTTCTCTACATCTAGGATTTTTGGCACAGTGATGCTAAATGTGTCAAAATCATCGTGCTCATGATCATCAAAGCCATCATGATGAGATTGTCTATTGTCTAAATCAGTCTCTGCTGCTGCATTTACGCCTAAAATCACATCAGCCCCAATGTCACCATTTTGAACTTCTAAAATTGGAACATTTCGTTCCATTTCCTTAATTATGATATTCCTGGCGTCTGAAATGTTTTTCACAAGGTCAGGCTTTGTTAGTAGCACAACATCTGAGCAGTTTATTTGATCCTCAAATACTTCGGAGAGAGGTGTTTCATGTTCAACGTAAGTTTGATTCTGTTTTTCTTCAAGTTCAGTAGACAT
The DNA here is from genome assembly GCA_902574225.1 of uncultured Alphaproteobacteria bacterium. Classification (GTDB taxonomy): domain Bacteria; phylum Pseudomonadota; class Alphaproteobacteria; order Rhodobacterales; family Rhodobacteraceae; genus CACIJG01. Next base: position 26,200 of record CACGMO010000004.1, read on the forward strand.
TTGAGGAGCAAATATACCATTAACAACCGCTTCTGCATCTACAACGGCTAAAACGCTGTCAACCGTTAAGCGGCTTCGAATTTCTGGCCACTCAAAAGCTTTCAATAAAGGTTTGGGAAGAGCGAGACCTGACGTTTCAATCAATATGTGTTCCGGAAGATATTGGCCCTCCAAAAGGGATTTCATAGTGGGAATAAAGTCGTCGGCCACTGTACAACATATACATCCGTTTGCTAATTCGAGAATATTTTCTTCTGGGCAGGTTTCATCTGAACATTGTTTTACTATTTCTCCATCAACACCTAAATCACCGAACTCATTTATTATAACGGCCAGTTTTTTCGATTTGTTCTTAAGAATTAAATTTCGAATTAATGTAGTTTTTCCGGCTCCCAAAAAACCGGTTAGAATTGTGACAGGAATTTTCTCTAGACTACTCATCTTCAACTACCATATAGTTTTCTGGTGGAACCCTAGCTAGCGATTGTTTTTTAAATGCTGCAGGGCGATCTGAGAACCGGATTTTACCATCTCTTGTTTTTTTATATAATGAAAATCCAGATAAAATATCACCTTCGTCTTGATCAGGGGTTAAGTTGCCAATTACATAAGTCCATTTATTTTTATTTGTCAGACTCAGAGTACAACCATGAGAGCATCCTGCTAAACATCTAACAGGTTTTATATTCATCTTGCTGTTCAACCGTTTTAGGTTTTCATAGAGTATCTTTCCAGGACGTGGTTCAACAGCTTCACCATTCTTTTTGCATGTAATGCAAACATATAAAATATCATCGGATTCCAATTATTCCTCCTTATTGGAAAACGGGATCAAAAAAACAATATCTAACTGTTTTCAGACACGAATATCCCGTTCGCTCTTCTTTTTTTTACTGGCAGGTCTCCCGGCTATTAAAAGTAAAGCAAAGCTTTATGAATACCAACTTCCCAAGATTATTACTCAGTGTTAACATTCTCTTTTATTTACGGTCGCGGGTACGGCTACGATTTGCTTTTTAGTCTTTTTCGTATTCCCAATTAACCAAAAAAAAGGACCAGTTAGTTACTAGTTGAGCAGTAAAAATATGCACTTGTCAAGAGGATAAAAAAAATGTCTGAAAACGAAAAACATAGTGAAAAAATGAAAAGGCTGAAGACGTCGAAGCAAAAAATTTTCGAAAAAAAGACGATGAAAAAAGGCCTAGTAATTGTTCATACTGGAACAGGCAAGGGAAAGAGTACTGCTGCCTTTGGCATGGTTTTTAGAGGTATAGCACATGGTATGCCATGTGCAGTTGTTCAATTTATTAAAGGCGCTATGGCAACTGGCGAGCGTGACCTGATCCAAAAGTATTTTCATGAACTCTGTGAATTCCATACTCTTGGAGATGGATTTACTTGGGATACCCAAGACAAAGAAAAAGATATTGCATCTGCGAAAAAGGCATGGGGCAAAGCCAAGGAACTTATCCTGAATAAGGAAAAAAAGATAATCCTACTTGATGAAATCAATATAGCGCTCAGGTATGGTTACATCGAAATCGATGATGTAGTCACTTTTTTACAAGAAAAAAAACCTGAGATGTCTCACGTAATACTTACGGGACGAAATGCTAATGAGAAGTTAATCAATATTGCGGACCTGGTGACAGATATGACCTTGGTAAAGCACCACTTTCGAAATGGCGTAATGAGCCAATCAGGTATAGAATTTTAACTATGGGAAAAGCGCTAATGATTCAGGGGTGTGGTTCCAATGTTGGTAAATCACTTTTAGTTGCTGGGCTGATCAGAGCGGCTAAGAAACGAGGCCTGCGTGTTGCTCCATTTAAACCGCAAAATATGTCAAACAATGCTGCTATAACGGTGGACGGAGGAGAAGCTGGCAGAGCACAATCATTTCAAGCTTATGCAGCGGGTATTGATTTTCACTCAGACATGAATCCAGTTCTATTAAAACCAGAAAGCATGATCGGGTCTCAAATTATTTTGAATGGGAAAAAATATAAATCTCTGAAAGCACGAGAGTATTATTCTCATAAAGATAAATTTATAGGGATAGCTATAAACAGTTTTAAGAATTTGGTTAATGACTATGATCTGGTCATTGCAGAAGGCGCAGGTAGTTTAGCAGAAGTTAATCTCAGAAAGGCTGATATAGCAAATATGGGATTTGCTTCAGTTTTGCGTGTTCCTGTAATAGTAACAGCAGATATTGAAAGAGGTGGGGTTATTGCTCAGCTTATAGGTACAAAAGAAGTCCTTGATCAAAACGACTTAAACTTAATTGAAGGGTTTATTATAAATAAGTTTCGTGGAGACAAAAGTTTGTTTGATGATGGGGTTGCCTTCATTGAAAAGAAAACAGATTGGAGGAGTTTTGGGGTTATGCCCTTCTTTGACAAAGCAAAATTATTTCCAGCAGAGGATAGTCAAGATCTCAAGAGTAGTTTCGGCACCGGCAAGTGCGTAATTTCGGTCTTAAAGCTATCTCGTATTGCAAACTTTGATGATTTTGATCCTCTCAAAATCGACAATCGATTAAAATTACAATTTGTCGAACCTGGCAATCCTATACCAGCAGATACGAACTTGATTATAATACCAGGAACAAAGTCAACAATAGCAGACCTAAAATTTCTTAAATGCCAAGGCTGGGACATCGATCTTAAAGCGCATTACAGAAGAGGAGGTTTTATATTGGGAATTTGTGGGGGTTACCAAATTTTAGGTAACGAAATCATAGATGATCAAGGATATGACGGTACACCATCGAAAGCAAAAGGTCTTGGTCTCCTAAACGTTAAAACAAAAATGGGAAAAGAAAAGAATCTTGGAAAAAAAGACTTTATCAGCAATATAAATGGGAAAAAAATTTCCGGTTATGAAATACATTTAGGTATTACCTCTGGAAGTGATTGTAATAATCCCTTCGCCACCTTAAGAAACAAAAAAGATGGTGCAATATCGTCAAATGGACTCGTGATGGGTACCTATCTTCATGGCTTGTTTTTTTCTGACGAATTTAGAAATAAATTTGTAGCTAAATTAAGTTCAGAAGAGAAAAAAGAAGACGTCTCTTTCCATGACACTATTGATTTAATTTTAGAGGAATTTGTGAAGGTGATAGAGGATAATCTTGATGTTGATTCAATATTATCTGTCGCCAGAAATATTTAATTATTGATTGAGCGCCCGTCTAACTCTTGTCCACTCATACTTTGAAGTTGGAATACCAAGTCTTACCCAGGTTTCAGAATAATCAAAAGTTCTAATCCAAATATAATGGGCCGCAAATTGCTCTTCAACTTCAAGACAATTCGAAGTGGCGTACGTATGAAATAAATTAGTTTTTCCAACTAATTTCCAATTTCTTGTACTACAAGCTTCATGCAAAACATTACTCCCTTCAAGCAATATCTTTTCCATTTCAGATATCCAAGTAGTGTCATTGAGGGCAATTATTCCAATTTCAGCCGCTATGCTAGAGATTGGCCAAGGCCCTAACATTCCTCTTACCGATTTAATAAAATCAGAGGGGCCTGATACAAATCCAAGTCTTACGCCTGCTAAGCCAAAGAATTTTCCCAGTGAATTAATTTGAATTACATTATCGCACTTTTGAACTCTTCTCGAAGAGAACGTTTTAAAGCTTTCATCAATGATCAAAATTCTTACTTTTTTTGATAAATCGTCAAGTATCTCTTCAGCAATCACTTTACCTGTAGGATTATTAGGATTAACTATAATAGCAATATCATTGGAAGGTAGTTTTGAAACTTCAGATACTGTCTCGGTTTTAATACCCGAACTTTTGAAAGCTTTTTCATACTCATTATAAGTCGGTCCAAGTATAGCTACTGATTTATAATTTTTTAAGCATATAGGTAAGAGGCTAATAATTTGTTGAGCGCCCTGAACAGCTGCGGTATCAGTGCCTTCTGCAACCTTATATGCTTTTGATGCAGCTTTCTCTAAACCAATCAAAAGCTTACTACTTGGTAAGTCTCTTAACTCGACCTTTACGCCTTCCTGCCATGGATATGAAGTTCTATTTATACCAGTAGAGAGGTCTATCCAATCTGCTCTTTGCCCTCCATACTTTTTTATGGCTAGGTCAATATCACCTCCGTGTTGTATATTTAGATCCTTATTACCCATTCATGAACCAAAAATTGAGAGCAAAAAGTATTACGTATATTTCAATAATAATATAAATATAATATTTAAGAGCTGTTGAGAGGGTTTTTTTGTTAGGTAAAGGGTGCTCAACGTTGATAGTAGGCTGATCGATAAGTATGCCTTTTGATCGCTTAGGCCCAAGAAGAGATATCCCAAGAATGTACGCGAACGTTGCTTGTGGCCATCCAGCATTTGGAGAAGTGCTTGCTTTTGCATTCTTTAAAGAAAATAAAAATGTATTAATTGGTTTAAGAGTAAGAAGACAAAAAAGAATAGAAGACAATCTCGCTGGCACCCAATTTACAAAGTCATCCACGTTAGCGCTAAACCAGCCAAAGTTTAAGAACTTATCGCTCTTATACCCCACCATACTGTCCAACGTATTTATCGCTTTATAAAAAACTATTCCAGGAAGTCCAAAAAGAAATGCCCAAAATAAAGGAGCAATTATTCCATCAGACGTGTTCTCAGATAAGCTTTCGATGGCGCCACCACATATAGTATTCTCATCGGAATTTGTTAAGTCTCTACCAACTATCTTTGATAGCGCTGCCCGAGAAGCAATTAAGTCTTTTTTGTCAAGTGCATCAGCGACATCTTTAACATGTGTGTAGAGAGATCTAGTTGCTAAAAATGGCCAAATTAATAATGCCTGAATAACAAAACCATAATGAAAACTTAAAAGCATTTGCTCTATCAAAAAAGCTATCGCTGTTATTGGAAACACGGTTAGAAAAAAAGTTAAAGTCCCAAGGAGTTTAAGTGATTTTTTCGAGTATTCTCTCTTATTTAGTGACTGCTCAAAATAGGATATTACTTTACCAATCCACGTAACCGGGTGCCCAATATTCTCGTAAATTTTTTCTGGCCACCCTATTACAATATCAAGGGTTAGGGCTATTAAGAGTATTAAGGGGACCATATAATAAATTTCAGAGTACATGGTAATAATCAGTTGTCTTTGCCTTTAAATTTTTATATCCAAACTACAGTTGTTTTAACATATCCATATTGAGTTTTTATGAAAAAATTAGAATTAGTCCACACTATAGATGATATTTTTAATTTAGTAGATAGCGCACCAACATGGTCCAAAGAATTAAAAGAAAAAGCTGTTGAAAGACAAAAGAATTTGTTGAAACCAGCCAATTCCCTAGGTCAGCTTGAAGACATAGCAGTTTTTTTGTCATCTTGGGGCAAAAAGACTATGAAAGACATGGAGAAAATATCCACTATTGTATTTGCAGGTAATCATGGTGTGTGTAGACAATCAATAAACCCATTTCCCCAAGAAGTTACTTTTCAGATGGTAGAAACGTTTAAATTGGGAAAAGCAGCAATAAATAAGATATGCGAGTCAAACGAAATCAATCTAGAGGTTATCCCGATCGATCTAGAAAAACCAACGGCTGATATATCCATTGGACGTGCCATGGATGAAACGGAGTTTATTAAGTCCTTTAATATAGGGTTGCGTGCAGTTTCAGAGAATATGGATTTAATTACATTGGGAGAAATGGGAATTGGTAATACAACAATTGCATCAGCATTATGTTATTATTTTTTTAATAACGATGTAAGTTCATGGGTAGGACCAGGAACTGGCTCTAACCAAAATCAGGTGATACATAAGGGCAAAATAATTGAAAGAGCAGTAAAGACAAATCGGCCTGGTATTGTAAGACCTCTCGATGCAGGAGTATCCCTGGGCGGTAGAGAACAAGCAGCGATTTGTGGAGCTGTAGTAGCTGCGAAGCATTATTCGGTGCCAGTAATTTTAGATGGTTTTATTTGTACTGCAGCAGTATTACCCATTTTCTTCGAAAGGAAGGATATCCTTGATCATTGTTTATTTGGCCACTGCTCAAAGGAACCAGGGCATCAGTTGCTACTAAAGATGTTAAACAAAAAGCCTATTTTGCGTCTAGATATGGCTTTAGGGGAAGGGTCCGGTGCTGCCTTAGCCACTTCCATAGTCAAAGCGGCTTTCAAGTGTCATGTAGAAATGGCCACGTTTGAAGAAGCGGGAATTTCTGGAAAACAATAAGCTATGATTTCCAGCTGGTTATCCTTTGCATAATATTATCCCCAAGAAAAATTTGATGAAAAGCAACGCCAATGAGATGGGTTATTATAAAGAGGTATAATATATTAACTAGAATTTTGTGAGCTATACCCAGATCCATATTGACAGTTGAAAAGGCTAATAGACCAGTAATAGGAATAGCAAAAAGAATAAAGTAAATCCCCAAATGCACAAAAGTTGATAAAAATTTGAATAGAGCATTTGTTTTTTTTGTGGGAATAGGGACTCCAAATTTTATTCTTAGAAAAAGTCTAATAGCCATAAGTAAAAATATAAATACGCCTCCTAATATATGAAATTGACTATTGCTTGTATTTCCATTGTTGGTGATGGTCTCATTACGAAGTGCTAAAAATTCTAAGGCAATTTTATCACCAGTGATCATTTGTAACAGTATGAAAAAGACGATTATCCAATGTATGAGGATGTGAAATTTATTGTAATGGGTTGGAACAATAAAACTTTTACTTGCAAACATCATGTCCCACAGAAAGTTTGATTTACAACTTGGCTAGCTGTTGGTGGTTTATAGAACTCTTCATGATTTTCCTTAATTTCGAAAGGCATAGTTAATAAATCACGTAGAATATCAAAATCAGAAAAATCACCCTTTGTAGCTTTCCCAATGGCGTTCTCAACAAGATGGTTTCTCATGATAAACGTAGGGTTACTCGAACTTAGAAATTCAATTGCCTCGGTTTTACTCTCGCCATTTTCCTGTAATAATTTTCTCCAGGAACCTAACCATTGACTAATAGCGTGCTGGTTCTCCTCATCTAAATTTCTGAAATTGTTTAAGAAGATAGTGTTGTCTTCTTTAATTAGGGTTTCTTTGAGTGACTTAAAAGTCCCTGTAAAATCTGCTTTGCCAACCTCCATAAAATTGAGTAATTCGGAATAAAGCGAGCTTGTTTTTTTTGAGTAATTTTTAAACCCCAATTTGCGAGATGATAAAATATCTAGAGAAGCATTGAAATTTTTATCAAAATCAAAAAGAATTTTTTCAACTACTTTTATCGCGTCGGACGTATTCTTTGAAATTAAAAATAAAATGGTTTCTGCCAACCTGCTTAGATTCCATGGAGCAACGCGTGATTGGTTAGAGAAAGCGTATCTTCCATACTGGTCTATTGAGCTAAAAACTTTATTTGCTTCATAAGAATCCATAAACGCACATGGCCCATAATCGATTGTCTCGCAAGATATGGAGGTATTATCTGTATTCATTACGCCGTGAATAAAACCAACTGAGTTCCATTGAGCAACTAAGCTAGCTTGACCTTTAACTATTCTCTCAAAAAATAATTCATATTTTTCCTTTTTGTCAGAGAGGTCTGGATGGCTTCTTTCAATCATAAAATCGGCCAACTTTCTTATATGGTCTTTCTGATTTCTTATTGCAAAAAACTCAAATGTACCAACTCTAACATGGCTTGTTGCAACCCTTGCAAGCATCGCTCCAGGAGAAACCTCTGCTCTAACAACCTTTTCCCCGGTTAATAAGACAGCTAAAGACCTAGTGGTAGGAACTCCCAAATGATGCATGCTCTCTGAAATTAGGTACTCTCTAATTACAGGTCCTATTCCCGCTCTACCATCTCCTCCTCGAGAGAAGTATGTTTTTCCACTTCCTTTTAGTTGTATGTCTCGCCTCACACCATCTTGACATATTTTGTCTCCCAGTAGAACTGCGCGGCCATCCCCTAATTGTGGCACCAAATGCCCGAATTGATGCCCTGCGTATGCTAGAGAAATAGAATTAGGAAGCGTTTTGGAATTTTTTCCACTTAGAAATTTAAGGCCAGATTGACTTTTTAAAAAACCAATATCGATGTTAAGCAAGTCTGCTAATTGTTCATTTATCGTGATCACAGTGACATCAGGCATAGTCTCTGCCTCTGTATACCTGAAAAACTCTGGAGGCAGAGATGTGTATGTATTCTCCAAATTAATGGAATTCATCATTAAATCTTTGTTCGGTTAATTCCCGTGTTTGTTTAGGGTACTCCTAAACTTTTCAATGATCTCATCAATATGTTTATGTTCAGAAATGAACATTGGAGCTACAATTCCTGAGTCGCCAGTAAATTTGACGTGTAGACCCTCCCAGAATAACTCTTTTTGGAATTTTGTTCCTCTTTTTCCCGGGTGCCCGTCGGCATGAAGCTCAACTCCGCCCATCATCCCAATTCCTCTTACATCTTTTACGAGTGGATGATCGCAGAGTGAAAAAAGCGAATTAAGAAAATAACCAGACATTTCATTAGCTCTGTTAAATAAATCTTCTTCTTCATATATTTCAAGTGATGCCAAACCGGCTGCACATGAACCTGGGTGACCTGAATAAGTATATCCATGAAAAAATTCTATAGTATCTGGGTTAGAGTTATCTGTAACAGTTTCATAAATATGGTCTTTGACACATACTGCGCCCATTGGCATCGAACCATTTGTAATTGCTTTTGCCATTGTCATAATATCTGGCGTTACATCAAATTTTTGTGAAGCAAAAGGAGCTCCCATTCGACCAAAACCAGTTATTACTTCGTCAAAAACAAGTAAAATTCCATGTTCGTCACATATTTCTCTTAGTCTTTCAAGGTAGCCTTCGGGAGGTACTAAAGTTCCTGTCGACCCTGCAACTGGCTCAACAAAACAAGCGGCGATGGTATTGCCCCCATAAGCTTGTGCAAACCTTTCTAGGTCATTAGCTAGTTCAACACCATTTTTAGGTTGCCCTTTAACTTTAAGCTCTTCTCCGGTCCATGTATGTCGCATTAACACAACGTTCGGCATAACTACGGGAAAGGTTCTTCGATTATTAACCATTCCAGATAAAGATACTCCCCCAATATTGACCCCATGATAAGCTCTTTCTCTACTTACAAAACGATGCCTATTTTGACCGGTAGCAGAATTATAGGACATAATTATTTTTAGTGCTGTATCTATAGCTTCGGAACCTGAATTTACAAAAAATACATGGTTCATTTCTTCTGGAGTAAGTTCCGACACTTTATCTGCTAATTCGAAACTGGCTGGATGGCCCATGCCAAAAGGAGATGTGTAGGTGTTCTTCTTCAGCTGATTGTGAACTGCTTCAATAATTTTTGGATGACAGTGTCCAGCGGGAGAACAAAATAAGCCAGAAGACCCATCAATGATTTTTGTATTCTTATGGCTAGTCATATATACACCTGAGGCTTCTGTAATAAGTCTTGGGTCTATCTTAAAGCCTCTGTTATCGGTAAACGGCATCCAATGATTTTCTAATGAATTTTTAATAATATTATTGGCCATCTGTCTAAATCCTATTTTTTTGACGTTAAAAATGGTGGCAATGAAAAACTTCCCCCAAAACACTGTATTTTTTCAAACACAATACTATAATTAAAGTATCAAAATCCTAAAAAGTCAAAAGGGAATCTCTATGAAAGACACTATCGAAGTAAAAGAAAAGAAAGTCAGGGACGCTTTTTTTAACTGGGCCGACCCATTTCTGATAACGGATCAACTTTCAGAAGAGGAAAGAATGATTAGCGAAACAGCTGCTTCTTTTGCTAATAAGGAGCTAAGCGTGCGAGTCGAAAAGGCTTATAACGAAGAAATTATAGACGAGGGCATTTTCAACCTCATGGGCGAAACCGGATTGCTAGGGTGTACAATACCGGAGGAATTTGGGGGGTTAGGAGCTAATTACGTTTCATATGGATTAATAACAAGAGAAATAGAGAAAGTTGACTCAGGCTACAGGTCTATGATGTCAGTTCAATCATCTCTTGTAATGTATCCAATATCTAAATTTGGATCCCAATCACAAAAAGAAAAATACTTACCAAAATTGGCATCTGGTGAAAGTGTTGGCTGCTTTGGGCTCACAGAAGCAAACTCTGGTTCTGACCCAGCTTCTATGACAACAAAAGCAAAAAAAGTAGCCGGTGGATTTGAGCTGAATGGTTCAAAAATGTGGATTTCGAATGCTCCTATAGCAGATGTTTTCGTTATTTGGGCAAAGTCAGAATTTCATGAAAATAAAATTAAAGGCTTCATATTAGAGAAGAATTTCGATGGACTGGAAACAAAGAAAATACCTGGAAAATTGAGCTTACGTGCTTCTGTTACTGGTGAAATAAGTTTTAATAATGTCTTTGTTCCTGAAGAAAATATTTTAGAGGGTGTTGAAGGTTTGAAAGGACCCTTCAGTTGTCTTAACATGGCGAGATATGGCATAGCCTGGGGAGCGATGGGCGCTGCTGAATTTTGCTGGCATGCAGCTAGAGATTACGGTCTGTCGAGAAAGCAATTTAATAAGCCCTTGGCCGGGACTCAATTATTTCAGAAAAAATTGGCTGATATGCAAACCGAGATTACGTTAGGTCTACAAGGAGCGCTCAGGCTAGGTAGATTGATAGATGAGGATCGCGGTGCACCAGAAGCAATAAGCCTGATGAAAAGAAACAATTGTGGTAAAGCACTGGACATCGCTCGTCAAGCAAGAGATATGCATGGAGGGAACGGTATATCCTCTGAGTACGGTGTAATGCGTCACGCCCAAAATTTAGAGACGGTTAACACTTACGAGGGTACACACGATATACATGCACTTATTTTGGGTAGAGCTCAAACAGGTATTCAAGCCTTTTTCTGATTAGGTCCGCAGCCTGTAGCCAGTTTTGAAAATTATGGCAATAATTAATAAACAGATCGCCATAAATGACAATATAGCTACTATGGAAAGTGCTATTGGTATTTCAGATGTACCAAAGAAACTCCATCTAAAACCACTTATAAGATAAAAAACAGGGTTAAGTAGTGATACCTTTTGCCAAAACTCAGGCAACATATCAATAGAGTAAAAGCTTCCTCCGAGAAATACTAGTGGGGTTACAAGTAGAGTGGGAATAATACTCAACTTCTCCCAGTTTTGTGCCCAGATACCAATTATGAATCCGAAAAGAGAGAAGGTGATTGCTGTCAAAATTATAAAAACAGCCATTACTAAAGGATATTTTATATCATGGGTAACAAATAGATTAGATGTAAGAAAGATCATCAAGCCAATTATCGTCGATTTTGAAGCCGCGGCACCTACATAACCAACAGTGGCTTCCAAAGAAGAGACAGGTGCTGATAGGACTTCGAAAATTGAACCAACAAATTTTGGAAAATAAATTCCGAAGGCGGCGTTGTTTATACTTTCAGTCATCAGATAAAGCATTATTAATCCTGGTACTATGAATGAGCCATATGAGACGCCATTAATCGATTCAATCTTTGACCCGATAGCTGCACCAAAGACAACAAAATAGAGGGAAGTCGTGATTATCGGAGCTACTAAGCTCTGAAAGATAGTCCGCCTAAAGCGAGCCATCTCAAATTTGTAAATTGTTATTGCAGCTTGAATGTTCATTGCGTTTCAACCAAATCCAAAAATATATCTTCTAATGAATTGTCCACTGTGTTGATTTCAGTAAAAGCGATACCATTCTGCGAAAGCAAATTCACGATAGATTGTAATTCATTAGACGTATTGTTGATACCAACGAGCTTAAGCGTCATACCATTCTCTGTAAGTGAAATCTTTTTGTTTTTTTTCATAAAAGAGGGGTCTTTAAGTTTTTTACTCAATCTTATAAAAGTTGTTTTTTTACTAAATTCACTCATAAGAGTAGTTTTTTCTTTAACGAGAATAATCTCGCCTGAATTAATTATTCCAACTCTGTCGGCCAATTGTTCTGCTTCCTCGATATAATGTGTTGTAAGAATGATAGTAACGCCCATTTTTTTTTGATCTTCTATGAGCTTCCAGATGTCTCTTCTTAATGATACATCAACACCTGCAGTGGGTTCATCCAGAAATAGGATTTTGGGTTCATGTGCCAAAGCTTTAGCTATAAGGAGACGTCTTTTCATTCCTCCCGACAGACCAAAAATCTGTTCATCTCGTTTGTCAAAGAGTGACAAGGTTTTTAAAATTTTTTCAATATGATCTCGGCTGTCTTTTAATCCAAAGAGCCCTCTCGAAAATTGACATGAGTTATAAACACTTTCAAACCCATCCAAAGGCAACTCTTGAGGAACTAACCCAATTTGATTTCTGGTTTCTTTATATTGAGATAAAGTATCGAAATCATTAACTTTGATAGTCCCACTTGATTGCCTACATAATCCACATATAGCTGATATTAACGTTGTCTTTCCAGCGCCATTTGGCCCTAATAAAGCGAAGATTTCACCTTTTTTTGATTTCAAGGGAAACATTATCTAAAGCTTTATGTCTTCCAAATACTTTTGAGACGTTCTCAATTGAAATTTGACTTTTCATAACTTACATAGGCATTGGAATTTTTTTATAAAGCTTGTTAACTTCTGCTAACACCTCGTCTTCGAGGTATATGTCTTTACCTTTTAAAATCAACTTTAGTTGATCTACGTTTGATGCACCAAAAATTACGGATCCCATAAATGGTCTCGATCTACAAAAGCTTAGAGCTAAATGAACGGGATCTAATTCAAAACTCTTAGATAATTCGATATATTCTTCTATTGCTTTAGTAGAATTTGGCGTGACCCTTCCGAACATATCGGGGATCCTAGATAGCCTTGAGTTTTTGGGTACTTGACTATTGAGATACTTTCCTGTGATCATTCCACCAACCAAGGGCGAATAGGCTAGCAACTTAACATTTTCGTGAAAACATGTTTCAGCCAAGTCCGTATCAAATATTCTACAAAGTAAGCTATATTCATTCTGTATGGATGCAATTGAGAAGTCATTATACTTTTTTGCTTCGTTGGCGAATTGTACTGTTCCCCAGGCTGTCTCGTTAGATAATCCAATATATCTAATTTTTCCCTCTTTTTTGAGATCATACAGTTCCTTAACGACTAACTCAATATTTTCTCGCTCTACACTACTTTCTTGGCTGGTAGGGTTGTAGTTCCAATATTGTCTAAAATGATAACTGCCTCTGTTTGGCCAATGTAATTGATAAAGATCAATATAGTCTGTTTGTAAATTTTTTAGACTACCTTCTATCGCTAACCGGATTTCTTTTGGAAAAATTCCTTTACCATTCCTAACGTTTTTATAGCCTTTGCCACTGATTTTTGTAGCAATTACTAATTCTTTTCTTTTCTGCGAATTTTTACCAAGCCAGTTGCCCAGGATTCTTTCAGTATCACCCGTGGTTTCTGCTCTCAAAGGACAGACAGGATACATTTCGGCAGTATCTATGAAGTTAATTCCTGCATCTAAACTCATTTCTATTTGCTTATGGGCATCCACTTCATCAGTCTGCTCGCCCCACGTCATCGTTCCTAAGCAAAAGTCTGTTACTGTTAATTCTGTATTTCCCAAGTTTACAAATTTCAATTTTAGATTCCTTCACAATATTATTTGCGTGTTAGCATTTTTAGGATTTAAGAAATGGCCTATAAGCTTTGACTATTAGTGCATAAACAATTATTTGTAAAATGTTAACATTAAATTTCTTAATGGGGTGAGCGATGGGTATGATTAGCAGTATGAGGAAATTTTTTCGAAGAAAGCCATTGGTTGTTGTTATACGGCTAGATGGGGTCATAGGTGCAGTGAGTAGATTTGGGTCAGGAGGTCTAGACGATTCAAATACCCAAAAGTTATTAGAAAAAGCCTTTGAGTTCGAAAAGGCCAAAGCTATCGCTATAAAAATAAATTCTCCTGGCGGATCGCCTACACAATCATCTCTCATAGCATCGAGAATTTTAAAATTATCCAAGGAAAAGGAAATACCTGTTTTATGCTTCTGTGAAGATGTTGCAGCATCTGGAGGCTATTGGTTAGCTTGTGCTGGTAAAGAAATCTACGCGGATATAAATTCGATCATAGGTTCCATAGGTGTAATCTCTGCAAGTTTTGGTTTTTCAGAGCTTATATCCAGATATGGTATAGAGAGAAGAGTATACACGGCTGGAGAAGAAAAGAGTATGCTGGATCCTTTCCAGCCAGAAAAAGCTAGTGACGTAAAACGGCTAAAATCTATCCAAAAAGCCATTTTTGAAAACTTTAAATCTTTTGTGAGCGAGCGCAGAGGAGAAAAGATAAAAGGAAAAAAAATATTTAACGGAGAAGTATGGGATGCACCAAGAGCAAAAGATCTTGGTCTCATTGATGGCATAGGAATGATGGAAGATATTTTGGAGACAAAGTTCGGAACAGATATAAAACTCAAATATATAAATAAAAAGAAATCATTTTTGTCTCGCTTTAGTAGTTCATTGATAAACGATATAAACTCAAAGATAGTCGAAAAATACTACTTCTCGAAATTTGGACTATAAGCTGTCGATGGGAAGCTAATTGAAAGAAGAAAAAACAGCACTAATCACAGGGGGCGCCAAACGACTGGGGCGATCTATCTCAAAGGAGCTAGCAGGAGCTGGCTATAATGTTATTATACATTACAACAGTTCAGAGAATGATGCGCTAAGCCTCAGAGAGGAGTTACTAGAATTTGGTGTCGATGTTTTCCTTCTCCAGGCTGACCTATTAAATGACAACGAAACACTTTCGTTGTTTGACAAGTGTAAAAAGCTAATAAAAAGACCTGTGAATTTACTTATAAATAATGCATCGATCTTCGAATATGACAATATAAAAACTGCAACTTTAGAAAGTTGGAGTCGTCATCAAAAGTCAAATCTGCAGGTACCATTTTTTTTAACACAAAAATTCGCTGAGCAAGCACCGGAGCCTGAGAAGCTAGAAAACGGTGAGTTGGAAAGTAGGTCGTGTATAATAAATATAATTGATCAAAGAGTTCAGAATCTGACAACCGATTTTACTACCTATACACTAGCCAAATCTGCTTTGTGGACATTAACACGGATTTCAGCTAAGGCGCTGGCCCCAAAAATAAGGGTGAACGCTGTAGGGCCAGGCCCCACTTTGAAAGCAGAGTTTCAAAGTGTTTCAAATTATAAAAAACAAAGGCTCTCTACACCGCTACAAAGGGGTTCAAGTACGTCTGAAATATGTGAAACTATAAAATACTTTGTTAACACCCCAAGTGTTAGTGGACAATTGGTATGTGTTGATGGTGGACAGAATTTACAAGCAATAAAAAAAACTGAGGAAATCGATTAATAGATTAGGTAATTTTTGCAGATGACACAAAGTGACCCGAACAAATTCTCCCAGGGAGAAAAGGTAGTCTCCTCTATAGTTAAAACATTGCCGAATAAACCAGGTGTATATCGAATGCTTGATGATACAGGTAGCGTTTTATATGTAGGAAAAGCAAAAAATCTAAAAAATAGAGTCTCAAGTTATTCGAGAGTGACGGGACACTCGCTAAGAATAGGCAGAATGATTTCTGCAACCAGAGATATGAATTTTTTTATAACAGAAACTGAGCTGGAAGCGCTACTGTTAGAACAAAATCTGATAAAGAAGTATAATCCCAGATACAACGTGCTTTTAAAGGATGATAAGAGTTTTCCTCAGATTGCAATTACAAGAAACAAACAGTTTCCTCAAGTAACGAAATACCGTGGGAAAAAGGTAGATGGCGTAAAATATTTTGGTCCCTATGCCTCTGCCACTGCAGTTAACAACGCTATTAATTATATTCAGAAAATCTTTCAATTGAGAAATTGCCGAGATAGTAATTTTTATGGACGAAGTCGAGCATGCCTTTTGCATTATATAAATAAATGCTCGGCTCCTTGTGTTGGAAAAATTTCTGAGGAAGAATATTCAAAAACAGTAGATGAAGCAGAAAATTTTCTGTTAGGTAAACATACTGAGATCAAAGATAACTTACAAAGCAATATGCTACAGGCGAGCAAAAACTTAGATTTTGAAAGAGCGGCTTTCTACCGAGATCGGATTGAATTAATAGCAAAAATTCAATCGAGTCAAAATATCAATAATTTGAATGTTAAGGATGCTGATATTATAGGTCTATTTAAATTAGGGAATGAAGTCTGTATTCAGGTATTCTTTATCCGATCATATGAAAATAGAGGAAATCATGCTTTTTTTCCAAAGACTGGGGGTGGCGCAGACGATATAGAAATTCTAGAAAATTTTATCGCCCAGTTTTATTCCACAAAAATTCCTGCTAGAGAAATACTCATATCGTCCTCTTTGAGAAATAACGAAGTATTAGTAAGGTTTCTCACTGAAAGAAGGAACCAAAAAGTTGTAGTTAGATCACCTGCTAGAGGAAGAGCAAAAGATCTCATAAATACTGCTGAAAAAAATGCTAAAGAAGCATTAGAACGAAAGATAGCGATGAAGGCTTCTCAGAAATCGCTTTTTGAAGAAGTTGAAACTTGGCTTAAATTAGAAGAGAAAATAAAAAAAATCGAGGTTTACGATAACTCCCACATACAAGGGAGTTTCCCCATTGGTTGTCTTGTGGCTATAAATTTAGAGGGCTATTCTAAGTCAGATTATAGAAAATATAATATCAAGGACAGTTCAATAAACCCCAAAGATGATTTGGCAATCATGGGTCATGTCTTTGAGCGAAGATTTGGAAAGATAAAAAGCGAAAATTTAGAAGATTTTAAGAAAAACCTCCCCGATCTAATTGTTATTGATGGTGGCCGCAATCAAATGAATGTTGCCTCGGCTGTCCTCAAGAAATACAAACTAGAAATCCCGATATTAGCTATTGCTAAAGGAGAGAAAAGGAATGAAGGAAGAGAAGACTTCTATTTTAGAGATAGAATTTTTAGCTTTCCTACAAGTAGTAGTGTCCTTTTCTTTTTTCAAAGAATTCGTGACGAAGTACATCGTTTTGCTATTGGCGCTCATAGGCAGAAAAGATCTTCTGGTATCAACAAAAGTGAACTTGATGAAGTTTATGGGATAGGGCCTAAGAAAAAAAAGGAATTATTGCAGCATTTTGGGTCAGCAAAGGAGGTTGGAAAGGCAAGTTTAAAGGATCTTTTGGGTGTAAAAGGAATATCGAAAAATTCAGCAGAAATTATTTTCAATCATTTTAATTCATGATATTACCGGTGGTTATGTATAGCTATATACCAAATTTTCTCACTTTTCTGAGGCTTTTTGCTGCCCCTGTATTAATATTATACCTAATAATAGACCAATCTTTTTCTGGTAAGTACTTTGGTTTAATAATCTTTTTCTTTATTATTCTGACCGATTTTTTTGATGGCTATTTGGCTAGAAAGTTTAATACGGAGAGTAATATTGGAAAAGTCTTTGACCCAATAGCTGATAAGATCATGGTTATTTTACTTTTCGCTTTCTTCCTTGGCATTAACTTAGATAATCCAGAAAAATTGTTTATGTCGCTAATGCTTATACTATTAATTACTAGGGAAATTATGATCTCAGGATTACGAGAATTTGTAAGCGCAAAAAAAGCAGATCTAAGCGTTACGCAACTTGCTAGATGGAAAACATTTTTTCAGACCGTACTACTAATCTTCTTATTTTTTGATTACATATATCTTTTCCAAAGCACTGTAATTAGTTGGTCGATAGACTTATTTTGCTTGGTTACATGTCTTCTGACATGGTATACTGGTATGCAGTACATTTTTAAAGCTTTTGACACTGCAAACAATGGGTAAGGTTAAGCTAAAATATTTTTCAAGAATTCGGGAGACAATCGGTAAGACGTCAGAGCTAGTTGAAATTAAATCAACAAATATCCAAGATTTAATAGAAGAGCTACAGGCAATGGGTGAACAATACTCAGTTCTAAAAGGAAGAGACTTTGCCGTTTATTCAGCAGTAGACCAAAATATAGTTACAGACGTTAAAACATCAATCGAAGGTGCCACAGAGATTGCTTTTTTCCCTCCTATGACTGGGGGATAAATAAATGCTTAATAAGATAATCGTATCAGTTCAAAAAAGTGATTTTGATCTAAATTCCGAAATGGAAACTCTGAAGTTGAAGACTGAAAAAGCGGGAGCTGTTGTGATCTTTGTTGGAAAGGTTAGAGACCTTGAAGACGATAATTTGAAATATCTTGAAATAGAATCCTTTGAGGAGCTTGCGAAAAGTCAAATAAAGGAAATTTGTGATGACGCAGCAAATAAATGGGATTTAGAATACGTTCTTGTAAAACATCGATTTGGAAGATTAAAAATAAACGATAATATCGTCCTCGTTATTACATCTTCCAAGCATCGAAAGAAATCATATGAAGCCTCTGAGTTTATAATGGAATATCTAAAAAGCAATGTACCATTTTGGAAAAAAGAAGTAGCAGACAAAACTCAAAAGTGGGTAGAGAATTCTTAGATTTTTGATTAGCTAAAAAACTTAATTAGAGTAGCTAACATCAAAAAGACTGTAAGTATAAGTCCAGCTGTTCTATTTGACTTGAAAGTTTCAAGACAACTTTCACGGTTTCTTATGTCCAATTTTAATAGTTGGAAAGTTAAATGGAGAGAGAAGAAAAAAATACCGGACATGAGAATGAAAATTTGAATTAGATTGCCATTCGATAAAAAATAAAAAACGGTTCCGGTTGTCGCAATTATAAAAGCAATAAACATTGACAGGTATTGTTTTGGATTGGCTTCAAATAAGATACCAGTAGATCTTATGCCCACATCTTTATCATCATCTAGATCCTGAAATGAGTAAATTGTGTCATAAAATATTGTCCATGCTATTGCAGAGATATATAAGCCAACACAGAAGTAATCTAACGTTCCACTATTTGCCGCGTAAGCCAGCAATATACCCCAGTTAAATGAAAGGCCTAAGAAAAATTGTGGCCAGTATGTAAACCTTTTTGCGAAAGGATAAATAACAACAGTGATAAGAGATAGAAATCCTAAAATTATTGCTAAACTATTAAGAGTTACCAGTATCCCAAATGCTAAGCAACATTGTAGTACCAGCCATAAAAAAGCCTGAGACTTCGAAACATTCCCAGCAGGAATGGGCCTGTTTTTTGTCCGTAATACTTTTGCATCAAGCTTTGCATCCGTTATATCGTTCCAGGTACATCCTGCACCACGCATTAGAAGACCACCTATATAACATGCGAACAATAAATATAAAGAGTTACCATTTAATTGATTTGGGTCAACATTAGTTGATAAAAAAACTCCCCACCAGCAAGGAATTATAAGCAACCAAGATCCTATTGGCCTATCCAACCGACTTAACTTAAAATAGGGACGAAGACCCCTAGGAATATATAAATCTACCCAATTGTTTGACTGGGCATCTATTAACCTATCATTAAAAAATTTATGCATTTAAGGTCATTCATGATAATTAAGTTTCATGAACAAGAATATTAGTATAAGGCTATTCTGTGAAGTCACTTTAAGAGTTGGAGAAAAAATTAGTCTGCAGACAGAGCAATCTCATTACTTGAAGAATGTCATGCGTTGTAAGATTAATGAAAAAATTCTCGTTTTTGACAATAATACCGGTGAATACACAGCAGAAATTGTTAATATTCACAAACGTTCCATTGATATTGAAATTTTGGAAAAAACTAAACCTAGATACGTACCCGGAGACGTGTGGTTGATATTTTGTCCACTAAAAAAAACAAGATCAGACTTCTTGATTGAAAAAAGTACTGAAATAGGTTTAAGAAAATTTTTGCCAACTTACAGTAGTAAGACACAAACAAAAAAAGTATCATTAAATCGTTCTAGAAAAAATATTGTTGAAGCAGTAGAACAGTGTGGAGGAACTTTTATCCCGGAAATATTGCCAATAAGCTCTTTAGCTGAAGTGATTGAAGAACTGCCCGAAGACAGGATATTAATATTTTGTGATGAATCATTGGAAAGTAGAAACATCAATGAGTGTCTTTTGTTGGATAGGCCTGAAAAGGTTGCGATATTAGTTGGGCCTGAGGGAGGGTTTAGCGATAGTGAAAGAAAATTATTGAGAGCAAAAAAAAATATACTTCCAGTATCTTTAGGTAATAGAATGCTTAGAGCAGAAACGGCGGCAGTAGTAGCGTTAACAATGTGGCATGGTATGGTTGGAGACTGGCTCAAAAAAGTGGATCATCAAAATCATGAAAGCTGAAGAAGGCATAGAACCAGTGGATCGAGAACAGCTACGAATTTATTTCGAGCAAGGATGTAAACCAAGTTCGGACTGGGGAATAGGATCGGAATACGAAAACTTTATTATTGACAAAGATTTAAAGAGACCTGTCGGATATGAGGGTCCTAAGTCTATTTCAAAAGTTTTTGATGTGTTGATCAAAAAATTCGGCTGGGCACCAGTATTTGAGAAATCAAAAATTGTTGGCCTCGAGAAGGACAAAGCAAATATAAGTTTGGAGCCTGGTGGACAGTTTGAGCTATCAGGTGCTATAAAAAAAACTATTCATGAAGTTGACCAGGAAATGAAATCTTTCATGCAAAATATGAAAGTTGTCTGTGAAGAATTAGGCTTGAGATTATTTTCAATTGGTGCTGCCCCCAATTGGCAAAGGGATGATATGCCTATAATGCCGAAAAACAGATACAAAAAAATAATGATGCCTTACATGAAAACAGTTGGAACTCAAGGTTTAGATATGATGTTGAGAACTTGTACCATACAAGTAAATCTTGATTACTGTTCGGAAGCGGACATGGCAAAAAAGCTTAGAGTCGCTGCATGCATACAACCGCTTGCGACCGCTTTATTTGCGTCTTCCCCAATGTTTGATGGTAAAAATACTGGTTATCAGAGTTGGAGAGCACAGATATGGAAGAATACAGATAGGGATAGAACAGGCATTCCAAAATTTATTTTTGATGATGATCTGAGTTTTGATAGTTGGATTGAATATGCGTTGGACGTACCCATGTATTTCATAAAGAGAGATGGAGATTATGTAAATCTATCTGGAGAGTCTTTTCGAATGTTTATGCAAGGTCAGTTGAAATCCTTACCAAATCACAGAGCTACCTATTCTGATTGGATCGATCATCTGACGACAATTTTCACAGACGTTCGTTTAAAAAATTTTATTGAAATGAGAGGTGCGGATGGGGGGCCGAGCCAAAATGTAACGGCATTGGCTGCAATGTGGGTCGGGCTACTATATGATAGTGACTCGCTGGAAAATGTTTTTAATTTAGTTAAAGCTCTTGATTGGCAGTCAGTCAATGAGTTGAGTATTGATGTTTGTAAATATGGTATGAACGCTACAATTAATGATAAAACTTTATGGGAATTTGGTGAAGAAGTTCTTAACATAGCACATAGTGGATTACAAAATCGAGGCTCAGCTTACGATATTAAAGATGAAACTTTATTTTTAATGCCATTATTTGAAAGAGTGTCTAAAAAACAATCTCTTTCAAGTGAATTAGCGAATAAATTTGATAGCAAATGGAAGAACAATTTTTCTACTTTTTATGATGATTTTAATTTTTATCACGGCCTTCGAAACTAAGTTCCTCTTTCTTTAAAAGACGCTTAATATTTTCTGAGTGTTTGAATAAAATAAATATACTTAGAAGAAGTGCTGATAATTTTACTGGTAAATTATCACAAAATAATAATAGAAAAAAGTTTGATAAAACTATAGCGCTTATTCCTGCAACTGAAGACTTCCTTGTTAAATAAAATACCGTAATCCATGTCAATAAAGCCAAGCTACCAACGATAGAGCTGTAAGATAAAAGTGCTCCCAAAAAGGTTGCCACCCCTTTCCCACCTTTAAATAGTAAATAAATTGGAAAAATATGTCCAAAAACCACTGCCAGTATAGCTAGGTAAATTAGATCTGTTTCGATGTATGATGCAATTAAGACCGCAAAGAAGCCTTTAAACATATCAAAGAAAAGCGTGAAAGCTGCTGCCTTTTTGTTTCCACTCCGGAGAATGTTAGTAGCTCCGATATTTTTTGAACCAAATGTTCGGGGATCTTGAATTTTAAAAAAAAAACTTTCCAACCAAACCAAATGGTATTGATCCTATAAGATAAGTAATCAAAATAATGAAAACAGCCGACATCTCACTATAATACTTCAAACGAATTTTTTTTAAAAATAATTTCGCCCTCAACCATTGTTAACAAGTTTTCACCCTGTAAATTAAAGCCATCAAAAGGAGTATTTTGCGATTTTGACCGAAACTGGAATCGATCGATTTTCACAGGTTTATCTGGATCAAAAATGATAATGTCCGCTGGCTGACCTTCGTCTAGACACCCCAAACTCTTTTTAATAATGTTTGCTGGGTTTAAAGCTAATAATCGAAAAAGCTGATTAAGACTTAATATCTTATTGTGATATAATGAAAGAGATGCAGGTAATATTGTTTCAAGACCTACGGCGCCCGGTGCGGCCTCTTCAAAAGGGAGCCTTTTGCTTTCCTCATCCTGAGGTGTATGCATGGAGCAAATATTATCAATCAGTCCTTCTCGTATTGCTTCTGTCAAAGCCTCCCTGTCAGCGTTACTTCTCAACGGTGGTTTTAATTTAAAAAACGTTCTATAGTTTCCTATATCAAGTTCATTGAATAAAATATGGTGAACAGAAGTTCCGGCCGTTATACG
Source organism: uncultured Alphaproteobacteria bacterium (assembly GCA_902574225.1). Taxonomy (GTDB): domain Bacteria; phylum Pseudomonadota; class Alphaproteobacteria; order Rhodobacterales; family Rhodobacteraceae; genus CACIJG01. The sequence goes on from CACGMO010000004.1 coordinate 48,977, forward strand.
ATTGTTGGTCGCTTTTATATCTCTTAGCACATCTAAGCCAATTTTTGTCGTAACTTGGTCTGCGTGATAACGGATGTTTAAGTTACTGATCAGCGCTGTATCACGTTCTATTCCAATCTTTTCTGCAAAATCAGGGCTGGATGAAAGTCCTTTAATTGATGCAAAAACTCCGTTCGTAGCTGAGGTATTTTTTGTTAAAAAATAGTCTTGAGGATGTCCTATTATGAGGGTATTGAAATCAGAGGCATATTTCAAAATTTGGTGAAAAATTTTTGTGTTGGGGATCGAGTTAAAGCCATCAGTAAATGCAACAGCACCGCCATCATGAAGGAAGCCAATTTCTGTCATCTTTTTCCCATTATTTCTTTTTGTTAAAGATGCAGTAGGAAATATTCTTACATTACTAGCTTCTTTACCTCTATTTTTAAAAAATTCTAGAAGTTCTGGATTATCTATTGAAGGCTTTGTATCTGGACGGGTTACTAAACTAGTGACACCTCCAGCGGCAGCAGCACTGCTAGCAGATCTGAAGCTTTCCTTATGTTTCTCTCCAGGCTCGCATACCTTAACCCCAATATCTACGATACCGGGTGCTAAACACATTCCTTTGCAATCAATTACCTTACCTTTAATTCCATCATTTTTCTTGTCTATTAATCCACCATTGATTGTTAAAGTCCCTATTTGTTCTATTTCTACTTTAGGATCAATTAATCTTGCGTTTATAAATGTAATTTGTTTTTCCATTTTAATTTTTCCTATCCACTAATAGGTGAAGAACAGCCATTCTCAAGGCAACTCCTATTTCTACCTGTTCTTGGATAACGCTTCTATTTAGATCGTCAGCAATAATTCCATCAATTTCAACTCCTCTGTTCATGGGACCAGGATGCATAACAATTGCGTCAGTTTTTGCTAGCAAAAGTTTCTGATTATCAAGACCAAAGCGATTAAAATACTCGCGCCTTGATGGAATAAAACCACCCTTCATTCGTTCTTTTTGTAATCTGAGCATCATTATTACGTCAGCATTTCTGACACCATCTTCCATACGATTATATATTTCTAGACCCATATCCTTAAATGAGTTTGGTAACAGGTTGCTAGGACCGATAAGTCGCACTTGGTTATTAAATTTACATAATAGGGCTATATTTGATCGAGCTACACGGCTATGGCTTATATCGCCACAAATAGCAATTATTAAGCCTTCTTTTTTTTTCTTTCTGTGCTTTATAGTCAAAAAATCTAGCAATGCTTGTGTTGGGTGCTCATGACTTCCATCTCCAGCATTAAGAACCGAGCAATTAACTTTTTCTGACAAGAGATTCACAGCACCTGAAGAAGAATGTCTTACGATAAGCAAATCGGGTCTCATTGCATTTAAAGTTAATGCAGTATCGATGAGTGTCTCTCCCTTTTGTATAGAACTAGTTGCAATTCTTATGTCTTGAACTATACCACCCAATTTTTTTCCAGCTAATTCAAAGCTCGCTAGCGTCCTAGTAGAGTTTTCAAAAAAAACATTAATTTGAGTAAAAGATTGTAGATGATGTTTTTGCTCAACTTTATTCTTATTTTTCTGAAGGTAATATTCAGCAAGAGCAAAGATCTCTTCGATGTCACTTCTGCTTAGATCATCTATTTGAATTAAATGCTTTGTCTGCAAAAATCTTTCCACCTAACAATAAAATGATTAGATAAAGATTTAAGTACCAGATAAAATTTCTAAAACAATAATAAATTTGCAAAGCTAAATGAGAAGTGATTTTGAACAACTTTTATGGTTATACTCAATGGGTGTTGAGGATGTTGCAACCCGTAAGCCACAAAATCATTTCAATGTTCAACTCGAGAAGAAAATTTACGATTCGGCTTATCAAGATCGTCCCTTATTAAAAAAAAATGAAGAAAATGGGGTTTCAGACAGAGAAAGCTTTTTAAATGAAGTTTACAAAAAAGATATTAACGCAATTGAGAGTGTTGGCTCTTTGGAGGCATATTGGCGAGATTCTTTGATAGATAACTTCAATATCAAGAAATTCTGGGGATACAATAAACTAAAACAGATAAATAAGCTAAATATCTTGATTATTCATGAACCCCCTAGTAGAAGCGATTTTGCTCAGTATCGTTTCCTTGATGGCAAAAAGAGGAATTTAATCAACAATATTATATTCAGTATTTTATCGGGAGAGAGCAAAAGAGAAGTGCAAAATATTTTTGTTCCTATATTACCAATTCCCTTAAACGAGGCGATAGAATTCAAAAATCTTCAATCTTTTCATTTACTGTTCTTGCAGAGGTTAAATCATATAATAAAATCTTCCCTGACTATTCTAATTGGTGACAAAGCAAATTCTCTTATATCAGAGGGTTTGGGAGCAAATGAGGATGAAGATATGAAAGGAAATCAGTATTTTTCAATTCCTGAGCTCGAGTATATGATGAGTGTTCCGGAAGTAAAAAAAACTGTTTGGGAAGAATGGAAACAAAAAAGAAGGACGTTAAAGAATGAACTCTTCTTATAATATGTCTCGAGAATTTAAGTCTATAAATATAGCAATTCTCACCGTTTCAGATACTAGAACAAGCACAACAGATAAATCTGGCGCATTTTTATCCAATGCAGTAGTAGATGCTGGCCATAATGTGATACACAAGCTTATTGTTAGAGATGAAATTATTGACATAAAAAATGTTTTAATGTCTTGGAGTATGAGTTCAGATACTGATGTGATTATAAGCACAGGTGGAACAGGGCTGACCAAAAGAGATGTATCTGTTGAGGCTCACTCTCAAGTTTATGAAAAAGAGATAACAGCGTTTTCATCTATGTTTGCAGCAATCTCGATGGCAAAAATTGGGACATCAGCACTACAAAGCCGAGCATGTGCCGGAGTAAGGAATGGAACGTATCTATTCGCTTTACCAGGATCACCGTCAGCCTGTCGAGATGCTTGGGAAAATTTGCTTAAACCACAATTTGATTATAGACATTTACCTTGTAACTTTGTAGAGATAATGCCTCGACTTATGAGTGAAAAATAAGAGTTTTTTAGGAACTTACTGGGATAACAAAAAAATATGAAATTTTATGGAAGAGCATCAATATTTTTCGTCTTGTTCGGGCTTATTCTTATTTTTCTAGGTTACACAGTAACCTCTTTTACATCTTCTTTTACTGAGAAAAATAAAAGTTACTCTGGAAACAGAAAGAGTGCTGAGAGGGAGTATACCGTTTTCACAGACCAGATAAAGAAAACTGAGGAAATACCTGTGATTTACACTTATGGGGAGGTAAAGAGCTGGAGAACATTAGAGATAAGGACTCCTGTTGTTGGGAAAATATCCGAGGTAGCTGAGATTTTTAGAGATGGTTCTCCAGTAGTTAAAGGCGACTTTTTGTTCTCTATTGACGATAAAGAATATCAGGATAACCTGAATATAGCAGAGACAGACTTAAGTGATGCTGAAAGTGATTTAATCAATGCAAGAACACTTTTTAAGCTTTCTCAAATGGATCTTGAAGCAGCTGAAAAAGAGAAAGCGATCCGGTTATCTTCATTTGAAAGGCAGAAAAAACTTAAAGAAAATGGGGTAATATCGGAAACTATTTTTGAGCAAGCGTCTCTAGCTCTTACAAATGCAGACCGTGCGCTGATCACTAAACAGAATTCTCAAGTTCAAGCAGAAAACAAGATTTTCAAAGCTCAGGTTCTTGTTGAAAGAAGAAAAGTAGCATACGGCTTAGCAAAAAGACAATTAGCGGACACAAAATTTTTCGCTCCATTTTCAGGGATACTAGATGAAGTGAATGCTGTAAGTGGACGTTTAATATCACTAAATGACCGGCTGGGTACGATACTTGATCCAGGAGCGCTAGAGGTTTTATTCTCATTATCCGATAACCAATATTCTAGAATAGTAGATGGAGAGGGTAACTTTTTAAAACTAAACGTAGAGTTTTCTGCAGTCGGTTTAGAAAAAAAGAATGGATATTCTGGAGTTATAGAAAGAGTTGGAGGTCGCGTGAATAGCGGTAATACAGGAAGGCAGGTTTTTGCAAGTATTTCTGTTGAAGATGCGTCATTTTTCAAGCCAGGTGATTTTCTTAATGTTAAGATATTTGAACCAAAGTTAAAAGACGTAGCGAAGCTTCCACTTTCTGCTTTAGGGTCTAATAATACTATTTTATTAGTAAATGATGACCTGCGACTTGAAAAGATAAAGCTAGATGTTCTGAGATTTCAAGATAATCATGTTTTGGCAACTAATCTTCCATTTGACAGAAACTTTGTTACTAAATGGTCTCCACAACTAGATACAGGCATAAAAGTAAAAGTAGTTAATATGTCCAAGGGTAATAGGGGTGTAGAGCCTCCTAAAAGTGAAAGTATAAAGTTATCCAAGCAAGAAAGAGATAAGCTTATAAGTGCAGTAGAAAATAATAAGTGGATTCCAAAAGATGTCAAAAAGAGAATAGTGAAACAACTAAGCCAAGAACTTGTTCCTAAAAAAGTCGTCGATAGGCTCAGAAAGCGAATGGGTGGTTGAGAATTGGAGACAAAAAGTAAACCTACCCTGTTCGGATCTTTTTTTGGTTATTTCATAGCACATAGCACGATAGCCAATCTTGTTCTCGTTTTAATTGTTGTTTTAGGTCTTTTCTCTATAAATAAATTGAGGTCACAATTCTTTCCTGATGTGATTATCGAAACTATTTATGTCAGTATTAATTGGCCGGGAGCTGGAGCAGAAGATTTGGACTCTGGTGTTGTCGGTTTCCTCGAACCAAGCTTGCTAGAGTTAGAGGGTGTTGAACAGATTGTATCGCGCTCGTATGAAGGTGTATCAAGGATTAAGATAGATTTTATTTCAAATTGGGATATGGAGAAAGCATTAGATGACGTTAAACTTGCCGTAGAAGAGGCACAAAATTTACCGGACGAAATAGATGATATTGATATTAAAAGAAGAGTATGGAGGGATCGAGTAACTAATGTTGTTTTCTCAGGCCCATTTAGTGTTCAACAATTAGAAAAATACTCAGACCAGTTCTTACAAATTTTATATTCTAAAGGAATAAGTAAAACATCTACTCAAGGGGGAATGAACCCAATAGTTAGAGTAGTAGTTCCCGAAAGTAGTCTTATCAAAAACAATTTAACGCTTCGTGAGTTATCTGGTGCTGTTAGCACAGGAGCTTCAAGTAGACCAGCAGGAGAAACTAGTGATGGTTTGGCAAGGTTAAAGGCTGGAGCACAAAAAACACAAGAAATAGACCTATCTGGCATAACTGTAAAAACGCTAGGAACAGGAGAAAACGTTAAACTAGGGGACATAGGCTCAATAAGTGTTGACAGATCGCCAGCTGTTGAATTTTTTAAGGGTGAATACCCTGCCATTATCACAAGAGTAGACAGAGGGTCAGAGGGTGATGCAATTGAAATACAAGAAAAAGTTGAAGCCACAATTGAAGAGTTTCAGTTAAATACTCCAGATACTCTTTCCATAGAATTGTCAGGAACCCGTACCGAGGCAATCAAAAACAGATTGAATATTTTAATTTCTAATGGAATAGTTGGATTAATTTTAGTTTTGTTTTTTCTGTTTCTGTTTCTGAATGCAGAAACAGCCTTTTGGGTTGCTGTTGGAATTCCCGTCGCTTTATTTGCTTCGTTTGGGTTTATGTACCTTCTTGGGATTTCAATAAATATGATATCACTTTTTGCATTAATAATATGTTTGGGAATTGTGGTTGATGATGCGATTGTAGTGGCTGAACATGCTGATTACAGAGCATCAATATTGAAGGAGAATCCTTATAATGCTGCTAAGAATGCAGCAACTTTTATGGGCTTACCAGTTTTCACAGCTACGATAACAACTGTGCTAGCTTTTAGTGGATTAGTACTCATCGGTGGCAGGTTTGGTTCATTAATTGCTGACATCCCATATACAGTAATATTGGTATTACTTGCATCTCTTTTAGAGTGTTTTCTGATTCTTCCAAATCATATGTTTCATAGTCTGAAAAATAGTGCCAAGCGCATTAAATGGTATAATGCACCCAGCCGAAAATTTAATGAAAAATTTGAAATATTTAAAAATAAGTATTTTAGAAATTTTATTCAACTGAATTTGCAGTATCGATATCTAAGCTTGGTTTTTATGCTTTCACTTTTATTTTGCTCGGTTAGTTTGTTAGTCTCGGGTGATGTAAAATGGAGGTTCTGGAATCCACCGGAGATAGGGCGTTTAACGGCCAATATTGCGATGGTTCCAGGAGCAACAAGAAATGATACTCTTATCATGCTGAGGGAACTAGAAAGAGCAAATAAAAAAGTAGCCGAAGATTTCCAGAAAGATAATGGTAGAAATCCTATTACTTTTCGAATAATGCAAGTTGGTGGCAATGAACGGCTAATTGCCGGCACTGAAAATAGAGATAAAGATTTGCTTGGCTCTTTCACCGTTGAGTTAATAGACGCCGACTCAAGGCCCTATTCATCTTTTACATATCTCGCAGCTCTACAGGATGAAGTAAATAAAAGCCCACTCCTTGAAACTATTAGTTTTAGAAGATGGGGTTCTGGTCCAGGATCAGACGGTATCTCAATAAATTTAACTGGATCAGATCCAAAAAACTTGAAAGCTGCAGCCGAACAATTGAAAGCATCTTTGTCACCCTATCAAGAGGTATCTGCTTTAGAGGATAATCAAGGGTATGATAAGACAGAGTATATTATGACACTTACCGATTATGGTAAAAAACTTGGTTTCACCATCGATGGTGTAGGCGGGCAACTATCAGACAGATTAAATGGTATTGAGTCTTTAACGTTTTTAAAAGGAAATAAAACAGGGAAAATTATACTTGAACTAGATAAAGAAGACTCAAAGGGTGATTTTATATACAACGCAAAAGTTAGAAGTAAGAGTGGTAATTACGGAAGCCTTTCAGATATTGTAAAAATTAGGGCCCAATATGGATTTTCATCTGTGACCAGAGAAGATGGGCAAAAACTTATAACGGTCACAGGACAACTTTCGGAAGAAGATGCAGAGCAAGCAGAGTTTGTAAAAGATAAGATAGCAAATGAAATTTTGCCTGCGATAGAAGAAAACTTTGGTGTGATCAGTAACCTTACGGGTTTAGCAGAACAGGAGCGCAGGTTTTTAGGAGAGGCGCTTATTGCCTTTCTCTTATGCGTTTTAGGCATTTATTTAACTTTAGCATGGGTTTTTGCAAGCTGGTCCAGACCAATGGTTATTATGTTGATAATTCCTTTCGGGTTAATTGGAGCTCTCTGGGGTCATTATGTTTATGGTATAGCTTTATCGATGTTTAGCATTATAGGGCTTATTGGAATGACAGGAATTATTATCAACGATTCAATCGTGTTGATTTCTACTTTCAATGAATACAGGAAAAAATTGGATAATCTAGGGGCAATTACGAAAGCTACCTGCGATAGATTAAGACCTATACTTTTGACAACGCTAACAACAGTTTTTGGATTGGCGCCTTTACTTTTCGAACAATCGAGAGATGCTCAGTTTTTAAAGCCAACCGTAATCACTTTAGTTTTTGGGTTAGGTTTTGGGATGGTAATTCTGCTGACAATAGTACCAGTCTTCATAGCGGTACAGCATGATTTATATAAGTTCTATAAGTCTTTTACCAGATTTGTCTTTTCTTTGAGACTTAATAGGCAGAATGGGTGGAAAAACTTAACTTATTTTCTAATATTTCTTTTGGGAGTATTATCTTTAATCGTCGCGCAAGTATTATTTTCTTTCGAATATTTCTTTATCTTTTTCACTGCTTATGTATGTATAGGATTGTTTTATGTTTGGTTTGCGTTTATGAAACTAATACAAGACAGAGTTTTTTCATTCAGAAAGCCAACATTTTAAAAAAAGATTAAGAAGGACAACCAATAGTTTTTTTAGCTATCTTTCCGTCTAAATATAAAAGAGAAAATTTTTTTTTATCCTTATTTTTCTTTGAAGGGTCTTTTAATTTTAGTAAAGCCTCAACTCTTCCACTCTTGGGATAGAATGACTGTTTTTCTATAATCCACGAATTTCCCTCATAATCTACTAAAACGCTACTCACTGATTTATTATTTCTAATGAAATTATTTTCAATGGTAATTCGGTATTCCTTCTCCGTCTCTTTCTTTATTATACATTTATTAGAATTTCCAAAACTCGTTGTCATCGTAATTCTATTTTTTGATTTTAGAAGCTTATCTAGAACCAAATAATTAAGATCACCCTCATCACTTATCTCTAGAGTTTTATTCTGAACAATACAGACGCTCTTGCAAATGCCAAAAGAGATATCCAAATGTAAATGTATCTTTTTTCGCTCATCTAATTTTTTTATTTCTATTGGTAGCAAAAGGTCATCATCGTAACCAAGATACGTAAAATTTTTAGGCCCTAATTTTTTTGGATATGGCCAAGAAATAGAAAATGACTCAAGATTTTTTTCGGTTAATACTCTTATCTTAGGGATGAAGCCATTTGGTCCTGGAAACTTCCAATATGTACTCCAACCCTCAGGAAACGCTATGCTTATAGCACCCCTGGTTGAGGTATCTCCAGATAAATTATAATACTCTACATTCGCCTGAGAAAAACTTGGTTTGAGTAAGGTTAAGTTGACGAAGAGAATAGTAAAAACAAAGATTATTTTTAACAAAATTTTGTTCCTCTAATTGGTAACTCTAATAAGTTTATGCATATTTTTTTTTTCAATCTATAATTAAGAATGATCAATGAAAACTATAAAGGAAAATTGTTGATTTCGTCGCCAGAAATATCGGATGGTGTTTTTGATAAGAGCATTATCCTTATTTGTGAACATGATGCTAATGGCACTATGGGTTTTATTTTGAATAAGCCTTTTATAAATGTTAGCTTGGAGACGATATGGACCAATATAGGCTACGAGAAAAAAAATCCATACTTTACTAATGAAGATGTATTCATAGGGGGTCCTCTGGCATCAAATGCGATGTTTGTGATCCATACACCTGAGTACTTTATAGACAAAAAAACGATTAAGGTTTGCAAAGAAATTTCTGTAACAGGAACCAAAGAGATTACAGATGACATCCAGAAAGGACAAGGTCCTAGAAGAGCGATTTTTTTACTCGGTTATTCTGGCTGGACACCGGGGCAATTAGAAGATGAAATTATGAGGGATAGTTGGTTTGTATCAGAGAAATTTCATAATCTTATTTTCAGCGTCGATTATCAAACGAAGTGGACAGATGCCTTATTCCTTATAGGAATTGATCCCTCTAAATTATCCTCGTATGCTGGATCCTCCTAAATTATATTATTTTGCTACAGCTCTCAATAGCCTATCGTTTATCGCTGCTCCTACACCATTTGATGGTATAGGAGCTACTTTTATGGGAACTCCACCTTTAGCTTCGCTCATTCGATCTAAAATATGAAGAAAAGTGAAAAGGTTTTTTGCAGCTTCTTCTAAGTTTTTTGACTCAGTTAGTGTTAATCCATCAATTTCTTTTGGATGAGGCCCGAAGCTCAAAAATATATCCCCTCTATTAGGTTTATTTTGATTTAAAAGCAATTTAGCATCTGGTGAATAGTGCTTTAACAATTGTCCCGGACTTTTTATCTGTTTTTCTGATTGCAAGCTGGGTGTGATTTCATATTCTAAACAACTAGATATTTCTTCCAGCGTAATATTTCCAAGTCTAAGAATTAAAGGTTTTTCCACTGAGCAGTCGACTACTGTGCTTTCAAGTCCGAGTTCGGCATCACCTCCGTTTAGAAGAGCATCTATACTATTTTCTAACTTGGCAAATACATCTCCCGGACTTGTACAGGTAAGTTTCCCAGATTTATTCGCTGAAGGCGCAGCTATAGGTTTTTCTAACTGCCTTATTAATCTGCTAGCAATAATGTTACTCGGACATCTTAAAGCTATAGTTTCTAGTTTCGCAGTAGCCGACTCAACGATCTTCGATTTCTTCTTTTTTACTATTATGGTTAAGGGTCCAGGCCAAAACTTTTTTACAAGTTTTTGAGCTGTGTAATTGAAAATCCCATATTCGCTCGCCATGTCGAAGCTAGACACGTGAATGATTAGCGGGTTGAAACTAGGTCGTCTTTTTATTTCATATAATTTTTTTACAGCCTGTTTTGAGAAGGCGTTTGCACCAAGTCCATAAACTGTCTCTGTGGGGAAAGCAACAATACCATTATTAGTTAAAATCTCTGCTGCTTCCTCAATACCTTCAAGGCTATCTTCAATTATCTTCATTTGGACAATATGACATGTTGATTTGTTGAATTTTAAATACTAGAGTTCTTCTATTAAATCAATTCATTAAAGAGTAAGAAAGAATGAGTTATATCGCCCCAATCGATGAAACAAAGTTTTGGCTACATGAGATACTGGAAGCAAAAAGGCTGTTCTCTCTTTCGAAATTTCATGGGTTAAAAAAAGATGATTTAAATCTAATTCTTAGTGAGGCTGCTAAAATCACATCAGAAAGTATTTATCCTCTCAATCAGAAATCAGACCAAAGTCCTGCAAAACTAGAAAATGGAGTATGTCGAACAACGCCGGGCTTTGCTGAGGCATACGAGCTTTTGATCCAAGGTGGCTGGGCAGGTATTTCTGGTGATCAGAAATATGGAGGGATGGGCTTACCATCCATAGTCACAAGTTGCTTCAATGAATATTTTGGCAGCGCATGTCTTTCATTTTCGTTACTGTTTTTAATGAATCAAGGTCAGATCGATGCTCTGGAAAATCATGCTAACGAGGACATAAAAAATATCTTTTTACCAAAATTAAATTCCGGGGAATGGACCGGTACTATGAATTTAACAGAGCCACACGCAGGCTCAGATGTCGGAGCGTTAACGACTAAAGCAGAAAAAAATAGTGATGGGTCTTATGCGATTACTGGCCAGAAAATATATATTAGTTGGGGTGAACATGACTTATCAAATAATATATGTCATTTAGTTCTAGCAAGATTACCAAACTCATCAAAAGGATCAAAGGGTGTTTCCCTTTTTATTGTGCCAAAGTATATCCAAAATCAAGAGGATGAGTGGATTTTAGAAAATAATGTCAAAGCTATTTCGGTCGAAAAGAAAATGGGCATGCATGGATCTCCGACGGCTGTAATTGAGTATAAAGAATCACGAGGTTGGTTAGTTGGTGATGAAAACGCTGGGCTACACGCAATGTTTACGATGATGAATAATGCTAGACTGGGTGTTGGGATCGAAGGATTGTCACAGTGCGAATTAGCTACCCAAAAAGCTTTAGAATTTGCAAGAAACCGAAAACAGGGTCATGCAAAAATTGATAATAGGAAGGGTGTAATTCTGGATCATCCAGATGTGAGAAGAATGCTTATAACAATGAAATCGCTAACAGCAGCTGTCAGGGCTTTATGTCTTGACGCTGCACTTTCTCTGGATCTTTCTAAGTCAAATGACGAACAAACTGCGAGCAAAGAGAATGCAAGGGCCTCATTTTTAATTCCAATAGCTAAAGCATTCTCTACAGATATTGGATGTCGAGTGGCTGATATTGGCATACAAGTGCATGGAGGAATGGGTTACGTTGAAGAAACAGGTGTAGCACAGGTTTTTCGTGATGTCAGAGTAACTGCTATTTATGAAGGCACCAATGGCATCCAAGCTATTGATCTTGTAGGAAGAAAATTGGCTGATAGTGGAAAAGCTGCCAATGGGCTAATCGACGAAATGAAATTAACAATTAGCAATTGTAATAATCATGAAGATCAACAAATAAGGGAGATGGGGACTAGATTATCTAAATCATTGTTATGTTTGGAGAGTACGTTAAAATGGATGCTAAAACAAGAAGATTTTAATAATAGACTTGCAGGTGCAACTCCGTTTTTACAAGCTTTTGGAATGATTTTAGGTGCAAATTATTTGGTTAAGGCAGCAATGAAAACTGACACAGTAGATAGAAAATCACTAGCTCAATTTTATTGTGTAAATATTCTTCCGGAAATGGAGGCCTATGGAGTTATAAGTCAAAGTGGGCAGAGATCGTTATATAATTTTACCGATAATTTTTTTGGGTTTTCTCAGTAATGAAAAATATAGAGTTTGTTTTTCAGGAAAGTCCTGAGGCTGGGAAACTATATAAGATCACTGAAGGCGTATATTGGTTTCCAATGCCTCTGCCTATGATGGGACCCGAATATGTAAATTGCTACATTTTAGATGATGGGCAAGAAATAGCATTGGTAGACACTGGTGCAAACATTGGAGATTGTAAAAATATATGGGAAAATACTCTTAAAAAAAATTTTCCTAAAAAAAAAGTAAGTAATGTATATGTAACACACCATCATCCCGACCATATCGGGTTGGCCGGGTGGCTATGCGACAACTACGATACTGAAATGATTTGCTCTCGTACTACCTATTTGATGGCTAAAATGCTTTCTCTAGATGTGCACGAAAAGGTTAGTGCGAGTACAGAGCTCTTTTGGAAGCAGGCAGGCATGTCTCAACAAATGCTTGAAGAAAAACTTAGAGCTAGACCCTTTAATTTTGGAGATGGTGTTTCATCGCTAAATAAAGGTTTTATAAGAATTAGTGAAAATGAAATAATTACTATAAATGGAGTCGACTGGGCAGTAAGTATGGGAAATGGGCACGCCCCTGAGCATGCAACTTTTTGGTCAAAAGAGTTAAATATAGTTCTTGCTGGTGATCAAGTTTTACCTGGAATTTCATCTAACCTAGGTGTTTATCCTACAGAACCAAATGCAGATACTGTAGGTGATTGGATAAACAGTTGTAAGAAATTTCTTGAGCTAGCTAGCGATGATCATGTAGTTTTACCTGGTCATGGTAGACCATTTTCTGGACTACCTCGAAGACTAGTGCAGTTAATTGAAAACCATGAAGCTGCGCTTAAAAGGATAAAGGAAGCCTTAGAGGTTGAACCAAAAACTGCTGTGGAGCTATTCAAGACAATATTTAAAAGGGATATTAATAAAAGAGAATATATGTTAGCATTACATGAAGCAGTCGGACATGTTAATCACCTCTATAAAACTGGATTAGTTAATAGGCACATTAGGCAGGACGGCGCATTTATTTTTGAATTGATAAGGTAACTAGGAGTGCTACAAATGAATTACAAAAAAGGTGAGATGGATATAGAAGAGCAAAAGAAAATTTATTCTGGTTTCATAAGGTTTTTAATCGCCGTAGTTGCATTTTCAACATTTGCATTGATTTTTTTAGCAGTTTTCAATTCGTAGGGGGCTTTCGTTTACAGAAGGCCTTCTCTTAACATTTTTTTTCTAGCCAGCTTTCTTGCCCTTCTAACAGCTTCGGCTTTCTCTCTAGCTTTTTTTACAGATGGCTTTTCAAAATGCTGTTTGAGCTTCATTTCCCTAAAAACTCCCTCTCGTTGTAGTTTTTTTTTCAGGGCTCTTAAAGCTTGCTCGATATTGTTATCTCTTACGTTTACTTGCACGCATAAATCCTTATAAAGTTATGACAGTGATTGATATCAAGACAGTCAGTGCTTGTCTACAAAAATAATGACAAAATAAGGAAAAAGAGGATATGAAAGCAGTAATTATTCAAAAGTTTGGAGATTTAAAGGGGTCAACATTAAAAACAGGCATAGATATCCCGAGGCCAGGTGAACACGAGGTATTAATTAAAGTTAAAGCTGCTGGGGTAAATCGCCCTGATATTTTGCAAAGACAAGGGTTATATAAAGTGCCAAGCGACGCTAGCCCAATCATGGGATTGGAGGTCGCCGGAGAGATAGTAGAGGCTGGCGAGAATGTAACAAAAACAAAGATAGGAACACAAGTGTGTGCATTAGTACCCGGAGGTGGTTATGCACAATATGTGCTAACAAATGAAGCGCACTGTCTTCCAGTTCCTAAGGGTTTATCCATGGAGGAAGCTGCGGGCTTATGTGAGTGTCTATTCACAGTTTGGATTAACGTGGTGAAGTTAGGCCAATTAAAAGAAAATGAGAGATTTCTCGTCCATGGTGGTTCAAGTGGTATAGGAATGTTTGCAATCCAAGTGGCAAAGCAATTGGGAGCAACGGTACTGACGACGGTAAAAAACGAAGAAAAGTCAGATTTTTGTTATTCGTTAGGGGCTGATAAAGTTGTTCAATATTCAAAACAAGACTTTTATAAAGTTTTTAAAAGTAATAAAGAGGGTCAAGATATAGATCTAATTTTAGATATGATTGGAGGGGACTATTTTGAAAAAAATATTGACCTTTTAAATCAAGAAGGAAGACTGGTGAATATTGCTTTTCTAAAAGGTAATTCTGTAAAACTAGACTTAAGTAAATTAATGATGAAGAGAATTAATTTAACCGGCTCTACACTTAGACCTAGAACAACTGAATTTAAAAGCAAAATCGCAGAAGAATTGCGAGAGACTATCTGGCCCTTATTGAATACACAGAAAATTAGGGTTCACATAGACTCGATATTCCCATTGGAAGAATTCAAAGATGCTCATATCCGGATGGAAAATGGAAATCATTTGGGTAAGATTATATTAGGTCTTGATTGACAGAGGATTTTTTTTGTATAAAGCAAGATAAGGAAAATGCTAAGAGCAAATTAAATAGTTAGAGAGGAATGGATGGAATACCCACTTATGAGGAAGGCTACAGCTGTTTGGCTTTTAGATAATACGACTCTTACTTTTAGGCAAATAGCGAACTTCTGCGGGCTTCATGAACTAGAAATTAGTGGGATTGCCGACGGCGAGGTGGCTGGTGGTATTCGTGGAATTGACCCCATTATCAACAGTCAACTTACAGCAGATGAGATAAAGAAGTGTGAAGCAAATGAAGACTTGGATCTTCAGCTGTACAAGAACCCAGCTGCGGTTGGAGAGAAAAGATCTAGGGGCCCTAAGTACACGCCTCTTTCTAAAAGACAAGATAAACCAGCAGCCATAGCCTGGCTTGTGAAATTTCATCCAGATATGACTGACGGACAAATTTCCAGACTAATCGGTACTACAAAAAATACGATTAAGGCTATAAGGGAAAGAACTCACTGGAATATAAATAATCTTACCCCAACTGATCCAGTAATATTAGGACTCTGCAAGCAAGTAGAGCTACAGAAAGTACTAGATAAGATGCCCAGCAAAAAATCTAGTGAAGCTCAAGTTAATGAGATTTCTGAAACAGAAATAGGTGTTGTAGAACCTCCCCAAGCTCTATTTAATGAAAATACTGATAAAGAACACTAAATCAGAAAAGGATAAGGTATTTAGTAAGCAGCTTTCTCTAGTTTATTCAAAATAGATCTTCCCCCATCAATAGTGATTACCTGTCCTGTGAGGAAGCTAGCACTCTCAGATGACAAAAATAGAGCAAGTTCTGCTACTTCTTCAGGTTCAGCAATATACCCCAACGGAGTTGCATCAACTATTGAATCTTGCAATTCGGGATCGCTATGAAGGTTTAATCGCAAACTTGAACTCATAATACTACCTAGAGATATAGCATTTACTCTTATTCCATCTTTTGCCAGCGATACGGCAAGTGATCTGGTCAATTGGTTCAAGGCCGCGCAACTTACCGAGTATGGCATCATGTCGGGTATTGTTTGATTAGCAGCTATAGAGGTCAAATTTATTATCGAACCAACAATTTCGCTATTTTTTCTATTTTTAGTTTGCTTAATTACTGACTTTGCAAAAAGTTGACTCACGTTCAAGGGCGCGATTAAATTTTGCGAGATAGACTTCTCGAGCGCTCCTCCTTTTTCATCCAATGGGTTCGAAGGGATAATGGTTCTATTCGCATTGACCAGAATATCTACTTTTTCATATTTATTTAATGTTGTTGCAATTAGATTATTGATAGCCAGTTTATCTTGCATATTTCCGTAAAAAGAGTGGGCGCTCCCAGGGTCTATGGCAACTCCAGAGATTATATCTTCAAGATCAAATTTAACATAATCTGAAAAAACAACATTTGCTCCTGCCAAAAGAAACTTCCTGCCAATTTCCATCCCTATTCCATTTGACGCTCCCGTAATAATAGCAGTTTTGTTCTGTAAGTAGTTAAGCATACTGTTACCTCTCAGTTTTTGGTTTTAGTAGTTGACAAACAAAATAGTGATTATCTTTGTACAAAATCTTAATATCATCAAAGTAATTTCGGAGTTCATTTTCCAAATATACGCCTGAAACAAAAACCATCCAAACACTACCTTGATGTGTTATTAACCTTGCGCTGTTAAAGATAAAAGATCTTAGTAAACTCATATCTTTAGGTCGTCCGGAGTGAAAAGGAGGATTGCAAATCACATGATTAAATCGTGCTTTTAAGTTTTTTATATTATGTAGACTAGCCCATTTAAATTTTGCTCGTTTATCATCTATGTTTTTTTTTGATGCAAGATATGCAGAATAATTACTTTCGAATAACGTAACTTTCGTAATTTTATCATTTAACCTAAGTGCTTCCTTACTCAAGTATCCCCATCCAGCCCCCAAGTCAGCAACTTCTCCAAATAATTTAGCGTTGAATGCTAAGGTCAGTTTTTTAGAACCTTTATCTATCTCTTTTGGAGAAAACATATCGCAGCGGGTGTAATAGCCATCTCTATTTTTATGAAAATCTTGATATTTTCTCCATTTGCTAAATATTTGTTTTTTTTTTTTGTATATTGCTATCCTACCCTTTTTCTTTATCATCATTTTCTCTGCTGGCCAGTGGTTAGAGATATTTTTGAGAAAACTTTTGACGCCAATTTGATTGTCACCATTTATAATCACTTTTCCTTTATACTTTATATACTCTTCAGCTAAGGCTATAAGGCCCAAATTGGTTTCTTTGCTTTTTGTCAGCTCGAGAATAATAATGTCGTAATAGTGTTGCAAAATAGTAGAAATCACAAAACCTAAACCTTTGGCTTCTCTCAAAGTATCTTTTACATTTGAAATAAAGTGGCACAGATCTTTATTCTGTAAGCAATTGAAGTTTTGCGGTTGATCAGAGCCTAAAATAGCTACTTTTTGACCTGAATATGATGGTGCTACTTGGCTCCAAAATGTTTCAAACCTTTGGCTTGCCAGACTATGCAATCTATTCCTTCTCCATTGTACACTGTAGTGGGTGTTGATTTTTTCTAGAATAGTCCATAACCTGAGTGACTTTGGTTTCTGCTATATCATGAGAATACACACCAACAACAGCGATGCCCTTTTTATGTACAGTAAGCATTATCTGGACAGCTTTATCATGCCCAATGGCAAAAAATTTCTCTAACACATGTACAACAAATTCCATAGGAGTGAAGTCATCATTTAGTAGTAAAACTTTATAGAGCGGAGGCTTTTTTAGCTTGCTGCGCTTTTTTACAAGCACTGACGTATCTGAGAAGTCATTATTTATATCGTCATCGTTATCAGCCATTACGTTTCCCGTTTTTATTTCACTTTTTTTCTAAGTTCAGTCTAAGTATATTTAAAAATAAAGAAAAGTATCAACTAACATTTTCTTTTGGATCCTATAATAAATTATATTTTTAAAAATTGTTGGCCTTTTTTTATTGTATATCATAGTGAATATGCTTTGACTAAACTGAGAAATATATTTTGGAACTATAAATAAATGAAAAGAAACGCTTTGGATATTTATTTTCGATCGGTTATGCATTTTATTTTAACCATCTTTGCTATATTTATCTTTGGATCGGAGCTATCGGCTAGAACTTATGCTTATGTAGTTGCTGATGCGAGAGATGGCAAAATTATAAACAGCCATAACTCGAAACAAATAGTGCATCCTGCATCACTTACAAAAATGATGACTTTATATCTAGCTTTCGATGCAATACGTAATGCTCGACTAAAGTTAGATCAAAAAGTTATTATAAGTAAAAATGCGGCATCGGAACCTCCATCAAAATTTTGGTATAAGCCAGGTCAGAGGGTCTCAATAAGGTATTTAATTAGAGCATCTGCTATAAGGTCTGCCAATGATGCAGCAACAGCGCTGGGAGAGGCTATTTCAGGTTCAGAAAAAATATTTATCAGCGATATGAATAAAGCTGCAAAAAAAATGGGTATGAATTCTACAAATTTTTTAAATGCTCATGGATTAACAGAGATAGGCCACTATTCGACTGCCAAAGATCTACTGATATTAGCGAGGAGACTTATGCTAGACTATCCAGAGTACTTCAATATCTTTAGTAGATTGGAAACATTTGCCTCAGGAAAAACAATAAAAAATACCAATTATAAATTTTTAAAGCAATATAGCGGTGCGTCTGGCATTAAAACAGGTTATACAAACGCAGCAGGACATAACTTGGCAGCATCTGCTAAAAGAGGTGAAAAACAGCTCATAGGAGTTATAATTGGAACTAGTTCTTCTTCAGAAAGAGCAAAAAAAATGATTGGGCTTTTTGATGACGCCTTCAAAGCTATTCCTAAAAAAAAGAAATTAAGTAAGTTGACACCACTAAACTTGGCAAAAGTTAATTCAACTCGACAGATAGCTTCCGTCACCGTTCCTCTTCCAAAACCAAGATCATTTGAAGATATGCTAGAGTCCCAAGGAAAAAAGAATATTAAAGAATTACATAATTACCCAAAACAAACTTCAACTAAAAATATGAACAGGAATAATGTCAATGTACAGATTGGAATGTACAAAACTCTTATTTCAGCAGAAAAAGATATGCCAAACATTCTTCTGTTAAATATTGATTTGCTTGCTGATATCGATAATGGTTCCATAAAAATAAGAAAGAATAAGGAAAAAAAATACTCAATTTTTGTTAATGAAATTACATATGCACTAGCCGAGAATCTTTGTGTTAGAACACAGTCCCAAGAAACTTCCTGCTCTATTTTAGCAAACTAATCACTAGTTAAATTTAATCCAGCTAAAAGCATCCTCATTTCTTGTCGGGCCGATATATGGCTTAGAGTTGGTTGCCAATCGGGCATTTTTTCGAGATCAAGTAAAGTTAATCCAGATAAAAACAACTCTTTAAATATAACTCGCTCCGAAAATCCTGTGCTTAACCGAAAACCAATTCTCTTTGAGAGATTTTTTAGAGAGTTACCTACCTGATGCTTATTTTTACTAAAAACGTGTGATATCCGGTTTCTGATTATAACCCAATCGATTGGTGGATGTTTTGCCGATGCTCTTATTTGCCTGCATTCCCAAACCATTTCCGAATAAATCGAAGGCCCGACCACTTTTCCTGTTGACGCCTCTATCTTCGCTAAAAGATCAAAATCAATCAAACTATCATTCATCGGTGTCACTAGAATATCAGCTACGGTGTGAGCCATCTTTACATAATTTGACATGCCCCCAGGACAGTCAATAATCAAAAAGTCACATGTTTCTTCTAAAGTCGTTAAGGCGTCCGCAAATCTTTTCTCTTCCTCTGAATTAGATTCAGCTTTACTATCTTTATTAGATTGATCAATTTTATAGAAAGTTGGTCTTGGTAAAACAGACTTCTGTTTTCTACAAAAATCGGATCGATTTTCTAAGAATCTAAACATACTTTTCTGTCTAATATCTAGATCAATTATACCTACATTCTTATTTTGGTAACATAGTGCTATGGCGACGTGTATAGCAGTTGTCGATTTTCCAGACCCCCCTTTTTCATTACCAAAAACGATAATCTTTGCCATTTTTTCTGCCAAGACTTATAGGTCTCTAGGTAGAGAATACACCACAATAAAAGATGTTAGAGCTTAAACCCTTCATACTTTTTCTTAAATTTCGAAACTCTGCCGCCAGTATCAAGCAGTTTCTGTGATCCTCCTGTCCATGCCGGATGAGTTAGGGGGTCTATTTCAAGATTTAGATTCTCATCTGTTTTGCCGTATGTCGATCTAGTCTTATATGTCGTTCCATCAGTCATCTTCACGTTAATAAAATGGTAATCTGGGTGTATATCTTTTTTCATTTTTTAGTCCTCTGCCTTAGTCGAGGTGCTATTTTCGTTCCTATAATTGGTCTTCTCAGCTATTCTAGCAGACTTTCCTCTTAGCCCTCTCAAGTAATACAGTTTAGATCTTCTAACCCGACCTCTTCGTACGACAGTAATTGAGTCAACGTTTGTGGAGTAGAGTGGAAATACTCTTTCAACTCCCTCCCCAAATGATATTTTCCTAACAGTAAACGATGCAGCTAATGTAGACCCACCTTTTCTTGCAATCACAACGCCTTCGTAGTTTTGTATTCTCGTTCGTTCACCCTCAGTTATTTTGTAACCTACTCTTATAGTATCGCCAGAGGCAAAATCAGGTATAGTTTTGCCAATATTTTCTATGTGTTCGCTTTCAATTTTATCAATGATATGCATTTTTACACCATCAAAATTCCTTTAACTATTTTCTTTTATCCTTTTTTTTATTTTTTTCAACGTATTTAATAAATAAATCGGGTCTATTTTTTTTTGTGATTTGTTCGGATGTCGTATTTTTCCATTCCAATATTCTTCGATGATCACCAGTTCGAAGAATTCCTGGTACTTTCATGCCGTTCCAGTCTATTGGTTTCGTGAACTGTGGCGCTTCAAGCAAATCATCTGTAAAGCTTTCTGAAATAATAGATTCCGCATTGCCTAACGTGCCAGGAAGCAATCTAACTACGGTATCTAATAGAACCATAGCTCCCAGCTCACCTCCCGTTAAAATGAAATCTCCAATAGATATTTCTTTCATCTTATGTTTCTCAATAACTCTCTGATCAATCCCTTCAAATCTACCACAAACAATTATTATCTCATTATATTGAAGCATATTCTTCACTAAATTTTGACTTAGAGGAATACCCTTTGGGCTCATGCAAACTATAAGCTTTTTTTTACCATTGATTAAACTTTTTGCTTTAATTACGGCTTCATCTAAAACATCAGGCATTAAGATCATTCCCGGTCCTCCCGAAATTGGTTTATCATCTACTTTCTTGTGTCGACCCTTTCCATATTTTTTTAAGTCGATGGTTTCTAGGGACCAAAGTTTGTTCTCTAATGCTCTACCTGTAACTGAAGCTGATAATGGACCAGGAAAAAGCTCCGGGTAAAGGGTTATAACCTTAGCGCTTAGTTGAGTTTTATACATTTTTCTTTTTAATTTATTGAGTTTAGGTAAGTAAGCCTTTGATAGGTGTCAATAAAATTTCCCCGTTACTTAAGTCTATTCTTCTTACATTGTCCCTATCAAAAGGGATGTATATTGTTGCTTCTCTATCGTCAAGTGAAACTTCTAATACATCGCCACTTCCAAAATTAAAAACATCTGTTACGATACCTTTTTGTATACTTCCATCAATTTTAATTTGAAGTCCCTTGAGGTCTTCATAGTAATATTCGTTAGCCATTAATTTAGGCAGGAATTTTTTCTCGAGAAATATAAGCTGACCTTTCAAACCTTCTGCTAATTCTTTGTTTTTAGTTTCAGCTATAGATGCAATCCATATCGATTTTTTTGAATTCTTTAAAAATTTGATTTTGGTCTTCAGTAGTGAGTTGCCTACAAAAAACACCTTAAAGGTTCGTAGAAGTTTTAAATCTTGAAGATAAACATCGACTTTTATTTGGCCCTGCAATCCGTATGCACCAATTACCTTGCCAACAGTAATAAAATTATTTGGGAGCCCCTTGGTCAGATCCCAATACCAATCTTATTAACGGAAAATTTTAAGGCACTAAGAAGGTTTTGTAAAATTAGGCTCTCCATCAAAGCCATATTTATTTGTCCTACCAAACCTTTTTTGTCATTTTGGTTCTTCAGCGGGAGCTTCCTCAGCTTTTGGTTCTTCTGCGGGAGCTTCCTCAGCTTTTGGTTCTTCAGCGGGAGCTTCCTCAGCTTTTGGTTCTTCGGTAGGAGCTTCCTCAGCTTCTTTTTTCGGTTTTGCCTTTATAGGATTATTTCGTATTTTTTTCGGAAGTACTTCTAAGTTTTCTAATAATCTGCTTATCCTGTCCGTTGTTTGCGCTCCCTTGGATAGCCAATCCTTTATTCTATCCAAGTCCAAATTTACCCTATTATTGTCGTCTTTATTTAGGAGAGGATTATAAGTACCTAACTTTTCTATAAATCTTCCGTCTCTAGGCATTCTACTGTCAGCAGCAACGACTCGGTAAAATGGTCTCTTTTTTGAACCGGCCCTAGCTAGCCTTATTTTAATACTCATAAATTATTCTCCTATTTCTTTCTTTATTTGCTCGTGTTTTTTCTTTGATTCTGTTGTTATCAGCTTCATAAGATTTACTATGAATTCTTTATCGAGATCACTATTTTCGATAAGCTTTTCAAGTGTCTTAACTTGTTCTTGTTCCCTTTCTCTATCATGTGGTTCAATATTGTTTTCAGCTTTTATTAATCCAATCCTATTTGTAACCGAAAATCTTTCTATTAAAGCATTTATTATTATCGCATCGAGCCTATCGATAGTACTTCTCTCATTTTTTAACAATAAATCAACATTAATTTTGTTTTTTTTCATTTGATTATTTTTTAAAGTTTAATCCGGTTAGGTTTGTCGGAAGTTTCGATCCCAATTGCTTCTGTAGTAATTGTGCATCAGGCAAAGAAGGTACCATACCATCGTTTTTTCCTGACATCTGCTGCATGAAGCTTTTTAACATGCCTTTGCCGCCCATTTTACCCATTCTTTTCATCATATCTGACATTTGCCTATGCATCTTGATCAACTTATTTAACTCGGGTACCTCTAGCCCTGCACCAAGTGCTATCCTTTTCTTTCTACTTGCCTGAAGAAGGTTCGGAGCCAATCGTTCCTTTTTAGTCATTGATTGAATCAAGGCAATTTGACGTTTTATAACAGAGTCATCAAGTGATTTGTCATCTAAATTTCTCATGAGCTTTCCCATTCCGGGCATCATTCCCATCAAGCTCTGCAGTCCACCCATTTTTTGCATTTGCTCCAACTGGTTTTTTAAATCATTCATATTGAACAACCCTTTTTGGAAACGGCGCATCGATCGCTCTGCTTTTTCTGCTTCCAGTGTTTCAGAGGCCTTTTCAACTAAGGAAACTATATCACCCATACCTAGTATTCTTCTAGCAATACGATCAGGATGAAATTCTTCTAATGCATCAACTTTCTCACCAGTACCTATAAATTTTATGGATTTTCCTATCGTTGAAACCATCGAGAGGGCTGCTCCCCCTCTACCATCACCATCCATTCTAGTTAAGACAACCCCTGAAATATTT
The DNA here is from genome assembly GCA_902574225.1 of uncultured Alphaproteobacteria bacterium. Classification (GTDB taxonomy): domain Bacteria; phylum Pseudomonadota; class Alphaproteobacteria; order Rhodobacterales; family Rhodobacteraceae; genus CACIJG01. Next base: position 72,272 of record CACGMO010000004.1, read on the forward strand.
AATCGCTCGTTGAAGGCGCTAGCTACATTAACGGCCTCCTGGCCGGTCAATCCATCAGCTATTAGAAGTGTCTCGTTTGGATTACTTAAATCTTTAATCTTTTCGATTTCTGTCATTAGCTCATCGTCTATTTGCATTCTGCCCGCAGAATCGAGAATAATTAGATCATATCCTCCTAAAGATGCTTGCTGCATTGCTCTGGAAGTAATTTGCTCCGGTGACTGATTCTTCACAATTGGCAAGGTATCAATTGAGTTACTTTTACCCAATATTTCAAGCTGTTCCATGGCTGCTGGGCGTCTCGTGTCCAAACTAGCTAATAAAACTTTTTTCTTTTCTTTATTTTGTAACCTTAAAGCTAATTTCGCTGAGGTTGTAGTTTTGCCCGAACCTTGTAACCCTACCATTAAAATTGTTGCGGGTGGATTGTCAATTTTAAGAGCATTTGATGTTTCGCCGTGGCCTTCTAAGACCTTTATTAATTCATCATGCACTATTTTAATTACTTGTTGACCGGGAGTAACCGATTTAGTTACCGCTTGTCCACGTGCTTTTTCTCCTACTGATTTTACAAACCTTTTTGTTATCTCTAATGATACGTCGGCTTCCAATAAAGCTATCCTGACTTCTCGCAAAGCAGTTGATATCTCATCCTCTCTAAGCACCCCCTGCTTAGTTAGCTTTTCTAGGGCGTTAGAGAACCCTTGTGATAACGTTTCAAACATTGGTACCTACTTATTGGTTGATAAAGTAATTAACAGAAATTAGCGTTTCGATACAATAAAATAAATGTTAATAAAAGAAAACCCCTGTTTGCCAGCAAAATGTAATTGGCTGGCTTCGCTTCATAAGGACGAATATGACTAAAACCATACTAGCATTTTACAAGTTTTTGCATCTAAAGAACCCGCAGAAAGAAAAAGCAAAACTAGCAGCGTTCCTCGAAGAAAATTCAACGGTAGGTACGATAATACTTAGTAACGAGGGTATTAATGGGATGTGTTCTTTAGACCAAGATAAGACAGAAAAGGTAAAAAGCTTTCTCAAAAAAAATTTTACATTAATAAGGTCTGATTTTAAAGAAAATCTTGTGAACTTCCATGTTTTCAAGAAATTAAGTGTTAAAGTAAAAAAGGAAATTGTCACCTCGGGAGTTCCTGAAATTGACCCTACAGCGATTGTGGGAACGTACATCAAACCAGAAGAGTGGGATTCTTTTATTTCCAAAAAAGAGGTTATTACTATCGACACTAGAAATGACTTTGAAGTCGAATTAGGTACATTTGAGGGAAGCGTAAATCCTCAGACAGGCAGTTTTCATGAGTTTGTAGAGTGGTGGAAAGATAAAGGTAAAGCTCTTAAGAATAAAAAAGTTGCGATGTTTTGTACTGGTGGAATAAGGTGCGAAAAGGCAACTAGTTTCCTTAAAAGTCAGGGATTAGAAGAGGTATATCATTTGAAGGGTGGTATATTAAACTATTTCGATAAAGTTGGAAATTCGGAGACGTCGACATGGAAAGGAGATTGTTTTGTTTTTGACCAACGGGTAACAGTTAATAGCCATCTTGAACCAGGTGACTTTGAGTTATGTCACGCATGCAGAAGTCCTTTGAGATTGACTGATAAGAACCATGAGCATTATGAGAAAGGGATTTCTTGCCATAATTGTTTTGGTACAAAAACAGATAAAAAAATTTTATCTCTTAAGGAACGAAAAAAGCAAATTGATCTACTAAAAGATAGAAGAAGTAAAAATGAATGACGAGCAATCTCTTCTTAATATTTATAATAAGATGATCTCAGGCGATGAAATTGAGAAAAACAAATCGCAAGTAAAACTTGTATCTTTTCTTGAAGATTTAAAAAAGAAATTGGAGAAGAGTGTACAGCTGAAACAGACAAAAACTAGGAAAATGTTTTCAAAGTTTTTTTCAACAAAGTCCTCTGAGGAAAAAATGGGAGTGTATATTTATGGAGGTGTTGGTATAGGAAAATCAATGCTAATGGATCTTTTTTTCAACCTATTGGATATAAAGGGAAAGAAGAGAATACATTTTCATGAATTTATGAAGCAACTGCATCAACTGATAAAAATTGCAAGAGAAAACAATATAAGAGATCCGATAAAATCGGTAGCTTCGGAGTACATAAAAGACATTCAAGTGCTTTGTTTAGATGAAATGCAGATAACTGATGTAGCAGATGCAATGATAGTAGGAAGGGTTTTCGAGGAATTCCTAGGAAAAAAATTAAACATTGTAACAACATCAAACAGACATCCTAATGATCTTTATAAAGATGGTCTAAATAGAAAGTTGTTTTTGCCCTTTATTGACATAATAGTGTCGAGTTTGAATATAGTGAAATTGTCGGCAGATGTTGACTACAGAAAGATAAAAATTGCCGGAAAGAAGAAATATTTTTTAAGTACGTCTTCTCAAGATAACAGCCAATTTAATGACCTTATATCCCAATTTAATCTTTATCAAGGGGCAGGAATAACAATACAAATGAAGAGCCGTGAATTCACAATAGAAAGGTTCGAGAGTGGTGTGGGCTTGTTGACATTCTACGAGATCTGTTCGACTCCTCTTAGTGCTGCAGATTATTTAGAAATAGTCAGCCACCTCAGATTATTGTTTTTGGATGAAATTCCTGATTTGTCAAATGGTGGAGATGATAGTGCTAAAAGATTTATTAATCTGATCGACAGTCTTTATGATAAAGAAGTAGAGATTCTTTGTAGAGCTGAGGTGCCTCCAGAAAATTTATATAATAGTGGAAAAAATACCTTTGAATTTCAAAGAACTGTTTCTAGGCTTTTTGAAATGCAATCTAACAATTGGCCTAATAGAGAGAAAACTTATTAAAGCGAGAAGGTTATCGATCCATTATACGGAAGCACTGATACTAACTTTACGCGAACTTCATCTCCAGTAGATAACCCCTTATCTCTTGCTTTACTTTTTCCATACTTAAATGAAGATCTTTTTTTTTCGTTCTTGGGGTCTAAATATTTTTTAAATAATACACCCTCAATTGGGAATTTTTTCAGTTTTATAAAAATACAGGATCTCGAGGAACCTGAAACTATACCATCGAAGTAATCATCAATGTGCTTAGACATGAATAGGGCCGAATAGCGATCTAAACTCTCTCGCTCGGCGCCAACCGATTTTTTTTCAGATTCGTTAATGATTTTGCAAATTGCCTTATGATCCTCCATAAAATCGAAGTCATCCATTTCCCATTTTAGAGCGAAAGCCAATGAGCGATGTACGGTAAGATCTGCATATCTTCTTATTGGAGATGTAAAATGGCAATATAACGGCAGGTTAAGTCCAAAATGTCCAACTTCTACATCTGAGTATTTTGCTTTTGGTAATATCCGCAATATAAAGTTGCTTAACAACTCTTTTTTTTCAGGATATTTGCACTGTTTTAATAACTCATTAAATGAATTCGAAGTAACTTGTTTTCCTCTAATTGTTGCTAAATCGTTTAAACTCGTAAAGATGTTTAAATCTTTTAAAGCATGTTTGTCGGGTATTTCGTGGTATCGAGAAAGATACTTTGTAATAGATTGACTGAGGGTTTGTGACACGCAGAGATTTGAAAGTATCATAGTCATTTCAATAAGTTCGTTGCTTCTTAGACTGTTCTTTTCAAAAACGTTTGTAGGGAAACCTTCGGAAGACAATGAAATCTTTTTCTCGGCCAAATTTAAATTTAAGCGATTTTTTAAATGTGGCGATTGCTTTAGAATATTTAATGCTTTCTTATATACGCTATATTTTTTATTTGTTTTGCAATCCGATAAAAAGGCTTCAAAGTTTTTATAAGAGTAATTTTTTTCAACAGTAATTATGCCTCTGATAAATTCATGCTTTATCTTGTAACCTCTATGATCTAAGTGCATTTTGACTACTATTGCTTTCTTAGGTGAGTTTTCCTTTAACGAACAGAGATTATTACTCAAATCCTCTGGGAGCATGGGAATAACTTTATCAGGAAAATATGTTGAGTTCCCTCTTTTTAAGGCCTCTCTATCAATGAAAGAATTCGGTTTGACAAAAAATGACACATCTGCAATACCAACGAATATAACTATGCCTCCCAGATTATTCTTGGAATTATCTGTCTCTATATAAATAGCATCATCTAAATCCTTAGCGTCATCTGGATCTACAGTAATAAAGGGCTTGGATATTTGATGTTCATTTTTTTTAATTTTATAATTATCAAATATTTTTCTTGCTTCATTTAGTGTCTTTCTAGGAAAAAACTGTCTCAGGTTCCATTCGATCGCAGCTATTCTTGAATAGCTGCTTGGACAATTTATAGAGCCAAAAATATGAAAATCGTGTATTTTAAAGGTTTTGGGATATTTTGATGGGGCCCCTATTGCAAAATATCCAAATTTTTGGTCAAAATTTGCTCCCTTTTTTAATGGAAGTACACTAAGTGGTTTATCCCTTTTATTTGATAATAGAGCTAATTTCGCGCCCGTTTGATCATGGAGATAGACAGCGAATATATAGTTCTTTGGATATTGTATTTTCTTTAAAATCGATACCTCAGGGCATTGTTCTTTAAGAAACTTAATCGAAGTCACTACAAGGTCACCAATGTTTAGATTGTTTTTGTCTGAAGCACTGCAAAAAAAATCGAGTGGTGAACCGCCATTCGAACCACTTAGCGTAAATATTTCGTCATGGCTTATTCTTGTTATTGCAAGGATCTTTTTCGAGTTATGTTCTAAAGGCTGTATAATTAATTTTTTCTTTTCTCATCTATTAAAGCAATACTCTCTTCAAGAGTGAGTGTTTTAACGGACTTTTCCTTTGGTATAGTCACATTAATCTTATTCCATTTTATATAATCACCATAGCGACCCGACATAATTTTTACTTCCTCGCCTTCTGGATGAGAACCTAACACTTTTAGCTCCTTTCCAGCTCTTCCACCCTTATTATTTTTCTTTTCTACTGCCTCTACCAATAATTCAACAGCTCTGTTCATACCAATCGAAAAGATTTCTTCAAAATCCTTAATGTTTGCGTAAGTTCGTCCATGTTTGATATATGGACCATAAGGGCCTATAGCTGCAATAACTTCAGACTGATCTTCAGGATGTAGCCCTAATTTTCTAGGTAGCTCTAATAATTGTCTCGCTCTCTCAATTGTAAGCTCTTCGATTGTATAGTGCTTGGGAATTGCAGCTCTTTTTGGTTTTTCCAAGCTATCGAGAGCAATCTCAAGATATGGTCCATAACGTCCATTTTTTATAAATATATCGTTACCATCACTATCTTGACCTAAAGGTTCTTCTTGAGCTATTACCTCAGATGAACTTTGACTCAAGCTAGAATTTAAAGGTCTTGAGTATTTACATTCGGGATACATTGAACACCCGATAAATGCACCTGTCTTTGACAACTTTATCCCAAGCTCACCATCATCGCATGAGGAGCAGTTTTTCTGTATTTTTCCACTTCCATCATCGAACAAATAGTCGGCTAATTTTACATTCAAGTTATCCAGAACCTCAGTGATACTAAAGCTCATCGCATATTCCACAGATTCAGATAACTCCTCCCAAAAACCTTTGATTACCTCTTTCCAATGCTTTTCACCACTAGAAATATCATCGAGGTTTTCTTCAAGCTTAGCTGTATAGTTATACTCAATGTATTTGTTGAAATATGCCTCAAGGAAAAAATTTAAAAGTCGACCAGTATCTTCGGGAACAAGCCTGTTTTTCTCTTTTTTCACATAATTTCTTTCTTGTATTTTTGATATAATCGATGCGTATGTAGAGGGCCTTCCAATACCTTCTTCTTCAAGACGCTTGATCAAAGAAGCTTCATTAAATCTTGGAGGTGGTTCAGTGAAGTGTTGTTCTTTATTAATTTTTTCCAATTTCATCTTAGATTCTTCCCTAATGTCTGGGATCCTTTTGTCATCATCTTCTTTTTTCGTGTCTTGGAATATTTTTAAATGCCCTTCGAATGTCACCACTTGTCCCGATAGTCTAAATTGAGCGCTATCGCATAAGGAGGAAATTAAAACTGTTGTCTGTAATACTTCTGCAGCTTTTGCTTGCGATGCCAACGCTCTTTTCCATATTAATGAGTATAAGTCCAATTCAGACTTATTTAAATTTTTTGCATTTTCGGGTGTTTTAGAAAAATCTGTAGGCCTAATACACTCATGTGCTTCTTGTGCATTCTTTGCTTTATTTTTGAACACGCGCGGTTTTTCAGGTAAATAATTGTCGCCTAAAGAATTAGAAATTTGCTTTCTTGCACTAGTTATGCCTTCAGGAGCCATTTCAATTCCATCTGTACGCATATAAGTGATCAGCCCAGCTTCATAAAGTTTCTGAGCGGTTGACATCACATCTCGAGGACTAACTTTTAAATTTGTACTGGCGCTTTGTTGTAATGTGGATGTGGTAAATGGAGCATAGGGATTTCGATTTCTTTTTTGACTAGTAACAGAAGTTACGTGATATTCTTTTTGCTCGAGCTCATTCGCGGTTATGTTTGTTGTGTCAGATTCCTTGAACGAAAACTTTTCAACTTTTTCATTGTTCAACAAAGAGAGGTTGGCCTGGATTACGTTATTATTTTTGTCTTTAAAATCAGCAGAAATTGTCCAATATTCCTCCGTTTTGAATTTTTCTATTTCAATTTCTCTGTCGACGACTAGTCTTAACGCAGGGGATTGAACCCGACCAGCTGATTTTGCAGCTCCTCTGAGTCTTTGCCAAAGCACTGGAGAAATATTAAAACCCATAAGATAATCTAATGAATTTCTCGCTAGATACGCCTCAACTAAATCTGTGTCTATTTCTCTGGGACTTTCAATAGCTGATAAAATGGCATTTTTTGTAATTGCATTAAATACAACCCTCTCTACAGACATATCTGCTTTAAGTGCTTTTTTATTTTTCAATATTTCAAGAATATGCCATGAAATCGCTTCGCCTTCCCTGTCGGGGTCGGTTGCTAAGATAAGTTTAGAGCAAGACTTCAGCGCTTTAACAATCTCATCTATATGCTTTTTGCTTTTTGTATCGATCTCCCATTTAGGTTTAAAATCATTCTCAACATCAATGGAGCCATTTTTTTTGGGTAAATTTCTAACATGCCCATAGGATGCAAGAACCTTGTATTGGTCCCCCAAATACTTGTTGATTGTTTTTGCCTTTGCGGGTGACTCTACAATTACGACATTCGTCATGAAAAATCCTAACAGTTTTGTTTTAAATCATACCCAACGTCGATCTTGTCAATCTTTTTTTTAAAATATTTTATAAACATTAAATTTGTTGCGACGATTTAACCGAAAATAATGTTTGAAATAAAAAGCAAAAATTTTTAGCCTTTATAACGTGTTTTGATTTGTTTTATAGTAGATTTTTACAAAATGTAAGCTATATATATATCAATCGAATATTTGTAATTTAAAACTATGTTTAGGGGGTTTTATGAATAGTTTTTTACGGTGTCTTTCAAATATGTTTATGGCGGCTACAGGTACACTTTTTTTCTCAGCGTCTGCTTCCACACTATTCGCTAATGACGGTTTAGATAAAAATTTACCTGTTATAGGAAAACCAATTCCTAATGGAATAAATTTCCAACCTCCGGTTACAGAGTTGGCCAGAGACATACAGTGGTTAGACAATGTTCTTTTGGTCATTATTACTCTCATATCGATATTTGTGAGTGCGCTTCTTGTATGGGTTTTTATCCGATACAATCGAAAGGCTAACCCGACACCATCTTCTACCACCCACAATACTCCTATCGAAATATTGTGGACCATAATTCCAGTATTTATATTGATTGGTATCGGAGTTATTTCGTTACCTATTTTGCTCAAACAACTTAGAATTCCAGATAGTGATGTTGTAATAAAAGCAACTGGGGCTCAATGGTATTGGTCTTACGATTACCCTCAGCACAATTTTTCATTTGACTCGGTAATGCTTGAAAAAGAGGAACTTGCTGAGTTTGGATACTCCCAGGATGAATATCTCTTGGCGACCGACAACCCAGTAGTTGTACCCGTTAATAAAAACATAACAGTGCAAGTGACTGCTTCGGATGTTATTCACGCATGGAAGGTCATGTCGTTTGGTGTTCACCAAGACGGAGTTCCAGGACGATTAGCTGAACTTTGGTTCAAGCCTGAAAAGGAAGGAGTATATTTCGGTCAATGCTCCGAGTTATGCGGATTAAACCATTCCTACATGCCAATAGTGGTGAAGGTTGTTAGCGAGGAAGAATATGAAGAGTGGCTCAAGCGAGCTTCAGAAAAGTTTGCTAGCATAAGTGGTGATAGGCAGAAATCTATTGCGCTGGCAAAGAAAAATTAACTGTCAAGTTTCGATTAGATAGGTCATTGAGTTGAGTACGTCAGAAATCATAGATGCAAAACAAACAGGATCCTTTAAAGACCTGTATGTGCTTTTAAAGCCTAGAGTAATGTGGCTTGCTGTGTTTACAGCTGCGGTAGGCATAATTATAGCTCCTAT
>CACGMO010000005.1 GCA_902574225.1 uncultured Alphaproteobacteria bacterium
TCTCCAACCAGATGACATCACTATTTAAAAAATGGTTCATAATACATCTTAATAAAGCAGGCTTTCTGCGGCTGCACGCGTTAAAGGCTCAATACCCAACAAATTATAAGTACCAACAACAATAGCAGTTGAGGAACTAAAAAGAACAAGTAAGTGACCCACGGGTATGTTTGCATCTAACTTATCGTCAGACTCAGAAAAATAAACAATGTAAACGATCCTTAAATAATAAAATGCTCCTATAACCGATACAATAGCTCCAACTAATGCAAGATATACAAGACCAGAATTAATTATTGCCATCATTACATAAAGTTTGCAAATAAATCCGGCCAAGGGTGGGATACCAGCGAGAGAAAACAGAATTAAAGAAAACGCAAATGAAGTAGCTGGGTTAGTTTCGGAATACTTTGCTAACAAATATATATCGGTGACGAGTACCCCATCTTTTTCCATATTTAATATGAAAGCAAAAATTCCTAGCATCATTATTGAATAGAGAAACAAATAGATTATGAAGCCACTTAATCCTTCTGGCGATACTGCCGCCAAACCCATTAATGCAAACCCAACATGACCTATTGAGGAATATCCTAACATTCTTTTAATATTATTCTGAGCGATAGCTCCAAAAGAACCGATGATCATTGAACCTCCTGAAAGGAAGACAAGAACCAATTGCCATTTATCTGATATACCACCAAAGACATCAAATAAAACTTTAGCTAATATAGCCCCAATAGCTAGCTTTGGGACAATTGCCATAAATGCGGTGACGGGGGTTGGCGATCCATCATAAACGTCGGGAGTCCACATATGAAAAGGGAAAGCTGCAAATTTAAAAGCAATTGCCGATAATAAAAACACCATACCGATTTGCAAGCCAAGCGTTCTATCTGTGTACATTATTGCTGAATATATTGTATGAAATTGAGTCGACCCAGTGGCGCCGTATACTAGTGATATACCATACAAAAGTAATCCCGATGATAGCGCCCCTAGAATGAAGTATTTCAGGCCAGCTTCTGTCGACTTCAAGTTATCTCTACGATAAGCTGCAATTATGTATAATGAAAGAGATTGAATCTCTATGCCTAAATATAATGTCATTAAATCATTAGACGAAATGACCACTAGCATCCCGAAAACGGAAAAATTGATTAGAGTTGGAAACTCATATTTTAATAAGCCATTTTTTTTTAAATAAGTATCACTTAAGTAAAGGATCACAGATGATAGAAAAAGTATCAACATCTTGAAAAAAGCCGTGAATTCATTGCTTGTATAAAACCCATTAATAATGGGATTAGCATCAACATGATTAAAATGAACGAGCACAGCGGTTATTATTAATGCTAAAGCTGCTATTTTGTTACAATTTGGTAAAATAGCAGACGATTTGACAAAAAGCATCACACACAAAAAACTCAAGTTGAATATTACCAGAAATAACTCAGGGGTTAAGTATTTTAAGTTCTCAGACATTAGGGTTCAATTCAAGATTTGTAAGTAGTTAGCAACGGTTACACTGTAGGTTTCTATAATAGGTTTTGGATAAATACCAAAAATTATGATTAACAAAACTAGAGGGTAAAGGCAAAATTTTTCTCTTAAAGAAAGATCGTTTATTCTTTTTAAGTTCTCTTTTATAAGTTCTCCCAAGATGACCTTTTTATACAACAAAAGACCATAGCAGGCTGAAAGTATAACTCCAAAAGCACCAAAAATTGCATAAAGGGGTTCAATCTGAAAAACACCAACAAGCGAGAGAAATTCGCCTATAAACCCTGATGTTCCTGGCAGTCCGACATTAGCTAAAGTCAGAACCATAAAAACCATTGCATAATTGGGCATTTTGTTAACAAGGCCACCAAATGCTAGAATTTCTCTTGTATGAGTTCTTTCATAGACTACTCCTACTACAAGAAATAAAGCTGCAGAAATAAAACCATGGCTAACCATTTGGAATATAGCACCATCGATGCCCTGTTGGTTTAATGAGAACAGCCCAATGGTTACGAAACCCATATGTGCTACCGAAGAATAAGCAATCAATTTTTTCATATCGTTTTGTACCAATGCCACTAGAGATGTATAAATTATGGCAATTACAGAGAGAATAAAAATAAAGCTCTGAAAATATAATGATGCATCATAGAACATCGGAATACTAAACCTGATAAAGCCATACCCCCCCATTTTAAGCAATATAGCGGCTAATAATACTGACCCACTAGTGGGAGCCTGCACATGCGCATCAGGTAGCCACGTGTGCACTGGAAACATAGGAAGCTTTACCGCAAAAGAAGCAAAAAACCCCAACCATAAAAGAGTTTGTATTCCTGAGGGAATATAAAACCCTAAAATGTAAAATGGTTCACTTTCAAATTCATAATTTAAAAGCTTTGTAATATCAGTCGTTCCGGAAATATCCCACATAATAATCATTGCAATAAGCATCAAAATTGATCCTAGAAGAGTATAAAGAAAAAATTTAAATGATGCGAAAACTCGTTCCTTACCACCCCATATCCCGATTATAAGAAACATCGGTATTAATCCAGCTTCAAAAAAAACATAAAAAAGGAACATATCTAAAGAAACGAAAACACCGACCATCAACGTTTCCAAGATCAAAAAAGAAATTAAATATTCTTTAACTCTTTTATCAGTTGTCCAACTAGATAGAAATACCAACGGCATCATACCAGTTGTTAGCAAAATTAATATTACTGAAATACCATCTACACCAAGTTTATAATTAAAAAAGCCAAGCCATAAAAATTCTTCAACAAACTGGAAATCTGAAGAATTTTTATCAAACTCGCTAAACATTACTAAACTTAACAGAAACACAATAATGGAAGTCACAAGGCTAACCCTTTTTGCATTTTCAGACGACTGAGACCCTGAACCTTGAACAAATAGGCCTATTATGAGTGCTCCAATTAATGGCAAAAAAGTAATGAGAGATAGAATATAGTCCATTTATAAACCGTAGAAAGAGATTATAAAAAAGGACATTATAGCAGTGAAGCCGATAATCATGACGAGCGCATAGTGGAATACAAAGCCAGACTGTAGCCTGCTTGCTAAGGCTACCAAGTATGGTATAAAGGATAAGCCTATTCCGTGTAACGAACCGTTAATGACTTTTACATCACCTACTTTCCAGAAAAAATTACCTATCTTCTTGGCAGAGGCAACAAACATAATGTTATATAATTCATCAAAATACCACTTGTTTAGAAAAAACTTATATAAAATGGGTTGTTGATTTGCCAATACTCTTGGAGCGTGGGGGTTTATAACATAGAAATAGATAGCTATTGACAGACCAATAAGCATGGCAAAAAAAGGTGCTAATTTAACCACTACCGGAACATAATGAAAGTCTTTTAGGATAGTGTTTTCTTTTGCCAAAAGGATAGAATCTGAAAAAATTTGGTACTTTGCACTTGTAAAGTCAAATTCAAAAAATGAACCAAAAAAAACTGCGCCTAAAGACAAAAGGACCAAAGGTATCAGCATTGTCCGTTCTGGTTCGTGACAATGATTAAAGTCATCTATCTTTCCTCTAAATGAGCCAAAAAACGTTAGAAATACCAACCTCCAGCTATAGAAACTGGTTAAAAGAGCAGAAAATATAAGAAAAACAAAAGCATAGAAAGAATAGTTATTTTTTGAAGCAAAGACGCCTTCTATAATGATATCTTTGGATACAAAGCCAGACAGTCCGAAGTTAAAACCTAAAATGTAGTAACTTAGAGGAATGCCAACACCTGTTATGGCTAAGGTACCAATGGTCATTGTAAAAAAAGTAATTGGCAACTTTGCACGCAATCCTCCAAACCGTCTTATATCCTGTTCATGGTGCATCGCATGTATCACAGAGCCGGCTCCAAGAAACAATAAAGCCTTAAAAAATGCGTGGGTGAACAGATGAAACATCGCTGCTTGGTAAAAGCCAGCTCCAACAGCGGCAAACATGTAACCGAGCTGAGAACAAGTTGAATATGCAATTATTCTTTTTATATCATTTTGTACTAAAGCTGTTGTGGCAGCAAAAAAAGCGGTTAAGACACCCACGAGTAAAACTAATGTCGATACTTGAGGTGCTGCTTCAAATAGAGGAGAAAATCTACACGTTAAAAACACTCCCGCGGTAACCATGGTAGCTGCATGAATAAGCGCCGAAACTGGTGTAGGACCTTCCATTGCATCCGGTAACCATGTATGCAAAAAAATTTGGGCCGACTTTCCCATTGCGCCAATAAAAAGGAAAAAGCATATTACCTCTTCAATCTTAAAACCCAGTAATTTAATTTTATTATCTTCAGAAAAAAAACTGAAAATCTCTAAATAATTTGTAGAACCAGAATGGTAAAATATAAGGAATATACCTATTAAAAAACCGAAATCTCCAACTCTATTAACTATAAATGCTTTCATCGCCGCATTATTTGCTGTTGGTTTTTTAAAATAAAAGCCAATTAATAGATATGATGCTACTCCAACCCCTTCCCATCCAAAAAACAATTGTAATAAGTTGTCTGAACTAACAAGAACCAACATAGCAAAAGTAAAAAATGATAAATAAGAGAAAAATCTAGCTTTGTACTTTTCTCCTGAATTCCAATTATGGTCATGGCGCATATATCCTAATGAATACAAATGTACTAACGAGGAAACACTTAAAACTACTACCAACATCACTTTGACTAAACTGTCGACCTTTACAGCCCATTGGGAGTTTAGTGACCCAGATATTATCCAATCGAAGACTACAACAGAACCATTATCCACTGATACTATATCAAGGAAAACAAACCAACTGATCAGTGCGCCCATTGTAACTATTGATGTAGCTAAAATTGTTGCTACATTTTCACCTATGGAACGATACATAAATCCTGCAATCAAAGATCCTAGTAAGGGTCCAAAAATTAAGATTTCAATCAATGTTTAACCCTTCATCGTATTCGCATCTTCAATAAAAATAGAATTTCTTAGCCGGTAAAAACAAACAAGTATTGCGAGACCAATTGCTGCTTCCGCGGCAGCAACAGTCAAAATAAACATTGCAAAAACTTGTCCTACCAAGTCTCCAAGATATGACGAAAAAACAACAAAATTAATGTTCACAGATGCCAAAATTAGCTCGATAGACATCAGGATAATAATTATATTTTTTCTATTAAGAAAAATTCCAAAAACACCTATCACAAAAAGCGAAGCTGAAACAATCAGAAAGTGTTCAATTGGAATTATCATATACCCTCACCTGGATTAATGTCTTTAACCTCAATTGAGGAATTAGGATCCCTAAATATTTGCTCTGTAATATTTTGTCTTTTGACGTCGGGTCGCGACCGCAATGTAAGAACTATAGAGCCAATCATCGCTATCAACAAAATAATGCCTGCACATTGAAAAAGTAGAAAATAATCTGTATAGACAACCTTCCCTAATGCTACCGTATTTGTTTCAGATAGATTAATTGGGGAACTTAGATTGTCAAAAGATTGTTCCTTAAAATCCCAAGGAACAAATGCCAGGATTAGTTCAATAAATATAACTAATCCAATTAAAATCCCAAAAGGAAGATATTGTGCCACACCACTTCTTAACCCCGCAAAATTAATATTGAGCATCATAACTACGAACAGAAATAAGACCGCTAGCGCTCCTACATAAACGATCATTAGAAGTAGAGCTAAAAATTCTGCACCTACAAGAATAAAAAAACCTGCAACTGAGAAAAAAGTCACTATAAGCCATAGTACTGAATGAACAGGGTTATTAGCGAAAATCACTAAAAAGGAAGACAAAATAGCAGTAAAAGCAAAAAAATAAAAGAAATATAAAGCCATCAATTACTTACCTTACTCATTTGTAAGGAGCATCGAGCTTAATGTTTTCGGAAATTGCATTTTCCCATTTATCTCCATTCTCTAACAATTTTTCTTTAGTATAAAAAAGCTCTTCTCTTGTCTCAGTAGCAAATTCAAAGTTTGGGCCCTCTACTATTGCATCAACCGGACAAGCCTCTTGGCAAAAACCACAATAAATACATTTCGTCATATCAATATCATATCGTGTAGTTTTTCTTGATCCGTCTTCTCTTACTTCGGCGTCAATCACAATTGCTTGCGCTGGACAGATAGCCTCACATAATTTGCACGCTATACACCTTTCTTCACCGTTAGCATACCTTCGGAGAGCATGCTCACCTCGAAACCTCGGTGAAATGCGTCCTTTTTCGTATGGGTAATTTATAGTGGCTTTCTTCTTGAAAAAATACTTAAACGCAAGACCTGATGCTTTAAAAAAGTCTAACCAAAGTAAGTATTTCAAAAAATATTTTAATTTATATCCCATGTAATTACCACCTTGCGTAATTCAAAAGTTTAAAATGGGCCATAAACGATACAAAAACTACCCATCCTAATGAAACTGGGAGCATAACTTTCCAACCTAGCCTCATTAATTGATCATACCTGTATCTTGGCACGAGACCCTTAATCAAGGAAAATACGAAAAAAAACAATAACATTTTGCTAAACATCCAGAAAAAACCGTCGGGTAAAGAGGGTATAGGTGATAACCACCCTCCAAAGAAAAGGATCGTGATCAAGGCTGTCATCAATAATACTGCGCTTAGTTCACCAATCATAAAAAGCAGGTAAGGGGTTGAAGTATATTCAACTTGATATCCTGCAACAAGCTCTGCTTCCGCCTCGGGCAAATCAAAGGGCGGCCTGTTCGTTTCAGCTAAAGCTGACACAAGGAAAAAGAAGACCATTGGTAGATGTGGAAGCCAAAACCAACTCAACATTCCATAATCACTTTTCTGAGCCAGAACAATTTCACTCAAATTAAGAGATCCAGCCGAAATAATAACGCCGATAATTATAAAACCAATAGAGACTTCATATGATATCATTTGAGACGCTGACCTGAGGCTTCCTAAAAACGGGTACTTGGAATTTGATGCCCAGCCCCCCATAATAACTCCATAGACTTCTAAACTAGAGACTGCAAACAAATATAATAAGCCGATATTAATATTTGAAACCACCCAACCATCATCAAACGGGACTACTACCCATGCTATAAGCGCCAACACAAAACTTATAAGAGGAGCTAAGAAAAAAACCACTTTGTCAGATTCAGTGGGAACAATTATTTCTTTAAACACATGTTTCAGTAAGTCAGCAAAACTCTGTAATATTCCAAAAGGCCCAACAACATTTGGCCCTCTTCTTAGCTGTAAAAGGCCCCAAACTTTTCTTTCTCCGTACATTATGAAAGCCAAGCTAGCCAATACACACATTATCACCAAAAAACACTGACCTACCACTATAGCTAAAATACCAATATTTGTTTCAAAAAAAGACATCTAACTTGCCTTTTTAAGATTATGAGAATTTCTAGCTCTCGCTAGACTACCCATCGTTTTACTCGCTCTACAAATGCTATTAGAGAGATAGTAATTCTTGACATATCCTGGTAACGATATTTTTGAATCTAATTTCTTTTGTTTTTTGACAGCTTTCCAAGGCACCTCGATTATTTCACCAGGCTTTGAAATTAATTGAAACTCATCAAATAAAGCATTTCTTAATCCATTGAGATCTAGCCAATTTGGAACATAACCTAACTTTTCTGTGAGTGCTCGCAGTATTTTCCAATTTTCCTTAGCTTTTCCTGGGGGCTGAATTGCTTTTCTTGCAAATTGCATTCTTCCCTCCATATTCACAAAAATGCCTTCTTCTTCTAAATAACATGCAGAAGGAAAAATAAGGTCAGCCGAACCTGCGCCTTTATCTCCATGACTTCCCTGATAAATTACGAAGGTTCCTTGATCAACATCCAATGTATCACAGCCTAAGTTGTAGATTGTCTTTGTTTCCTTTATCAACTCTTGTTTAACCTTAACATCGGTTTCGAAACCCAAATCCAATGATCCCACCGCACTTGCGTTTTGGTGCAGAACAAGAAGCTTTGAATTAAACTTTTCTACGTATGATCTGATAGTGTTTAAAGCAGTATCTGCTAATTTGGAGTTCAAAAAACTGTACCCAACTAAAAACATTGTGTTAGTCCAAAAAGATTTCTTTGAACCCAATTTATCTAAAAAATTTTGTAGATCGAAAAGAGAGACTCCGAGCTCTTTAACATCATAGGTTAAATTTTCTTGAATGCCCAACCGATATACATCTGCACCGTTTATCCAAGCCTTCCGAATTCTTGCATTTACAACAGACGCCTCTTTTCTAGGATTAGTACCAAGAAGAAAAATGTTTCTTGCGTTATCTAAATCTTCAATTTTTCCATTGCCAACGTAAACAGATCTTTCATTTAAAGGAAAGGTGGTATCTAAATCTCCAAGGATTTTTGCACTTCCTAGATACTCACTTAATTTGCTCGCTGTATATAGAGCTTCCACATTTACTAGGTCTCCCGCCACAAATGTTGTATTTCCGTTTTCCATTCTCTTAGATGCTATTGATAATGCATCTTCCCAACTTGTTGGCATCAAATTACCTTCAATTTTTTTTAATGGTGTATCTAGCCGCTGGACCCTGATACCATCCCAGACAAATCTACTTTTATCTGATATCCACTCTTCATTAACAAGATGATTTTCTCTTGGTGTTATCCTCATAACCCGGTTCCCTTTTGAGTCTACCCTGATATTAGACCCAATACCGTCCATTACATCTATAGTATCCGTCTTCTGTAATTCCCAAGGCCGTGCTGTGAAAGCATATGGTTTAGACGTTAACGCACCAACCGGGCAAAGATCGATAATATTTCCTTGTAATTCACTATCTAAAGTATGGCTAAGATAGGTCACTATTTCAGAGTTCTCTCCCCTACCTGTCTGCCCCATTTGGTCAATTCCAGCTACTTCAGTAGTAAATCTTACACAACGTGTACAGGAAATACATCGAGTCATATGTGTCTCTACTAAAGGGCCAAGGTCATAATCTTCTACTGTTCTTTTTTCCTCAGTGTATCTAGATTCACCCAATCCAAAGGACATCGCTTGGTCCTGCAGATCACACTCACCGCCCTGATCACATATCGGACAATCTAATGGGTGATTTATTAATAGAAATTCCATTACCCCTTTTCGTGCGTTTTCTACCATTTCAGAATTGGTCAGAACCTGAGGCGGCTCTCCATTTGGTCCTGACCTTAAATCTTTGAGCTGCATTGCACATGATGCAGTTGGCTTAGGGGGTCCACCTACAACCTCGACTAAGCACATTCTACAGTTGCCTGCTATCGAAAGTCTTTCATGATAACAAAAACGAGGTATTTGTATTCCTGATAGTTCACAAGCTTGAATAATGGTTAGGTTTTCATCGAAATCTAAAATTGTATCGTTTATCTTAATTGATTTTGTGGTCATCTTTATTCTACTCTGCAGCTTCAACAGTTTTTCTTTTCGAATAGTTCATTATTCTATCTTCAACCTCATTTCTAAAATGCCTTATTAATCCCTGTATTGGCCAAGCCGCCGCATCACCGAGCGCACAAATGGTATGACCCTCTACTTGTTTAGTAATCTCTATCAACATATCTATCTCATCAACAGAGGCATCGCCCTTCACAAGTCTTTCCATAATTCTCATCATCCAACCTGTGCCTTCTCTGCAAGGTGTACATTGGCCACAGCTTTCGTGTTTATAAAATTTTGATAATCTCCAAATTGCCTTAATAATGTCGGTGCTTTGGTCCATAACAATAACAGCTGCTGTACCAAGCCCTGAGCGCTGTTCTTTTAGCCAATCAAAATCCATTAGAGCATCATCACAAACTGATTTTGGAATGAGTGGCACCGAAGCACCACCAGGAATGACAGCTTTTAGATTATTCCAACCACCTATCACGCCTCCACAATGCTTATCAATTAAATCTCTTAAAGAGATAGACATTTCTTCTTCCACAACGCAAGGACTATTGATATGTCCAGATATTGCAAAAAGCTTAGTTCCATGGTTATTCTTTCTACCTAAGCTAGAAAACCAGCTACTTCCTCTTTTTAAAATAGTGGGCACAACAGCGATAGATTCAACATTGTTTACCGTTGTGGGACACCCATAAAGTCCTGCTCCAGCTGGAAATGGGGGTTTCATTCTAGGCATACCTTTCCTTCCCTCTAATGACTCCAACAGGGCGGTCTCTTCACCACATATGTACGCTCCTGCACCGTGATGACTGTATACATCAAATGATATCCCAGATTTACAAGCATTTTTTCCAATAAAACCTTTTTCATATGCCTCAAAAATAGCAATCTCAAGTTGTTCTCTCTCTCTTACATACTCACCTCGTATATAAATATAAGCTGCGGAACAGCCCATTGCTATTCCTGCTAACAGACAGCCTTCCAAGAGGCTATGTGGCTCATGTCTGAGTATTTCTCTATCCTTACAGGTCCCAGGTTCAGACTCGTCTGCATTTATAACTAAATACTTTGGCTTATCTGTACTTTTTGGCATGAATGACCACTTCAAACCCGTAGGAAAACCAGCCCCTCCCCTTCCTCTCAAGCCAGAATCTTGTATTGTTTTTATTATCTCTTCAGGACCTCTTGCTATTATAGCTTTCGTATCAACCCAGCCACCACGCGCCATTACTCCCTTCAAAGAGCGCTCTTGAAAGCCATGGATATTTGGGAATATTTTGTCTTTCTCTTTAAGCAAATTTCAGCCCCTATATCTTTCAATGGAAGCGTTCTCACTTGACGATTTTTTTCTACTATATTTTTTTGTCATGTTTGAAGGTTCGGAAGAAAACCTTCCAACTCTTGAGCCGGGAACTGGCGACTTATTACTCTCTACATCAGAGATAAGTTTTTCAAATGAGACTTTGTCAAGATCTTCAAAATAATCGGACCCTATTTGTACAACTGGAGCATTTACACAACCTCCCAAACACTCAACCTCTTCCCAACTCATAGATCCATCAGCAGAAGGAGCATGTTGTTTCCCATTTATTCTAGCTTTGCAAATATCGATTAGGGACTCAGATCCCCTGAGCATGCAAGGAGTTGTACCACATACTTGAAAGTGAGCCTTAGAACCTACAGGTTTCAGATGAAACATAAAGTAAAAGGTAGCGACTTCCAAAACTCTAATCTCAGGCATATCTAAAAAGTTAGCAACAAATTCTATTGCTGGCTTTGAGACCCATCCCTCTTGCTCTTGCGCTTTCCATAATAATGGTATTACTGCACTGGCTTGTCTACCTTTAGGGTACTTCTTCAACTGCGCTTTAGCCCATTTAAGATTTGTCTTTGAGAACGAGAATTCTTCTGGTTGATTTACTGAAAGCCTTCTTAGCATTATCTGTCAATCTCCCCAAAAACAATATCTAATGAACCCAAAATGGCTGAAACATCAGCTAGCTGATGGCCTCTAGTTATTCGCTCCATAGCTGAAAGATGTACAAATCCAGGCGCTCTGAGCTTTACTCTATATGGCTGATTAGTTCCATCAGATAAAACAAATACTCCGAATTCACCTTTCGGTGCTTCTACGCAAGAATAGATACTGCCTTTAGGCACTCGAAACCCCTCAGTATAGAGCTTAAAATGATGTATTAATGCCTCCATAGAATTCTTCATATCGTCTCTTTTAGGTGGGGTAAATTTGCCTCTCACCAAAACATCGTCGCCGACGGTATGCTCTAATTTTTTGATAGCTTGCTTAATTATATTTACACTTTCTCTCATCTCTTGAATTCTCAACAAATATCTATCATAACAATCGCCATTTTTTCCAATTGGAATAGAAAACTTATATTCGCTGTATGTCTCATACGGTTGAGACCGTCTCAAGTCCCATGGAACCCCAGACCCCCTTAGCATTACTCCTGAAAACCCAAGCTCGATGGCTTCTTCTTTTGACACAACACCAATATCTACATTGCGTTGCTTGAAAATTCGGTTCTCTGTAAGAAGACCCTCAAGATCATTAAGCTTTTCGGGAAAGCTTTCAGCCCAATCAAAAATATCCTCCAATAATTTCGTTGGAAGATCTTGATGCACACCTCCCGGTCTGAAATAGGCAGCATGGAGCCGAGCACCACTCGCTCTTTCATAAAACTCCATAAGCTTCTCACGCTCTTCAAATCCCCAAAAAATTGGGGTAAGCGCCCCTACATCCATTCCTTGTGTTGTTATATTCAGTAAATGGTTGAGTACTCGTCCTATTTCACAGAATAGAACCCGAATATCTGAAGATCTCTTAGTTATTTTGATATCACACAGCGTTTCTAGAGCAAGACACCACGCATGTTCTTGGTTCATTGGGGCCACATAATCCAATCTATCTAGATAGGGAAGATTTTGAAGATACGTCCTAGACTCCATGAGCTTCTCCGTGCCTCTGTGAAGCAATCCAATGTGTGGATCCACCCTTTCCACAATTTCACCGTCAAGCTCAAGAACCATTCGAAGAACACCATGGGCTGCGGGATGCTGTGGCCCAAAATTCATCGTTAGAGTATTTTTATCCGTATTTTTCTTGTCTAGCATTATTCAATTCTTAGTATTTTTAGTAGTATCGGTATAAACGTTGGGATTATCCCAAGGGCTTAGAAAGTCAAAGTCCCTATAACCTTGGGTAAGAGTAGTTGGTTCATAGACCACCCTTTTTTCTACCTCATCATACCTTACTTCTAGGAACCCTGTAGTAGGAAAATCCTTCCTTAATGGATGACCTTCAAAACCATAGTCTGTCAAAATTCGCCTAAGGTCTGGGTGAGATGAGAATCTTATTCCAAATAAATCAAAAATCTCACGTTCAAACCAATTAGCACACTCAAATACAGGCGTTACACTTTTAACCGTCTCCTGGTCAGATACATCCATGGTTATTTTACATCTTTTATTTTCAGTCATAGATAAAAGATGATAAATCAATTGAAATCTTTTTTCTTTAGCTGGAAAATCTATTGCCGTTATGTCTATTAAAGTTGTAAATGAAAATCCTTTTTTTGATCTTAAATATGTTACCACTTCTACAATTGCGCTGGGGATAATATCAAAAATAATGTGAGCATGTTCTTCTTTGATGCTCAGCACGGAGTCCCGTAGAGTGTCAGTTAGGTTGTTTTGAAAACTTGTGAGATCAACCATTTCAACGCTTCACAGTACCAGTTCTTCTTATCTTCTTTTGTAATTGCATGATGCCATAAAGAAGTGCTTCCGCACTTGGTGGACAGCCCGGGACATATATATCAACAGGTACAATCCGATCACATCCTCTTACTACAGAGTATGAATAGTGGTAATATCCACCTCCATTAGCGCAACTACCCATCGAAATTACATACCTGGGCTCTGGCATTTGATCATAAACTTTTCTAAGCGCTGGAGCCATTTTGTTTGTCAACGTACCTGCTACAATCATTAAATCGGATTGTCTTGGACTTCCTCTAGGTATTGCACCAAAACGCTCTAAATCATAACGAGGGATAGAGGTGTGCATCATCTCAACTGCACAACACGCTAAACCGAAGGTCATCCAGTATAAGCTGCCTGTTCTAGACCAGTTTATTACGTCATTTACCGTTGTAAGGATGTACCCTTTGTTATTACTTCCGGCTAGTGATATTTCTTGATCGTTGTCAAATTTATCATCCAGAACACCGCTTGAGGTCGTTATTCCCACTCCAATGCCCCTTTCTTCCATTCATATAGAAAGCCGATAGTCAAAATCAACAGAAACAGCATCATCGACCAAAAACCTAAAGATCCTATGTGCTGAAAACCAACCGCCCATGGAAATAAAAAAGCAACTTCCAGATCAAATATAACAAAAAGAATGGCAACTAAGTAAAACCTAATATCAAACTTCAATCTTGCACTTTCGAAAGGCTCAAAACCACATTCATATGCGGAGTTTTTTTCATTATCAGGATTGGAAACGGCAGCCACTAATGGTGCAAGCATCAAAATCAACCCGAACGCAAGTGAAATACCGAAAAAAACAACCAGCGGAAAATATTCCTCTAGATACCCAGTCAAGAGAGCCCCCTAAAAATTTATCTCAACTCTTTATATATCGAAATAACTAATAAATATATAAAAAAAATTAAATAAACAGCGCGAAATAGCCACACCCCCTTTTGTATTACAATTTAACTATTTCTAAGCGCTTAGATCAATTTCCTATTTCGGTTCGTATAGTATCTCTTGCCTGAAGCGTTAAACCTGTTGAGCCAAGAATTTGTGAGAGCGTTCTGCTGTAGAGTGACAAAGGCTGCGTGGCCACGAAAACTATGTCATCTGGTCTCATTTCAAATTGATTTGCTAAACTGACTCTTGTTGGATTTGTTATATCCAAATGGAAAGCTTGAAAGAACTTTTTCTTTCTTCTTAAAACATAAATTTGGCTAAAGTCTGAAGTGGTACTATTAAGCACGCTTCCTGAAAAAATTGTGTCGGATAACGAAGGACGCAAAAAAGAGTTGATAGGTATAGCTCTTTGAGCACCTGTTTCTCCGACCAGCAACACCTTTTCTTTCTTGTAATTGAGAGATTTTACAAAAATCCTGTCACCGGGAAAAATTCGAACCTTTTTTAAAGTATTTCTTATTAGATTGTTGTAAGAAAGATTATATTCCTCATTACCACGCAAAATTGATATTTTTGCATCTACAGTTGAAGATACGGGAGTCTCTCCTAGAACTTGCTCTATGAAAATTGGAGTTGATACGTAGGGGATTGATCTAGTTTTCATTCCAGTAGAGATAGAAAAATGCTTGCTCCTGAAATCTTTTATGAACAGATTGAAATCTGTGTTTCCACCTGTCTCAACAACTTTTTTGTAAATTAAATCTTCTAGTTCTGTAAGTGTCTTGCCTTCTGCATTTAATCTTCCTAATTGAAAAAAGTTTATCAAACCGTCTTCATTAACCGTTAGATTACGGGTCACTCTAGTGTTTAGTCCTTCAGCACCAGGAACTAACTCCTCATATGCTAAAACGTCACCTATCCCAATAAGATAAGGACCAGGGTAATTATTGGTTGGATGCTTTTCTACTAAAGCAACCTCCGTAGGAACCAATTTTGCGGGCTCCTTTAAGTCGCCTGCTTCTATTATGTAACGCTTATACGGAGCACTGTTGGCTAATTTTATATTATTGGTGGTCATCGGCACTATAACAACATTACTATCTTGTTGTTTTTCAGACCTATCTGATCTAGAAATCGTCTTTAGTTCAATAGGAAAATAAACTCTTCCACAAGCGGAAAAAGAAAGCACCCCGATCAACAGGACCGATAAAAAAATATTTCTCTTTATGAACAACAAAGAAAATTGCAATGCTGTTAGTCTATCAGAAAAAACCCTAGACATTTTTTTTCTTTCTCCCATACAGTATTTGAAAACTTTTTATAAGTTTGTTCGTCAAAGCCAAAAGATCTACCAATTAAAATGTAAAAATCGCATTGTTCGATAAATTTAAATTTTGTTAAGTCACCAATTTTAGCGCCTAAAGCACAAATGATTTTATCATAGTCCGAATATTTACTTTTAATTTTATTTACCTCTCCAGCGGCTATCATTCCGTCTTCATCATTGAAAGATAAAATATTTTTGCCCGAAATTCCTTTCACATTGAGGTTACCATGATCAGGCTCAAAATTTTTCTGTTTACTGGCAGAGAAGGGTTTTTTACTTGGCGAAGCATCCAAACAGGCAATTTTTGAATTATCAGCCGCCAATAGATTTGCAATGGTCTCAGAAAACTCTGAAGCAAGAAGTTCAATCTCCCTTTTTTGTGAAAGATCGATAATGCAGCCAAGCTTATCCATTTTCCTAGCATGCGAAAAAAATGATTGACCAATCACAGTTTTATCAGACCTTTCGCCCATCTGCTTTAATTGTTTGTATTTAATTAAATAACAACTTAAATAGCCACTTATCCTTTGCAGTTGTGAAAGCGAATGGACCCTCCTCAGCGAGATTTGTCTGATTACAATGTAAGCAATACCTAAAAACATAGATAGAATAACTCCCAAAACAACTATCAGCTTTTTGTTTGGAGAAGCTTTACTAAATGGCGGCACAGCTTTGGTTAGTAAAGATGGTTGCTCAACATTAGCAAGCCCGGCCGTTAATATTTTTTCTTTCAGCTGATCCTTTAGCCCTTCAAAAATGAGCTTTTTCTTAGCAACATCAATTGCCAATTCCTGAAATCTATTCTCAATAGACATTAGCTTCATTGTTTGCTCTTCTCGCTTACCAATCTTCTCTTCTAGAATTTGTATCTGTCGTTTTATAGTTATCAACTCCTGGCTCACAATTTTCGTTATTTCCCGGTTTATTGCGCTTGTGCCTGCAGATAAATTATTCATCTTTGATATAGCTGTAATAAAAGTCCTTGATAATACTCCCTGAACATCTGTTGACGATATAAATTTTTCGATCTTTTCTTGATTTAGCTCCTTGAGCTTTGATAAATTAAAACTTGCTTTCCTTAATTGATCTAATGATTTTTCTAGCTGGCTCAAGTTAGCAATTTCTTTATTCAACTCAGGGACAAACGGACTATCTGGGATCGACTTTTCCAAACTTAAACCAGTTGAGTTAAGGCTCTGATCAGATATAGGGTTGATGTTCATAAGCAGAGTATTTTTAATTTTGAATTGTTGTAGTAACTTGTTGGCTTCAATGTATTCTAGCTGAGCCTCTGTAATTACTTTTGATAGATATTCTTTTACTTTCTGAAAACTTTGGTCTCTTTTCTTTTCGTGTAGAACAAAATATTTCTCTACAATTTGATTGGCTAGATTAGCCGAAAAATTTGGGTCTCTACTCTCTATGGACAATCTATAAGCGCTACTTTCAGTACCGCCATAGGAATCGAAGGCAATTTCTAACATTCCATTCACACATCGCACTAATAAAGACGTTTTTTGGCTTTCGCTTGGAGCTCTATTCTCGGATATACCGAGTGAAATTAGTATTGACCTGAGAGAAAACCGAGAAGTTTCTTTCGATGGTAAAGGGCAGAATTCTTTAATCGTTTGGCTATCCATCTCAGAGTTATTAAAAATGACGGTTTTCAAAAAGGACTCACTTCTTAGCTCAGAGAAAAAACTATCACCACTTCCAATGGCAGATATGCCACTTACAGCACTCAAAAACCCTAAACCTTCAATATTCTTTAATAACGAAGTACTGCCTTGCGTGTTATTGTCACTGGGTTTTTCGAAAACGGTTTCTGCTTTATATGTAGGCTCAATGTCACTAGAATACATTATGGAAATCGGAACCGAAAACACAACAAAGACCAACAAGTAAAATTTATAAAACCAAATACTTCTAAATAATTGAGCTAAATCAATTTCGTCATTATCCACTTGTTGCTTTTCATCAAAAGACATGAATCTTTTTCCCTGTGATCGCTTATCCAAAATTTCTAAAGAGTACTTAAATGAAATAAATTAGACACTTCCAACCTCTTTAGTCATAGAGCTCATATTAACTAATACAAATTAAATTTCAATCAGGATCTCATTTCGTAAAGAAGCATACTTCCATACCTCTTTAACTTATTGTGTACAACAGGTTTTGATCAATAATTCAACAAATTACAAAAATCAAAAAAAAATTCCAAACAGGTATTCCACATTTAACTCTTTGATTAAGAACATTCTAATTTTATGATCAGCTTTAAAATTTAATCTATTGAGTAAAAAAAGAAGGAACCACTTAAAAGTGGTAAATCATTACTTTAAAGAACCAGTTCACTTTTGATTAAAAAAACTCAATGTCTATAACGCAATTAAATGCCATTATATGTTAGATACATTTTGATGGTGCCCGGGGGTAGATTTGAACTACCGACACGCGGATTTTCAGTCCGCTGCTCTACCCCTGAGCTACCCGGGCACAATTCGTTTGATACCCCAAGTAGGATTATTTGTCCAATCCTAATTGGCTTAAATTAGAAGATTCAAAGGAATTTTGTCACGTTTACGTTCTAACTCGAAACTGCCGCCCTTTGTCCATCCCCATAGCTTAATTTTTACTCTATCTTTAGAGAAATAGTTGAGCAATTTTCTATGTATCTTTCTTCTTATGGCTTGTGAACAAGGTAGAAAATCAATCAATATTTTCCCTCCAAACCCGCATACTCTAATTATCCGAAAAATTTCGCTACATGCATTTAAGTTTATGTTTTCTTTAGTTGATTTAAAGTCAGTTCCGGAATTAACATCAATACTTACAAAAGCTTTAGTTTGTTCGAATATTAAAAAAGATCCTGTATGTAATAAAATTCTTCCATTTTTTATTTCCTCTAACTGTTCCCAAATACCCAGTTGTTCAAAAACTCCTTCATCTTCATTAACACTGTACAACTCGTTTTTATATTGATCTAAAACAACGTTTCGCGCGAGTCCGTCGTAATAGATACTATTTGAAGTCAGAGCTATCTTGATATTTTGAAAGTGAGTAATAGCTTTTTCTACTTCATGATCAAATTCTTGAAAATTAATACCAGCTGCGCTTGACCTACAAATTATAAAGAGATCATCGAAATTTTTAATTTTAGACCGCAAAACAATCGAAGCCTTGTTCTTATCAAAACTATCTGGAAATTTTTTTGAAAAGGAATAACCACTTTTACTCATTTTTATTACAAAATATTTTGATACCGATTTCAAAACATCTGTAAACGTTTGGGGTTTGTTCGTTTCAAAAATTATTTGTGACCTTAATGCAACTAAGCTCCCTTCTTTATATTTTATTTTTGATTTCAGAAACCCCTTACCCCCGTTGGGTAACTTAACAAAATAACCTCCTATGTTGGTTGCTTTCCTATCAATATTAGCCTCTAACAAAGTATTTGGTGGATAAAAGACAGCGTCTTCAGGTGGATCGATAAAACAGTCGATAATTTGATTGCGCTGGAGTACAACTGCAGCGTGGCCAAGTCCATATCTATTAATTATTATTTCATTGTTCATTAACACCTCGATAAAACCCTCTCCCTTTTAGCACACTAACAAGTTTTGGAATTGGAAGGCCAACTACATTTGAAAAACACCCTGAAATGAAAGGAATAAAAGTTTTTGCTCTTCCTTGTATACGGTAGGCACCAGCAGACCCCACCCACTCTCTACAAGCGATATAATCGTTAATTTCTTTTGCTGACAGCAATCTCATCTTCAGTGAAGTTTTTACTATTTTCAAGCTCAGAATACCATTATGTTTCACACAAAAAGCTGTAAAAACAGCATGTCTACGCCCGGAAAGCATGCGCAAATGACTGTATGCTACTTTTTCATCGGATGTTTTAGACAAAACACGTGACCCAGCTACCACTATCGTATCAGCGGTAATTAAATAAGGCTGCTTTTTCAGTATAATAGCATTGGCTTTTTCTTCAGCCATTCTCTTAACATAGTTAACAGGCGATTCATTTGGCTTTAAACTCTCATCAATTTCAGGTTTCTCTATAATGTCCGGAACAAGACCGATTGAAGCCAAAAGCTCTCTCCTAGCAGCACTACCTGATCCTAGAATGAGCAAATTACTTGTATCGGTAGTTAATTCGTCCCTTTGTGAGATCATAGGGTGTCATTTCAACCTGAACTTTATCACCAGCAAGAACTCTTATTCTATTTTTTCTCATCTTACCAGCGGTGTGCGCAATTATTTCGTGACCGTTTTCAAGTTCTACCCTAAAGGTTGCGTTTGGTAGCAACTCCTTTACCAACCCTGGAAACTCCAGCATTTCCTCTTTTGCCATTAAAACTCCAAATTCTTTATCTTTGTTATAAGTACTTTTTCTAAAAAATAAAAGTTTTTTTCTTCTTAAAAGTACTCTTGAAAGCGCTTGCTAATCTTATCAAAAATAATATCCCTTGTCATTCTGTAAGAACAAAGGGTTTGGTTGATGTCGTTTTCATTTTTTATAGGCTCATCCACGATCCAATCCTCTATCATTACACTGGAATATCTTGAATACTTATATGCTTCTTCTGAAGACTCTTTTGTTAACGGAATTATCAGGTCAAAACTTCCTATAAAACCACCCTCCTTTTCCATCTCTCTAAGCGACCTGACTCTGTGTTTGCTTAATTTTACATTGATTTCATTGCAAACTTTGACGGTAAATCCGTCGATTTCAAGTGTATCAAATATTCCTGCAGATTGAACGAATATTTTTCTTCCAATAAGATTTTTAAAAATACCCTCAGCCATTGGCGATCTAACAGAATTGTAGTTGCAACAAAAAAGTACCGATTGAATAATTCTATTTTCCAAAATTTACCTCTCGTAAGTTAAGGCATAGATCAAAGTGAAAATCCGCCGTGATGTTTCCATATCGGTATTAATCCTATTCTCTAGTCTCTCTATTATCACACGAGCTCCCTCATTATGAATTCCTTTACGGCCCATATCGATAGACTCAATCTTATCTATTGGCAGGCTTTTTACAGCATTGAAATAACTTTCACAAATTAAGTAATAGTCATTAATAATTTGCTTTAAGGGTGTGAGAGAAAAGAAAAAGGTCTTTAATATTTCGTCTTTTTTAGAGCTGATTTTAAAAACCAGCGAATTACCAGAAAGAGAAATATTTAACTTGATTTCATCATAAGCCTCAAATCCGACAACCTGAAAAAAATTAGTCTGTTCTAAATCATAGATCGCAACATTCTGTTCTTGCAAAACCTCCGGAGTAGGCAAATTAAAATCATCTTGTTCTATACTTATTGAGATAAGTTTCGACATTTCACTTTCTTATTGAAGATCTTTAAGCCTCTCGGAAACGGAAAGAGAGTGTGCTTGAAGACCCTCAGAGTTGGCTAGCCTAACAACTGAAGGCCCGAGTTTCTTGAAACCATTCTTGTTTACTTTAGTGATGGCAACTCTTTTCATAAAGTCAAAAACGGAGAGCGATGACGAAAATTTCGCAGTTCCGTTGGTAGGTAGCACATGGTTTGATCCCGTAATGTAATCTCCCATAGCCTCGGGAGACCAAAAACCTAGGAAAACTGATCCAGCATTTTTGATTTCGTCTAAATAACTTTCTGCATTAGCAAAACAAAGTTGTAAGTGTTCAGGTGCAATCATATTTGACACTTCAATTGCTTTATTAAAATCTGGAACAATTACAATGGCTCCAAATTTTCTCCAACTAAGTTCTGCAACTTCTTTCCGTTTTAACTTTTTCAAATAATTCTCAATTTCATTTTCTACCCTCGAGGCATATTCTTGATCATTCGTAATTAAGATTGACTGTGCATTTTTGTCATGTTCAGATTGTGCCAACAAGTCTAAAGCAGCAAGTTTCTCGGGCATAGTTTTGTCTGCGATTAATAAAACTTCTGAAGGTCCTGCCACAGAGTCGATCCCAACCCTTCCAAAAACTTGCCGCTTTGCTTCGGCAACAAATTCATTTCCTGGACCGGTAATTTTATTAACCTTTTCAATTGTCTCGGTGCCAAACGCAAGAGCGGCAACGGCTTGAGCACCTCCCACTCGCATTATTTTTCTAATGTTCATTACTGTTGATGTATAAAGCATCAGAGGATTGAAAGCTCCATCTGGAGTCGGTGAAGCCAAGACGATATCATTAACCCCAGCTACCCTCGCGGGGACAATATTCATAATAGCCGAAGAAGGGTATGACGCTTTGCCACCTGGCACATAAACTCCCACTCGATCTACTGGTTTCCACACCCAACCCAGTTCAATCCCCAACTCGTCTTTCCAACTTAAATTTTGGGGCATTTGCTTTTTATGAAAATCCATAATCCTACCAATCGATAAATCTATTGCTTTTCTATCTAGCAAATCAATTTTACCTATGCTTTCTTCAATCTCATTTGGTAGAAAAAAAATACCCGTTTTTCTCAGATCAACATTGTCAAATTTCTTTGTGTATTTTATTAGAGCAGCGTCTTTATTTATTCTTACGTCCTCAATTACTTTTGCTACAAGGCTTATTATCTCTGTATTTGGTTTTTGTCTTGTTTTTAAAAAGTCTATGAAAATTTGATGAAAGTTCTTATCCTTATAGAAGAAAATATTTTTCATAATTTAATACCTTCTTATGACCGCACCACATGAAGTGAGCTTTCCGATAATATCCTCATAACCTCTATCTATGTGGTGCACCTTATCAATTTCGGTTTGTCCCTCAGCGACTAGACCAGCCAAAACCAATGAGACTGAAGCACGCAGATCGGTCGCTTTAACTGGAGCTCCTTTAAGTCTATCCACTCCAGATATTATGGCTTCTCGACCAGATATTTCTATATTTGCTCCCATCCTTATAAGCTCTGGCACATGCATGAATCTATTCTCAAAAATTTGTTCCTCAATTTTCGAGACTCCATCAGCAATTGATAGTAGCGCCATCATTTGCGCTTGAAGATCAGTAGGAAATCCTGGAAACGGTTCGGTCAAAATGTTAGTACATTTAATTGAGGAGCTATTTTCTCTTTTCACCTGTAGGTAGTCTTTGGTTTGATGTATTTCTATACCCACCTCACTAACTTTACTGATAAAATTTTCTAAGAGAGCAGTGTTTCCACCCGTTAACTTTATATCTGAATTTGTAATAGCCCCTGCGATTATAAAGGTTCCAAGCTCAATTCTATCCATTACCACACTGTGACGTGTTGTTTTCAAGTTATCAACCCCTTGTATAATTATCCGACTTTTTCCTTCACCCTCAATTTTACAACCCATAGCTTTTAAGCATTTACATAAATCAATTATTTCTGGTTCCCTAGCGACATTTAAAAGTTCAGTAGTCCCTTTAGCTAGGACGGCTGCCATTATAGTATTGGCTGTGGCTCCTACAGATTGAAATGGAAACTCAATTTTGCAGCCCTTCAACCTACTACCCACTTTTCCTTTCACGTAACCATTTTCTATTGAAAAACGGGCTCCAAGGGCCTCTAATGCCATTAAATGTAGATTTATAGGCCTTGCACCTATTGCACACCCTCCAGGAAGAGCAACCATGGCTTGGCCATGCCTAGCTAACAGAGGACCTAGAACCAAAATAGAAGCCCTCATTTTTTTGACAATGTCGTAGTCCGCTAGAAATAAACACTCATCAGATGTTTTTAGATTGAGGGTCTTATCTGCCTTCTGATAATGCACCACACAGCCAAGACTCCGGAGCAGTGTGTTCATCGTTTCTACATCTGTTAAGTTAGGCACATTGTTTAAAGTTAAGGCACTCTCACTCAACAGTGATGCTGGCATTAAAGTAAGACAAGAGTTTTTTGCACCAGATATCGGAATAGCTCCAGATAATTTTTTTCTACCTTCGATAAAGATTTTTTCCTTCAATTAAGCCTCTATTAGCAATTTTTTGTTTCTTTTCTTAGTTTCATATTTTTTTTTAGAGCATTTGCTAATTTTTCTTCTCGCGTAAGCTTTTTATTTTTTTTCTGATCTTTGGTTTTTTTTGAATTTTCTTTCGTATCGCTCACTGCTCAAACCTTTTACTTTACAGACATGATATATGTATATAATACAACAAAAAAAAACTAAAGAGTTACTTGCTGCCGTAGCTCAGGGGTAGAGCACTCCCTTGGTAAGGGAGAGGCCGAGAGTTCAAATCTCTCCGGCAGCACCAGTATGGGCTGGCATGAAAAGTGCAGTGATCCTAATATGAAACAAATCGCACTCTTAACACTTTCTTTACTAGCCGTTTCTTGCACAGCCAACAACCTAGACAACGATTTAGAGAAATTATTTTCAGAGGACTACTATTTAGGTGTTCCAGGGTCAAAATTATTTTATCGCACAACTAGCGCAGATACACAGGAAAAATATCACTACTCAGAATGCAAAAAAAAGTTAATGAGTGGAGATCAACTGAAGATCGAGAGCTGTGTCAGTTCGTATTGGCTGAAAGCTAAAAGTATGTAAGAAAAACTAAAGTTTTTTCTATTATTTTTTCAAATTTCGTCGAATTATATTACATAGTGATATAATTAAATTGACGAGATCATTTATGGTGCAGGGAACAGACAGTTTAAACAGATTACTTCTGTTTTATATCTGTGGCTTTGCCTTTGTTTTGCTATCACAAATGCCAACCTATGCCCAGCAAGGATCATATTCCCCAATGGCGCAGCGGATATTAGACAATAACAGCTCTGCGACAGAATTAGGTAATCTGGATGTATTTAAATTTTCTATTAATGATATTTTAAATTCATCGGGGAATACAATTGAGAACGCATACGGCGAACCAACTATTTTTGGGCGTACCGACTATGGTAGTGAATTTACGCTTGCTAATGATCTGGAAACCTCGTTTTCGATAGAAATTCCTGCTTTTGTTATCGATGACTTGGCTGAAACTGATGCCGGTGAATATTTCCCTGTCATAAAGAATGGAGATAGCGATGAAGAGGACGGAACTTACGTTAATACCTATGTTGATAATGCGCTAGGAACTCAAGTGACAGAATATTTCAATTCTGGGGCACCAAATAAAATTGAGACCGTATATGATTATGGTACAACAGAAATAGAATACCTTAATGATGATGGCATTGATGTAAAAGATCAAATTTTTGAAGACGGTTCAATTACAAAAACTTTTTTTATAGATGATGAGCTAAATGTTTTAGCAGAAACCCATGAAGGGAATGATGGATATACATCTACTTCCTATTCAGATCCTGATACAAATTACAATTTTTTTACTTCACTAAATTCAGATGGTAGCACTTACAATTCTTATAGTGATGGTAATAATTCTGGGTTTTCTGAGAGTTTGTCTGCGACAGAAACTCAAATAGAGTCTAACTATTATGAAGAAGGGCTAAGTTTGAATACACAAACTAATGACAACGGCTCTCAAGAAATAAACTACTACGCTTTTGATGATTTTGGAAACTATAATAACATCGTTGAGATAAGAAACGAAACCGGTGAGGTTACGAGTTTACAATACTCCAACCAAGACAACCCAAACGCCGTGGAACTATTTCTGGAGAGTAGTAGCGATGATGGAGATACAGTAACAACGACCTATACCAGTAATGACGAGTCAGTAATTCTGGTTAAAACACAAACCTCGGAAGATATTACAATTTCTTACAATGACGTCGAGATTTTCTCATTTTACCAAGAAAACAAGGATAATCTCGTGGACCTGGCTGCACCACTAATAAGTGCTGGAGAAAATGTTATTGCTGATGGAGAGACAACCGTCTCTGAAGCAAACAGTGCTACTAACCCAAATAGTCTTACCATTGATTTCAAAGATTTGTATGACAGCGAAAATGGGCAAGCAATAACTCCTGAAATGGGGTTCGTAAGGCTAAATAGTGAAGATGGCAACGAATATATAAATCTTTCTAATGGAGATATTGTAGAATTTTTTGTGAGGTCGACAGATACATATCTAAAGAATCATAATAGTGAAGACTTATTTTTTATTGACAGACCAGTTCCAGAGGATCCGATCATTTCTGAGACAGATACTAGCGAGACGGAATACGGCACAGCCGATAGTACATCTTCGGAAACTGATATAACAGTTGATGTTGGACAAGGGGAAGAGGCCGTTACACTACCAAGCGGCGAAATCAAAGTTTATGTGACAAGAGTATATGTTCCAGCACCAGCTTCTAAGTTTCTTCCATCTCAGATAGTAATGCCTGTCAAAGCTGATGGCGATTATAATTACGAAATAGAGCCTGCTCCGGCAGAGACATTTCCCGATGAAGTAGAGGTTGTTGCAATACCAGAGGAGGAAGCAAAATTGGTTTCTGCGAAAGTTAAGCAGCTAAAAAAAGCAAAAGAAGCTCCCTCAAACCCAAGGCATGACGAAGATGCTCCACCAGCTATAGACCCGGGAATAGAAGCAATGATAAATTTAAATATTCTTCTAAATAACGTTCAAAAGGCTCCAGCAAAATTACTATCCGAAACGAAAAAAACTATTCAAAAGGAATTCCCAAACATATCTAATGAGTTGATAAATTTAATTATTAACATGGCTAATTCCGATGAAAAATTTGAGCTTTTAAGAGATCCAAAGACTTTTCTAGATAAAGAGTTTTCAAAGGTAAGCACCCCTCAGGATTTAAATTCGATACTGAGTGCCGACTTGTCTCAGAAAGAGCTAACAAAAATCTATAATATTTTACAATATAGATTTTCTTCAGAACTGACTGAATTTGGTTTTGAACCTCTAGAAAATCAGAAGGTTGAGTTCTCAAGCAATGTTACAAGCCCAGATCAAATTGTGGAGCAATTACAATTGCAGAACGATCTTCTGCCTGTCCTATCCTTACTTGCTGCAGAAAACAAAAGTCAATCATTGGAAAGCCTTCTAAGAGATCCTTTGAAAAAAAAGTCAGATTCTTCTGAGGCACTGTTTGAATCCAGTCAAAGTCAAAAAATATTAGGTAAAATGAAGAACCTCTCAGAAGCTATTAATCTTATTAATAATGGGCCTAATGTTATCCCTACCAGTGAGGACAATCTCAACAATGACGTCCCAGTAATAGAAGTAAATGTGGCAGTTGGCGAAAATATTGCAGAAGCATTAGAGAAAAAGCTTGCCGGAGATAAACGTTCGAATAGAGAATTTCAACCACGATCGCAAAGCGCTAAACTCGAAAAATTTAGCTTTAATATACCTCCACCAAACGATGATTCAACACCAACTGTATCACCACCCTTACTAGAAGATACGCCAAATATAACAGGCCAAGAGCTTCAATTGGTAAGTGAAACAACAGAAGCAACTAATAATATTTTAGATCAGACTGTCGCTAACATGCTGAAGGAGCTTGGAGAAGAGACACCAGATGAAAATACGGTACAGTTAGTTGCGGGGACGAATAATCTATTTCCAGCTGAACAAGAGGAATTGCAAACACGCGAAACCGTAGTTTTAAATAACGCTTTATCTACAGTTCAACGATTAAAAGAGATCGAGGATATAAGAGCAATATTCCAAATATTAGGACTTGGATCCTAAACTCAATCCCATGTAAAAATAAATTTGTCCAATACTTTCCCGATCTGCTTTGGGTCAATTTCCCTGTTTTTTTCTATTATAGCAGTCAAGCCCTTTTTAGGATGATCTATTACTTCATGGACCCTACAAGAAAGTGCGGCCTTCTCCAAAGACTCGTTATAAACCCTGGTGATAGCTCTTTTTCTTAATTCAGGCTTGAAAATCTTACCGATAGGTGTCTTTGGCATTTCATCTACAAGCTCTAAATACTTTGGCACAGCAGCTTTCTCTCCGATGTTATCCTCTGCGTGCTTAATCAATTCATCTACCGGAACTTCTGAACCCTTTATTAGTTCTACATAAGCACAAGGCAACTCCCCAGCTCTTGCATCAGGCTGACCTATTACGCCAACCATAGCAACGGCCGGGTGTGACGCAAGTGCCTCCTCTGCTAGGGCCGGATCTATGTTGTGACCACCCCTAATGATCAAGTCTTTTGCTCTACCAGTAATAAATAGGTATCCGTCCTCATCAATGTATCCTAAATCACCAGTTTTGAAAAAATCTTTTTTGTAATAAAGGTTCTTATTCTTTTCGGCATCGGTGTATGTATTTCCAGCAACAACACCGGGGTTAGCGACACAGATTTCTCCAGACTCTCCAGTTTTGCACTCTAATAAACTACCATTTGCACTTTCTTTGATAATTTTAATTTTTGTATACGGAAGAGGAATTCCTACAGAACCAACCTTTCTCTCACCTTCTATAGGGTTGACAGAGATATTGCATGTTGCTTCTGTCATACCATACCCTTCCGTAATTTTTATCCCTGTCGACGACTCAAACTTTTTGAACAGCTCTACAGGCAATGGAGCCGAACCACAAAGTGAGTACTTCAATGAAGATACATCAGCGTCTATTGGCCGCTGCATTAGTTCGGCAGCAGCTGTTGGAACTATACTCAGAAAAGCGGGCTTCCATCTTTCTACAAGTTTCCAAAAATTATCGAAAACACCATCTCCTCTATACCCCTGTGGTGTTATGAATATAATGTGTGATCCGGTAGCAAGAGAGTTCATCAAATTAGGGTAAACGGCAAAAACATGAAACAATGGTAGAGGGCACAAAACTGAATCTTTCTCACTCCAATCTGTGAGCACAACATTCGTAACCCATCCTTGATACAGCATACCATTTTGTGTATGCTGGGCTAACTTAGGAGTTCCCGTTGTTCCTCCAGTGTGAAACATAGCGGCTGTTCTATCTTTATTATCATCTTTAAATGACAATGATGTCCCTGATTGGGACGCCAAAAGATCATCAAACGCAATTACTGTTGCTGAGTGCTTAGAAGACACTTTTGGTCTTATAAGAGGGGCTATCCAACTTTTTGGAAAACTGAGATATTTCACCAAATCAACTTCGACGAGATGCGACACGTCTGGACATTCTTCTAAGGCCTCTGCAACTTTTTGCGCCACGTCGGTTTTTGGAAGAGCTTTCATACTCACTACAACTTTAACACCAGCTAGTTTAAGAATGCCAGCAATTTGCTTCGGTTCTAACAGTGGGCTTATGGGCACTACAACTCCCGCAGCTGTACCGGCTACAAATGTGACTACTGCTTCAGTGCAAATCGGTAGAATGTAGGCTATTTTATGCTCTGGCGAAACTCCAAGAGATTTAAACCCATTAGCGGCCTGTGTAACGCGTGCTAGTAGTTGACCCCAATTCAGTGTTTCTGCCTTTGCTTTTGGATCCGAGTCTAACTGAAAAGATACAGCTGGTTTGCCTTGATGCTTAGTTACTGTTCTCGAAAGCAACGCATAAACACTTTTTGCATCAAGTCTTTTTTCAAAAGGCATCTCAGCTTCTATTTTTTCAGAGCTGGCTATTGAATTCCATTTCATCAGTTATCCCCCATGAGTTGCAATATCTTACGATTGAATAATATTGCTTTTAAAAAAAAACTTCAAGCATTACAAAAATTGAAGATCAGCCAATTTTTTATACTTTTTATTATTTCTTATAAGTTCTTTGTGAGTGCCCTCATTCTCTATCTTCCCTTTCTCAAGAAAAAGAATCCTGTCTGCGTTTCTTACCGTTGAAAGCCGATGAGCAATAACAATGATAGTCTTGTTACCAGAAATATTGTCTATGGCTGTTTTTATAGCATCTTCTGATATAGCATCAAGAGAGGAGGTTGCTTCATCAAGAAGAAGAATTGGAGAGTCTCTTAATATAGCTCGCGCTATAGCTATTCGTTGTTTTTGCCCGACCGAAATTAATAGTCCTCTTTCACCCAAGAGGGTACTATATCCTTCCGGAAGGTCGTTTATAAACTCCTCTGCACAAGCTAGCTTCACTGCCTGCTCTACTTCTTCAATTGATGCTCCAACTCTCCCTATACGTATATTGTCTAATACTGATTTGGAAAAAATGACTGGTTCTTGTGGCACATAGGCTATCTGTTGCCTTAGATGAGATTTAGAAATTTTATCAATTGGATAGGTATCTATTGAAATAGATCCTTTTATAGGATCATATAGTCGCTGAATTAACTGAAAGAGAGTTGTTTTCCCTGCCCCTGAAAGACCTACGAGAGCAACCTTTTCGTTTTTGTTTATCGTAAGATTAGGAATATCCAAGGCCGAAGTTTCTTTTCTCATAGGATACGAAAATTTAACGTTATTAAAAGTAATAGATCCATTTATTGGCGTTTTTATTGACATGGGGTTGGTAGGCTCCTTTACCGGATCCAATGTATTAAAAATATCTCCTATTCTATCCAAGGCACCTAAAAATTTACTAATCTCTCCATATGTTTCCGTGATGGCTCCAACACTTACTCCAACAACTAGAGAATAAAGACAAAATTGAAGTAATTCCCCAATAGAAAAACTACCACTCTCAACATCCTTTAGACCTTCAAAAACAACAAAAGAAATAGCAAAAAAAACCAAGATAATAATTAAAAAAATCATAATTGATCTTGCAAAAACGCGAATTTTTGATTTGAGATAACTATCCTCAATTAATTCATTATACTCTTTTACTGCTTGGTCTTGATAGCTATTTGTTTGCACTGTTGTTGCAGCGAAAATATATTCGGATGCGATACCTGCACTGTTGGCTAATTTGTCCTGTGTTTGACGGGTTAGCTTTCGTAAAAATCTTCCAAAGTATATCAAAGGGAAAACGATAAGTGGAATAATAAGAAGAGAAAATGATGCTAATTTTATAGATGTCGAAAACATTAATACTATTCCCCCCAAGAAAAGTAATGTATTTCTTATAGCAAGAGATAGAGTAGATCCGGCGACGCTTTGCACAAGAGTTGTATCTGCATTTATCCTAGACACCAAATCACCCGTCAAAGTTTTCTCAAAAAAATTTGGGCTTAAATTTATTATCTTTTCGAATAACTCCTGCCTTAGATCAGAGACTAATCGTTCTCCGAGTAATGTTACTAAAAAAAAGCGAATAGCCGTCCCTAGAGCTGCTACAACTACCAAAACACAACTTATGAAAAGATATTTTTGACCGGTTTCAACATTAAATGAATATCCATCAACAATGTAGCGTACCATTATGGGAATTGATAATGTTATAAGAACCGTAAAAAGCAGAAATATAAGAGCCCCCAAAGCCCAAAATAAGTGCGGAATAAAAATTAGTTTAAATAGCTGCTTCAACTGATGGGGTTGTAGATTTTGAAAATTTCTGTCTTTGTTATCCACTGTATTTGATCTCATTTCTCCAAAAAAAAAACACTCTTGGTTCGAGAAAAATATTGTTGGTATTAAACTTCGATGTACCTAACGATAAATAGTAAAATAATCCACAAATCCAAGATAATTCTGTTTGGGGATGATAATTTTAATTGTATGAAATTAAAAGTCATGATTTTGTTGAGTGATATGATAAATAAACCAATTCACAATATTGAGATTTCAAAGTTCAAACGCAACCCCTATCCAGACCTACAGGAAATGCGTGATGTCAATCCTATCTGTTTCGTTCCACAGCTTAATGCAACAATGATTTGTGATAGAGACTCAATATATGAATGTGAAAAGAATACAGATGTGTTTTCTTCCGTTCAGCCCAAAGGACTTAT
Organism: uncultured Alphaproteobacteria bacterium; assembly: GCA_902574225.1. GTDB lineage: Bacteria > Pseudomonadota > Alphaproteobacteria > Rhodobacterales > Rhodobacteraceae > CACIJG01. The sequence goes on from CACGMO010000005.1 coordinate 31,115, forward strand.
GACGGTCTTAATGGGACAGAACATGATGCGAAAAGATGGAGAAGATCATTTGAGAGAAAGAAAAACAATATTTAAGACAATTTCTCCCAAAACTTCTAGGGACCACTGGAAAGACAAATTTGAGAATATCGCTGATAATTTAGTTAACAAAATTAAGGAATTAAAATATGGAGATCTGTTGACGCTCTATGCAAGAGAGCTATCTGCAGAATCTTTAAAATTAGTTACTGGCCTAACAAACATGACGTCAAGTGAGATGGATAGAGTTAGTCAAGGTATGATCGACGGTTGTGCAAATTATATTGGCGATGAGGAGACCGAAGAATATTGTAATAATTGCACAGAAAGCATAGATGCACATATTAACGAAATGATTGGTAAAATACAGAGGAACTCTGATTTCTCTTTGTTGAGCACAATGTTGGAAGGTAACCTTAGCCTAAGTCAGATTAGTGCCAATATAAAGTTAGCGATTTCAGGGGGACAAAATGAACCGCGCGATGCAATAGCCGGATGTATATGGGCTGCTTTAAATTTTGGGTTAAAAGAGCATTTACTTGAAAAGAATGATTGGGATCAATTGTTTAATGAATATTGTCGTTGGATGTCCCCTATTGGAATGTCTCCAAGAGAAATAGCGAAAGATTTTGTATATAAAAATGTTGCCTTTAAAAAAGGAGACAGAGTTTTCCTTATGTTTTCTTCCGCCAACCGAGATGAAAAAGTGTTCTCTAATCCTGAAAATTTTGACTTAGAACGAGATTGTTCTAAATCTATACATTTTGGTGCTGGCCCCCACTTTTGTGCTGGTGCATCTATAGCGAGCACTATGATAAGCTTAGTAGCATTACCAAAACTGTTCTCTGCACTTCCTCAATTAAAATTGGTTAAAACAGAAAAGTACGAGTTTGAAGGTTGGGCATTCAGAGGTATCACTTCTCTTGAGTGCGAATGGTAAATAAAATCAAAGAGCCATCTATAACTTCTAGAGACTCTTATCTTCTAGGTGCTCTTTTTTTATTTCTCGAAATAGTAGTGGGAACTTCGATTGTTGCAATTATAAAATTCTTTTCGAATGATGTTTCTTTATTAATCGTATTAATGTTCCGGTACCTTTTCTGCTTACCAATATTGCTAATTGTTGGTCTAAAAATTGGCGGCACACATTATTTTAAAATAAAAAATAAAAAAGTAATGTCTCTTCGCAGTGTTGCTGGCTTACTTGGATTATCCTTTTGGTATTTATCTGTAATTCATTTAGAAATAAGCAAAGCACTGGCTTTGTCACAAGTTATGCCAATTTTTATTTGTATCCTTTCAATTCTTTTTCTAAGAGAAAAAGTAGGCATCTTTAGATGGACTGCCATACTTTTAGGCTTATCAGGTGCTGTGATAATAATAAATCCAGACTCTAACAACTGGTATAACATAGGCCTTCTTTATATTTTTCTAGGCACTCTTTTTGCCTCAATAATGTTTGTTGCACTGAGGAGGTTGGGTATGACTGAAAATCCAGTTGCAACTGCATTTTGGTACAACTTATTTGGCTCATTTATATTCAGCCTATATTGCGTATCCACACTTACATTCGATAAGATTTCTCCGGAAATTTGGTTTATGCTCGTTATAATTGGGGTCATGGCAAGCGCACAACAAATTTTCATGGCTCTGAGCCATACTTATGCGTCAGCTTCGTCTCTTGCTCCTGTGCATTATACTACTATTCCGCTAGGTGTACTTATAGGTGTAATAGTGTTTAGTGAAAAAATCGACCTGAACTTTTTGATTGGGACTTTTTGTGTTGTAGGCTCCACTCTATTTATTCTCTATAGAGAACGAAAAAAATCTACTAGTTAGATGACCTGTCATTAGTCCAATCGTATGTTCCATTATCTCTCTCTTTGACAGCTTTCTTCCAACCTTCTTGTTCTGACATTTTTTTAAAATTTAACCCTTCGCGAGAATGTCTCGAAATTCCATCAAAAATAGTTGCAAATTTTTGACTGTTCAGTAAGCCGGATGCCTCGACAGCCTGATTTATCAATATTTTCTGCATCGCTAGCTGATTTTGAGGAACCGTAGTCATACGCATCGCAAAGCTTTCAACTTCATCATCAAGCTTATCCTTAGAGACCGCTTTTAGCACTAAACCAATTTTTTCTGCCTCTAGCCCGGAAATTTTATCCCCAGTAAATAACATTCTCTTAGCTTTTTCAGGACCAAGCCGATACACCCACATTGCAGTCGTCGGCGTACCCCATACCCTTGATGGCATATAACCTATTTGGGCATCATTTTCCATAAGTATAAAGTCACTGCAAAGAGCAATATCAGAGCCTCCTGCAAAAGCACCTATCCCATGAATTTTACATATTACTGGCTTTAGGCAATGAAATAATGACATAAAATGTTTGTTATTTTCCCACATAAACCTGTAATCTTTTATAGGATCCCATGGCATTTTTTGCGTTAATGGGTTGTCTTTTTCTTGAGCAAAAGCGTTTAGATCATACCCTGCGCAGAAGGCTTCTCCCCTGCCGGCAAGTACAATCACATGAACCTCGTCGTTTTCGTCAGCTTCCCTTACAGCTTTAGATAGAAAATAGGGAACTTCGGTATCTATCGCGTTAAGTACCTTCGGCCTATTTAGGTAGATGCGTGCTATCTTGCCATCTATTTCTAGTTCAACTTTGTCCAATTATTTACCTTAAAAGGTTTGGAGCGGGTGATGGGAATCGAACCCACGTATTCAGCTTGGAAGGCTGCTGCTCTACCATTGAGCTACACCCGCATCAGTTAAAACCTATATGTGATACCAGCATAGGTCGTATTACCTTTAAGAACAACTGCTGTGCCAGCAGCATTTTTTGTTTCAGTTGATTTATAACCGAGGTTTAAACCTAGGCTTGAAGTTAGGTCGTATACAAATCTTACGTCCATAGTTGTCACTTTTTGCTTTCTGTCTTCTGTTTTGTAGCCAAGGATTAAGCTACTACCCTGTGCAACTCCTAAGTTTACTTTAGTTCCATAGGTATAAAATTTTCCATAATTATTTATATCGCTACCAGCGAAAACCTTTAAACCAAGAGAAGAGGTATTGATGTTATAGGACACCCCCAAGGAAGTATCGGTTTCCTGAACTGTTGAGAGTTTTATTTGGGATCCCATGAAATGAATGCCAATATTTGAATAAACATTGTATGTTATAGAGCCCTGACTATCACTAAATACTATATCATCGAATTTTCCATCGCTCATGCTCAAACTGTAGGAAAGTGATGGTGACAGTTGCCCATCTAGACTTAAAACTCCTCCATCGCCCGTATACTTTGTTCCAGAAATATCGTAATTAAAAGAACCATAGGATAATCCTGTAATTACACTAACTTGTGAAAAGGCTGTTGTTACACTGATGATAAGTGAAACTAAAATGGCCAAAGGATACAATTTTTTCATAATAAACTCCAAATTTTATATGCTTCATGAATATTAAAATTATACTTAAACATCAAGGTTTATCTTTATAAATACTCAATAAATCTGCAAAGGTTTTTATTTTGAAAACGGCACTGTCGCCCTTCGCTAACTTATATAGACTGCCATGTCCATATTCACAAAAGATAAAATCCACATTTGCATTTTTAGCTGCATCTGCATCGGTATTTGTATCACCCACAAAAAAAGCGTCTGCAGGATTTTTATTAAGTCTATTAATTGCTTCTAAAAGAGGCTTAGGATCTGGTTTCGCAATACCAACGGTATCTGATCCGATTAAAGAGTCTCTAAAAAAACCTATTAACCCTAACCTTTTTATAAGTTCCCTTGCGTATTTCTCCGGTTTGTTTGTGCAGATCCCTAGCTTAACGCCCATACCTTGCAGCTTTTCAAGCGTTGCAACTACACCGTCATAATTCACGGACCTTTTATCCAAAACTGTACCATAACTATTGAGATATAGTTGATAGTAATTCTTTAACAACTTCTCATTAAAGTAAATGCCCTCCTCTTTAAGTCCGTAACGTAATATCGCTCTTCCACCCTGAATTGCGGTTTGTAGACCACTGAAACCTTCAAGCCTTGTTGCCCAACCCTGACTTTCAAACACTAAATTTCCAGCTTCAAGCATATCATATTTTGTGTCCACAAGTGTCCCATCGAGGTCAAATACTAGAGCTTTCATAACTTTTCCTTACATATTCAGGTTAAATGAAATAAATTAAAACGTGTATTGACCATAGAGGTGTTGATGACTGTTTCAACCATAATTTTAGCAGCTGGTAAGGGTACTAGGATGAGAAGTCCTACACCTAAGACTCTCCACAAGATAGCTGGGAGATATCTTGTGAGCTTTAGTGTGGAATTAAGCAAGGATATCAAATCCAAAGAGACCATTGTAGTTGTTGGGAAAGAAACCGAACTAGATACTAGGAAAGCTCTTTCAGATCATAAGGTAAAATTTTGTGTACAAAACACTCAACTGGGAACTGGAGATGCTGTCAAAATAGCTCTCAAAAACTTGAAAATAAAAACAAAGCATACACTAGTATTGTATGGAGATACCCCGTTTATCACAAAAGGTACAATCAGGCGAATGATATCGAGAGCGGAAAAGGGTTTCGAATTTGTTTTCCTCGGTTTTAAATCACAAACAAAAAATAGTTACGGACAATTTAAACTTGGGCCAAAAAGGACACTCATCGACATAATTGAAAAAAATGAGCCCGGCTACACTTCTTCCAAATGTTTTTCAAACTCTGGTATACTTTTAGCGCAGTCAAACATAATTACTGATCTAATCACAAAAATTAAGAGCGATAATTCTAAAAAAGAATACTATTTGACCGATATTGCCAAAATGGCAGCTAAGTGTGGATACTCATCAACATATGTACAGTGTAAGGAAGACGAATGTCTTGGGGTAAATTCACAACTTGAATTGTCGATTGCAGAAAGAAAATTTCAAAACGACTTCAGAAAAAAGCTAATGGCTTCCGGCGTTTCTATGCTTTCGCCTGAAACCTGTTTCTTTTCATATGATACAATTATTAAAAGCGGATGCACTATAGAGCCAAATGTCATTTTTGGTACTGGTGTAACAGTTCAAAGCTCTACGATCATCAGATCTTATAGTTACATAGAAGGGACTCAGATTGGTAAGCATTGCCAAATTGGTCCTTTTGCTCGGATCAGGCCAGGAACCACGCTATCAGAAAAAGTAAAGGTCGGAAACTTTGTGGAAGTTAAAAACGCTAGTTTTGCGCCCGGAAGTAAAGCTAATCACTTATCATATATCGGGGATGCAAAGATCGGTACAAACACAAATATCGGTGCTGGAACTATATTTTGCAATTATGATGGTAAAAATAAGCATACTACCGTTGTGGGTAATGACGTTTTTGTTGGTTCAAATACAGCTCTCATTGCCCCTTTGAAAATTAGTGATGGGTCGATTGTGGCTGCTGGATCAGCGATAAATAGAGATGTACCGCCTGAAAGCCTTGCTATAGCGCGACCAATGCAGCAGAATAAAATCGGCTTAGCCAAAAAAATAATGCTTAAACTTCAGAAACTTGCTGGTAAAGTAAAGAAATGAACAAACCGGTGAATAAATTATTAAAAGATAATACACTTGTAGATCCTTTTAATAGGCACATAACGTATTTGAGACTGTCCGTTACCGATCGCTGTGACTTGAGGTGCACTTATTGTATGTCTGAAAAAATGACTTTTCTGAATAAAACAGAAATCCTTACATTTGAGGAAATGTATAGGCTTTGTCGTAGTTTTATCAAAGTAGGTATCAAGAAAATAAGAATAACAGGTGGGGAGCCGCTAATTCGAAAAGGTATCATGGATTTATTCGAAATGTTAAAACCTCATTTATCCTCCGATTTAAATGAACTCACTCTAACTACCAACGGTACGCAACTGCATAAGTATGCTAACCAACTTTACTCTAATGGTGTTAGAAGAATAAATGTATCGCTAGATACCTTAGACCCAACAAAGTTTAAGCTTATCACAAGAATTGGAAAACTCGAAGACGTATTGTCAGGAATTGATGCAGCAAGAGATGCAAATATAAGGGTCAAAATTAATTGTGTAGCATTAAAGAATATTAATGAGAATGAAATAGAAAAGTTTGTTAATTGGTGTATCGAAAAAGATTTTGACCTCACGTTCATTGAAACGATGCCAATGGGTGATATAGGCAATGAGAGCCGTTTGAACCATTTTTTATCTCTCGAAGAGGTAAAAAAAAGTCTTACGTCAAAGTATAAATTAGAGGACATTACACTCTCGACGGGAGGCCCCGCCAGATATAGTAAAATAGAGGGGTCTGATATAAAATTGGGTTTTATTACTCCCTTGTCACATAACTTTTGCTCTACTTGTAATCGTATAAGGATCGACGCAACAGGCGTCTTGCATCAGTGTCTCGGGCAAAGTGAAAGTTTAGACTTTCGAAAAATACTTCGAGATCCCTTCTCGACAAATGACAAACTTCTCGAAATCATAAAAAATTCGGTAAAACAAAAACCTGAAAAACATTCTTTCGCTTATGATTTTTCTAAGGAGGAGATAAAAGGACAGATTAATAGGCACATGAGTCTAACTGGGGGGTAACGGCTATTTCATAGAGGTGTAAGGGAAGCACTTAACAAAAATAGCTTGCACTTTTTTGCGTTGAGTTTTAAATACAATCGCAAGTTTGTTAGGCGGAGTAGCTCAGGCGGTTAGAGCAGAGGAATCATAATCCTTGTGTCGGGGGTTCAAGTCCCTCCTCCGCTACCATAATTTTAAAACGTAGCATTTTGTCGAAAGCCGACTAATAATTCGTTTAAGAGGTACCAAAATTCCTTAAAATTTTGTATGATACTAAGCTTGTTAACTTAATTTTAAGAGACATACATAGGAGAATTGTGAGTACAGATCCGTATATCGATTTCCTAAATAATAACTAGTTACTTTGATTGGCTCATTCATTTACCAAAAAATAAGCCGAAATTATATTACCTTTAGGCTGTTTTTAGTTGTTCTCGAGATACCGCTAGTCTTGCACATTGCCCCATTAGCTCCATTATCACCCAAATGCGCTTTGTACTTTCAATTGTTTCAACAGTTGCAACAAAGTTGGCGAAAGGACCTGTCAAGAGTTCTACCGAGTCACCGGTCATAAGTTTTTCCGACGAACGAAGAACGCCGAATTTATCACACCGTAACATCAGTCCTTTCACCAAAGAGTTTGGCAGAGGACTAGGTCTATGAAAATTATTGACAAGACGTGATACACCTACAGTATTTTTTATATTTTGCCAGGGAGCAGATTTATCATTTACACCAACAAACATGTATCCTGGAAATAGCGGCTTAAGAATGTTGTTATACCTTGAGCCGTTTCTGGATGTTACTTGTTGCAAGGGTAAAAATGTTTTGAAAGACTGCTGTTTCAAATTGCGCTCAGCCAATCGATGGCTATTTGACTTAAACTGAATTAAAAACCAATTTATCATTAACCGAATTTCATTCACGTTGTTTATAATTGAGCCTAGTAGCATAGAAGACCCAATAGGTCCAGTAAATAGGCTTGAGTCTTCCAATAAAAGTTAAATTTCTCCAAAAAATATGCCAATATTTTCACAGGCTAAGCGCTTGTCGGAACCATTATTAACTTTTTTACAAAATTAAAAACTCACACTATTTAAACATCGATTTTTTTGTTGTATATTCTGACGACTTCTGTTACCTCTCAAACTTGAGCATTCTATGATTTTAGTACAAACAAGCTTTTGTTAACGAAAAATGTAGCCAACGTTCATTTCGAGGCACAGTGCGGTAGCTATGGGTTTACTTACAGTGGCTAGTAGGCGTAAAGAACAACAGTCAGAAAATACATTGAAAGTCTTGAGACTTATCTCCAACATACCTGAGTTATCTTCTCGACGAGTAGCGGATGCTATTGGTATCTCAAACGGGTCGGCTTACTATGTTTTAACAGCACTGATTGAAAAAGGACTAGTGAAAATTGGGAACTTTAAGAAAAATCCCAATAAAAGAAAATATGTATACCTTTTGACCCCTAAAGGTCTACGTGAAAAATCATTGCTTACACGTAGGTTTATCGAACGAAAGAGATTGGAATTTATAGACCTAAAAGCTGAAATTCAAGCCCTTGAGGAAGAAGTAGGACTCGAAAATGAGACCATTTCCAATTATTGGAAAGAAGAATAATGTCTAATCTTTCATGCTTCATGGCTTACGATATTCGTGGGGAAATTGGTGTTAATATCGATGAAAATGTTTGTTATCGAATTGGAAGAGCGGTAGCGCAGCATTTTCAGGCAGAAAATATAGTGATTGGCTATGATGCTCGCAAAACAAGCTCGACTTTTGCAGCTGCAACGGCGCAGGGAATTACCGATGCGGGATCAAATGTGCTTGATTTAGGCATGGCCGGCACTGAAGAAATGTATTGGGCAGTAACAGAATTTGGAGCATGTGCTGGAATTGAGGTAACAGCTTCTCACAATCCGATTAACTATAATGGTATGAAAATAGTTAAATTTGGTTCAAAGCCATTAGATGAAAAAATGGACTTTCAAAAAATTAAAAGTTTGGCAAATTTCCAGAAGTGGGAAGCAAAATCCAACGTTGGTTCCATCAAAAATATTTGCACCCAAGCCCGGGAAAAGTACATTCAACAAATTTTGAAATTTGTTAACCTTTCAAAACTTCGGCCTCTAAAGGTTGTAATTAATTCGGGCAATGGCGCTGCTGGGCCTACAGTAGATAAAATCTGCGAAAAACTTATGGAATTCAGAGCACCCATTGATATCATTCACATTCTTCCAAAACCCGATGGTAGTTTTCCAAATGGTATACCAAACCCTCTCCTTCCAGAAAATCATCCTATAACCTCTAAAGCGGTTATAAACGAAAAAGCAGATATGGGGATAGCTTTTGATGGTGACTTTGACCGTTGCTTTTTTTTTGATGAAAACGGTAAATTTATACCTAGCGAATACATCGTAGGTCTTTTGAGCTCAATCTTCATTGATAGAGAAGACTCCGTAAAAATAATTCATGACTCGCGCATTTTATTCAACACTAGGGACATAGTAGACTCGAAGGGTGCTGTAGGCATTCAGTCTAAGACAGGACACGCTTTTGTTAAACATGCCATGCGCAAACATGATGCGGTTTACGGTGGTGAAGTATCGGCCCATCATTATTTTCGTGATTTTTGTTATTGTGATAGTGGTATGATCCCATGGCTAATGGTTATACAGGAAGTATCAGAAACCAAAAGATCTTTAGGCGAACTGATGAAAAAACGAATGCAAGCTTATCCAAGCTCTGGTGAAATAAATTTTGTAGTAGACAATGCTGATATTGCCATTGAAAGAGTAAGGAAAGCGTATTTAGGTAAACGAGCATCAATTGATAAAACTGACGGGTTAAGCATAGAATTTGAAAACTGGCGTTTTAACATTAGAAAATCCAATACCGAAGCCCTTATTCGACTCAACCTAGAAACAAAAGGGAACTCGGAAAATATTATGTCAAAAATAAAAAAAATTGAGACTCTAATTGGTGGCTCAAGAGTTTAAAAAATGCTTTTTATAATACATTTAGCCACTCACTTTCTAATTAAATTTTATAAAAAAAATTCATGAAAATCGTTGTTGTTGGGTTAGGATATGTTGGATTATCGAATGCGGTACTTTTAGCTCAGAATAACGAGGTTATAGGGATTGATATCTCGATAGATCGCGTAAATATGATAAATTTAAAGCAATCCCCAATTGATGACATAGAGCTAACAAAATATATAGAGAAAAAATCTTTAAACCTGAGTGCGTCTAACGCTATCGATGAAGTTATATCTGGGACAGATTACGTCATAATATGTACACCGACAGATTATAATAGCAAAAATAATTATTTTGATACAACTCTTGTTGAAAAAGTTATTGAGCAAGTTTGCACTCTTGAACCAAATGCGTGCATTGTGATTAAATCAACGATCCCTATGGGCTTTACTGACTTCATAAGAGCAAAATACCAAACAGAGTCAGTAATTTTTTCACCAGAGTTTTTACGCGAAGGGAGAGCCCTTCATGACAATCTTTATCCAAGTAGAATAATTATCGGCGATAAATCCGAAAAAGCAGTGATTTTTGCCGATCTACTTAAAGAAGGGGCACTTAAAGAAAATATCGACGTTTTATTTACGGGCTCACGCGAAGCAGAGGCCATAAAACTGTTTTCTAATACTTATTTGGCAATGCGAGTTTCTTTCTTTAATGAGTTAGATAGCTATGCTTTGGCTTCCAATCTCAGTAGCTTAGAGATTATCCGCGGAGTCTCTTTAGATCCACGTATTGGAAATGATTACAATAATCCATCTTTTGGGTATGGTGGATACTGTTTACCAAAAGATACAAAACAGCTTCTTGCAAATTATAATGACGTGCCCCAGCAAGTTATCAAGGCAATAATTACTTCTAATGATACAAGAAAAGACTATTTAGTGGAATATATCCTTAAAAACACCCCAAAAGTTGTAGGCGTGCATCGTTTAATTATGAAAGCAGGTAGCGATAATTTTCGAGATAGCGCTATTCGTGGGATAATAGAACGCATTCATTTAAAAAAGACGGCTATTATAATTTATGAGCCTGGTATAAATGAAGAGTTTTATGAGGGATGTAAAATTGAAAATAATTTAGACATTTTTAAACAGCAATCAGATATAATTGTCGCTAATAGATTTAGTCAAGAATTAAATGATGTGAGAAATAAAGTATTTACGCGAGATTTATTTGGGTCCGATTGAACAATGCATAATTTTAATAAAAACGTAGCCCTTGTTACAGGATCAGCTGGATTTATAGGTTTTCACATTTCAAGAAAACTGCTTAGCGAAGGTTGGAAAGTGATCGGAATTGACTCAATGTCTGATTATTATGATATTTCCCTAAAGGAAAATCGTGAAAAATTGCTTCTTCAAAGCAATAATTATAGCTCTATCCACGAAAGGGTTGAAAAGCAAGGCGTACTTAAAAATGTTATTAGTAAAGAAAAACCAGCAATAATATTACATTTAGCTGGACAAGCAGGTGTTCGATACTCATTAGAGGATCCTCGATCCTATCTAGAGGCAAACATTGTTGGAACATTTGAACTTTTAGAGGCAGCAAAATTGTTTCCTCCAAAACATATGCTTTTAGCATCATCATCATCCGCTTATGGCGCAAATGACAAGATGCCTTTTTCTGAGAAAGACAAAGCAGACCATCAAACCTCATTTTATGCCGCTACAAAAAAATCTACAGAAATTATGGCCCATAGCTATTCACATTTATTTGATCTTCCAATAACGATGTTCAGGTTTTTTACAGTATACGGACCTTGGGGGAGGCCAGACATGGCACTGTTCAAGTTTACAAAAAATATTCTTAAAAGAGAGAAGATTGATGTTTTCAATCATGGTGAGATGAGTCGTGACTTTACATACATTGACGATCTTACAAACGCAATTTGGCTTTTAATTAAAAGTATCCCAGAAAAAAAAATTAAAGTGAGTGATAAAGAAAAAAATGATAGCCTTTCCCCTGTTGCACCCTTCCGGATTATTAATATTGGGAATTCAAAACCTCAAAAGCTAACAGATTTCATCGAAGTAATCGAGAAAGCTCTAAATATGCGCGCAAAAAAAAACTATCTTCCAATGCAAACTGGAGACCTAGACTCGACTTGGGCTGATACAAGTTTATTAAGAAAATTAACAAACTATAAAGCGCAAACATCAATTCAACAGGGAGTAGCTGAGTTTATAAGATGGTATCAGGCCTACTATAATATCGAAAAAAATTATTGAGTATGTATGTAAATAAAGCAGTATTTCCAGTAGCAGGTTTCGGCACACGTTTCTTGCCCGCAACCAAGGCTATGCCAAAGGAACTTTTACCAATTGTTGATAAGCCTCTTATCCAATATGCAGCGGAAGAAGCAATAAAAGCTGGTATTGATACACTGATTTTTGTGACGGGCCGTAATAAGCGCGCCATAGAAGATCATTTTGATACAAACAAAGAGCTTGAAGCTGCTCTGAGATCGAGTGGGAAAATAGCTCAGGCAGAAATGATCCAAAATATCTTACCCAAGGGTGTTGAATGCATTTTTGTACGACAACCTGAGCAATTAGGTCTTGGGCATGCAGTTCTATGTGCGGAGCGCGTAGTAGGGGATGATCCATTTGCCGTGATACTAGCTGATGACTTTTTAACCGATTATGCTCCAGGAGTGACCGCTGATCTTTCTCATGCATTTTCACAGAATAGAAAGTGCCAACTTTCTGTTATGAGGGTTGAAGGGACAGATATATCAAAATATGGCGTGGTGGTGCCTTCAAAATCCAAATCTGGTATCATTGGCCTTATAGAAAAACCAACTCCAGAGGATGCACCCTCGAACCTTGCATCCATCGGGCGATACATTTTAACCTCAGAAATATTTTCAATATTGAAAAAATTACCAAAGGGATCAGGTGGAGAAATTCAACTCGCTGATGCAATTAATATTCATGCAAGAAATGGTTTGGTTGATATGGTAATGCTAAAAGGGAAACGGTTTGATTGTGGCTCAGTTGACGGTTTCATGGATGCTTCTAAACATGAATACGCAAAGAGGGCTGTAAGCTAATGAAATCAATATACCCCGTTATACTAGCAGGAGGCTCTGGCACCCGTCTTTGGCCATTATCACGTAAGTCCTACCCAAAACAGTTTTCTAATTTCGTAGGCGACCTATCCCTGTTTCAGCAGTCAGCGTTACGATTGACGAGTTTTGATACGATCAAGTTCGCACCTCATATTGTCCTCACGAATGATGACTACCGATTTACAGTGAGTGATCAATTAAAAGCATTAAATTTAAATGCTGAAAACATTTTAATTGAACCTTATGCAAAAAATACAGCTCCAGCGATCGCAGTTGCTAGCTTATGCGCCTATTCACAAGATAGAGATGCTATATTGTTGGTTGCGCCGTCTGATCATCTTATACCAGAAAATGAAGTTTTCCACTCAGCTATAAAAGTGGGTTTATCTCATACTTCAGAAGAAAAGCTGGTTACTTTTGGAATAACTCCAACACGACCAGAAACTGGTTTTGGTTATTTGAGGATATGTAAGTCGGGGGGTCCAAATAAAGGAGCATATGAGGTATTACAATTTATTGAAAAACCAAATCATACAACAGCTATGAAAATGATAAAAACTAAAAGCTTTCTTTGGAATTCAGGAATTTTTTTATTTAAAGCAGCTGATATGATAAACGCATTCAAAAAATATTCGCCGGACACTTTTCACTTAGCACAAGATGCGCTTAATACCTCGGAAAAAGATCTGGGATTTGTGCGACTGAATTCTAAACCATGGAAAAAAATTGGAGCGAAAAGTATTGACTATACAATAATGGAAAAAGCCAACAATTTAATGGCTGTTCCCTATACCTCCCAGTGGTCCGACTTAGGTGACTGGTCATCAGTGTGGAGAGATACAGAAAAAGATACTTTAGGAAATGTTGTTTCAAACAGCGCTCATGCTATAGATTGTTCTAATTCTCTTTTGAGAGCGGAGAGTAAAAGTCAACAGCTGGTTGGGTTGGGCCTAGACAATATAGTTGCAATAGCAATGCCTGATGCAGTTCTTATTGCCAACAAAGACAAAGCACAAGATGTAAAAAAAGTTGTCACGCATCTTGAGGAAGGTAATATTTTACAATCTAAAACTTTTCCAAAGGATTATAGACCGTGGGGATGGTTTGAAAGTCTTGCTATTGGAGATGTTTTTCAGGTCAAGCGTATTTTTGTAAAAGCAGGAGCTGCTCTAAGTCTCCAAAGTCACCAGCATCGGTCAGAGCACTGGGTCGTAGTTCAGGGTACAGCAGAGGTTACAATAGGTGATAAAGTAATGCAGTTAAAAGAGGGTCAATCAGTTTTTGTTCCTCTTGGAGCTAGGCATAGGCTAGCAAATAATGAGAAAATACCACTGCAAATTATCGAAGTTCAGATAGGTTCATATTTAGGAGAAGATGACATTATTCGATACGAGGATCTATATTCAAGGATTTGACTCTAAGATGTTAGTTCCGATAAGTTTTTTATCTCTTTGATAAATACTTATATAAAAAATTATTATTGTGTTGAAATTAACTTTTTAAATTAAGTGTTAAAAATAAAAATAGATAATTAATGGGCAAAATAAATTCAAAAAAATAAAAAAATTTATTTACTTGAGGTTTAAAATAATCAGCACTATTAATTTAAAAATTTCTATATTTGGAAAAATCGTAAAAAAAAAAAGTACGATCTATCTCTTAATGTTTGGTCGAAAACAAAAGTGCTGAATGGACATTGACAAAAAAGTTAATATTTTAGTTATTGGTGGCGCGGGCTTCGTAGGAAGCCATTTGTGTGAATCATTAATATCAAATAAAATATACAACGTGATATCTATCGATAATTATTCTAGTGGAACGGTTGATAATCATACATCTGGCGTCACATATATTGAAGGAGATACCAGAACTTTAGATGAAGTTAACTTACCAAAATTTGATTATGTTTATCATTTAGGGGAATATTCTAGAGTTGAAAATAGTCTAGAGCAAGTTGACCAAGTTATTGACAATAATATCGTAGGTTTAACCAAGGTTTTAAAGTTTTGTTATTTTTCGAATGCTAAATTAATTTATGCAGGTAGTAGTACTAAATTCGGTGATGATGGAAAAACAATTAACGAAACCCCTTATGCTCTCACCAAATGGATTAATACCGAATTGATTTATAATTACTGTACTTGGATGGATCTAGAGTTTTGTATCTCATATTTTTATAATGTATACGGTCCCCGTGAAAATGAGGACGGTAAATTTGCCACGGTATTGGGAATATTCAAACGCAGATATATTTTGGGACAGCCTATGCCAGTCGTTAGACCTGGCACTCAAAGACGGAATTTTACACATGTTAATGATATTGTTTCCGGATTAATTCTTCTGTTAAAAGCTCCATCAGGAGATGGATATGGAATTGGAGCTGAGGAAGATTTTAGTATCATCGACATTGCAAAACTATTTTCAGAAAATATAGAATTACTACCCGCAAGAAAAGGCAATAGACTTGGTTCTTCTTTGGTGAATTCCAAAATTAAAGAGCTTGGTTGGAAGCAAAAACATCAATTGCGTGATTACATACATGATATAAAGCATAATTTGGAAAAATGATTGTACTAGTTTTAGCAGGAGGATTGGGGAAGCGTTTGAGGTCTGTTATTCAGGATGTACCAAAGCCCATGGCTCCAGTGGGCAAATATCCATTTCTTTATTTTGTATTATCTGAATTAGTATCGAGTCCCATAATTACAAAAATAGTAATTAGCGTTGGATATAAGTCAGAAAAAGTATCTAGCTACTTTGGCAGTCAGTTCAAAGGTATCCCTATAAAGTATTGTAAGGAAGTTAGCCCACTAGGCACTGGAGGTGCTATTAAAAATTTTGTGACTAACATGAAAATCAAAAGTCCCTTTTTTGTAAAAAACGGTGACACATTTTTTAAGTCTAATTATACCGATTTAAAGGTAGCGCAGGATTTGTTTAAGCCCAAAATAATCTTGGAAGCATGTAAAGTAGAAAAGTTAGATAGATATGGATCATTAGAATTAGAGACTATTGATAGAAAAAGAAGATTAGCTCTGATATTAAAATTCAAAGAGAAAGATCAAAGCGCTAAAAATGGATATATAAATTCTGGTTGTTACCTCATGGACCCCCACATTTTTGATAAATATCCAAAAAGAAAATTTTCCCTCGAAGAGGATATACTTACCCCGTTTTCAATAGAGAGAGATATTTATGCTATCAAGTCTAAAGAAAAAGAGTTTATAGATATTGGAATACCATCGGACTTTTACGCAGCGCAAAAATTACTACCAAAGTGGAGTCTTTAACATGAAAAACATCTTGATTACTGGCGGGGCTGGTTACATTGGATCAGTGTTAACGGAAACTTTATTAAACAAAGGCTATAAGGTAACGGTTGTTGATCTCTTTGACCAACTCGAAAGTTCGTTATCATATGCAGCGCAATACAAAAACTTTAGTGCAAAGAGACTAGATGTCCTTGATGCCAAGAAACTGAGAGAATTCTGCACGCCTTTTGACGTTATCATTCCTTTAGCCGCTCTCGTAGGCGCTCCTTTATGTGAAAGACACGAAGTTTTAGCAGAATTGATAAATTATAAAAGTATTGCAAATATATTAGAAACAAAAAAAAGCGATCAATTAATTATTTACCCAAATACAAATAGTGGATACGGAAAAATGACTGATAATGAGGACTTTTGCACCGAAGAGAGTCCCCTTAACCCTATTTCAGTTTATGGTGAAACAAAGGTCCGAGCTGAAAAAGACATTATCAATAGCGGAGGAATTGCATTTCGTCTAGCTACAGTTTTTGGGAGTAGTTATAGGATGCGTACCGACTTGATGGTTAATGAGTTTGTGTATAAGGCAGTTAAAGAGAAGTGTGTCGTCTTGTTTGAGAGTCACTTCAGAAGAAACTTTATTCATGTAAGAGATGTTTGCAAAGCATTTATACATGCTATTGAAAACTCTTCTTCCATGAGTGGGGAAGTATACAACTTGGGTCTTTCGAGTGCCAATTATACAAAGAAACAACTTTGTTTAAAAATTAAAGAGCAAGTAAAAAGCTTCGTTATTATTGAAAATGACATTAGTCTGGATCCTGACAAGCGCGATTATCTGGTTAGCAATGAGAAATTAGAAGCAACAGGTTGGTCACCTGATCACAGCATAGAAAGTGGTATAGCAGAACTTATAAAATATTATGAAACATTTGCACCAATTAAAACCGCAAACGTCTAAATGAGTGGTGCTATGATTTTGTCTTCAGCCCCACTAAGAATTAGCTTTTTTGGTGGTGGAACAGACTATCCCAGTTACTATAAGAAGTACGGTGGTAAGGTTATTTCAACTGCTATAGATAAATATGTGCACGTAATCCTAAAGAATAAAGCCCCTTTTAACGAAGAGAAATTCATTTTGTGCTATTCGTCCATTGAAAAGTGCAATTCAATAGATGAGATCAAACACCCTGGAATTCGAGCAACCCTTAGTTATCTCAAATTTCAAAAACCTTTAGAGATGCACATTATAGGCGATATTCCAGCAAAAACTGGATTGGGCTCATCATCTTGCTTTACGGTAGCTCTTCTGAAAGCTCTTTATACATATATGGGTGAAAAAAGGAGCCAACGTGAGATTGCATTTGATGCGATGCGGATAGAACAAAGCTTAATGAATGATAATGTTGGCAGTCAAGATCAATATGCGTCGGCAATCGGTGATCTAAACGAAATCATTTTTGCT
The DNA here is from genome assembly GCA_902574225.1 of uncultured Alphaproteobacteria bacterium. Classification (GTDB taxonomy): domain Bacteria; phylum Pseudomonadota; class Alphaproteobacteria; order Rhodobacterales; family Rhodobacteraceae; genus CACIJG01. Next base: position 48,572 of record CACGMO010000005.1, read on the forward strand.
ACTACTGGCGAAATTACCCACACTGCTCTGAATTTACCCTTGGAAATTGAAAGTGAGTTTTTTTCCTCTTTATATTTGTGCTTTACGGGCGTCAAACGATTAGCGTCAAATGTTGCTTTAGAACAAATCAATAAAATTGAGAATGGCTCCATAGATCAACAGACACATGAGCTTTCACAAATAGCAAAAGCTGCTCTGGTTGCCTTAAAAAACCATAATCTTCACGAGTTTGCTCACCTTTTAAATGAAACATGGAAAGTAAAACGACTGTTAACTAATAAAATCTCAAATAAAGAAATTGATGAAATATACGAGCATGGGATCAACTGTGGTGCAACTGGAGGAAAATTATTAGGCGCAGGCGGTGGAGGCTTCTTTTTGTTTTTCGTTCCAATCTCAAAAAAACTAGAATTTGAGACAAGTTACCGCGCAGGAACCTTTCTTCAAGTAAATAAATGCAAAAAAGGTGTAGTGGCCAAATTAATATAGTTATTTTAGAATTATGATGAAAGTTAACTTTTAGAAATGAAAATTCTACTTCTCAATAGAGGTTTTAATGATTACTTAGCTGATGGAGTATTTCATGGGTTCCGAACAATGTTTGGAAGTGATGTTATTGATTATCCAAGATGTGACTGGATGTATGAAGATTTTTCCGAAGTTGATAAATTACATGGTAAAGGATTTTCATTATACAGAACGTTGAAATCCATAAAAATTGATAGATACAATATTTATGAAAAGGTAAGAAATAGCTACTTTGACCTAATAGTTTTTGGAAGTATTCATGATACATTTGGAACATACTTTCAGTTGTTTCCCTATCTAAAAAAAAATAGTGTCATTTTTTTAGATGGTAACGACCACCCTGCACCATTCCCCTTCCACGGTTATTTTTGGAGAACCTTCAGAAATCTTTGTGTACCAAAAGTAAGTAACAACTTTTTATATTTTAAACGAGAATGGACACCGGAAACAACTTTTTACAGATATTACAAGGTTATGCCAAAGTCTATCTTAAATTATCTGCCGAACCTAGCAAACTATAGAAAAATAAATTTCGGCTTTCCATCTGAAAAAATTATAAAGGTTCTACCTAAGAAATCGAAATTATTCAATACGCATATCGTAGACCCTGAAGTTAAGCAAAATATAAAGGGAGCAAGCCTTGACTATGCATTTGCTGCAGAAAAAGATTATTACAATGATCTTAAGGCTTCAAAATTTGGTATAACGACTAAGAAAGGAGGTTGGGATTGCATGCGCCACTATGAAATTGCAGCTAATGGAACAGTTCCATGTTTCAGAGATTTGGATAAAAAACCAGATAGCTGTGCTCCACATGGGTTCGATAGTACAAATTCGATCACCTACAGCTCTTACCACGATCTTTTAGGAAAAATATCTTCTATATCAGATGAAGAGTATGCTTCATTACAATCCGGAGCACTAAAATGGATTAAAGGTCAAACCACGGTGAACATAGCAAAAAAAATATTAAAGGAGCAAGGCATTTAGCTTTTAAATCTGTAAATTTTTTTGAACTTAAAACGAAGAAAAATTTTATTTTTCGAAAGTTGAAATTATTATATGATTATCAAATTGAATGATACTATTCCTTTGAAGGGGAAAAAATTTATCTTCCTTGACAGAGACGGCACTATAAATGTCGAAAGAAACTATTTGTATGAAATTTCAAAATTCGAATTCGAGTATAAAGCTGTGGAGGGTCTGATATCTCTTGCAAGCCAAGATTTCAATTTAATTATTATAACCAATCAATCTGGTATCGGACGCGGGTATTACACAATCAAAGACTTCACCATGTTACAATCGTACATTATCAGAAAGTGTTCTAGTTATGGGGTTGAATTTCTGGGTTATGTTGCATGTCCGCACTATAAGGAGAATTGTGAATGTAGAAAGCCAAAAGACGGCATGTTGCGTGCTATTCAGGAACGCTTTGAAATTGATAAAGAGTATTCTTGGATCGTTGGCGATAAAGTCTCAGATACAGAAACAGGACGATCACTAGGGTACCAGTCCTGCTTATTAGGTACCGGCCATGGTAAAAATAATTTTGAACATAAATCTGATAATACATACTTTGTTAAAAATTTGAGTGAATTTGCTAATTTGGTTAGGAAAACAAATGAAAGACTTTATTAACAAAATAAACGCACACCATGATGCTCTTTCAAGGCTTAAAGATGATCTCGAGCTTCAGGAAACTCTCCATGATTTGATAGATAAAATAGTACTAGCTTTAAGTAAAGATAATAAATTAATGATTTGCGGTAATGGAGGCTCGGCTGCTGATGCGCAACATATGGCGGCAGAGTTTATTGGAAGATTTGCATTCGATAGTCGTCCTCTACCAGCTCTTACTCTGACAAGCGATACTTCTACTATTACCTGTATAGCCAATGATTATAAATTTGAAGATATCTTTAAACGCCAGATCGAGGGATTAGGAAGAGAAGGCGACATAATTCTAGGTATTTCAACTAGCGGTGCCTCTGAAAACATTCTACGTGCTCTTGAAAAGGCAAGAGATATGAATATCACAACAGCTATTTTGACAAGCACTAAGGCAAATTTAGAGAAATTAATTTGCAACTATGCAATTAAAGTCGAAGCTTCAAATACTGCAACAATACAAGAAATGCATCTAATTATCGAACACTATATATGCGAACAGGTTGAACTTAGGCTCTGTGGATAAAATAATTAAAAGCAACTCAAAACGCATTTTGGTAATTGGAGATGTGATGTTAGATCATAACGTCATTGGAGATGTAACTCGGATAAGCCCCGAAGCTCCTGTTCCAATTTTCAATAGCTTTAAGGAGACTTTTAAACTTGGCGGAGCAGCTAATGTTGCCGCAGGAATTAAAAAATTAGGGTGTGATACTGATATATATTTTGACGCCGCGAAAGATGATGGAACTCCGGAGTTAACAAAATCTCTGAAAAAGTTGGGGATAGGTTTCAAACTGATCCAAAGTAAACAAATAACCACAATTAAACGTCGATTTTTTGTTGGTTCACAACAGGTTTTTAGATCAGATAATGAAATCTATAGTCCGGTTCAGTCTTCAACCATTTTAAATAATATTAAAAAAGACTATAGAAATAATTTGCCCGAGTTATGTGTTTTATCTGATTACTCAAAAGGAGTCCTTTCTGACAGTGAGAACATTATTGCTGGTTTACGGCAACTTGGGGTTAAATCAATAGTGGATCCCAAAAGCTCAAAAATTCAAAAATACAAAGGCGCATGGATTTTGAAACCAAACTGGAAAGAATTCAATGCGTTTTTTAAACAAGATATTGAGATAAATAATTTACCTCATTTTGGAAAAAAAATGTGCGAAGATAATGATATTGAAAATCTGATAATCACTTTGGGTTCAAAAGGCATTTTTTATATTAATAAATCGGGTTCTACTTTTCATATAGAGACAAAAGCCAAGGAGGTTTTTGATGTTACAGGAGCAGGAGATACTGTAATTGCCACTGTAGCTTATTTTATCAATCAGGGAATAAGCATACCTCAATCAATTGAATTGGCAAATTATGCTGCCTCCTTCACAGTGGCAAATATAGGCACTTATAATGTAACTTTAGAAGAAATAAGATTAAAGGCTGAAAAAGGGAGTATAAGAGAAAAGACTTTTTCAAAAATTACTGATCTTATTGAGTCAATTAGGGCAAAAGGAAGAAAGATAGTGTTTACAAATGGCTGTTTTGATATATTACATCCTGGCCACATTGACATTTTAAATTTTTGTAAAAAACAAGGAGATTTTGTAGTAGTTGGTCTTAATTCAGATAAGTCTGTTAAAGAAATTAAAGGTCAGAACAGGCCGATAAATAGTTTTCAGATTAGAAAAAAGCTTTTACAGAACTTAAGGGCTGTTGATCTTGTTGTTGAATTTGACAGTAAGACTCCTCTTGAATTAATTAAAAATATTAAGCCCGATATTTTAATTAAGGGAGGCGATTATAAAGTTGATGAAGTGGTGGGAGCAGATTTTGTAAATAGTTACGGAGGCGAAATTATTATATTTGAATTTGTCAATAATACCTCGACCACTAAAGAGCTGGCAAAAATCAGGAAACTTGGAGATGATTAAGATTGATATAGAAGTTGTAGAATACGCTATTTTTGAGTCACTCAAAAAAGAACACTTAAAAGATGTAAATTTTATTTCTTTAGAATTACATTACATCGGTGTCACTAACGCTATGAAGAGTTTTAAATCGAAACTCTATTCTTTTGGAAATAGATTTCTTGTAAAACCAGATAGCTGGGGACGATCTGGTTTAGGACAATTATGGGCAAGAAAGGACGATTGTTGAAAATCCTTGTTACAGGTGCAAGTGGCTTTTTAGGGCAAGCATTTGTTGAAAAAGCAAAGTTGAAAAACCTTGATATTTTTGCTCCTTCATCAAAGGATTTGAATTTACTGCATCCAATAAGACCTGATATGATAGGAAAAAAATTTGATGTTATAATACATTTCGCCAGTTGGACAAGAGCAGGAGATTTTTGTAGAACACATAAATTAGAACAATGGCTTGTGAATGAAAAAATAAATCTAAATATTATTGATTATTGGGTTAATTATCAGAGGGAAGCGCATCTTATAAGTTTTGGGACTAGTGTTTGCTACAACGATGATGACACGGTAAAATTGGAAAAAAATTATTTAAAAAATGACCCTATTGATGATTATTATGGTTACTCTACAACAAAAAGATCACTTATTTATGGTATCAAATGTGCCTCTCAGCAGTTTTCTTTAAGTTTTTCTCACTATGTGCCATCAACCATATATGGACCAGGCTATCATCTTGATGGACGCCAGATGCACTTTGTTTATGATATAATACGTAAATTAGTGATTGCTAAGAAAGAAAATCGCGAAGTTGTTTTGTGGGGCAATGGATATCAGGAGCGAGAACTTATCTTTATCGATGATGTAACAGATATTCTTTTCAGGTCGTTGTCAAGTCCGACCAATCAAATCATTAATTTGTCTTCTGGGAGAGGCTTTACAATCCGAGAGCTAGCCAATTCAATTTGTGAAATTATTAATTTCCCTCCCTCAGATATTAGCTATGATACTGACGCCTTTACTGGATTTAAATCAAAAATACTGTCAAATACAATTCTTGACGATATCTTTCCTGATCGGAAAAAAACTGATCTAGTATCTGGTTTGCGTCCCACTATAAAGTGGGTGAGTGAGAACTTTTAGATGAGAGGATTTAGTTATGTTTTACAAAGATCATAGTTGGAGTGAATTTGCTAAAAGTTATTTAAGAACATTTGGCCAAGAAGTACCAATTTATCAACCTGCGGTCTTCAGAGAATTTAGGGGTGAAATTTTTACAACTTTTCATGACAAATATCATCCAGCAATGTCCAAAATTGGAAAAACAGATAATACTCATGTAAGATTTTCTAACTCTCGAGCTGGCGTTTTACGGGGATTACATTATGACTTTTCAACTTGGAAACTTGTTCAAGCTCTTGTAGGAGAGATATACCTCGTTGTCTTAGATATGCGAAAAAAGTCGGCAACCTACGGAAAATGGGAACACTACTTGCTGTCAAACAAAACGCGGGATCAAGTGCTTATTCCTCCAGGGTTTGCAAACGGTCACTTAGCCCTGGAGGAATGTATCTTTCACTATATTCTATTCTACAAGGGCAAATATACCGATGAGAAAAAACAAGGTGTGGTCGCTTACAATGATCCACGTTACTCTATCCAGTGGCCTGATACAAATTTCATAGTTCAAGAAAGAGATAAGACAACATCCGAAATCAATAACAGCTAGTATTCTAAAAAGAGTAATAAGGAAAAATTTGATATGAAAATACTAATTACCGGTGGAAATGGATTCCTAGGAAAGAGATTGGGAAAAGCACTGCACGATCGAAAGCATCAGGTGACATTAGCATCCCGTAACAATAAAAATAATCTTCTTGCTTCACAAATGACGGGATGTCAGGTCTTGGCGATGGATATCACTTCAATAGAATCTGTTAGGGATATAGTGAACCAAACTGAACCAGATTTAATAATTCACGGAGCGGCAACAAAATTTGTTGACATAGCTGAGAAACAACCCCTGGAAACAATTGATGTTAACGTAATTGGGTCTCAAAATATTGCAAGAGTAGCAATTGACAAAGGTATATCTTCTGTCATCGGAATATCAACTGACAAGGCGTCGCCTCCGGTACGGAACATATACGGGATGTCCAAATCTTTAATGGAACGTTTATATTGTGGGCTTAATGGGAGAGGAGGTGTTCAGTTTGCCTGCGTACGATACGGAAACGTAGCATGGTCAACCGGTTCAGTATTAAGTATATGGAGAAAAATGGTAAAGGAAAAGATGGAGATTGGGACTACGGGACCCGAAATGTATAGATATTTTTTTACCGTTAATGAAGCAGTTGATCTGGTAATTACTGCAATTGAGAATATACATGAGATAGCTGGAAAAGTTCTAAGTCGTGAAATGAAAGCAGCACAGCTCAAAGATATAATTTCTGTTTGGATGGAGTCTGACAAAAGAATTTCTGTGAAGAGTTTGCCTGAAAGGCCTGGGGAAAGAATAGAAGAATACTTAATCGGTGAAGAAGAGCTTTCAAAAACATATTCTAAAAGATTTAATGGAATTGAACACTATATTTTTAATTTCAACACTGACGTTGAGAACCCTGTTCAGGAAGTACACACTTCAAGAACTGCAATCAAATTAACTAATGAAGAAATTTTAAATATAATAAATAACCCTCCCACAGAAGAACTATAATGTTCAAAAATGCTTTAATTATGGCAGCAGGTAGAGGTAATCGTATGAGACCTCTTACAGATGTGACTCCGAAAGCACTTGCACCACTAAAGGGTAGCACTCTGATTGAGCAAACTATCGATAAACTACATAAAGAAGGTATTTCAACACACGTTACGGTTGGGTATCTTGGAAATATAATTGCCGAGACTCTAATTAGAAAAAACATAGTTTCTTCCATAATCAATACTGATGGATACGATAACGGATGGTGGATTTTCAACACACTTATTAGTAAAATCAATGAACCAATACTCGTTATGACCTGCGATAATGTTACGGACCTAGATCTAGATTTCATGCAGAGTGAATATAGCAGATTGAACGCACCTGCATGTATGTTAGTTGGTGTTGAACCAATAATAGGAGTAGAAGGTGACCTAATAGAGCATAAAGATAATTTGGTTACAAATATTTCTCGTAATAATTCTGGGAAGACATATGCTTCAGGAATACAAGTTATTAATCCTGTTTCTTGTAACATGCTTATTAAGAATTCAGAAAATTTTTCATTGATTTGGTCGCAATTAATTGAAAAAAACCAATTATATGTGACAAATATTTATAAAAGGTCTTGGTTCTCAATTGATACACTAGACCAATTGGTCAAACGTAATGAAGAGTAACAATCTAGTTATTATAAGTGAACAAGCCTATCAACAAATTAACCGTAAAATATACGATCTTCTTAAAAAGAAGGTTCTAAAATTGAAAATAGTAATTCCATATGACTCGTCTATGGCCCCACCATCTAAACTAGAATCTATGTACATACCTCGCCCAATAAAGAATTATCACCCACGAAAAAGCTTTAGCTTGTTACCAAAAAAAAATTTCTTATTGAATTCAAAGGTTGACTCCATTTTGTTAGAAAGTGATTTTCATACGCTGACATGTCTGCAAGTGCTTTTTTTTAAAGTATTATTAAAAAGAAAATATAAAGTGTCTTTACTTACATTTGAAAATATAAAGAAAGACTATCTCTTACTTGCTGTTGATGATCTTAGAAATTTTAAGTTAAAGAGAAGTACGCTACATTACTTCATGTATCTTATGGAAAGGTTTCTAGGAAGGTATATTGACAATATTTTTACAGTCTCAAAAGACAGTACATTAATCTATAAACAAAAGTTTAAGCTTTCAAAAATTTGTCAAATTCCATTAGGTATAGACAGTGATCGATTTAATATGAAGAACCGTCAGAAAACTCATGGATTAGTAACGCTAGCATATATGGGCAGAGTAATTAAAGAAAAAAACCCACACTTAGTGCTAGATGCGTTTGAACGGCTATCAGCAGATTTCAAAAATATTTGTTTGATATTTCAAGACCCAATTCGATATGATAGTGATTACGCTAAATGCATTGAAAAAAAATTAAACAAATTAAAGCAAAAAGGATTAGCAATTAAAGTAGTTAATCCCTCCCATATAGAAATGCCACACCACCTAAAGCAAGTTGATATTTTGATTACACCCTCTACAGAAACAGAGCTATTCAAGGAACAATATGGCCGAATTATTGTAGAAGGTAAGCTTTGCGGTGCTATTGTGCTAAGTAGTTACTCAGGTGCATTTCCAGAAATAAATGGCTTTTACGATCAACTGTTTAAACCAACACCCAAAGACCTCTATAATAGAGTGAAAGAATTTATAAAGCTGAAAATTAACAACCCAGATAAATTTGCAGCACGGATTGAGAAGTCCTACAAACATGCTGTAAGCAAACAAACGTTAAAACCTCAGCTAATAAGATACATTGAAAATTTAGTATAAATTTAACGTAGGTGTTTTGAGCAAATAAGGTAAAGGATTATCACTATGAGATTTTTGAGCCAATAGAAAGTTGGTAATAGCTTATTAGAAATAGAATAATACCTAAATTAAGTAAAACAATTAGGTCTCGGTATCAGTAGGAAATTGGTTTCGCAAAAAGAATAGTTAGATTCAACACTGGGAGTAATATCACATGGTTAAGAAAAGTGATACATTCGAATATAGAATAGAAACAAATCAGAAGGTTATTCCGAAATTAGATCAATTTAATAAGATCGGCACAAAAAACTGGAAAAAAGAGTACTTTAATTCAGCTTTTCCGGATAGTTTTCTTGTGACGGCTCGAAATCCTGATGGCGAAATAGTAGGCACTCAAGGTTTCATGTCATTTTATTTAAATAACTTTGGTCAAAAAGCCTTAGTTCATAAAAGTGAAAGAACTTTGTTATCGCCAGAATGTCGAGGAAAGGGTGTTTTCAAACGCCAAGTAGAGATTGGCAAGAACCACCTCATTAATCAAGGTAGTTTATTTTGTTTTGGTTGCAGTGACGCAAGAAAAGCTTTTTCAGCCGCGGGTTTTGATGTGTATTATCCCTATCGCTTTCATGAAATTTACTCAATCTCGTTGTTTTGGAGCGTTATTAAATGTCTGAGATACACTGTGGGCTATCTTGTTAAAGATCTAAAACGTCTTTATAAAAAGCAGCTTAATATAGATGATCTATATAAGTACATCCTTTTGATGCACGTAATAGCTTGTTTCAAAAAACGGTTGGATGTAAAAAACAAAATCACAAAGACTTTAAAAACAAAAAATAAAAGTTTTAGATTCAAGAAATTTTCTTTAACAGATAAAAGTTTTACCAAAGGACTTGTATCAAAATTCAATAAAAGAAATGATGGTATTTATTTATGGCTTGACGAAGAACTTTTTTCAAGGCTTGCAGAGAACTTTCCCTTTTTCTATCATATTTCACTGCAAATTGAAGATATAACATGTGAATTGGTACTGGAAAAAATTGACAATGGTTACTTCAAGATAGTAGCGTGCTCTGACTACAAAATTTACTATAAACTCATCGAAATGTTTAATTATGAACTGAAAGAAAACGGAATTTGTGAATTGATGACAATTAGGAATAAAGAATGCGTAAGTGTGAAAGAAAATTGCTCTAATCATAAGAATTTTACTAGGCATAGTGGTTTTGGAACTTTTTTTCTGATAGAGAACAGCCCTTTGAAGCTTCGAGACCTAGAAGTTGAGGAAATATGGCTTCTATTATAATAAATTGTGATGATTTTGGTCTTGATAAAGAAACAAACAAAAATATATCCACCTTGTTCCAAGAAGGATCAATAAGTAGTTGTAGCTGCTTAGTCAATTTTCCCGATTTTGACCACGCTGTAGAGTTAGCTAAAAAATTTAATTTTTCTGACAAAATTGGGCTACATTTCAATATAACTGAGGGATCCCCACTAAGCAAAGCAATATTAAATAGTGCACGACTTTGTGATGGAGAAGTATTTGTAAAAAGCTTTAGAAAAAATAAAGTTTTGAACCTTGGATCTTATGAAGTTGCTATGAACTTTCTATCAAAAGAGGATTTGTCAATGATTAAAGAAGAATTTCACGCTCAAGTGGAGAAATTTATTTCCTCGTTTGGAATGTTGCCATCGCACGTAGATAGCCATCATGGAAGTCATCACGACGCTATGCTGTTTGTGTTTATTTGTTCTTGGTGCAGTGAACTTAGTATAAATGCGGTTAGACCTCAGTTTAATTTAAAAAAAACAAATTTTATCATTAAATTAGTAAAGACCACGTTAAATATATATGCCAAGATAAGATTAAAGAACCAGGTAGACTTCTTTGGCGATTTAGAGGATATCAAAAATTGTGATCTAGCTACAAATGCGAGCGTGGAACTAATGGTTCATGCTCTAACCAATAAAAAAGGTGAAATCTGTGATCTTGACCTGTCAAACTTGAAGAAAAAAATACTAACGGTAATGTCCTTAGATCATCACCTGACTGGGTATCGCTAAACAATGATTAGATATATTGAAGCCTCAAAGGTCTTACTCATAATCTTCAGACAGAAAAGTGCCTCTATTAAATTGTTAAACTGAAATGCTTATAGTAACTTATGAACACGGATTAATATCAAAGTCATTTGGTGGAGGACAAAGAATTTTGATAGAACTTCTAACCGAATTTCTTAAAAATAGCGACGTGATTTTAATAACTCAAGGGCATAAAGATGATAAACTTCCGCTACAACTTTGCGACATTAGAAATTTAAAAATTAAATATGTCAAACGCTCAGAAAATGCTGTTTTGAGTGGAATAAGAGTATTCTTAGCCGCGGTACCGGAAATATTTAAGTATACTGACGTGAGAGTGATTTCATTTACTTCGGAATTATTTTGGATATCATCTCTCAGAGTTTTTAAAAAATTTACTATTAGCGCTTATTTAGCAGCACCCGATTTGAATGGTTTTGAACAAAAATCAGTAGTGTCACGCTTAAAAATACTTCGTAAAAGATTGGAGCTTTATCTTTTTTTAAAAGGCTTCAAAAGATCTAATAAAAAAGTTGCGATTGGCAACCAAATAAGAACCCAGGCACAATCAATTTTGAAAATTAATGATATCAAAACTATTTTTCCTGGGGTAAGAGATCTTAAACTTAAAAACCGTTATGGGCTCCAATCAAAGCACTTGTCTTTCATTTATATAGGAAGATTGGAATTAAATCAAAAACCGTTAACTGAGTTCCTTGACTGTTTATCAACAGCAGATTTTAATTGGAAAATGGTTCATATCATCGGTGATGGACCCGACTATAATTACCTGAGAAATAAATACAAAAGTAATAAATTTTTATTTCATGGTTCTCTCCCAATTGATGCTATTTCACATATTATTGATGATTGTGATCTTGCTGTCTTACCTTCTAAGAATGAAAGCTTCATGCTCACCGCTTATGAAATGGTAAAAATGGGGTTACCCGTTGTATGTAATGATGTAGCCGACCTTTCAAGTAATCTTGGTCACCTATCCACGGTTAGCATTATTCCAAACAAAAAAAGCGAGTACTTAAACCTTTTCAAAAAAATAGATAAAAAGAGATATACATCCAAAGAATGTCTTACTTCGGCGCGTTATGTCTCAAAAAATTTTTCATGGGCCAAACTTGCGCAAACACTTAAAGACTAATTCTTTCTACTATCTTGAACCAGATCTTAAGAATGCGGGAGGACATACATACATATCGTGTAAACTAATTTTGGAAGAACTAAAATCTAGAAAAAAATTTCATAATATTAACTTACTGATTCCTGATGACTGCCCAGATGAAATAAAAAAAGAACTATCAGGAACCGTAGCATTTTTTAAAAGACCAAATTTTCATCAAGGATATGTGAAAAGATTAATCCATGACTTATTGGTCATAAAATTTATATATCGAGGAATTTACTCCTTAAATAATATTTTAAAAAATGGAGATGTAATTTATCTAAATACTGCAATGTGGATGCACTTGTTTGCAATTATTATATTTAAAGCTTTAAATAGGAACGATATCAAATTCGTAGCAACGTTAAGATTATCCATTGAATTTGATGGTAAAAGTTCAAAACGAGCTTTTTTGCAAGATTTTACATTCATGCTTCTTAGATTGATGAAAATTAATATTGTATTTGTAACCGATTCAAATCTTCTTAAAAGAGAATATGAAGAAAGATATAACATTGACGTAAAAACGCTTCCCATTCCTCATATTCCTAAAAAAAATACATATCTAAAATCTAACAATATAACTGTATCTTCATTAGGTCCAGCACGTGGATACAAAGGCAGTCTAAAATTATTGCAAGCTTTAAGGATTCTTGATAAGCGGAAATTTAAGAACAAAGAAAGGCTTTTTATAGTATTTCATATATTTGGTGAAATTCAGAACTATCTGCAGAGTGAGCTCGAAACTATAAATTCAATTCAAATAAAAGCTTTAAACCTTCCTCGTTCACTTCATGAATATGAATTAGATTTGAATATGTCAGATATAATTTTCTGTGCATATGATAAAAAAATGTACGCAAAAAATACATCTGGTATATTTTTTGAAGCCTGTGCCTTAAATAAAATTCCATTAATTTCAGCAAATACTTGGGCAGCCACTATTAATGAGAAGTATAATTGCGCTAGAGTAGTGGCTTATAGTGCTGAACGCATTGCAGAAGAGATCCAGACGCTTTGTACTTTGAGTTTAAAAAATATTAAACGAGAGTTGTGCAATGGGCAGAGGAAGTTTGTAAGCGCACACGGTTGTGAAAAATATTGCTCCATGTTGTTACTTGCGTTGGAAGACTAATATGGCCACTGCCTTTTTTTCATTAATCTTGCTTTCTAAAATAGCGGTAATTTCATCCGCAAAAATAGGCTTTGCATTTCTACTTAATTATTCTGCGGTAGCATTGTCAGCTTTAAGCCTTGGTTCCCGTTTGCCAAAACGCATCGTAATAGTGTGTATTTTTTCTCTACTATTTTTGATCGGAGGGCAATACAAAGCAGCTTTTTCATGTTTGCTGCTAATAGGGATAGCAAAAGTATATGCCTCTTTTATAAGTGTAAAGTCAAAAAATAGATCAAAAATTTTATTATTTTTGATGATTTTTTCTATTATAACGCTGGATCTGCAAACATTTTTAACTGGGAATTTTGCAAGTACATACGGTAGAAACCAGGTACTATTCGGCATTTTTCATCCTAAGGAACAAGCTATATTTATAGTATTTTCATACTTGACATTCTTCGTAATTCCAAGAAAGGGAAAACTCAGCTTTCTTGGTTTCTCTATCGTTGCGGCACTACTTTATATCACTGATGCTCGAGTTCACCTTTACTCTTTTTTAGTTTTCGGCTTTGTTTATCTAGTCGGGTATCGAACTGTATTCTTATTATTTTTAATACCGATCTTCATTTCACCTCTTCTAATTTACATTATTTTTGAAAACTGGGAATTGTTAAATAGTTTCAGTTCCGAAAGACTTCGTTTATGGCGGGACATTATCGTGATTGGTTACTCGGTTGGAGCCAATTCTATTGATTCTTCTTGGCTTGAATTTGGTCGGAATAATGTTGTGAATTTTTTTATCGCTGTCCCTTTTCTTTTTGCCTTTTTCTTGATAACTGCAATAAATATTTTGAGAACTCCTGATAATAAATTTTTTGGGGCCATGTTTATTTACTTCCTTTTGAGTAATACAACTGATCTCGGAGCTTTCTCAAGCACTAACATGATATCAATGATTTTCTGGGCAACATATCTTTATCCATCAAGCTTTAACTTCAAAAGACGATCAATAGCTGAGAAATAACTTTTTTCTATTTCAGCCCGACTTAATAACTTTGAATTGTCGCCAATTTTAATTGATGGCTCAGGCGAAATACTAATACTGTTGTGAACAGGATGAGTGAATTTAGAAAAAGTTGGCCCAGTAACTACAATGGAATTAACCCCAAAAAGAGAACATAGATGGGATGGACCGCTATCCAGACAAATGAGGGCATCAATTTTTTTTAAATTATCTAAAAAATCCTCAAAGTTATCTTTTAAAATCTTAACATTACTTAACTGTTCGTAGCAATCTTCATCTATCTCACTCAACCAGATACCATCATCAAATATAATGATGGTCTTATTGGAATATTCTCGCGTGAAATGCCCTAAAATAGCGTTTTTCTGGTTTTTTGACAGCTGTCGATTTTTCTGGGACGCTCCCAGGTGAATCCCTAAATTTTCAATCGACTTATTTTCCTTTTTTTTGGGTGCTGATAATTTTATGTAATCTGCATAATTGAGGTTTTTTTTAAATATTTTTCCAATTTGAAAGTTGTAGAAGTTCAAATGCTTCCGACAACCATCGTCAGGAATTATGTATGTCAGAAAATTTTTACCGGCTGTAAAATTGTACCCGATACAATTAGTGGCTTTTAAAAAGTGTCCAAATAAAATATTTCTCACATCTCCCCTATTCTCTAAAAATATATCTATATTTAATTTTCGAATATACTTTATTAATTTTATGAGAGATTTGAGTTTTTTAAAGTCAAGCAAACCTTGGTTTATCCAAGGAGGAATAAACTCTATAAATTCAATCTGGGTAACTCCCAGAGCACGCATTATAGGTTTGGCAAATGGTCTGGCAAGAAATATAATTCGCTTAGAGGGAAACTCCTTCTTTAAAAAGATACACAATTGTAGGCTAAGTGTAATATCTCCGATTAAATGTGACTCAAAAATTAATATTTTATTGCATTCTATGATTTTAGGTGCTTTTTTAGGCTTCTTTATCGGTATTGTTAATAAATCAAATAGAGTGTAGATGATTTTAAACTGTTTAATAGGTTTCATAATATGAACATTTTGTTAGTCAGTGGTTACGAAAGACGATATAGTATGGAATTGTATGCATCCGGTATACAAAAAAACATATCGACTAACAACCTGTTTTCAAAAGTCGACCATTTAAACTTGAGAACCATTTTGCCCGGTTATATTAAGAGCGTCCGTATCATGTTTCTGCTTTTTAAGTATTTTTTATCACCCCTATTTTTGATCATCAGAGCAAAGCAATATGACATAGTCCATATAGTTGATCAATCATACGGTTTCTTACTGATTTCCAAACTACTAATGCCTAAATCGACGTTTATTTGCACGGTTCACGACATGGTACCATATTTCGCTCAAAAAAAGTATGGTAAAAGTATCTCTCTACCATACAGAATATCTATGTGGATTACAAAAATGGCAGATATATTGTTATTTCCTTCTCAATGTACCAAGAAGGCTTATGACTCAATTTTTAAAGAAATTAAAAACACTGCTTTAGTCTGTCGCCATAATGTACAAGTTTACACCAGAGTTCCCTCAAAAGATCGACGAATTTTCCCGGCTGAAGGCGACATTTTGAAAATAGGTTTTTGTCTTGGTGAATTCTATAAAAGATGCGAATTTAGTATCATAATTTGTGAACTACTTGCTTCAAAATATTCAATACAAGTTGATATTATGGGACCTTATAACGATGAAATTTTGCAAAAATTGAAAAAGGCAAATTGTCATCGAGTAGTTTTTAAGTCCAATATGAATTATAAGGAAATAAAAAGTTATTACCATGATATTGACATCCTTCTATTTCCATCTGAAATTGAGGGGCTTGGTGCTCCTTTGATTGAGGCATTGAGAGTTGGTTGCCCTGTTTTTGCATCCTCAATTCCAATTTTTGAAGAAATAACAGATAAGGAGTACCCATTATATCATTGTATAAACGCTTCGGAAATTTTTCGTTTTATTGATAAATTGAAACTAAATAAAGGCAGTTTCATATCGAATAGATGTCATAAAGCTTTAGAGAAGTATTCTTGGACAAGATTTACACAGCAATATTATCAGGCCATAGCAAATTTTATAAATAAGGAATAATATGATGAGTAAAGTAGCTTTAATTTCTGGGATAACGGGACAAGATGGCTCTTACCTTGCAGAACTATTATTGGATAAAGGATATGTTGTTCACGGAATAAAAAGAAGAAGTTCCTCTTTTAATACAATGCGAATTGATCACTTGTACGAGGATCCACATGATGGTAAGAGCAATTTTTATCTTCACTATGGAGATTTAACTGATACATCCAATATATACAATTTAGTCCGAGATATTCAACCTGATGAAATTTACAATTTAGCTGCACAAAGCCATGTGGGGGTAAGTTTTTCTACTCCCGAGTATACTGCAGAAGTCGATGCCCTTGGTACGCTACGGTTTTTAGAAGCAATAAGATCATGTAACTTAGTAGAAAAAACGCGGTTCTATCAAGCCTCTACCTCTGAATTATATGGTCTTGTACAAGAGACTCCTCAAAGGGAGACCACTCCTTTTCATCCCCGCTCCCCATATGCGGTAGCAAAACTTTATGCTTATTGGATTACGATTAACTATAGGGAAGCGTACAATATATACGGGTGCAATGGTATTCTTTTCAATCACGAAAGTCCAAGACGAGGCGAGACATTTGTAACCAGAAAGATTACCCGGGCAATTGCGAGAATTGTCATCGGTCTTGAAAGTTGTGTTTATTTGGGTAAATTAAGTTCGAAGCGTGATTGGGGGCATGCAAGGGATTATGTTGAAATGCAATGGCTGATGCTTCAGCAGGAACAACCAAAAGATTTCGTAATTGCTACCGGGCAACAGTATTCAGTCCGGGAATTTGTTACATGGTGTTGTGAGGAGCTAGAAATTGATATTCACTTTGAGGGTAGCGGACTAAAGGAAATTGGAGTAGTAAAAAAGGTTCCAAAAAGGTTTTCGACCACACTTAAAAAAGAACAAATAATAGTCCGAGTTGACCCAAAATATTATCGACCGGCTGAGGTCGAGACGTTGCTAGGCGATGCGTCTCTTGCAAGGCAAGAGCTTGGGTGGAAGCCAAAGATTACCGCTAGAGAGCTTTGTTCGGAAATGCTTGCCTCTGACCTGAGTGAGGCCACTAAAAGTAAAAACTATGGAAATGACCCTTAAATGAAATACTCCATTATCACAGTTTGCTATAATTCTGAGAATACAATTAAAGATACCATTGAAAGTGTAAAAGCTCAAAAAGATGTTAATGTAGAGCACATTATAGTAGATGGTTTGTCGAAAGACCGTACTGCAAATCTAATTAAAGATATGCTAACTAACAAAATGATATTTTTATCAGAACCGGATTTAGGTTTATATGATGCGATGAATAAAGGCCTTCGTTTGGCGACTGGAGATGTTATCGGAATACTAAATAGCGATGATTTTTTCTCGACTGATGATGTTTTATTAGAAGTTAATAAAAACTTTAAAAATGACGTAGATATCGTTTTCGGAAATGTGGAATTCATTGAAAACAATAGCAAGCAGAGAGTTACAAGAAAAATCGCATTACGAAACTTTAAGCCTTGGTTTTTAAAGTTCGGTTGGATGCCCCCTCATACAGGAACATTTCTAAGGCGAAAAATCATCTCTGCTGTGGGTGATTATGACATCAGTTATGAGACTGCCGCAGATTACGAATACTTTATAAGAGTTTTTTATAAATATAAATTTAGTTATAAATACATTAATAAAACAATCGTAAAAATGCGCGAAGGTGGTTTAACTACAAATGGCATCCAAAGCTACATGAGAACTGGCAAAGAGATGGTACGTGCTATAAGATCCAATGGATATTACAGTAACGCATTTATGATTCTGTGCCGATTACCCATCAAACTTTTAAACAAAAAGTTTTTTTTTAGTAGGCTTTAAATGAAAATACTTGTAACTGGGTCTTCAGGTTTTATCGGAAATGCAATCTGTAAAACACTATCAGAATGCGGATACGAAGTGTCAAATTTGGACCGGTCCCGTTTTCAATTAGATCCGTCATCAGCAAATAACGTTTTAGAAAATTGTAATGTAGTAATACATTGTGCTGGAATCGCTCATACAAAGTTGACTAAAAATATAAAAATGATAAGAGAGGTCTATAACGCAAACGTAGAATTTACTAAGAAACTTTACAAAAAATCAATGATCGCTGGAGTACAACATTTTATTTTTCTGAGTAGTTCAAAAGTATATGGCGCTTTTTCAAGAAAAGGTATTGTCTTTAACGAGCTTGACAATTTAGAGCCAGAAGACGTATATGCACGCAGTAAGCTCCTTGCCGAAACGGCAATAATAAGTATTCCTCAAAAAAAAAAAATTAAATACACAATTTTACGTTTGCCTTTAACCTACAGCGAGAGGAATAAGGCAAATATGAATAAATTAGAAAAATTGGTAAATGTCGGCTTACCACTACCTTTTGCAGAGATCGGAAATAAAAGGAGTCTTATAAACCTTAATAATCTGACCGAATTCATTCGCTTGATATGTTTAAACTCTAAATCATATAATCAGATATTTAATGTCTGTGATGATCGCTCGATTTCCACACCTGAATTGGTCAAATTGCTTGCAAATACATCTAGAAAACGTCTAATTCTATTTAGATTAAATAATAAACTTTTTTTGTGGCTTTCAAAAATTATAGGGATGCAAGCAGAATATAACGCACTCTGGAATTCTTTTGAGATAGATAATACCAAATCAAAAAAAGTTTTAAACTGGAGACCGAGATACAGTTTATTCGATGTCTTCAAGAAGGTGCAATAGTATGGACTTGTTAAAGCTTGTAGGACGAGACCGAGAAATTTTGCAAGAAGATTTTGCAATACATAACACTTCATTGACAGCTGAGGTTCAGAAATCAAGATTTCTAGTCATTGGTGGCGCTGGTTCTATTGGCCAGGCAGTTGTTAAGGAGCTTTTTGCGCGTAATCCCCAGACACTATATGTGGTTGATATCAGTGAAAATAATTTAGTAGAACTGGTGAGAGACCTGAGAAGCTCTATTGGGTATATTGCCGGAGATTTTCAAGTATTTGCCCTTGATGCCGGATCTGAACACTTTTTTAAATGGTTAGAAAATTGTGAACAATTCGACTACGTTTTAAATCTCTCAGCTCTTAAACATGTGAGGAGTGAGAAAGACGCGTATACTCTCATGAGGCTAATTGATGTAAATATTATTAACGTGAAATCATGTTTGGATATTCTTCAGGATAAAGGTTGTAAGAAATATTTTGCCGTATCTACAGATAAAGCGGCAAATCCTGCCAATCTGATGGGCGCATCAAAGTTTCTCATGGAGCGATATTTGCTAAATAATAGTGATAAAATAGAATTTAGTAGTGCAAGGTTTGCTAATGTTGCTTTTTCTGACGGTAGCTTATTACATGGATTTGATCAGAGAATATTGAAGCGACAACCACTTTCTGCTCCAAACGATGTCAGGCGTTATTTTATAACCCCCAAAGAGGCAGGAAGGATATGCCTACTATCGTGTATTCAAGGAGGAAATAGAGATATATACTTTCCAAAACTTTCAAAAAAGCTTCATGAAATTACGTTTGCTGAAATAGCTATAAGGTATCTCGAAGCAAAAGATAAGGTTGCATATATTTGCAAATCAGAAAACGAAGCACGCGAGTATTTATCTCTTAATCAAGATCTGAAAAATTGGCCATGTTATTTTTTCAAAACAGACACTACAGGCGAAAAAGATTTTGAAGAATTCTTTACAAAGAATGAAAAACTTCAAATGGAAAAATATGTTGATCTTGGAGTTATAAAAAATACGGTATCTAAATATGACAATTGTGTAGACGTTTTCTTGACTCAGATATATGAAATGAGAAAATCAAAATCCTACAGTCGAGAAGACTTAACTTTGCTCTTTACTAATGTAATTAATCAACTGGAATATAAGGATACTGGTAAATTCCTTGATGGGAAAATGTGAAATGCAAAGGATTTTTGACATTTGTTTTTCTGTGGTTGCGCTCCTAATTCTGGGTCCTTTGCTAGGTTGCATTTGTCTTGCTTTAAAAGTAACTGGAGAGGGGCACGTTTTTTATTTTCAAGATCGAGTAGGGCGAAATAACACTAATTTCAGATTAATAAAATTTGCAACTATGTTATACGACAGTCCCAATATAGGGACAGGAGATATAACAATTCGCAATGATCCAAGAGTTTTACCTTTCGGAAAAATATTAAGGAAATCTAAAATTAATGAATTACCTCAGCTTCTAAATGTCATTAGGGGTGATATGAGTTTAGTTGGGCCACGACCGTTAACTCGAAAAAATTTCAATCTTTACTCTGAAAAAACTAGACAAATAATTAGCGAGTTAAGACCTGGGCTTACCGGAGTGGGATCAATTATCTTTCGAGATGAAGAGCTATATACACTGGGTGAGACTGATCCTGTAAAATTTTATAAAGAGCATATTGTACCCTATAAGGGAAATCTTGAGATATGGTATTTTGAAAATAAGACTTTAATGTTATATTTTAGGTTAATATTTCTGACCCTTCTCTCAGTGGTCTTGAAAAACTGGAAAGTTCAATTTAGAGATAAGGGTTTTCCTGTACCCGAACCGACTTTATTGGCAAAGATTAAAAAATAAAGATAGAAAGGCTTAAAGCTTATGTTAAAAAAAATCTTTGTTGCAGGTCATAACGGAATGGTTGGTAGTGCTATATGTCGAAAACTTACTATCCTGTCGGATGTTGAAATTATTACAAGAACACACAAAGAACTAGATCTTTGCGATCAAAACGCAGTTCAGGATTTCATAAGGTCCGAGAAACCTGATGTAGTTGTCCTGGCTGCTGCTAAGGTAGGTGGTATACACGCTAATAATACTTATCCAGCAGAATTTATTTATCAAAACCTGCAAATTCAAAATAATGTTATCCACGCATCGCATTTAAATGATATCCAACAACTTTTGTTTCTGGGCTCATCCTGTATTTATCCAATTAATATTCCACAACCAATGAGAGAGGATGCCTTATTGACGGGCACGCTGGAACCTTCAAATGAACCATATGCAATTTCCAAGATTGCGGGTCTTAAAATGTGCGAAAGTTACAATAGACAATATGGAAGAGACTATCGCGCAGTAATGCCTACAAACCTCTATGGTCCTGGCGACAATTATCACCCAGAAAACAGTCATGTAATACCAGCTCTTATTCGAAGGATCCATGAGGCAAAGGAACAAAATCTAGAGCAAGTTGTAATTTGGGGTTCTGGCACTCCAATGCGCGAGTTTTTATATGTCGATGATATGGCAGAAGCCAGCTGTTATATCCTTAGCTTGGATAAGGAAGTTATTAAAAGACACACAGACCAAGGGCAATCACATATAAACATCGGCACAGGTAAAGAAATATCGATTAGGGAATTAGCAGAAACAATCAAGAGTATAATTGGATTTGACGGGCACCTAAGTTTTGACCAGTCAAAACTAGATGGATCACCACGAAAATTAGTGGATGTTCAAAGACTTAAAAAATTAGGTTACGAGGCTCCCACAGACTTGATATCTGGTATAGAATTGACTTATTCTGATTTTCTTAACAATAAATCAGAATTAAGAATGTAGTTAGTAAACTTTTTCTAGTTCACTATTGCTCAAAAAACGCGTAAAGGCTTAAGTGTATTAAGTCCCAATCAGATATAATTTCAAAGCTCAGTTTTAATGGAAAAAGATCAAGGTCTATATAAAAGTGACTGCCTAGTTTTATCTTAATTTAAGGAACTGCTCTAGCTTACAAAGAAAGTCAAACTTTAACTTATATTTAAGCAACAATTTATTTGGAGGCTGTTGACGCAAAAATTAACATTAAGATAACCGAGATAGTTTTCTGATATTAATCAGTAATGATTTATACAAAATCTCTTGGACTCCAGTAAGGGTGACATTTTCAAATATTAGGATAAGCGTTCATATAATCTAAAAGTGAAATTATTTTTTAAACAGATCAATAATAAAAGATAAAAAGTTAAAGAACCTGTGATTGTTATGAGCTCTTATTATAATGTGTATATAAATAAACATGAACGAAATGAAAAGTTGAGGTGGCCGGAATTGTTAGAAAAATTTAAATCAGTAGCTAAGCTGATGAAAAATATGTAAAAGCGCTCACGATGTTTTCAACTCTTTAGTAAAAAATGAAAAATACGGATAAAGAAAAAATTGTTGTATCTCATTTGAAGGACCAAGCTTGGATTGAGGATAAAAAGCAAGGTAACCTTAGGTGGAAATATATCGCTGATAGTACACAATTAATGAGCCATGGACTTTCGTGTGGACTATTAGTTTTACCACCTGGAGAAGAGCTACCCCTTCATCACCACTCACCTCAGGAAGTTTACATCATTCGGCAAGGAGAAGGACTGCTTCTAAGCTCTTTGAGTTCAAAGAAGGTTTGTAAAGATAGTTTTGTGTATATTCCTAAAAATGTTGATCACGGATTGAAAAATACTGGTGAGGAAGATTTAGAAATATTATGGATTTTTCCTACTGACTGTTGGGAAGAAGTAGAATATATTTTTCAAAAGAAGTAAGTTTAATTTCTTGTAGTGTAACACCAAAAATAGAAAGTATCTTTTTATGGTTCGCCTTATTCTTTTTTTAGTTTTAATTTTATTCATAATATGGATATTACGGCCGTTTTTAAAAACAAAAAACGGAGATGAAAAAAACAACAAATTAGAAAATATTATGAACTCTGATAAAAGTACCTTTAGGCAGCCAAATACTATTTTTATAGTTATTTCAGTTGTGCTTTTATTTGCTCTATTTTTGTGGCTTTTACCAAAACTTGGGATAAACCTTCTTTCATTATTTCAAAAGATAGTTCCACTGATATCGACTTTGCGCGGAATTTTACCCTTTTAAAGACTTTCTTGGGTTATTTACTTCTTAAAGTTTTTATTGTCATCTTCAACTTGATCAATGATAGTTTCTACAGCAAGTGAGTCTGAAACTTCTTTTAATAATAATAAAATAATCCGAGCATTTAACTGATGAATTTGTTGATCATCAAGGTCTTGGTAGAGGCTCACAAGCCGCGAGTAAAGATCATCGTTAAGTGCCATTTAAATTTCTTTTTCTTTAATTTAAATATCTAGAGCATATATCTTTTTAGTGTCTTGATATTAACGTCTTTAAATATTCCTACAATGTACCCGTCCGGTCTGATAAGGTAATTAAGACCTTTAGTATATCTTTCTAAACCTTTACCCTTATAATCTAAGAAATCTGCATCTCCATTATCTTCTTCACAAACACTAATTTTGTTTAAATCAGAAGGAAGCTCGTTTTTCAGTTTAGAAAATGACAGCAAATTATAGCTGCTCGCTACCACATCAGTAAGAAATAGTTGGTTTCCTTTCCTATCAAGAATTGGAAAATCTACATAAATCGATCCAAGCAGAGAATCATCTCTATACTCATTATCTAGCCTTAAACCACTCAGCTTAAATGGAACAGAGAGTCTACCTGAATTAATAATATTTCTAAAAAATTGATTGTTTATGGATAAATCAAGAACCTGATCGCGAAAGGCTTTAGCCATCTTATTTTTTGGTGTCATAAAGTTAGTTGCTCTAGATGAATTTGCGATATTCTCTTTTGCGGCTTCTATCCGTTCCTCATTATACGTATTTAATATATCGCCTGAGGTATTATCTTTCAATATCGAAGCCAGTTTCCATCCTAAATTATCGACATCATGTATCCCACCATTACCTCCCCTAGCGCCAAAAGGACTTACTACATGTGCGCTATCTCCAACAAAAATAATTCTATCAAATACCATTCTATCCAAAGAGGCACATTTAAATTTATAAATACTCATCCAGTCAATTTCAAAACTGTCGGACTTAACAACTTTTTTTATTCTCTTTCTAACCCTCTCCGGGTCAAGCTCACTTTTTCTGTCAATATTCTCACCAAGTTGTAAGTCTATTCTATAAATATTCTCTGCTTGTTTATGCAACAGAGCAGATTGTCCATCATGGAAAGTAGGTGCAAACCAAAACCACCGCTCAGGCCTATCGCTCTCAAAAGGAGGCTGTTTCATAAAAATATCTACTATCAAAAAATGTTCATCGAAAATCTCACCTTCAAAAGAAAGATCCATACGTTTCCTAGTTGGGGAGTCTGCACCATCGCAAGCGACCATATAACATGATCTCAACAAATATTTTCCTTCAGGACAACTTACAGTTATTTCTACATTATCTTTATTTTGAGAGTGACTAATAACTTCGTTACTAAATCTAAGATCAATATAATCATCAAGTTGAAAACATCGTTCAATTAAATACTCCTCGACATAATATTGCTGCAAATTAATAAATGCTGGGAACTTTTGACCTTTATCCGGGAGCAAGTTAAATGAGAAAACTTCCTTATCTCCGTTGAAAAGTCTTCCTGTTTCCCAAGTAATTCCTTTTGCCATCATTTTTGAGGCAACCCCTAGTCGATCAAAAATTTCTAAAGTTCTCTTAGCCCAACAAATTGCTCTTGAACCGGTTGAAACAATGTTATTATCGTCCAAAAGGACACTTTTTACACCTCTTTGAGCTAAATCAATTGCTAAGGACAAACCAATTGGTCCAGCACCCACAATGACCACAGGATATATTTCTTGACTTCCCTCCGCAATCTCAGGAGGTATTTTAAAGGGAAATTCCTTATAATTATAGTTTTTTGAAAAGTTTGCCGCACGATTCACTGTAATAAATCCCACATTTCTTTATCTCGTTCAGCCGTCCAAATTCTAGGATGATCAATACCTTTTGCCTCATCAAAAGCTCTTGAGACATTAAAAGGTAAACAATGCTCATAAATAGCATAACCGGAAAACTTTTTATCACACTCATCTCTACAAGAAGACATGGCTTCTTTTAAATCGCCGCCTGCATAAGCTATTTTTGAGACTGATTTAAACGTTGACGTAACAAAGTCTTCTGTCAATTCAATTGCATCATTTATTTGTGTTGGATCTGTAAGAGCATCACCCCTTCCTGGAACTAAAGAAACAGCCTGAAACTTTGCAATTTTTCCTAACGTTTTCGGCCAATCCTGTAAATGCGCATCACCACAGTAACAAGCCGACTTATATTCAACAATATCGCCAGTGAATAATACATTTGAGTCTGGTACATGAATAACTATATCTCCAGCAGTATGCGCTCTACCTAAAAAATATAAATCAACCCGTCGTTTACCTAAAAATAGTGACATTTTTTTATCAAATGTTGTCGTTGGCCAAGTAAGCCCTGAGATCTCTTCATGTCCCTTGAATAGTCGGGGAAACCTATCAAACTCACTATCCCAATCTTCTTGTCCTCTTTCTACAACCATTGATCTTGCTTTGCTACTCATTATGATATTACTTGCCTTATACTCAGCTGCACCTAGCACCCTAACAGCATGATAGTGCGACAGAACTAAGTGCGATATAGGTTTGTCAGTAACAGACCTGACTTTTTGGATTACCTGTCTCGCTAAGGTTGGCGTTGCCTGAGCATCAATGACCATTACGCTATCATCACCAACTATTATGCCTGAATTTGGGTCTCCTTCAGCTGTAAAAGCAAATAGATCATTACCTATTTCTTCAAATGAAATTTTTTTCTCATCTAAATCATT
>CACGMO010000006.1 GCA_902574225.1 uncultured Alphaproteobacteria bacterium
CTTGGGAAGATATTTAGTTAGGCAATTAGCTTCTAAAGGGCATTTTATAAGGGTTATTACGCGTCACCCAAATGAAGCTCTTTTTTTGAAGGTTTACGGTAAAGTAGGTCAAATACAATTGTTCAGTGGAGACATAAAAGAAACGCAAAAGCTACAGGATTATATAAGAGAATCAGATTGCGTAATTAATTGTGTAGCGACTTTTTTTGAAACACGTTCACAATCTTTTAACAATCTCCACGTTAACGCAGCTAGAAATTTGGCTAGAGAGGCAAAGAAACAAGGAGTAAATCAATTTATTCATATATCATCCTTGGGTGCATCGTCTAAATCAAGCAGTCTTTTGCTTAAGTCGAAGGGTGCTGGCGAAGAAGCTGTTCTTGAGTCCTTTCCGGATGCCAATATCATCAGACCCTCTTTAATATTTGGAAATGAAGATACATTTTTCAATAGGTTTGCAAAATTATCCTCAATTAGTCCATTTATTCCAGTTGTAGGGGCCAGTACAAAGTTTCAGCCGGTATTTGTAGATGATGTAGCCAAAGTTGTAACGTTATTGGTTGAGACCGATCAGCGGAAAAGATATCTAGAGTTAGCTGGAGATGAAACATACACATTTAAAGAGCTTATCGATATGTTATTATCTGAAATCAAACGAAGAAGGGTTATATTGAAAATACCTTTTTTACCAGCAAGAGTAATTGCCGCCACAAATGATTTTTTCCGTCTAATATTAGGGGATATAGTGCCAGCGTTTTTAACCTTGGCACAGGTAAAAAGTTTAGAGAATGATAACTTGGTAGACTTAAAATCTGAGAAGTTTTCAGATTTAGGTATAGTGCCAAAGAAGCTTAAAATAATTTTACCAAATATTGTTAATCGTTTTAAGCGTGGTTAAAGATATAATGCTGTTAGCAAAGCTAATCCGAGAAAGAGCCTGTAAATTACATAGGGAGTGAAAGAAAAAAGCTCTCCAAACTTTACAAAGAACTTTAGAGCTAAATATGAAAAAATGAATGAAAATATTGTCGCATAGATAATAAATTCAACATCAATTTTGTTTTGGCTACTAAAAAATTTGAGTCCAATATAGCCACTCGAAATTACTATTGCTGGTATACTTAGTACCGCAGAAATAATAATTGCTTCTTTTCTGCCATATTTTAAAAACCTTGCGCCAGTTATAGAGGCACCAGATCTGCTCGCGCCAGGAAAGGCAGCAAAAGATTGCCAAATGCCTATCACCAAAACATCTCTTGCCGTAATATCCGAAAATTTGCGTCGAATTGGTTTTCTGTCAGACACAAAAAGTAACAGAGCAAATATTAGGTTGGAGAACGCAATTATTTCTACTTGTCTTGATAGATCTAGAAGACGAGCATATTCTAAGAATAAAGCCATAAATACAAGTGGAAACGTTGCTAAAACTAGGAAAAAAACTGATTTACTCACACCATTCTCTATCAAAACATTGTTCATATGTTCCTTTAGAGGTTTTGAAACTAACAAAACAACTGCTAATAGGCTGCCAATATGCATGGCGATGTCTAGGCTTAAGTCGTTCTTTAGACCAATCACAAAGTTGTTGTAAAGAACTAGATGGGCAGAAGAAGAGACTGGCAAGAACTCTGTTGCGCCCTGTATAAGAGACAAAACAAAAACGTGAAAAATGGTCATTTTTAAATCATCAACTTTAGTTTTTTAGAGAATGTACAGTAAATCATAAAGTCTTTCCCTTCTTTTTCATCAAGAAAATCGTAAACAATAGAAAATATAAACTTTCTTTTCTTTTCTTGAAAACTATATTAAAAAGTCTCCTCAGAAAGACAATAAGATAAAAAAAGTAAAAAGCGAATGAAGATTTTTGATAAGAAACGCAATAAAATGGAAGGTCTCTACGATCCTCGAAATGAACACGACTCCTGTGGCTTGGGATTTATCGCTAATATAAAGGGAAGAAAAAGTAACGAAATTATTAAAAAAGGTATTTTTATACTTGAGAACCTTGAACATAGAGGGGCCACAGGAGCAGATCCTTTGGTGGGTGACGGAGCAGGAATGCTTACGCAAATTCCACACGAAATGTACAGAGAAGAGATGGAAAAATTAAGTTGTTTTCTTCCTGATCTAGGCGGTTATGGCGTAGGTATGTTTTTTTTCCCAAAAGAAGTCAAATATCACGCGCTCATAAAAGACATAATCGTTAAGTTTAGTGAAGAACAGGGCATAAAATTATTAGGCTGGCGCAAAATTCCTGTAAACAATGAGTGTTTGTCAAAGGACGAAGAAATTCGTGGAGCTGAACCCACACACGTGCAAGGCTTCTTCAAAAAACCTGAGGGTATGAGCGAGGATGACTTTGAAAGAAATCTCTACGTACTAAGAAAAAAAACAACCAACAAAATTTATAAAAAACTGGGGAGTGAAGATTTATATTATGCAGTATCCCTGTCATCACGAACGGTTGTTTATAAGGGCATGTTCTTAGCTGATCAGTTGGCTAAATATTATCTGGATCTCCAAGACGTTCGATATGTGTCCGCCTTGGCTTTAGTTCACCAAAGATTTTCAACAAACACTTTTCCTTCATGGAGATTAGCACATCCCTATAGAATGGTCGCTCATAATGGAGAGATAAACACCAGTAGAGGTAATGTAAACTGGATGGCAGCGAGGCAAGCAGGTTTGAAATCACACCTTCTTGGAGAAGATCTGAACAACATATGGCCCATAACAAGGGAAGGTCAATCCGATACTGCGTCATTTGATAACGCTATTGAATTATTATACCAGGGTGGCTACCCTCTTCAGCATGCTTCGATGATGCTGATCCCCGAGGCTTGGGCTGGAAATCCACTAATGGATAGAAAACGCAAATCTTTTTACGAATTTCATGCCTCTATAATGGAACCCTGGGATGGGCCAGCTGCTATCGCTTTTACAGATGGAAAAAAAATTGGAGCTACCTTAGATAGAAATGGGTTAAGGCCAGCAAGATATTTTGTTTCTGAAGATGATACTGTCGTATTAGCTTCCGAGGCTGGAACGCTGCCAGTTGATGAGAGCAAAGTGATTACGAAGTGGCGATTGCAACCTGGAAAAATGCTTCTGATTGATATGGAGGCAGGAAAGATTATTACAGACGAAGAAGTAAAAGCAAACCTCAGTAATGAGTTGGATTATGAAAGCGTTTTGAATAATACACAGATTGTTTTAGAGGACTTAGAATCAGATGAAATACAGAAAGTTTCTTTATCAGAGGCCAATCTTTATTCGGGTCAGAAAGCGTTTGGTTATACTCAGGAAGACTTAAAGACACTTATGTCTCCAATGGCAGTAACCGGCCAAGAAGCGATTGGCTCAATGGGTACAGACACGCCCATTTCTGCAATATCCAACAAAAAGAAATTACTCTATACATATTTTAAGCAAAACTTTGCACAGGTAACGAATCCCCCAATTGACCCTATTCGCGAGGAGTCAGTCATGAGCTTAGTATCTTTTATTGGTCCAAGACCAAATATTTTTGATAATAAATCTTTGAGTAGTGTGAAAAGGTTAGAGGTTAAACAACCGATCCTAACAAATGAGGATATGCAAAAGATTAGAAAGATAAGTGAGATTGGTGACAACCATTTTGTATCAAGAGTTTTAGACACTACCTTTGGCAAGAATACAGGTTATTTGGGTTTTGAAAAGTGTTTGGAGAATATATGCATAAAGTCGGAGAATGTAGTTAGAGAGGGCGGTAATATTATAGTGCTATCCGACAGGCAGTTTGGTAAAGATAGAATTGCTTTGCCCGCTCTATTGGCCATTGCGTCGGTACATCATCATTTAATAAGGAAAGGATTGCGAACATCCGTTGGATTGGTGGTAGAATCAGCAGAGCCTAGAGAGGTCCACCACTTTGCAGTATTAGCAGGTTACGGAGCAGAGGCTATAAATCCATATATGGCTTTCGACACTATATTAGATCTTAAAAAAAAGAACATGTTGTCTAAAGATGTAAGTGAGACAGAAGCGGTTAGTAGATATATAAAGTCAATTAACAAAGGGCTTTTAAAAGTTATGTCCAAGATGGGTATTTCAACTTACCAATCATACTGTGGAGCACAAATTTTTGATGCAGTCGGGTTATCAGAGGAATTCGTGAGCAAGTATTTCAAGGGAACTTCTACTCAAATCAGCGGAGTTGGAATAAATGAAATAGCAAAGGAAACGATTATCCGCCATGAAGAAGCATATTCAAACTTAGAAGTTTTAAGAGACTCTCTAGATGTCGGGGGTGATTACGCTGTAAGAAAAAGAGGAGAAGTACATGCTTGGAGTTCAGATGAAATTACGAACCTACAACATGCTGTAAGAAGTAATTCTTTCGATACATTTAAAGAATATTCAACGTCCATGGATGAGCAAGAAGAAAGATTGTTCACAATAAGAGGCTTGTTTAGGCTTAAAGATTCAAGCGAAACGGGCAGAAATAGTATTAAAATTGATGAGGTTGAGCCGGCCAAGGAAATTGTAAAACGTTTCGCTACTGGAGCTATGTCGTACGGATCAATATCCGCAGAAGCGCATGAGAACCTAGCCATAGCCATGAATAGGATTGAGGGAAAATCGAACACAGGTGAAGGCGGTGAAGAAGTGGAGCGTTTTTCTACTGATAATAATGGCAACAACAGACGGTCTGCAATAAAACAAGTTGCATCTGGTAGATTTGGTGTCACAACAGAATACCTAGTAAATTCTGACATGATTCAGATTAAAATGGCGCAAGGAGCAAAGCCGGGTGAAGGAGGTCAGCTCCCTGGTCACAAGGTAGACGCTGTCATTGCAAAGGTTCGCCATTCTACTAGAGGGGTTGGACTTATCTCTCCTCCGCCCCATCACGATATTTATTCAATAGAAGATTTAGCGCAACTGATATTCGATCTTAAAAACGTCAACCCAAAAGCTGACATATCAGTGAAATTAGTATCCGAGGTTGGGGTTGGTACCGTGGCTGCTGGAGTAGCTAAAGCAAAAGCGGACCATGTTACTATTTCGGGTATGGAGGGTGGTACTGGGGCGAGCCCCCTGACCTCGGTGAAACATGCCGGCTCACCCTGGGAACTGGGTCTGGCAGAAACACACCAAACTTTAATGAAAAATAAGCTTAGATCTCGAATATCGGTCCAAGTGGATGGTGGGCTAAGGACCGGGCGAGATGTTGTTATTGGAGCATTGTTAGGCGCGGATGAGTTTGGTTTTTCAACAGCTCCATTAATTGCTTCAGGTTGCATTATGATGCGTAAGTGTCACTTGAATACCTGCCCTGTGGGAATCGCAACTCAAGACCCAGTTTTGAGAAAACGATTTGTAGGAACGCCAGAACATGTTGTGAATTTTTTCTTCTTTATTGCAGAAGAGGTAAGAATACTTATGAGTAAATTAGGTTTCAAAAAATTTGATGAGATGATTGGTCAAATTGATGTGCTTGATAGGAAAAAAGCAATTAAACATTGGAAAGCAAAGGGGCTCGATTTCTCAAAGCTGTTTTTTGATCCAAAGATGGGCGATGGAGTACCAAAGTTTAATTGTGAAAGACAGCAGCATCCAATTAAAGATATTCTGGACAGGCAACTAATTGAAATGTCAAAAGATACCTTGCTGAATAAAAAACCCATCAAAATAAAGCTGCCGATTTATAATTATAATAGATCTACTGGAGCAATGCTTAGTGGAGAGGTTGCACGTATTTTTGGACATAGAGGTCTCCCAGAGGATTCAATACAAATTTCTTTTAAGGGTACAACGGGTCAAGCATTTGGAGCATGGTTATCGAGAGGAGTTACACTAGAAGTAGAAGGCGAAGCAAATGATTATGTTGGAAAAGGATTATCAGGGGGAAAAATAGTAGTATACCCTCCAAAAGAGGCAAAAAATATTGTTCCTGAAGATTCGATCATAGCAGGAAATACGATTCTTTATGGTGCTATTGACGGAGAATGCTATTTGAGAGGCATAGCTGGAGAAAGGTTTGCTGTTAGAAACTCTGGAGCTACCGCTGTCGTTGAGGGAGTAGGTGATCATGGTTGTGAGTATATGACAGGTGGTATAGTAGTCGTTTTAGGAAAAACAGGCCTTAATTTTGCAGCAGGTATGTCCGGAGGCATAGCATATGTTTTGGATGAAGATGGCACCTTTAAAAATAGATGTAATTTGGCAATGGTAGAGCTTGAGCCGGTACCAGAAGAGGATGATCTACTAGAATCTGAGCACCATCACGGAGGCGACTTTGAACACCATGGTCGCGTAGATATATCGAGTGATATGACCAGATATGATGAAGAAAGGCTGAGAAACATAATTTCTAGACACTTAAAGTTTACTCAATCAGACCTAGCAAAAAAGATTTTAGACGATTGGGATAATTTTAGGCCTAAATTTTTAAAAGTAATGCCTACGGAATACAGAAGGGCGTTGGAGGAAATAAAGGCTGAAAAGCTCAATAATATCGTAGCCGCAGAATAGCGTCTGATTTAGAATATAAGGGAAGTTGAGATGGGTAAAGTTACTGGATTTTTAGAAGTAGATAGGCAAGATAGAAGATATAGGCCTGCATCAGATAGAATAAGAAATTTTAGGGAGTTTATAGTACCACTTCCAGAGCAGGTCATAAAAGACCAAGCCAGCAGATGTATGGAATGTGGAATTCCTTTTTGCCATGACATGAAGGGCTTGAAAGGGTGTCCCGTTAATAATCAGATCCCGGATTGGAATGATTTGGTTTATAGGGGTGAATGGGAACAGGCTTCGAGAGACTTACATTCCACCAATAATTTTCCAGAATTTACAGGAAGAATATGTCCAGCGCCATGCGAAGCTTCATGTACGCTAAATATTGTTGATAGTCCAGTAACAATAAAATCCATAGAATGTTCTATAGTTGATAAGGCATGGGACAATGGATGGATAAAACCACAAATTAATCAAAACAAGACAAACAAAAAAATAGGAATAATTGGGTCTGGCCCAGCAGGGCTTGCAGCTGCTCAACAATTAGCCAGAGCAGGTCATGATGTAATAATTTATGAAAAAAATAAAAAGATGGGCGGTCTTCTTAGATATGGAATTCCTGATTTTAAAATGGAAAAAACTCATATCGACAGAAGACTAGAGCAATTATCAGCTGAAGGAGTTCAATTTCAATGTGGTGTGGAGCTAGGTGTAGATATTGAAATTAATGATATGATAAAGGAGCACGATGCTTTGATCTTAGCCTGTGGGGCTGAAAAACCGCGTGACCTAGACATTGAAGGGCGTAACGCGGACGGGATCCATTTCGCCATGGATTTTTTACCTCAGCAAAACAGAAGGGTAGGCAAAGAGACGCTCGAGGGTTTAAAAGAGATAACAGCAGACGGTAAACATGTCGTTGTTATTGGTGGAGGAGACACGGGTTCAGATTGCATAGGAACATCAATTCGCCAAGGTGCATTGTCTGTCACACAGCTAGAGATTATGCCTGCTCCACCTGAAAGGGAAGACAAGATGCTAACATGGCCAAATTGGCCTCTCAAGATGAGAACCTCTTCGAGTCAAGAAGAGGGAGCAGATAGAGAATTTTCAGTATTAACAACATCTTTTGGGGTTGAAAATGGTAAAATCAGTTCTTTAAATTGTATTAGAGTAAATGAGAAATTTGAAAAAATAGAAAACTCTGATTTTGTAATTAAAGCGGATTTGGTATTACTGGCCATGGGTTTCGTTTCACCCATTACAGATAGGATTTTTGAAGATACTGAAGTATCCCTGGATAAGCGTGGAAATGTGTTAGCGGATGATAAATCTTACAAAACTTCTCTTGACAAATTGTGGGTAGCTGGTGATATGCGACGTGGTCAGTCTCTTGTTGTGTGGGCAATAAGAGAAGGCAGACAAGTTGCGAAATCAGTAGACAAGGCATTGATGGGCTATAGTAGTCTCGCAGACTGAGGAAAAAAATTGTCCTATTTAGATAATATTTTGTGTGCGATATTAAAAATTTAGCATACAAAACTACCAGAAGTATCATATTATCATGTGTGTTCTTTACATTATTGTCCGTGTCAACCGTTCTTTTACTTAGATTTTTTAATCCTCCTTTTACGAGCTTTATGGTTTCGGAGAGCAATTTTTTTAAAAGAAAAATAGAGTACAGTTGGACTCCAATTTCAAATATGGGCGAAAATATCGCCCTTTCAGTAGTCGCAACAGAGGATTCTAATTTTTGTAACCATTTAGGACTAGACATAAAAGAGATTTACAAAGTAATTACAAGAAAGGAAAAAAGAGGCGCGTCAACGATAACTCAACAACTTGCGAAAAATCTTTTTTTGTGGTCTGGAAGATCTTGGTCAAGAAAAATTATAGAATTGTACTTTACCTTTTTGATAGAGATCATTATTCCAAAGAGAAGAATTCTCGAAATATATTTAAACACTGTTGAGACAAGCCTGCTGACATTTGGTGTTAATCAAGCTTCGGATAAGTATTATAACAAGCCAGCAAATAAACTCACCAGAGAGCAATCAATCCGAATTGCGTTGACGCTTCCAAATCCAAAGACTCGAAGTCCCAAAAAGCTGAAGTCTAATTTTACAGCAAGAATTTCACAATTAAAAAAAGATATTAACATCCTAAAAAAAGATGACAGATCAAGCTGTTTTTTATAATTATAAATGGATTAGAGTAAGGTTTATTAACTATGAGAAAACTCCACCATTTAGCACTCTCTCCATTCTGTCGAAAAGTAAGGCTGGTTTTGGCAGAAAAAAAACTTGAAGTTGAATTAATCGATGAACCTGTTTGGGAAAAAAGATTGGATTTCATAAGATTTAGTCCTTCCGGTAAAGTACCATTATTAAAGGAAGGAGCTAATGTATTTACAGAGAGCACTCCCATATGTGAGTATTTGGATGAATCTCACCCGATTCCAAAACTTATCCCGGCCGACAAGAAGCTAAGGTTCGAGACGCGCAGGGTAACCTCTTGGTTCGACGATAAATTTTATAATGAAGTTACAAAAAACTTACTTAATGAGAGAGTGTACAAAAAGATTTTTAAAATAGGTCAACCTGATAGTGGTGCAATAAAAGAAGGCCTTAAGAAAATTAAGTTTCATTTTGATTATTTGGAATGGCTTTTGGAAAAAAGAAATTGGGTAGCTGGGGAGAAAATGTCATTAGCTGATTTTTCGGCAGCTGGACATATTTCGGCACTTGATTATGTAGGAGATATTGACTGGCAGTCTAAGCCAATAATAAAAGAATGGTATGCAAAAATTAAATCGAGGCCTGCTTTTAGAAATGCAGGTTTGCTGACGGACTTAGTTCCTGGCTTTGTGCCGGCAGGTCACTATAGTGACTTAGATTTTTAGTATGGAAATATTGGATTTTAAATCACAACTTCAGCAGATAGCTTCTGATGCAGGTTTTTCTGCCGTTGGTATAACCGATCCCCTAAAGGTTGATCAAACAATAAAAGAAAAATTTAGGGACTTCATTAAAAATGATTGGAATGCTGGTATGGATTGGTTGGAGAAAAGGATTGACGAAAGAACAGCACCAGAAAATTTATGGCCAAGTGTCAAATCAATTTTAGTATTTACAGATGACTATACACCAGCAGAAGACCCTTTAAAAAAATTGATGGATAAAGAATTATCTAATATCTCAGTTTATGCCACGAAAAGAGATTATCATAAAGTAGTCAAATCTAAGCTAAAGATCGTAGCCTCCTGGGTGAAAAAAAAATTAGACTGTGAGCTAAAAATATTTGTCGATACTGCCCCTGTTATGGAAAAACCTTTAGCACAATTATCTGGCTTGGGTTGGCAAGGCAAACATACAAATTTGGTGAGTAGAAATATGGGAAATTGGTTTTTTATCGGTGTAATGTACATAGATAAATCACTAACTGCAGATGAGCCAGAGCAAGATAATTGTGGATCTTGTACAAAGTGTTTGGATATTTGTCCCACTAATGCTTTTGAGGGTGCATATAAGCTAGATGCTAGAAAATGCATCGCGTATCTCACTATCGAACATAAGGGTGCTATAGATAAACAACTTAGATCATCAATTGGCAACAGAGTTTTTGGATGCGATGATTGTTTAGCTGTCTGTCCCTGGAATAAATTTGCACAAATTAGCCGTAATGAGAATTATAGAGAAACTTTTTCTGACTTAGCTTTGGAGAGAGCTCTAACCTTTTCAGATGATGACTTCAGGAATTATTTTAGTGGAACCGCTATAAAAAGATTAGGATCAGTTAGATTTTTAAGAAATGTAATATACGCGATGGGAAATAGTGGAAAAAAAGAATACATAAAATTACTGGAGGGTTTTGGAAGACATTCAGTAGATTTTATATCTGAGGCAGCTATTTGGTCTATTTCTGAGTTAAAAAAAAATGAATAAGAAAAATATATTGTTAATTTTTGGCTTTGGTTACACAGCTAAATTTGTATGTCAGAAATTCTCAAAAAAAAATTGGGAAGTGTTTTGTACGACGAGATTTAAGGAAAAGGCCAAAGAAATTAAATCACTTAATGCCACACCGGTTTTTTTCGATGATGAGGAAAAAATTGAGAGTATCCTCAGCCAGAATTCATACATTTTGAGCACGGCTCCACCAGAAAATGGTAAAGATCCAGTTATCGAGAATTATGGGTATTTATTCGAAAAAAATAGCAAAAGAGTAAAATGGTTAGGATATTTGTCAACGACCAGTGTTTATGGGGATAAAAAAGGTGGTTGGGTTACAGAGGATACGGTGCTCGAACCCAATCTAGAGAGAAGTATTTCAAGAGTTGCAGCCGAAAAATCGTGGCTAAGATTTGGAGAAAATTTTTTTATAAAAACTATGATTTTCAGGTTGGCAGGAATATATGGGCCAGGAAGAAGTCTAATTGATCGTTTATTGGCAAATGAAAGGGTTTATATAGTCAATAAACCAGCTCATCTGTTTAACAGAATTCATGTTGACGATATAGTTGGCGCAATCGAGATGGCCATGAGCTCTAAATCGGAAGCTAAGATTTTTAACTTGTCTGACGATTTGCCTGCAACGCAATTGGATGTAGCACAATTCGCGGCGAGTTTACTTAAAAAAAAATGCCCACAGACAGTCAGTTTGGAAAGTGATATGATCAGTGAAATGGCAAGAAGCTTCTATAAAGAAGAAAAAAAAGTATCTAACATCAGGCTCAAAGATGAATTGGGGTATGAGCTTACTTTTC
This sequence comes from uncultured Alphaproteobacteria bacterium, assembly GCA_902574225.1. Classification (GTDB taxonomy): domain Bacteria; phylum Pseudomonadota; class Alphaproteobacteria; order Rhodobacterales; family Rhodobacteraceae; genus CACIJG01. Next base: position 11,267 of record CACGMO010000006.1, read on the forward strand.
CCTCATTTAGAGAGGGGCTTTTTGCTATTCACAATAATTCTAAAGAATTCTAACGGGCGTTCCAATCTCGACTAAATCGAAAAGCTCCTCAATTTGTTCATTATAAAGCCCTATGCATCCAGAAGAGCTTTGCCTTCCAATTTTTCTAGTATCGCTTGTTCCATGAATACGATAACTTGGCCAACTAAGATAAAGTGCGTGGGATCCCAGAGGGTTATCAGGGCCTGGAGGCATAAACTCAGGGAGCTTAGGATCTCTTTCTCTCATTTTTTTTGTAGGCCTCCATTCAGGTCCAATTACTTTTTTTGTAACTTTTGTATACCCGAGTCGTGTCAATTCTTCATTTAGGGGGACGGAGGTTGGAAAGACCTTATACTCTTTTCCTTTCTTACTCCAGTAATGTAATGATCGGGTTTTGGTGTCAACGAGTATTGCTCCTTTATTCAAATCCTTAAAATGATCCTGCCAAGTTTGTACTCTGAATGAGAAAATGTTGTGTTTTGGTTTTCCATCTTTATCAAACTCTACTGCTGTCTGAGCAATAATGGGGTTGCTTATTACTGCATAAACAAATAATAGTAGCAATGATATCAATATGTTGGATACTGCTTTAGTCATTTTTATATTAATAGTTGAAATTTATTTACTATAAAACAACTAATTGTGCACGAATAAAAAATTACAGTAGTATTTCGAACATTAGAAGAAAAGACTTATAGATAGATGAATAAATTTATATTAAAGATACTGGTCCTGGCTATTTTGTTAGGATGTGTCGGTACAAATACGGACATCTACCATGGTTACTCCAAGTCAGGAGTTATTTCTAGCTTTAAAGAGACCGCTCTAAAATCTAGACACTTAGATATGGTTAATGCCTTAAGACTGGAAAACGGAAGATCCTCACTAAAGTACTCATCCAGTCTTTCAGCTGCATCGAAGACACACGCTTTTGACATAGCCAGACAACAGCGGGCCTGGAATTACGGTTCAGATGCATCATCAGCGATAGATAGGGCAAGAATTGCGGGTTTTGAGGGCTTAGTGCTTGGTGAAAACGTTTCCGAGACGTATGAGGGTGAGTATGATGTATTGAATGTCTGGTTCAAAAGTAAAATTGGCAGAGAAATTATTCTGGACCCCACTGCGACCGATCTAGGGCTTAGTTGGTATCAGGACAGCACTGGAAAAGTTTGGTGGGTACAGATGATTGGCAAGTCTTAGTCAAGAGTTTAGGTTTAAGCATAAATGTAGATAATGGTACCAGGTTCAACCAAACCATAAATTTCCTCTATTTCTTTATTTGTCACCGCAATGCAACCCTCAGTCCAGTCAAAAAAGTAGTGCAACAGGATATTTTTTTTTCCTAGCCCATGAATAAAAATGTCACTACCAGGATTGAGGCCTCTTTGAAGAGCTCTTTTTTTGTCGGATTGATTAGGAAAGTTTATTCCAAGACTTAAGTAAAATCTACTGTTCGGGTTCTTGTGTGTAATGTAGTATTTACCCTCTGGGGTTTTACCATCTCCTTCTTTTTCTTTCTGACCCTGAGGACTGAACCCTAAACGAATTCGATAGGCTTTTATTATTTTACTGTTTCTGTAAAGGGCTAGAACTCTCTTTTTTTTCCATACCACCAATAAATTTGGCTTTTTAGGATGACCCCATGAAGGTTTAAAAAAAATAAAAGGAAATAGAATTGAAAACAAGAAGAAGCGTCTTTTGCTAATTTTTTTCATATACTTGCTTTTTCTTTAACAGAATTAGATTTTAATTGGCCACATGCAGCCATAATGTCCTCTCCACGAGGTTTTCGAATTGGGCTTGGTATTCTTGATTTGATTATAATATCTCTAAACGCTTTTATTCTATCTAAGGAAGAACGCTTATATTGACTTCCAGTCCAATTATTAAACGGTATTAAGTTTATCTTAGAAGGAAGACCTTGTAGTAATCTTACTAACCTTTGTGCGTCCTCTTTTGTATCGTTAACCCCGTCAAGCATAACGTATTCAAATGTTACTCGTTCCGAATTGCGCAGCTTAACGTCATCTCTCAAGGAACCCAGCAACTGTTCCAAATTCCACTTTTTATTTATCGGAACTAAAATATCCCTTGTCTTATTTTCTGTCGCGTGAAGACTTACAGCGATCATACATCCAATTTCCTCATGAGCCGTCTTTATTTTAGGAACAATACCAGCTGTTGATAAGGTGATTCTCCTTCTTGAAAAATCCAATCCTTTATTGTCCATCAAAATAATACAGGCTTTCTTTACTTCTTCGTAATTTAATAGAGGTTCACCCATTCCCATGAAAACAATATTGGTAATTATTTCGAAACAAGAAGAATGACCACTGTTCACCCTCTTCTTCTCCCAAAGCCCTAGATCATCATAAACTGCTATGACTTGACCTACAATCTCTTGACTTGAGAGATTCCTTACCAATTTCTGAGTCCCAGTATGACAGAATGAACAGTTCAACGTACAACCAACTTGTGAAGAAATGCAAAGAGTGCTTCTTTTCTCTTCTGGGATAAATACCGTCTCTATTTTGCTTTGGTCCTCTAAACAGAATAGATATTTTATCGTACCGTCGTCGCTGATTTCTTTTTTTTCAATAGCTGGCCGTGAAATATTAAAAACTTTTTCCAGTTTTGACCGAAGACTTTTATCTATATTTGTCATATTATCAAATGAATTCATTCCATGACAATAGATCCAAGACCAGAGTTGATTTACTCTCATAGACGCTCTTTTTGGTTGGGTTTCAAAGTCTAAAATCAGCGAAAGCAATTCGTCCTTACTAAGTCCTAACATATTAACTTCTTGGGAGTCTGTTGCCGAGGTCAATTTAATTTGCACCGCTTCTCTAATTCTGACAAAGCATCAGAAAAACCTGTTAACATAAATGTATCTTTCGTTACAGTGTTACGATGAGATATAGCGCTCATTACTGCTTTGCTACCTTTCTTAAGAAAAGAAACTAACTTTTTTTGATCAAATTTTTGAGCCCATGCATGGTCCTTTTCTGCTTTAGCTTTAGGCGAGGGATGAGCAAAAAACACAATCTTATCCTTATTATCAATTTCTAGGACTGCTTTGGACCCCACTTGTAGAGGATACCCAGCATAAAAAGTTCCCTCATATTCGTTATCCTTACTCAATATCTTAATTATATACAATGTTCCTTTTTCTCGATTAACCGATGAGAGCTTTTGATTATTTCTGAACGCTTCACTTTTGATAGATTGAGAAGCAATAAAGCACATTTCGGGGTCCTCTTTCGATACGAAAACGCTCCAGTCTCTAAAGCTTTTTTCAGCTTTTCTCAAGTCGTCCTGGCCAAAGGAACTTTTTGTCAGAAACAAAAAACTTAACAAAATGTATAAAAAAATCATAAAAAACAGCCGATTGAAGTACAACGTCAAGGTTTTAAAAATTTTGAGCTTCATTTAGACCTTCGCATGATAAATTTGTATGGCCATACTAATACAAGTAATTATGGAACTAGAAAAGACTTTTTATTTTATCTTCCATTATCAGTGGCTGATGGCTTAAAGCTTGTAAAAACCCAAAATGGTAAAAAGTTCTGGATTTTGATCAAAAATTTATTTAGATATGAAAATTATGGCGAAAAGTAGAACTCTATATGACAAAATTTGGGATAATCATTTAATACAATCAGAAAATGATACCTCTCTGATATACATTGATAGGCATTTGGTACATGAAGTTACTAGCCCTCAGGCTTTCGAGGGTCTAAGAGAAGCGGGAAGGAAAGTTCGAGCTCCTAATAAAACAATTGCCGTCCCAGATCATAACGTCGCTACCACATCTGATCGGTTAACTAACTTTGGCAGTGAAGAAGGTCGTATTCAGTTAGAAACTCTAGACAAGAATGCGCGTGATTTTGGCATTCATTATTACGCTGTTGATGATATTAGGCAAGGGATAGTACATATAATTGGTCCTGAACAAGGCTGGACTTTGCCAGGTATGACAATTGTTTGTGGGGATAGTCATACAGCAACGCATGGAGCTTTTGGTGCATTAGCACACGGCATAGGAACATCCGAAGTAGAGCACGTCCTTGCAACGCAGACATTAATTCAGCAGAAGTCAAAAAATATGAAGGTGGAGGTCTCTGGAGAATTGGGCAATGGAGTCACAGCAAAAGATATTACACTTACAATAATTGGAAAAACTGGTACAGCGGGTGGGACTGGACATGTAATCGAATATTGTGGAAATGCTATTGAGAGCCTTTCTATGGAAGGAAGAATGACTGTTTGCAATATGGCTATTGAAGGTGGAGCGAGAGCCGGCCTGATAGCGCCCGACCAAAAGACCTTAGATTATGTAAAAGGTAGACCAAATTCACCAAAAGGTGAAAAATGGGATAAAGCTGTAAAATTTTGGAAAACGCTTTTTTCTGATCCAGATGCGTATTTTGACAAAGAGATTTTCTTAAGGGCAGAAGACATTGCGCCCGTTGTCACCTGGGGAACAAGTCCCGAGGATGTTCTTCCTATTACAGATTTCGTACCAAGCCCTGATAATTTTCAGGGAAGTAAAGTAGAAGCGGCTAAAAGATCCCTTGAATATATGGGGTTAAGGCCAGGCCAGAAATTGCAAGATATAGAAGTTGATGCTGTTTTTATTGGTTCTTGCACCAATGGACGAATAGAGGATCTGAGAGAGGTAGAAAAGATTGTTAAGGGAAAAAAGGTAAAGAGTGGGATAAGGGCTATGGTCGTACCAGGATCCGGATTAGTAAAAAAACAGGCGGAAGAAGAAGGAATAGCCAGTTCATTGAAAGAGGCTGGTTTTGATTGGAGAATGCCAGGTTGTTCAATGTGCCTAGCAATGAATCCTGATCAGTTATTGCCTGAGGAAAGATGCGCGGCGACATCTAATAGAAATTTTGAAGGACGACAAGGGCGTGGAGGCCGTACTCATTTAATGAGCCCAGCAATGGCAGCAGCAGCAGCAATAACTGGCAGATTGACTGACGTGAGAGATATTTAGTGAAAGACACTGATGGAAAAGTTTAATATACTTGAAGGCATCGCAGCTCCAATGCCACTAATAAATATCGATACTGATATGTTAATACCAAAACAGTTCCTCAAAACAATTAAACGGACGGGTCTTGGAGAGAACCTTTTTTTTGAAATGCGATATGATCAAAATGGGAATAAAACAAAAGATTTTATCTTAAACAAGGATCATTATTCAAAAGCCTCAATTATAGTAGGTGGAGCTAACTTTGGTTGTGGTTCTTCGAGAGAACATGCACCTTGGGCTTTAAAAGATTTTGGAATTAAGTGCATAATATCAACGAGTTTCGCAGACATTTTTTTTAATAATTGCTTTAAGAACGGCATACTTCCAATCATAGTGTCTGAAGATTTGCATCAAATACTTCTACAGGACGCAGAAATGGAAACAACATCTACTATGAAAATTGATCTCGAAAACCAGAAGATTGTTCGCAACAATGGAGACCAACTAGACTTTGAGGTTGATGAGTTTAAGAAATATTGCTTATTAAATGGGTTAGATGATATCGGATTAACACTCAAGAGTGCGGATAAAATAAGTAGCTTTGAAAAAGAATATTCTGATAAATTTAGCTGGTCATAAAAAGGTATAATTGATGTTTTCTTTGCTTATTCTTCCAGGAGATGGAATTGGACCAGAGGTGATGACTGAGGTTAAGCGTGTTATTTCTTGGTTCCAGGATAAGCGCAGTTTAAAAATAGATATTGAAGAAGGTTTAGTTGGTGGAGCGTCTTACGATAAACACGGTGCTCCTCTTACGGAAGAGATTTTAAACAAAGCACTAGAAGTGGATGCTGTTTTGCTGGGGGCGGTCGGTGGCCCTAATTACGATAATTTGAGTTTCGATTTGAAACCAGAACGAGCGCTATTGAGACTTAGGAAAGAACTTGACTTATTTGCCAATATCCGACCCGCTCAATGTTTTGATGCACTGGCCTCTTTCTCGTCACTCAAGAAAGAAATAGTTTCTGGACTAGATATTGTTATCGTAAGAGAGCTTACATCGGGGATTTATTTCGGAGAACCTCGTGGTATTCATACTGATGGCTCAAATGAGAGAGTTGGTATAAATACACAAAGATACACTGAATCAGAGATACGAAGGGTTGCAATAAGTGCTTTTGAACTTGCTTTGAAGAGAAATAAAAAATTATGCTCTATGGAAAAAGCCAATGTGATGGAGAGTGGTGTTCTATGGCGAGATATTGTTAATGAGGTTCATGTTGATTATCAGGATGTAGAGCTCAGCCATATGTATGCTGACAATGGAGCGATGCAATTGGTTAGAGAACCTAAACAGTTTGATGTAATTGTAACAGATAATCTTTTTGGAGATATACTATCCGATTGTGCCGCTATGCTAACAGGCAGTTTGGGAATGCTACCATCTGCAAGCTTGGGAAATAAAAAAGAAAATGGCTTGCCTCGAGCTATGTATGAGCCAGTACATGGATCAGCACCAGATATTGCTGGTCAGGAAAAGGCTAATCCAATAGCGTGTATTTTAAGCTTCTCAATGGCTTTAAGGTATTCATTTTCAGACACCCAGAATGCTGATCTTCTTGAGCAATGTATAGAAAAGGTACTTGCGAAGGGGTACAGAACTCCCGATCTAATGATGGGAGATGAAGGACGTTTGTGTTCAACGAGTGAGATGACTGATAAAATACTAGAGGAGCTAGAGGCAGTCTAGTAGCTATCTGCCCATCCAACCACCATCTACATTTAGTATTTCTCCATTAACATAGTCTGATGCATCAGAAGCCAAGTAAACAGCTGCCCCTGCCATATCTTCTATGGTACCCCACCTCTTCATAGGTATCCTCGCCATTAGGTCAGCTGACCGATTTTTATCTTGACGAAGAGCAGTGGTAATATCAGTTACAACATAGCCTGGGGCAATGGAATTAACATTTATTCCCTTATCTGCCAGTTCATTTGATAGAGCTTTTGTAAGTTGCGCAATCCCACCTTTAGAAGCTGTATAGCTTGGAACGAATAAACCGCCCTGATGAGATAAGATTGATGCTGTAAAAATAATTTTACCCCAGCCCTTTTCAATCATTTTTGAACTAAGTTCCCGTGCAAGAACAAACTGTGACGATAGATTGATTTCAAGTATTCTATCCCAATGGTCATCACTATGTTGATTCAGCTCAGTTCTAATTAAAGAACCTGCATTACTAACAAGAATATTTGGTTCTAAATTATTTTTATCAAGTTCCTTTAAAAAACTATGTGTATTTTGTCTTTCAGAAAAGTCACATTTAAAGCAATGAAAGCTTCTACCGATCGACTCAACATATTTTTCGATTTCACTGCCTTGTCGTAAGGATGAGCTAACACCAATTATGTCTGCTCCAGCCTCAGCTAGGCCCTTAGCAATTCCAAAACCTATGCCCTTGCTGCACCCTGTTACAAGAGCAAGTTTCCCATCTAGCTTAAATTTTTCTAAAATTGACACGGATTTCTAACCTCTTATTTTTCACAATACTCTAAGTATCTAATTAACTCTGTTTTTCCACCAATTAACTCGGTAGCAAATTCTGTTATATTGCCAGCATTTGTTTCAAATTCTTTAAGACCAGCATCCAACCAGCTCTCATCTACTTTTAATAACTCCTTTACCCCTATTTGATTTACTTCTTCAGTCACATTTGCGGTTGGTTTATAATGCTCATTTGATAGCATGTAGTCCTCAAATATGCTGCGCCGACTAACTCCAAATAGTAGCAAAATTAAGGCCGCAGCAAAACCAGTTCGATCTTTTCCCGCAGTACAATGAAAGATAATTTTAAAGCCAGGATTTTTAAATAATATTTTAAAAAACTCTTTGAAAGTGTCCAAGTTTTCAACTGTATACTTTCTATAGGCTTGTTGAAAAATCTCATTCAAATCGGTTTTTTGTGTATTTTTTTTATCCAACTCTTTTAATAATTCAGTGACTTTTGGCTCAACAGGTAAGTGAACTCTATTTTTTAGAAGTTCTCTTGGCAAACTGGTCGGATTTTTTTCTGCCTCATTAACACCTCTAAAGTCTATAATCAACGTTTGTCCATTAGATATCAGTTTTTTTTGAGCCGCAGTGCTGAGGTTAATCGGAGCAGCACATCTAATAAACAAATTATTTTTTATTACATTATTGGCTTTTGTCTTCTTGTTACCTAAATCTCGTAAATTGTTAATAAAGTTTATTCTTTTGTTATATTCAGCCATGTTATTTTCGATATACCATGTTATAATAGTTTACTAAATGAACTTTTACTATCAACAAGGGAGGAAAAATTGACCGTCATAGTAACATCTACTTATAAGGCTCATCCAGGAAAGGCAAGACTTCTTTTATCAAATATGAAAGAAAATGTCGAAACCTTTGGCGCTATGGGTATGACCTGTAGGATATCTAGAATAATTTTTGGTCCTGATACAGGATCTTTAGTTTTTTCTATATTTTCTGAAAACTTTACTGGAGCCATGGGAAATGCGGAAAAGCTGTTCTCAAGTGAAGTATGGGCAAAAATACAAATGCGTTTGGATGATAACCCTTCTTCTGAGCTTGTAATGCCCCCAAATATATTCAGAACAGTTGCAGGAGAAATGAGTGCTACACACAGAGTCATCAATTATAGATGGTACCTTATGAAAAGAGATAAAGTTGCAGAAGCAGTAGAAATGTTTTCCGAGGTAAAAAGTCTTTGTGAAAAAGTTGATATTAATCCTGTAATGGTAGCGCCAGTTACCGGTGAACCAATGAGTAGTCTGGTTGTAATGTATGGCGCAAAATCGCTAGCTCACGCCGGAGAAGCATTAGACGGCATGGGTATGGGTCAAGAAATGCAACAAATCGTTGCAAAGGCAGCAACTCTTGGTGAGCTTTATAGAGCATGGATGACAGTTCCTGCCGATTCATAAAAAGCGGGCCTAGCTTTTTTCATTTGAGAAAAGCTAGGCCTCTTGTATTAGACCAATATTTAAGCCAAGCAACTCAGACAGCCTTCCTGCTGTTATACCTGCTCCATCTTGTGAGATTAAATATCTTGCACACTGAGTTTGGAGGAAGACTGAACTTCTAAGGGGTGTTTTGGATCCAGAACTCCAGAGGCCTGCTATAATACCCGCTAAAACGTCTCCCATCCCAGCTGTTCCTAGCCATCCGTTTGAATACAAGTTTACCCATAACCTTTTTTCTTCCAAAACTAGAGTTCCAGGCCCTTTTAATATCCAGTCTCCACCATATATTTTCTTTAGTTTTATAATATTGGACCATTTGTCAGAGAAATTATCTCCAAGAAGTTTTTTTGCTTCTCCTTTATGAGGCGTTCCGACCCAAGGGGCTCTTCTTTTTTTTGGTCTCACTCTGGATAACCAGTCAAGACCATCCGCATCAAGAATTATATTGAGGTCGGTATGCCATAAGAATTCAATTTCCTCATCGAACTTTTTACCTAGCCCTGGTCCTATGATAGCAGTACGCATATTTTTATCTAAAATAGATTGTATTTCGTTAATACCCGGTTCTATCTGAATAAGCTCAGGGGGCCTATCAAGTTTTTCGGTATCAGATGCCCAGAACACTTTACCAGCTCCTGAACGTAAAGATGATATAGATGCGAGTATTCCTGCACCCTCCATTGATTTGGAACCACCAAGACAAATTACCGATCCTCTTGTGCCTTTGTGAGCGGAGCTAGATAGATAAGGGAAATGGGTATTGTCTTTCGAAATAGAGCGCATGTCTGAGCTGTAGAAAGATTTATTTATACTTAGATCAGTGAAATAAACTTCGCCTGTGTAATCAGAAGCCTCATCAAAAAACAGCCCAGGCTTTAAGGTCAGAAAGGAGATAGTACTAGTAGCCCTAACTAATTTGTTAAAAATATTTCCTTTCGAACCATGAAGACCACTGGGTAAATCTAAAGATAAGATTTTTTTTGTCTCTGAACATTGAAGAAAATTTACAGCTTTTAGGAAGTCGCCTGTCAGGTTTCTGTTCAAACCTATGCCAAATATGGCATCAATATACCAATCAGCTTTTGGAATTTTGTTTACATTAAATTTTTTAATGTTAATTCCTAGATCAAGACAGAATCTGTAAGCATGAGTTTTAGAGCGCTTTTTGTAGCAAAGGTCAATTACATTTGTTTTAACATTTTCCACTTTTAAAAGGGCAGCCAGGCAAAGACCGTCTTCACCATTATTACCTTTTCCTATGAAAATTGTAACGGAGTCTGCTTTCGCCTTATCCAGAAATTCTTTGGCCGCTTTAGCGGCTCTAAGCATTAATAGAAATGGTGGTGCAAATTTCTCGGAAACCTTGATGTCGATCAGCCTAGATTTTTCGGATCCGAATAATCTGTAAGAAAAATCAGTTTCCAGTGTCGATTTTTGCATTATAAAGTTATATATCGTACTAGGAAATTAATAAATACAAATATACTTCTAATATGAAAAGAATAATAGTCCAAACAGAAAGAGGATACATTTCAACTTGTTTTTGGAAAGGACCAAAACAGGGACCAGTATTACATTGGGCTCACGCTAATGGCTTTAATGGGCAAACATATAGTAGAGTATTAAGTAAGTTGACATCAAAATATAACGTTTATGCTTGGGATACACCTGGATACGGAATGTCTGAAATCGGTACTTATTATGATAAAATTAACCCCGTTTTAGGATATTCAAAAGATCTAGCTGCTTTAATAAAAGTGCTGAGTGAGAAACATAAGAGCAAAATAGTTCTTGGTGGCCATTCTATTGGTGGCTCACTTAGCATAATGGCAAGCAAACTCTTAAATGATAAAGTAGATGGTTTAATTTTAGCGGACCCAGTTGTAATCAACTACCATTATAAATACTTCACAAAATTTTTTGGTCCTCTTGGATATGAAAGCAATACCATCAAACTTTATCGTCAAGCATTAAAAAAAAGAAGCAAATGGAAAAGCTTTGATGAAGTTCTGAAGTCTTATACAAATAGGGGAATTTTTAAGACATGGAAGAAGGGCTTTTTGCATGATTATTTGTCAGGTGGTACAAAGAGGGAAGAGAACGGTGTATATTTATCCTGTAATCCAGAAACGGAGGCTGCTAGTTTCATAAATACGGAAAAGGTTACTACACCTAAGATTATAAAAAATATAAACATACCTGTATTGCTACTTATCGCTGAATTTGGGAGTACAACAGCTTCATTGGGTTCATTTAAAAAACTGAAGAATTTAAAGCTAGTTGAAAGAATGCAAGGAGGGAGTCACTTTTTCCCTATGGAGCAACCGGATAAGCTTATTTCGTTTATTAAAGGCTTTTAATCTTATTGTTAAGCTTTATACTAAAAATGCATTGCAAAGGTGGGATATAAAATGAATAAATTAGAAGTCGCTGATCAAAACGAATATGAATCAAATTATTTTGCTATTGAGTTAATAGGGCATGTCGCTCACATAAAGCTCAACAGGCCTGAAAAGAGAAATGCAATGAACTGGGATTTCTGGAGAGATCTGCCGGGAATAATTGCGGATATTGATAGAAATTCACGTTCAAGATGTATTGTTCTCTCTTCAACCGGTACTGTGTTTTCAGCCGGACTGGATTTGAGCCTTTTTGGTCAAGATGTCTTTTCAAGTTCTGAGGCAGTAAAAAAGAATGAGAAAGAGCTACAACCCCCCCAAAATTTCATGAACTTTTTATCTTTTTTGCAGAAATCTATTTCATCGTTACAAAAAGCTAGAATTCCCGTTATTTGTGCAATACAGGGTGGCTGTATAGGTGGAGGCGTAGACCTAATTTGTTCCGCAGACATTCGATTAGCAACAAACGATGCTTTTTTTTCAATAAGGGAAACAAAAATTGGAATGGTAGCGGATGTAGGAACATTTCCTAGAATTGTAAAATTACTTCCTGAAGGAATTGTCAAGGAATTAGCGTTTACAGGAAGAAACTTTTCCGCTCATGAGGCTAAAGAATGGGGCTTTGTAAATAGGCTATATGAGAGTCATGAAGCTCTCATCGAAGGTGCATTAGAGATGGCTAAGGAAATAACCTTAAATTCCCCAGCTGCTGTATTTGGTTGTAAGAAGGTTATTGACTTTTCACGTGACCACACCATTGATGAGGGATTGGATTGGATCAATATGTGGAATGCGTCGATGCTTAGCCAGTCTGAGTTGATGGAAGGATTCCGATCCTATAAAGATAAGACCGAAGGCAATTTTGCCGAATTACCAAAGCTCAAAGATCACTTTTCAAAAAATTAAAAAGGAAAAGTATGGGATATAACATTGCTGTTTGCGGTGCCACTGGTAACGTAGGAAGAGAAATGCTTAACATATTGGCTGAGCGCACGTTTCCAGTAGATGAGTTGAATGCTTTAGCCAGTAGAAGATCTTTGGGTACCGAATGTTCATTTGGAGATAAAGTTCTTAAGACTAAAGATTTAGATACTTTTGATTTTAAAGGAATAGATATCGCTCTTTTTGCAGTTGGTTCAGAAGCAACAAAAAAATATGTGAAAAAAGCAACTGATAGTGGCTGCATAGTGATCGACAATTCATCTCTTTTTCGTTACCACCCAGATGTCCCCCTAATAGTACCTGAGGTTAACCCTGACGAGATACAGAATTTCGATAAAAGGAATATTATTGCAAACCCTAATTGTTCGACCGCCCAATTGGTTGTAGCATTAAAGCCTTTACACGATAGAGCACAAATAAAAAGAGTCGTGGTAACAACTTTTCAATCAGTTTCAGGCTCAGGTAAGGAAGCAATGGACGAGCTGTGGGCTCAAACAAAAGGTTTATACGTGCCAGGTCAGGAAGTAGATCCAAAAGCTTATCCCAAACAAATTGCTTTTAATGTAATTCCTCAAATAGATGTGTTTCTTGATGACGGGCAAACAAAAGAAGAGTGGAAAATGGTTGCTGAAACAAAGAAGATTTTAGACAAGAAGATAAAATTGACAGCAACATGTGTCAGGGTACCGGTTTTTGTGGGCCACTCTGAGGCAGTAAATATAGAGTTTGAAGATTTTTTAGATGAAGAAGAAGCTAGAGAAATTTTAAGACAATCTCCAGGAATAATTGTGGTAGATAAAAGAGAAGAGGGAGGTTACACAACGCCAATAGAGTGCGCAGGCGATTATGCAACTTTTATTAGTCGAATAAGACAAGATTCTACAACGGAGAATGGTCTGAATTTATGGTGTGTATCTGATAATCTTAGAAAAGGTGCTGCTCTAAATGCAGTGCAAATCGCCGAATTATTAGGAAATAAAGTTTTAAAAAAAGACCAATAATTGGTTTCTAAAATTCCTCAATCAACATTTAAAATTGTCTACTGACAATAAAGTTGGCAATTTGATTAAGATTTCTTGATCGATCTTTAAAACCTGAAATAGCTTCACAAGCTTCTGCTACTAACTCTAAGGCTTTCTTTTTAGAATTATCAAGACCTAGTTTTGAAACAAAAGTGGCCTTATTATTGTCCTTATCTTTACCTACATTTTTTCCTAACGTTTTGGAAGAGCTAGTAACATCTAAGATGTCGTCAATAATTTGAAAAGCTAAACCTATTTTAGCGGCGTATAATGAGAAGGGTTCAGTGTTTTCTCCCGCTATTATCGGTCCAACCTCACAGGACCAGGATATCAACTTTCCAGTTTTATATTCCTGTATTTTCGAAATCTCGTTTATTTCAAGCTCCTTTTGGGAAGTCTCGGCGGCTATATCTAATGCTTGACCTAATACCATACCAGAAGCCCCAGAATTTCTGGCTAAACTCAAAATCAATTTATTTTTTACTTTATCATTAACTTTAAATTTATTTCCACTTAGTGCTTCAAAACCCAAACTCTGTAGTGCATCTCCAACTAAAATGGCTGTTGCTTCATTCCATTTCATATGAATAGTTGGCTGACCTCTTCTCAAATCATCATCGTCCATTGATGGAAGGTCATCGTGCACAAGAGAGTACGTATGAATGCATTCAATTGCGATAGCACAGAATATAGCCACTTCATTTGTAATATTGAAAACCTTTGACGTTTCCATACACAGCAACGGCCTCAATCTTTTTCCTTGCCCCAAAATAGAATACTCAATTGGTTTTCTTAATATTCCGAAATTTTTTTCTTTTAAAAATTTTTTTAATTGTTGATTAAAATAAAGAGCATTATTTTCAAGCAATGTTTTGAAGTAAGTCTCGTCGAACTCACTATAGGGTTTATTCATTATCGTCTGCTCTTAAGTCTTCCGTCACTAACTTCTCTTTGTCAGATACTTTTAAAATTTTCAATTCTGCTGTCTTCAAAAGTTTTTCGCAATGGCTTTTCAGTTTAATTCCTATTTCGTAGTAAGAAATTGATTCTTCCAAGCTTAAGTTCCCATCGTCTAGTTGAGTTACCAACTCCTCTAATTTCTTCAGCCCTTGTTCAAATTTTAGGCCTTTAATCTCGTCTTCTGTAAGCATAATAAATCTAACGATATTTTTATAATGATTTATAATATAGTCTTTTAGATCAATAGCCAGTTCATTTTAATAAATAAAATTTTGCCAGAACTCCCGGAAATAGAAACAGTTAAACTAGGTATAGAAAAGACAATTTTAGGTAGTGCCATCATTTCGACTAAAATATTTAGACGAGACCTAAGGTTCCCTATCGAAAAGAGCTTTGAAAAATTAATTCTGAAAAAACGAGTTTTAGGGGTTGGTAGGCGATCAAAATACCTTCTTTTTTTTCTGAATAATAAAACAACAATAGTCCTACATCTGGGGATGTCAGGAAGGATAAAATTAAGTACCGAAAGTGAAAATAAATATAAACCAAAGAAACACGATCATCTGATAATATCATTCGATAATCGATTTCTGCTTGTATATAATGATCCTCGAAGGTTTGGTTTTATTGAAGCCATAGAAGGTGACTATGCAGATTATCGAAGGTTCAAATATATAGGAATAGAACCTCTTTCCAAAAACTTTGATGAACAACATCTGTGGTCCAAAATCAAAAACTCTTCAAGATCCTTAAAAAATATTTTAATGGATCAGAAAGTTGTAGCTGGCTTAGGTAATATATACGTTAGTGAGGCTTTGTGGGAATGTCGAATCAAACCTACTAGGATTGGCAAAAATATGTCTCTAATTGAATGTGAAACACTAGTAGGATCAATTAAGAAAGTTCTTGATAAGGCGATTAAATTTGGTGGAACTACTTTAAAAGATTTCCGACAGGTTGGTGGAGAGGTAGGATATTTTCAAAATAAACTACAGGTTTATGGGAAAGAGGGTCAAGCATGTTTTCGGAGTACATGTAAGGGTACTGTCGGGAAAATTATAATTAGTGGGAGGAGTACATTTTATTGTGCAACCTGTCAGAAGTAATTCATTATTTTCTTGATAAATTTTGATAAGAAAATTAAAACTTTGGGCAGAGAAATTTTTTGGAGAATCTAATGGCTTACGAGACGCTCATCATCGAGCATGAAGAACCTATTCTAATTATAAAACTCAATAGGCCAAATGCATTGAATGCTTTAAATAGTAAGCTATTGGAAGAACTAAATAGTGCTCTAAAAGATGCAGACAATAATGATTCTATTAGAACAATTATTTTAACTGGTTCTGAAAAGGCTTTTGCTGCAGGTGCTGATATCAAGGAGATGATATCAAAGTCTTTTGTAGATATGTTCTATAAAAATTTTTTTTCTAATGATTTAGATAGAATTCAAGCAACTAGAAAACCTATTATAGCTGCCGTAGCCGGATACGCGCTAGGAGGAGGATGTGAGCTTGCAATGAGGTGCGATTTTATTTTAGCTGCAGACAGTGCAAAATTTGGACAACCTGAAATAAATTTAGGCGTTATGGCAGGTTTTGGAGGAACGCAACTGCTGTCGAAATTTGTAGGAAAATCTAAAGCAATGGAGATGCACCTTACTGGTAGAAATATGGATGCCGAAGAGGCTGAAAGATCCGGTCTAGTCAGCAGAGTTGTTCCTGCTGAAGATCTTTTAAAGGAAGCTAAGGCTGTAGCTATTAAAATCGCAGAAAAGTCTATGTTGTCGACTATGGGAATTAAGGAATCAATAAATCGTTCATTCGAAATTGGAATGTCAGAGGGTATATTGTTTGAAAGGAGAATCTTTAATGCTCTTTTTTCAACTGAAGATAAAAAAGAAGGTATGTCCGCTTTTATAGAAAAAAGAACACCCAAGTTCGAAGACAAATAGCAGTTCGCTTATTGACATTTATAACCGCATTGTGTAATTGATTGCTTAAGGAGTACAATAGAGATGCCAAATAAAGCTTCAGCAAAAAAAAGATTAAGACAAACGGTTAAAAGAACCACGGAAAATAAGAACAGAAAAACCAGAATAAAAACGTTTGTCAAGAAAGTTGAGCAAGCTATAGTTAAAGGTGATCAAGCCACTGCCAATGAAGTTCTTAGAACTGCGCAGTCGGAAATCATGAGAGGCGTTACAAAAGGTGTTTTTCATAAGAATTCAGCCAGTAGAAAAATATCAAGACTAAATTCAAAAGTTAAAGGTTTGAAAAAAGCAAGCTAGAGCCAGTATGATTTTTAATTAGTTGCTATAACCCTATGACAAGGTTATGGTATCAAATAGATGTCTTTTTTTAAAATCGATTGGCAAAAAAACCCCTTCAAACAGGTTTGAATTTGGTCGAAAATATAAACTCAAAAGAAGCTTTTGTTCTTCTAAAAGAAGATGAGAGTGCTGTATTGATTGATGTAAGAACTAATAAAGAGCATTTGGAAGTTGGAATACCTGACCTAAGAGAAATCGGTAAAGATATCTATAAAATAGAATGGAGAAACTCGATCTTACCGGGGTCACGGAAGCGCTTTTTAAACGATTTTAACAAAAATTTAAGCCATCATGGCGAAGGAAAGTATCTTTTTATATGTAGATCTGGAATTAGATCAAATTTCGCTGCATTAACTGTGGAAGAATCGTTTAAATCCGGTAATTATAATGGTAGATGTTTTAACATAGAGGATGGATTCGAGGGGCATGATCGGCCTTCAGTCTATCCACAAAACCCATCCGGATGGAAGAATTTGGGCTTGCCCTGGAGTAGAGTTAATTAATGAAAAAAGATGAGTGGTCAAAGGTTAAAGAGTTTGTGAAAAGCAATATAGGCGAAAGTGCTCACGCAAACTGGATACAACCCATTGAGCTAAAGGAGATTATCGGTTCTGTTGCAAAGTTTAAAGTGCCAACAAGATTTATTGGTACTTGGGTTCATAGGAATTATGGAGATCACATTATCCAAGGATTTAAGAAGCAAAAACTAAGAATCGATAGACTTGAGTTTATTGCATCTTCAAATAAAACAGTAGGCAAAAAAAATGTTTCAGAGAAAAGGGCACTGAAAAGAACGGACCAAAACTCTCAAGAAACTCAGCTTGATCTACCCAGTTCACCACTTGATGCTAGGTTTACCTTCGATAAGTTTGTGGTTGGAAAACCAAATGAGCTGGCACATGCAGCTGCAAAAAGAGTTTCAGATGGAGGAAAGGTAACTTTCAATCCATTATTTTTGTATGGAGGAGTCGGTCTAGGAAAAACGCATCTAATGCACTCTATTGCTTGGTCTACTAAAGAAAAAAATAAAAGAGCGCGAATACTATACCTCTCAGCCGAGCAGTTTATGTATAGGTTTGTACAAGCCTTAAGGTTTAAGGATATGCATGCGTTCAAGAAGCTATTTAGGTCGGTGGATGTTTTGATGGTAGATGATGTTCAGTTCATAGCAGGTAAAGATTCAACACAAGATGAATTTTTTCATACCTTTAATGCTCTCATAGAGCAAGGAAAACAAATAGTCATATCGGCTGACAGAGCTCCTGGTGAAATTGATGGTTTAGAAGAAAGGATTAAATCTAGACTTGCTTGGGGTCTGGTTGTCGACGTGCACCCGACAGACTATGAATTACGCCTAGGAATTTTACAGGCAAAAGCTGAGATACAGATGGAACTGAATAGAGACGTTAAGATTGATGAAGGTATATTAGAGTATTTAGCTCATAAAATTTCTTCAAATGTTAGAGTACTAGAGGGAGCACTGACAAGGTTATTCGCCTTTGCATCTTTGGTTGGAAAAGAAATAACCATTGATTTAGTGCAGGAATGTCTATCAGATATTCTTAGAACTTCTGAGAGAAAAGTTACTATTGAAGAGATAATTAGAAAAGTTGCTGAACACTACAATCTTAGAATGACAGACTTGATATCTGCGAGAAGAGCAAGGGTGGTAGCTAGACCTAGACAGATCGCTATGTTTTTATCTAAAAGTCTTACCTCAAAATCTTTGCCAGAAATTGGAAGAAAATTTGGTGGAAGAGATCACACCACCGTTATTCACGCAGTTAAGAAAATTGAAGAATTAAAACTTGTTGATGTACAGGTGGCAGACGAGGTAGAAATCTTACGCAGAACACTTGAGGCATAAAAAGCTTTTTCGCTATTATTTTATTTTAAAAAAGGATATCATCCACCCTATACATTTATTGGAATGAAGCGAAAATGAAGATTAGTGTAGAAAGAAGTGATTTGCTAAGGTCAATGAGCCGAGCTCAAGCTATCGTTGAAAGAAGAACTACTATTCCCATTCTATCGAATGTTTTAATTGAAGCCAGAGAAGACCGTCTAACCCTAAGAGCTACTGACTTAGATATTGAATTATTAGACTCCATAAAAGCTGTAGTCGAAAAAGAAGGATCTGTCACCGTTGGAGCGCATACCTTCTATGAGATTCTTAGAAAACTTCCAGATGGTTCGAGGGTTTTAATAGACCTTGATCCTTTGAATCAGAAAATAAATGTTAAAGCTGGACGTTCCACTTTTTCATTAACAACAATTTCTGTTGATGACTTTCCATTGATGGCATCATCGGAATATGACTTTTCGTTCTCCATAAAGGTTGAAGAGCTAAAGAGGCTATTCGAAAAAGTTAAGTTTGCTATGTCGATGGAAGAAACACGGTTTTATCTTAACGGTGTTTTTTTCCATGAGTTTATTGATCAAGAAACCAAGCTTATACGTACTGTTGCCACCGATGGTCATAGACTAGCAAAAATAGACTCACCATTACCTGAAAACGCCAGCGGAATGCCAGGATTGATTGTGCCACGAAAAACAGTTTCTGAATTGAGAATGATATATGAAACGACAGAAGACACAGTAAACATTTCTGTATCAGAAACGAAAATACGTTTTTCAAACTCGACCTTATCTTTAACATCTAAAGTAGTGGATGGATCATTTCCTGATTACGATCGAGTTATACCAAAAAATAATATTAAAAAATTGGTTATTGATGCTTCAGAATTTGCTAAGTCAGTAGATAGAGTAGCAACTATTTCTTCAGAGCGTGCTCGGGCAGTTAAACTTAGCCTAAGTAAAGAAAAGCTCATATTATCTGTAAATGCTCCAGAGACAGGATTAGCAATTGAGGAAATTCCTGTTGCTTATGAGGGAGAAGAAATTGAAATTGGATTTAATGCTAAATATCTCCAAGAAATTTCAAATCAAGTTGAAAGCGGCGAAGCAATTTTCTTATTTAATGACGTTGGTGATCCTGCACTTATGAAGGATAATAATGACGACACTGCGGTTTATGTTGTTATGCCTATGCGTGTGTAAATAATTTATATTAAAATGAGTGCTGTCGGAATAGAAAAACTCAAAATAAGCAATTTTAGATCGTATAAAACTTTAGAACTCTCCTTTGATTCAAATCCGACCGTTATTTATGGGAAGAACGGAGTTGGAAAAACAAACCTTTTAGAAGCTATATCACTCTTATACCCAGGTAAGGGGATAAGAAGGTCTAGCTTTTATGATATGATAAATTTATCTAATAATATTTCCTGGAAAGTTGAGGCTTTAGCTCACAGAAACAATAATCTTTTTGAAATTGAGACTTCTAGTGACGGAAATGGAAGAGCTGTGAGAATAGATGGAAAAAAAGTGCCACAGAATAATCTAAGTTCGAGTTTAAAAATTCTATGGTTTTTACCGCCAATGGACAGAATTTGGATGGAAACCTCTAAGGACAGAAGAAAATTCATAGATAGGATGGTATTTAGTCTTGATATTAACCATGCAAAAAGATGCACTCAATATGAAAAACTTCTTAGAGATAGAAATAGGTTGCTAAAAGATCGTGTAGCAGACAGCTCTTGGTATCTCGCTATCGAAAAGAAAATGGCCATACTTGGATTTGAAATAGATAATTGTAGACGAGATTTTATTGAAAAGCTTAATACAGTTTTAATCGAAAAGAATAATTATTTTCCGCCTATAAAGCTTAATCTGAAAGCCGATCCTATTGAAAGTGAAGAAGTATTCTTGAATAATTTAATAAACCAAAGAGAGCAGGATCTAATATCTGGTAGAACAAATTTTGGCCCTCATACAGATGATCTACAAGGGTTTTATTTAGAGAAGGAAATAGATACAAAATACTGTTCTACTGGTGAGCAAAAGCTTTCGATAATTTCCATTATTTTATCCAATGCAAAATTGATTAAAGAACAGCACAAAGTCTCTCCCATAATGCTCTTGGATGAGATAACAGCCCATTTGGATGAAGTACGAAAGGAAAATTTATTCTCAGAACTTTTATCTTTAGAAAGCCAGTTTTTTATTTCAGGAACGGAGGTGGGTATATTTAGTTCCTTAAGTAAGAAAACAAAATTTTTGGAATTGGGCGAAAGGAAAAAATTTGTCGCCTAGTTTTTCTCAAAAAAAGGGCAATCTTTAATAATATCTCTACCAACATCTTTTATATCTCGTCTTCCGCATAGCGCCATTGTCATATCAAGTTCCTTGTTGAGAATTTCTAAAGCTTTTATAACTCCTTTCTTTCCTTTTGCTGAAAGACCATAAACAAACGATCTACCGATCATTACTCCTTCAGCTCCTAAGGCGATAGCTTTGAGGATATCCTGTCCGGAAGAAATACCACCATCAAATAATACATCTATATCTGAAACAGCTTTCTTAATTTGTGGAAGCGTAGAAATCGAACTATTAACACCATCTAGTTGTCTTCCACCATGATTAGAAACAACCAAAGCATCCGCACCACATTTCTGTGCCATTTTAGCATCATCTGGGTCCATGATCCCCTTAATAATTAGCTTGCCTCCCCACCAGTCCTTTATTCTTTTGACATCATCCCAGTTAAGTTTTGGGTCAAATTGACTTTGTACCCATTTAGTTAAAGAGGTTAGGTTTTTGATATCTTTTACATGGCCCATAATATTTCCAAAGGTTCTATTTTTCGATCTTGCCATTTCAAAACACCAATTTGGTTTTGATATCAAGTCAAAAACATTTGCCATTTTTATCTTGATGGGTACTGATAACCCATTTCTTATGTCGGCGTGCCTTTGGCCTAGTATTTGTAAGTCCAAAGTAAGCACCAATGCTGAGCATTCTGCTGCTTTTGCTCTTTCAACTAATCGCTTAGCAAAATCGTGATCTCTCATGACATAGAGCTGAAACCAAAATGGTTTTGAGGTATTTCTCGCAACTTCTTCTATTGAACAAATCGACATGGTAGAAAGTGTAAATGGAACTCCGAAACTCTCCGCTGCTTGTGCCGCCAATATCTCACCATTTGCTTTTTGCATGCCGAGCAAACCTACGGGTGCTAAAGCAACTGGCATCTTATAGTCTGTGCCTAATAAACTCTTTCTGGTACTTCTATTAGAAATATCGACAGCAACTCTTTGTCGAAAGGAAATTTTTTTAAAATCGTTACTGTTTTCTTTCAAAGTAGACTCCGTCCAAGAACCTGACAGAACATAGTCGTGAAATGCTTTGGGAACTTTTTTTCTTGCTTCGTTCTTAAGATCATCAATAGTGAGATATTCCATGTGACACTCTCTTTAAATCTTAAGGTCTAATCTGGGTTTCCAAAAGGGACGAAAGAGTTCAATTTTGGGACATCTATTCATTATAACTTTTAATCCTGCTTTTTTTGCTGTCTCTGCAGCTTCGTCATCGTAAACTCCTATTTGACCCCAAAGCACTTTTGCTTTTATCTCAATCGCTTCTTTTGCTACCGATAAAAGCTCTTCTTTTCTTCGAAATACCTGTACCATATCAACAGGTTTATCTATTTGCTTTAGAGTGCGAAAGACTTTGAGACCTCTAATTTCTTTAATATTCGGATTTGGGTTAACAGGTAACATTTCATATCCAGTTTCATGCAACACTCTTAAAACACCATAGCTAAATTTCGTCTTATCCCCACTAGCACCGACCATAGCAATAGTTTTGACGGACTTCAGAATGTCTTCGATATAACCTGTAGGATAATTGTAAATGTGGTCTACATCAGCTTCGGGCATTATTTTTCTCTTTCTTTTTTACAATGTCATCCTTTAGTTCATGAGGCTCCAAAGGATCTAAAAATGGATTTCTATAAAGCTTGTCATGACTCTCAACACCTATTTCAAGAACAAGATTCGACTTAGGTCTTGCTACGCAAAGTATAATGTATCCATCATTTATCTGTCTATTATTAAGTGCTACCTGCCTTCTTTGATCTACTTCTCCATCAATAAGTTTTGCAGCACACGTAATACATCCGCCATACTTACAACCGTACGGTAGATCAACGCCCTGTTGCCTCAAGCTATCAAGCAATGGACGTTGTTGTTCAACTTTATAGGACTTACCACGTCTATTTGATATTTCGACCTGAAATGTTTTCACAGCCATATATCACTAGTGCAATCGCCACCCGGATATCTACTTTCATGACAGCGGCTTGGGCCATTTGGTTCTTCCCCAAAATTTACCATAAAATCAGGATTAATTTTCATCCCTCCGTTTACTGGGTCACAGTCAACCATTATCAATACGCCACCCTTTTCCCTTATATCGGGATAAAATTGATTATCCCAAGTAGAGAATAGAGAAGTTGTCACGTACAGTCTTTTCCCATCTAGGCTGAGCTGAAACATTTGTGGTCCCCCAGCAATCTTAAGACCATTAACTTCAGGAGCTCTTCCCAGCAGACCACCCATCCAAACTTGACCAGTAAGTTTTGGCTTGTGAGGGTCTGATATATCATATTGCCTCATGTCACCGTGCAGCCAATTATTGAGATATAAATATTTATCATCCATTGAAACGAGAATTGCTGACATCACACCTGGGATAGGAATTGGCCAGTCCGGGTGAGGTTGGTTTTCTACATCAATAATTTTTTCCCATTGCCATTTTTCGTTTTTGTCTTTCCACCAATGTATAACGTTTGCGCTTAGTGCTGCACCACAAAACCCATGACTGCTATCTGGATTATGGTGAAACTTTACTTCTAAAGGAACGAGACCGTCTTCACCCAAATACATAGTTTCAATTGGCTTGCGTTCCTTGAAATCCCAGAAATGAAGTTGTCTTCCATACTTGAGGTGCCCAACTTCTTCTAAATCAAAGCCTGGCATAAATGTGTTGGGGGCAGCCCACTCCGATGAAACCATTATATTGTGTCTTGGTTGATACCAAAAATCATACCCAAATGGTATATCTCCCATTGAGTTTTCCCATCTTCCTATAATTTCGAAATTCTTATCCAGATGCAAATATCCTCCAGGTGCTTCTCCCTTTGCATCACCCAGCATAGATATAATTATTTCTGAGCCCAGGCAATGGACGGTATGTGGGCCACTTAAGTTGGTTTTTGATTTAATGTCTGCTCCGTCAATAACTTTGTGGAGAGTGGGCATTCTAGGATTGGTCGCAGTATCCACTATGTGAATATTATTCGACCTCACTCCCGGAAGTAAAAGATATTTGCGGGTCATGCTAGAGTCGTCATGGCAAGATGAACACGCATTCCATCCCATATGATGAAGTTCATCACCAATGCCTGGCATTTCTAACCTATGTATAACTTTCGAATAAGTAGGGCTATCGGGGTCAACGTCGACTGTAGCTAAATAGTCAGGCTTTTGTATTCCCGTCCCTGTATATATTGCAATTGTATATAAAAGTTTCTCCCTCGGTGCTTTTACAGCTTCTGCAGGGGATGAATATCCAGGACCACAACACTTTTCATTCATAGTTTATTCTTTCGTTTCAATA
Organism: uncultured Alphaproteobacteria bacterium; assembly: GCA_902574225.1. Taxonomy (GTDB): domain Bacteria; phylum Pseudomonadota; class Alphaproteobacteria; order Rhodobacterales; family Rhodobacteraceae; genus CACIJG01. The sequence goes on from CACGMO010000006.1 coordinate 35,462, forward strand.
GGATTTCCAGATTTTTTCCATGCGGCAAATCCTCCCTCTAGATGAGATACGGGGCTAAGACCCATGTCTTGTGCTGCTTTGGCTGCAAGTGCAGATCGGCCAGCTGCAGCACAATAAAAAACATATTTCTTGTCTTGGTTAAAAATTTCTTTGTGGTAGGGACTATCAGGGTCTATCCAGAATTCGAGCATTCCTCTCGGGCAAGAGAACGAATTTGGAATTTTTCCTTCTCTTTGTATTTCCCTGGGGTCTCTTATATCTACAAAAACGTACTTACTATCTTCGAAATATTTTGAGGCATCAACAACAGGTGTTATTTCAACCTCTTTATTTGCTTCAGCTACCATATCTTTTACATGTTTTACAATTTTTTGTGCCATTTTGTCTATTCCTTCCTATTTTAAGAGAAGTTTTTCTGAAACTGATCTAAACTTTCATCTATTTTGATTGAGGGTATTTTTTTTGATACCCAAACATCTCCTTGTGGCTTTATCACCTCTAATTCATTTACAGTTCCTCCATGAATCCTCACTAATCCAGGCCTACCTTCATTTAAGGAGAACATCTGACAACCGCATTGTTGACAAAACTTTTTAGTTATTTTGTTGCCACTTTCTGATTGATGTATGTAGCTTTTTAAATTCCCTTGAATATACAAATCTCCCTCTTTCACAAATATATTGGTAAGATAAGGGGCACCACTACATTTTCTGCAGTCCTCACAATGACAGTTAAAAGTCCTTAATGGGGCAGTGTTAGTGTTATAAGTTATAGCTCGACATAAGCAGCTTCCGGTGAATCCTTTCATCTCTACCTTTTCTCTATTTATCATAACTCAACTCATCGATTTTTAAGTTCAAGAGTTTATCCATCCACCATCAACATCAACAGTGGTTCCGTTAACAAAATCATTTTCAATAACAAAGATAATTCCTTTTGCAACCTCATCCGGTTTTCCAGCACGTTTTATCGAGTGAGATGCTGTGGCTGAATTTAGAAAAATTCTTCTATCCTCACCCTCTTGTGAAAACATGGGCGTGTCTATTAAGCCCGGCGCCACAGCATTTATTCTCTTTGGGGCAATTTCGTTTGCAACACCTCTCACTAAGTTCTCAACTGCGCCACCAACTGCAGACAGAGCAATTTGCCCAGGCTTCATCCGCCTGGCAGGTGCACCACTGACCAAAACTATTGTTCCATCCGAGCTTAAATAGTGTGTGCCATAGCGTACAACATTCGCGTAACCCCATAATTTATCAAAAGAGTTTTTAAATCCAGTCATATCCATTTCTAGGAATGGGCCAGCAGCTCTGCTTCCTCCAGTCGCAGCACTTACCAAAATTTCGAAAGGAGCATGTTTTTCAAAAATATTTTTTACTTCCTCTTCAATTCTTACATCGCAGCTTTCAAAGGATAGTTTGTTGTGTTTTACACTGGTCGCCTTGCTTGGGTCTCTGCTGATGGCAATAACGTCTGCACCTTTTTCAATTAATTGCTCACATGTAGAGAGCCCAATTCCAGAAGTTCCACCAAATACGAGGGCTTTTTTATTCGCTATGTCCATTTTTTATCTATCCATAAAAGAATTTGTAATTTACTCCAATTGATATTAAAGCAAATGGAGGTTAATTGAAGTTTTTTTGGGCTATGCATGAATAATAATTATATGGGAATATTGGCAATCGTCTTAGGTACAATTTGTTTCTCAATAAATGACATATCGGTTAAGCTTTTCAGTACTGATATGCCACTACATCAGCTCATGTTTTTCCGAGCTATTTTTGCAATTTCAATTTTACTTTTTATTGTTCTACCTTTTTACGGTGGCTTAAAATACCTTAATACGAATAACCCTACTTTTCATGTCTTTAGGGGATTAGCTGTCGTTGGGGCGAATACTTTCTTCTTCATATCTATAGCAGAGCTTTCGTTGGCAGAGGCAACAGCAATATTTTTTATAGCACCAGTTTTGATTACAATTTTTGCTGTATTTTTTTTAAAAGAGAAAGTGGGTATACGTAGAAGCTTGGCCTGCTTTATCGGATTTTTGGGCATGTTATTTATAATAAAGCCAGGTACAATTTCGTTTGAATTAATTTCATTATTTCCTTTAATCGCTGCTCTTTTTTATACAGCGCTACATATAATTACTAGAAAGTATGGGGCGCAAGAAAATCCGATCACAATGGGTTTTTATATCCAAATATGTTTTCTTGTCACAAGCCTTACATTTGCTACAGGCTTTTACATAGCTGATCTTAATGTTGGACAGAGCGATGCTTTGATATTTTTGACGGGCTCATGGGTTTCAGTCAATACTTTTGATTTGTTACACATTTTTGTAGGTATAGCCTTCCCAATCTCGATAGGAGGTATTCTTGTCTCTTATGCATATAAGAATCATGAGGCATCTTTTTTAGCGCCATTTGAATATGGGGCTTTAGTTATTGCAGTTATTTCTACCTATTTAATTTGGAACGAAATACCGGATAGACTTTCTCTTTTAGGTATAATTTTGATAATGTGTTCTGGTATCTTTGTATCATTGAGAGAAAAGCAAGTAAGTTCAATACGTTCATCGCGAAAATTAATATATAGACGATAAATATTTCAATAATTTATGATAAGTAGAAAGGCTAGAAACAGAAAAAAAGTCATATCTTTTGTTATGAAACTTGTGGCTTTTATTAAACCTGGAAGCCTTAGCCATTTTCAGATTAAAATAATGCGATTGCTTGTTTTATTTGCATCCTTTAGAAGAGCAAACGTAAACAATGTCGTCGTGAAAAAAATATCTTTAGATCAGCTTGAGTTATATCGGATTATACCAAATAAGATTTCTGATAAAGTAAAGATCTTATTCTTTCATGGAGGTGGGTTTTTTGTTGGTAACTTCAAAATTTATCGAAGTTATGCATCTTTTTTAGCGAAGATCCTCTGCAGAGAAATTATATTTGTTGAATATAAACTCAGTCCTGAGTCAAAGTATCCAAGCCAATTAGAAGATGCGAAAAAAGCATACTCTTTTCTTTTAGGAAAAAAAGAAAAATCCAATATTATCGTTGCTGGTGATTCAGCTGGCGGCAATTTAGCACTAGCATTATTGTTAGCACTGAAAAAAGACAAATCAAAGAAACCAAAAGGAATATTCTGTATTTCTCCTTGGGTTTATCCAACGGCTATAATGGCAGAATATCCAGATAGTTGCTGTCAAAGTGATGTACTAATAGGACCATTTATAAAACGTGCAAAAGAAACAGGTTCTGGTCCTTTATCTTATCTCTATTGCAATCCATCAGATCATAAAAACCCCTTAATTTCACCCTTATTTGGCGACTTTAAAAATTCACCACCAATTATGATCCAATATGCAGAAAATGAGGTTCTTTCAGTCCAGATTGGACAGTTTTTAAAACGACTAAAAAAGCAAAGAGTCAAAGTAGTAACAAAAATCTGGAAAGACCTATGGCATGATTTTCAGCTCGAAACAGATTTAATTGAGACTCGTAAGTCTTTCGTGCTTTTCAAGGACTTTTTGGATGAACTATGCACTTAAGCTTTATCTTCGCCTGCTTGGGCAGCGTAAATAGAAGTGTACCCTCCTGACCAGTCGGGGGGCATCTGGCAAGGTCTTGGATCATGGTGTGCCCATTTTACCTGCTCTCCCCTTACAATTTTATAGGTGTTCACGGTTGGTTGTGGGTGGGGTGTATAGGCTTTAGCGTCAGCAGATGTATAACAATTAAGCAAAAGTGGTCTGGGATTTTTAGATTTCGAAGATGGTGAGAAATGAAGTGCTCGTGCGTTATGTATTGTTATAGATCCAGCATTTCCCGTAAGATAGTCAACCATCGACATATCAACAGTATCTGCATCTTCATCGCTTAACATTCCTGTCCAATTACCATTTTTGTCGTACTGATCATATAGGTCATTTTTATGTGAACCTTTTAACACGGCTAAAGGCCCATTATTCATGTCAGTGTCCTCTAAATAACACCCAATTGTCAAAACGTTGTAATTTGTATGAGGAAAGAATTGGATATCCTGATGCCACTTAACAGTATCGCTCTCATCATACCACTTAAAGTTTAATTTTGAGTGATGAAATGTCACATTAGGACCAACAAGGTCACTAGCGACGTCAGCCATAAGACCCTTTGAGAAATTCCAATACTCTTCATGATTCTCATCTGGACTCTTTAATCTTCTAAGTACCGGATTCTCGTAAGAATGTCCTGGACCGATATCAAAAACATTATTTGACTCCGTGACTTCGCGACTTTTATCAACGAACTCACTTGTAACTTTTTTGATAAGTTTTAGTGTCTCTGACGGAACTAAGTCTTTTATTCCCACGAACCCAAACTCAAAATAATGTTCTCTCTGCTCCTGAGTTAAGATTTTGGGTGGATAAGATAAAATTTCTTCTGGTGTCATGTTTAAACTCTTCTTAGGGTGTCTTTTTAAGCTTCTTAAATTTAAGTTGCATCTTCAAGGTTAACAGCTCATATTTTAGTGTAAATATTTTTCTGGAGGTTTTTATGGCCGGTGCTTTAAAGGGGATAAGAATAATCGATTTAACATCGATGATTTCAGGTCCAAGTGCAACTATGATACTAGGAGACCAGGATGCTGAAATCATAAAAATTGAAAATACCACAGTTGGAGATTATACCAGGATTGTCAGCACTCAGAGGTCTGGAATTTCAGCCGCTTACCTTAATAATAATAGAAATAAGAAATCTGTGTGTATTGATCTTAAAACGGAGGAAGGAAAAAATATCCTTAAAAAGCTTATTGGAACGGCGGATGTGTTGGTTCAAAACTTTAGACCAGGGGTAATGGATAGGTTAGGTTTCGGATACAGTGATGTTCGCGCGATAAGTCCTAATATTATATATGTTTCCATAAGTGGCTTCGGCTTTACTGGCCCTTATAAGAATAAACCAGTTTACGATCCTCTTATTCAAGCTCTATCCGGTCTAACCACTGTACAAGCCGGATCAGATGAGGAGAGACCCAGGCTTATGCGAACGATACTTCCTGATAAGCTTACTGGGTTCGCTACCGCTCAAGCGATAACAGCGGCACTGTTTCATAAGGCAAAAACAGGTGCGGGTCAGGAAGTCAAAATATCAATGCTAGATGCTGTAATTTCTTTTTTGTGGGGTTCCGATATGGGAGGGCATACCTTTGTTGGAGACGAGCTTGAAAAGGAGACCGCACAGAGTTTTATTGATTTAATATATGAAACTAAAGAGGGCTTTATCTCTGTTGCAGTTCAGTCCGATAAAGAATGGTTTAATATTTGCGATGCATTTAATAAGAAAGAGTGGTTAAGTGACCCTAGGTTTTTGACGGCAGAATTAAGGCATCAGAATATAAATGAAAGACTAGAACTGATACAATCTGAGCTTAAGAAAAAAACATCCGATGAATGGTTGAAATTACTAACGGCTAAAGATGTTCCTTGCGCACCCGTTTTGACAAGAAAAGAAATGATAAAGAATGAGCAAGTAGTTGCAAATGATATAATAAAAATTTCTGAACATCCTATCGCGGGAAAGATACGGCAGTCTAAGTTAGCGGCTAACTTTTCTGTAACCAATAAAGATGACAATTTGTCAGCTCCAACACTTGGTCAGCATACTAAGTCAGTTCTTTCAGGATTAGGCTTTACAGAATTGGAAGTTGATAGATTGCTTAGCGATAAAGTAATTAAGGGCAGTTGACTTATATTTTCAATTGTTAATTTAAATTGGTACGCGAATTGCAATTTGGGTATAGCATGAAATTTTTTCATGTTCATACCTCCCTGTTGACTAAAGCCGAGCAAATTTTTGTTCGGCTTTTTTTTTTGTAATTTTGGTGTATATTATTAAATAGACCTACTATCAATGGAGACCAGAATGTTAAAATTAATCACAGTAATCCTAGCTCTATTTTCTTTCTCAAACTTATTTGCTGAGACTTATTATGTGACAGGTACTGTGCAATCAATTGAACCAGTTTACTCAAGTACGAATATTTACACACCTGAGACACGTTGTAGAAATGTAAAGGTACCAGTATACGGAAAGGTTGTCAGTGGTAACGGTGCTTCAGGCGCTGATGTGTTGGGAGGAATGGTGGTTGGAGCTCTAATTGGTAAAGCCTTAACAAACGATAACAATGCCGCTGGTGTTGGAGCTGTGATGGGAGGAGTGGTAGCAGCCGAGCAACAAAAGAAAACAACAACAAAGGTCGTTGGTTACAATACAGAACAGAGATGTGAGGTTGTCCAGCTAGCTAGCCAGCGAAACGCTGTTGAAAGCTACAGAGTAATCTATAACTGGAATGGATTTACCGGTTCGAGTTTAACAGGGCGTTATTATGAGATAGGCTCTAAAATTCAAATAAAAGTAGGTCTTTCTTTAGACTGATTATATCCACATATAAAAATGAGGATTATCTCTTAGAAAGCATCTAAGTATTTGGAATTCAATTTGTTTATATCAAAAGTACCCATTTGAGCCATTGCGATTTCTATCTCTTTTTTAAGATTGTTTGCCATTTGGACTAGGCCATCAAATCCTTCGGCTGCTATAGAAAAAAGTGCATACTTTCCAATCATTACGAAGTCTGCCCCCAAACAAAGTGCCTTAAGAATATCTTCTCCATTTCTTATTCCCGTATCATATATCAAGGCTGTACTTTTATTTATAGATTTACGTATTTTCGATATTTGGTGTATGGGGATTGGGCTGCTATCAAATTGTCTTGAGCCATGGCCAGATACATAAATGGCATCCACTCCAAGACTTTCTGCCTTTTTTGCATCTTTCGGGTTAAGGATTCCTTTGATAACTAATTTCCCCTTCCAAAGCGCTCTTAAGTCTTTAAGAAATTTCCAATCGGCTGCTCCCCTTGGTTTATTCCTGTCTATCTTCAAATCTTTTTCAAAGTTTTGAGGTCTCGGAATACCATTGGCCAAAAGATCTAAACTCCAATTGGGATGCATCGCGCAATCAAAAATTTGTTTATAATTTGGTCTAAACTTTGCTGAAAAATTATGTTTTAATTCTCTTGGTCTGCGGCCTAATTCAGGTACATCGACTGTCAGTATCAATGTTTTGTAACCAGTGGATTGTGCTCTTTTGGCTAAACGTAAACCTGATTTTAAATCATCATAAACATAGAGTTGAAACCAGCCCAAATCACCGGTGATCTTGAGAGTTTCCTCTAGAGATGAGGAAGCCATTGTAGAATAGCAAACAGGAACATTAAACTTTTTTGCCAATTTTCCAATTGCATAATCAGCTTTTGAACTTACAAGATTACACATACCCATTGGCGCTATACCAAAAGGTAGGTCATATGACTTACCCAATATTCGTTTGGAAATTTTTTTGGAACCCCCACCAACGAGAACATTTTGTGATAACTTGAGAGCCTTTAAGTACTCAGCATTCGAATGGTAACCGTCTGCCTCAAGTGCTACTCCATCGACATAATCAAAGATCATTGAAGGAAGTCTTTTCTTTGCGAGGTGACGAGCATCTTGCATACTATGGATAAAGCTTTTTTTCATAAAAATTTACTTTTGTAGAAGATTTTATTTGAAATACTGACGATAAGCTACTAAACCCAAAGTGTCAAAAGCAATAAATAATATAAATACACATGAACTTTTCTTTAGTCGAGCTGGCTCAGGTCATTTTAGCTGATATATTTTTATCTGGCGATAACGCAATCATTATAGGTATGGCTGCAGCTGGCTTATCAGAGAAGTTTAGAAAGAGGGTAATTTTCTGGGGATTAGCATTAGCAGCAGGATTCAGAATTATCTTTGCAGCTATAGCATCTTTTTTAATTCAAATACCTGGAATATTAATTTTCGGCGGAATACTTTTGGCTTTTGTTTGTTGGCGGTTTTTTAAAGAAATCCGTCATGCTGGCCAAAAAACCGATCCAGAAATTAAGTCCAATTTGTCAGAAAAGCTGACTGAAAAGCAACAATTTTCGCAAGCGTTATTTACAATTGCGGTCGCTGATATTTCAATGTCTTTAGATAATGTTGTAGCTGTTGCTGCCATAGCAAGAGAAGATACGGCATTATTAGTGTTTGGACTCGTTTTAGCTATAGTACTGATGGCGTTTTTTGCAACTATCATAATGCGTGTAATGACGAAGTTCCCATGGCTTTCGTGGATCGGACTTATTTTCCTGGTCTATCTAACCATAAAGATGCTCGTTGATGGTTGGTTTGAGCTTTTACATATTCTCTAAGATTTATGAAGAAAAAAACATTGGATGAAAACTACTTTGACATTTTTGTTATAGGTGGCGGAGTAAATGGTGCAGGAATTTTAAGAGACGCTGCAGGCCGTGGATATAACTGTGGTTTGGCCGATATGGGTGATTTTGGCTCAGCAACATCCTCCTCATCCACAAAATTATTTCATGGTGGATTGAGATACTTAGAATCTTATCAGTTTAGGCTTGTAAAAGAGTCTCTTCGTGAACGTGACTTGCTCCTTAATCTCATGCCTCATATAAGCTGGCCAGTAAAATTTATACTTCCCCATAACAAAAACCTAAGACCCTATTGGATTTTACGGCTGGGATTATATATCTATGATCTCTTGGCGGGTTCAACGAAACTTTCAAAAAGTGTTGGTATTAATTTGCGAAATAATACAGTTGGTAGTTGTTTGGACAAATCTTACACAAGAGGACTAGCATTTACAGATTGCTGGGTGGAAGATTCGCGATTAGTGCTACTAAATATTTTGGATGCAGAAAAAAAAGGAGCAAAAGCATTCTCTTATTCCAGAGTAACTAATGTTCAACGTAAAAATGGTCATTGGCTTGTTTCGATTAAATCAAAGGATAGGTCATTCGAGGTAAAAACTAAGGTCTTAATAAATACTATGGGTCCTTGGGTCAATTCTCTGAGTCAACTTGAAAAAAATAAAAATAATCAAGTAATGGTAAGACTAATTAAAGGAAGTCACATAGTCGTAAAAAAGCTTTTTAATCACGATAGTGCATATATATTCCAAGGAAAAGATGGAAGAATAATATTTAGCATTCCCTATGAAAATGATTTTACCCTAATTGGAACAACTGAAGTTGAGCATAAAATGGCTAACGAAGTTAAGTGTTCCGATGAAGAAAAAGATTATTTGTGTAAGTTTGCTTCAGGTTATTTCAAAAAAAAAATAACAGAAAAAGATATTGTTTGGGATTACTCTGGAGTAAGGGCTTTATACGAAAACAAAAATGTAGAAGCGCGAAATGCTAGTAGAGATTATTCCTTTCAAATTGAAGAAAAGGAAGGAGCGGTACTTCTTACCGTTTATGGAGGGAAAATCACAACATATCGAAAACTGGCTGAAAAAGCTGTTTCTAAAATCACAGCATTATTAAATTTAAAAAGAGAGGAATGGACTGCCACAAAAAACTTACCAGGTGGCGATTTCAAATTAGAGGATAAAGAGAAACTTATTTTAGGCTTATTGAAAGAATACAAATTTTTAAATAGAGATTGGGCAGAAAGATTATTTAAAACATTTGGCACAGATGTTGAAAAAGTTTTAGGCAAGGCTAAAGCAAAAAAAGACTTAGGTAGGAATTTCGGATCTGATCTAACGGAAAAGGAAGTACTTTGGTATATTAATCAAGAGCATACCAGATGTGTTGAGGATTTGATTTGGAGAAGAAGTAAGCTTGGGTTACGATTGTCGAGTAAACAGATAAGGGAACTTAGTTTCTACATAAAAAAATTAAATTAGAGAAAGTCTTACTATGAGTTACGTTCTAGCGATTGACCAGGGGACAACATCAACTAGAGCTATAGTCTTCGATAAAGATTTACAAATAGTAGCATCATCTCAAAAGGAAATAGAGCAATTTTTTCCTTTTGCTGGTTGGGTAGAGCATGATCTAGAAGAAATTTATGCAACTGTCATTGCTACAGTACGTGATGCTGTAAAAGAAGCGAAAATATCTTCGCAAAAAATTTTAAGTGTTGGGATTACCAACCAAAGAGAAACTACAGCCATATGGAGTGCTGAAACGGGCCACGCACTTTCTAAAGCAATAGTGTGGCAAGACCGACGTACGTCTGAATTTTGCAATGAACTAAAAAAAAATGGGAAAGAGAGAGTTTATCAACAAAAGACAGGTTTACTCATCGACCCGTATTTTTCCGCAACAAAAGTTAAGTGGCTTCTAGATAAGTATGATCCCGAAAGAACTATGGCAAATTCTGGAAAGTTATTATTTGGTACGATTGATTGCTATTTGATTTGGAGGCTTACCAATAAAAAAAGTCATTTAACTGATATAACCAACGCATCCAGGACCATGCTATTTAATATCAAGAGTTTAGAATGGGACAATGATATTCTCGGTGATCTAAATGTGCCCAAAAAAATTCTTCCATGTGTCAAAGAGTGTGCAGATGACTTTGGAGAAATGGCATCAGAAATACTTGGTTCCCCAATTCCGATTAAAGGAGTTGCAGGTGATCAACAAGCCGCAACAATAGGCCAAGCTTGTTTTCAAAAGGGCATGATTAAATCCACTTACGGAACAGGATGTTTTGCCCTACTGAACACCGGAGATGAATTTGTACTAAGTAAAAGTAAGCTCCTATCGACTATAGCATATAAAATAGATGGAAAGATTTGTTATGCCCTTGAGGGGTCAATATTCATTGCTGGTGCTGTTGTTCAATGGCTAAGAGACTCAATTAATATTATAGATAAAGCAGATCAAGTTGGAGATCTTGCGTCAAAAGCAAAGAAACAAAATATTTATTTTGTTCCCGCTTTTACAGGGTTAGGTGCGCCATTCTGGGACGCAGATGCACGCGGAGCAATTTTTGGATTATTGAGAGATACAGGAAGAGAAGAGATTGCTTTGGCTGCCCTCGAAAGCGTTGGTTTTCAAACAAGAGATTTACTAGAGGCCATGATAAAAGATGTAGATGGGATGGAAAGAGACCATATAAAGTTGCGCGTAGATGGTGGGATGACCCAATCAAGTTCAACTATGAAAATTTTGGCAAATCTGACCGGAGTAGAGATAAATATACCTGATATTCAGGAGTCTACTGCAAAAGGGGTAGCATGGTTGGCAGGTATGAAAATAGGTCTATATAATCAGTTAGAAACGTTTGAAAGAGAGTGGGCACTTAAAGAGAAATTTTCTTCCAATCTTTCTTCAGACGAACGAGATAAAAAATATGAGGGTTGGAAAAAAGCAATAGAAAAAACGAGAACTTCAGCTTAAGGAAGTAACGATCCGAAAGTCGTTTTCGATTAATCTATCATGTAAATATTTTATGTGGCTTGGCCCAATCTCACAACAACCTCCAACAACAGCCGCTCCTTGGTTTGCCCAATTTAGAGCGTGGTTAGAGTATTCTTTAGGACCTAAATCTGTTCTAGCTGACAACACGGAGACGTTGCTAGCTGTTTTTAAGGGTTCTATTGATGTGAAACCATTACCATAACCTCCAAAGAATTTTGAGTTTTGACTGAGAATCGTCATTCCTTTATCTATAACTTCAGGAAATGAGCAATTAAGAACAATTTCCTGTTGTCCAAGAGATTGCAACTCGTTCACACAATCAATTAGTTTTTCACCTGACCTTAATTCACAATTTTCACTATCTTCCAATGTTAGGCCACACCAAATTGTTTTCCCACTAGTTTTGGCAGCCATTATAGCCGCTTTGGCTTCCTTTATAGAAGCCATTGTTTCACAAATAAAAAGATCAACAAAATTTTCTTGCTCCCTAACTATTTGTAAATACAATTCAACGCATATTTCATAATCAGGCGCTTTATCAGGTCGATAACTCCATACTAGCGGAGGGAGACACCCTGCTATGAGTACATCTTTTTGTGTGTGATCAATTGCCTCTCTTGCTAAATCAATAGCTTTTTTGTGAAAAAAACTAAACTTATCTGATAGATTGTTAGCCTCTAATCTCTCTGGTGTTGTCGAATATGTATTGAGTGTAATAATTCTAGCCCCAGCTTCAATAAAATCTACATGTGCTTTTTTTACTAGTTCAGGCTCTTTTAACATAACGTATGTTGACCAAAGCGGATGAGGGTCTGACTTCGAATTTTTTATAAGTTCTTGTCCCATTCCACCATCAAGAAGTATAATTTTTTTTTGCATTTAATATCCTCTTATTTGCCTTCTGGAAAAATACCTTTAGGCGAAAACCTTAAAACCAAAAGAAGAAGAAGACCCATCATTACATACCTCATATGAGCAGCATTGTTAATTAGATGTGCTCGCAAAGAGTTGGTCTCACTTAAAGGACTTGTTACAAACTCAACTATAAATAGGCCAAAAGGTTCTGCCTCAACCCATAGGAACCAGACAAGAAATCCACCAATAATAGAACCGTAGTTGTTTCCCGTTCCACCGATAATAACCATAACCCAAACTGTAAAAGTGAATCTTAACGGCTGATATGCTATAGGAGTAAACTGACCTTCAAGAGTTGTTAGCATAGCGCCAGCCAGACCTACTACAGCAGAACCAAGTATAAAGATTTCAATATGCCTTGCCTTTATATTTTTGCCCATCGCTCGTGCTGATACCTCATTATCTCTAATAGCGCGCATCATTCGACCCCAAGGAGATTTAAGAGCAATTTCAAATAGAGAGAAAAGTACAATTAATACAGTTAGGAATAAAGATGAATAGCAAAGTTTTACAATTATTGATGATGTTTCAACGAGTGGAAACTGGTATCTTTCACAAAATTCTATGAACCATTTACTTTCTTGAAGGCTTAACTCATAAGGCACCGGTCGAGGCAAAGCATTTACATTTTTTACTCCCCTAGTTAACCAGTCTTCATTTTTCAGAACATAGATAATGGTTTCTGCAATACCCAACGTGGCAATTGCTAGATAATCACTTCGAAGACCAAGAGTTATTTTCCCGATAAGCCAAGCAACAAATCCTGCTGCAATTGCTCCAATGATCCATGAAAATATTATTGGCATGCCGAAGCCCCCTAGAAAACCGGTTGCAGCCGGTTCAAAGGCTTCAATTTGTTCTACCGCTGGAGAGCCTATGAAATTTATGAAAAATAAGCCTATTATGATTGTGAGGGAAATTAATAGCCTTCGAGTTATTTTAGACAAGAGGATTCTCGTGTTCAGTAAGATGCAGATCGCGACAACAAGTCCAATAATCAATCCGCACAATAGTATTGAAAATCCACCTATGGATATTGTTTCCGTAACTGGAGGATGAGATATCAGTACTGCTGCAAGCCCTCCTATTGCTGCGAATCCCATAATCCCAGCATTGAAAATCCCAGCGTAGCCAACTTGAATATTTACGCCCAAAGCCATGATTGCTGAAATAATGCAAATGTTAAAGATCGCAAAAGCGACGTTCCAGCTCTGAAAAAATCCGACTAGAAAAAGGGCAGCAAAGAATATTGAAAATACTGTAAATCTTCTGTTCCAATAGTTCATATCGTTTTTCCACTAAAAATGCCTGTTGGCCTAATAATCAAAACTATTACCAATATAATGAACGATACAGCATATTTATAATCAGTAGCTAAGAATTGCATCATACTATCAGGAGCAAGATTTTCTGGAAGAATATACCCCAGCACTCGTTTGTATGCAAAAGTAACAATTAATTCCGATAGTGCTATTATGTATCCTCCGATAAATGCTCCAATCGGATTTCCAACTCCTCCTAGAATCGCGGCTGAGAAAATGGGAAGAAGCATTTGTAAAAATATGAAAGGCTTATAAATCTTGTCTAGCCCATATAAAACTCCTGCAAAAGTTGCAAGAGATCCAGCTATAATCCAAGTCACTAAAACCACCTTATTTGGGTCTATTCCAGATAAAAGAGCCAATTCCTCATTATCTGAAAATGCTCTCATTGATTTTCCAGTTTTGGTTGAATTAAGAAACCAAAAAAGAGAAATACTTAGAAAAAGTGTAATTCCAATAGTAAGAGCTTGAGTGGTTTTCAACCCAAAACCCTGCTCTAATCCAGTAAAATTTTTAAAATCTCTGACCGAAAAAATAAAACGGACTCCATCATTAAAAGATTGATCACCTGGCCCTATTATGAATCTTATTAGACCAGCAGTTAGAAACATAACTCCTATTGATGCAATTAGTGTTATTATTGGATCGGCTTTTTGTTTGCGATAAAAAGAAAAGACAAACTTTTCGATAACAATGCAATACAACACACAAAAGATTACTGCTATTGGAACAAACAAAAGCGCAGTTGGTAAAAAAGAAAATGAAAAACCGTAGCTTTGACCTAGCCAAGTAAAAAGAATACATATCATAGTCCCAAATGACATTAGCTCTCCATGTGCAAAATTTGAGAATCTTAACACTGCATAGATTAGAGTTACCCCTAGAGCTCCAAGGGCTAACTGGCTTCCATAAGTAAGTCCTGGGATAACTATGAAATTAATAATTAGTGCGAGAGCGTTAAAATAATCCATCTAGCCTCCGAGAAATGCTTTTCTGACTTCTTTATTTTTTAGAAGTGATGAACCTTTATCTGTATATTTATTTTCTCCTTGAACTAAAACAAACCCTTTATTAGCAATAGCTAATGCCTGCTTTGCATTTTGTTCAACCATTAATATAGCTATTCCCTTAGAAGAAATTTCTGTTATTTTTTGAAACAACTCTTTAACCACTATTGGAGATACACCAGCTGTCGGTTCATCTAGCATCAAAAGTTTCGGGTTCGTCATCAATGCTCTACCCACAGCAACCTGCTGCCTTTGGCCTCCAGATAATTCATTTAGTGTCTGCGATCTTTTTTCGTGAAGAATTGGGAAAAGAGAGAAAATATCTTGGATATTTTTATCTTTGTCTTTATTATTTAAAAAGCCTCCCATCTCGAGATTTTCTAATACCGTCATTGAATTGAAAACATTATTTGTTTGTGGAACAAAGCCCATGCCAAGTCCAACTCGTTCTTGTGGTTTAAGATTAGTTATATCTTGGTTGTCAAACATTATTTGACCCTTTTTTAATCGTAACATTCCAAATATGGCTCTCATTGCTGTAGATTTTCCTGCACCATTGGGGCCTACTATGACTGCAATTTCTCCCTTATTAACAGATATTGTACAGCTGTTTAGAATGGTGGTTTCTCCATAACCCCCTAGCATCTCAGTTGCATTTAAAAACGCCATTAAAATCTCTCTTTAAACACCAAGGTATGCTTCAATAACCTGGTCATTATTTTTTATTTTTTCGGCAGATCCACTGGTTAGAACAGATCCCTCTGTCATTACAATGATAGGATCACAAAGCTCAGAAATAAAATCAATATCGTGCTCAATCATGAAAAATGTATAACCTCTTTCTGTGTTAAGACGCGCTATAGATTTTGAAATCTTCTTCAAAAGGGTTTTATTGACACCAGCACCAACCTCATCAAGAAGCACTATCTTTGCATCCACCATCATGGTCCTTCCGAGTTCCAATAATTTCTTTTGACCACCTGATAGAATTCCTGCCTTTTCATTTTGAAGGTGATCCAGTCCAAGAAAATCCATAACTTCAGATGCTCTTTCGTAATTTATCTTCTCTTCATGCTTAATTTTTTTTGCAAAAAGCCAAGTATTAACAATATTTTCACCAGTCTGCTGACTAGGAACCATCATCAGGTTTTCTCTAACAGTAAGATTTTCAAACTCATGTGCTATTTGAAATGTCCTCAGCAAGCCTTTTTCAAATAGTTCATCTGATCTTAAACCCGATATATCTTCATTATCAAGAGCTATTGAACCGCTATCTGCTTTATAGAAACCTGCAATTATATTAAAAAGAGTTGTTTTTCCCGCACCATTGGGACCTATTAGCCCAGTGATCGTGCCTTTTTTTATTTCAATAGACACGTTTCTAACAGCTTTCAGACCACCGAAGCTTTTTGAAATATTTTTTAAAGTTATCATTACTTTGTACCCTGGCTAGCAAAAGCAAGCCAGGGCCTTCGACAATAATATTATCTGTAAGCTACAGTAACATTCTTTTGGTTTTGCACTTCTATTTGTGCATAATTCCCAGCACTTTCACCACCGCCTACGAGTTCAACGGCGGAAGCACCAACATAGTCTATATCCTTTCCATCTTCTATTAAATGGAGAGCTTTATCGAGTTCACCAGGATATATTTTCTCTCCTGGAGCATTTGCGATGTCCATTATTTTTGATTTATAGACTTGGCTGTCTGAAGACTTTGCAGCTTCCATTGCAAGAAGCATAAGTGCAGCGGCATCATAGGATTCCATTGCAAACGGCCCACTCTTAAATCCTGCAGCAGTTGCCATATCGCTGAACTTTGCAGCGCCTGGGCTATCTGTCCCGGGAACTGTTCCAATTGAACCATTTAGACCGGATCCTATTTCTTTTGGTAGACCTTCACCTATCATACCATCTGGAAGGAAGAAAATGTCAAATGCACCAGTGTCCAATGAAGCTTGAATTATCCCGTTTCCTCCCTGGTCTAGGTATCCAGCAACAACCAAAATGTCTCCACCGGCCTGAGCTAGAGCACCAACTTCAGCGCTATAGTCTCCCTTGTCAGTTTCATGCGGGGCACTTATTGTAACGGTACCGCCAGCAGCTTTATGATTTTCCTCAATACTAGCAGCCAAACCTTTTCCATAGTCATTGTTAACGTAGGATATAGCTATATTAGTTAAGCCTTTTTCCTTTAAAATATCAGCTACTACCTGGCCCTGACGTGCATCAGAGGGTGCTGTTCTAAAGAAAAGACCATTATCCTCTACTGTGGATAAAGCAGGGGAAGTAGCTGAAGGAGATATCATAACCATTCCGTTAGCCATAGCTACTTGTTGAAGAATAGCTGTTGTAACGCCTGAGCAGTCAGCTCCCATAATCCCATTAACTTTATCTGAAGTAATTAATCTTTCTGCAGCTGTAGTCGCAGCAGCCGAGTCAACACAGGTAGAATCGGCTCTAACCCCAGAGACTTTTCCCATACTAAAATGTTTAGATTTGTTTATTTCGTCAATTGCTAGTTCAGCACCGGCGGCCATATCTGGTGTTAAACTTTCAATGGGTCCAGTGAATCCTAAAATTATACCTAGTTTTACGTCAGAGAAAGACGCAGTATTTAAAAGGCATAAAGCTAGGAGTGTTGTAAAAATTTTTTTCATTTCTTTCTCCCAAAAATTTGATCTTCTTTCTAATAAAAAAGAATCTATTTACAAAATCAGAGTATAGGCAAATTGCTTTTTATTTAAAATAATAATTTTTTGTTGCTTTTAATCAAAAAGTAAGCGAGTCACTTACCTATCATTAAGGTTCTTGTATAAAAAATTTATAAAGTCAGAGAGATTTCCAGAGATGCTCAAAAGTGAATATTTTTTAGGATTAATTGCTGGTATCTCGGTTGTCTTAATCTGGTCATTTTGGTTGGTAGTGACAAGGTCAGGCGTCTCTTCCACATTAACCATTTTTGATTTCGCAGCATTTCGTTATGGGCTGTCATCATTAATAGCATTACCAATTGTATTATATTTTAAACCTTGGCAGACCATGAGTTTTCTCAGAGTAGTAGTAATTACTTTTTTACTTGGACCAATTTACATTCTTTGCGTTTTTAGTGGGTTTATTTACGCACCAGCCTCTCACGGAGGCATATTTATGAATGGACTTATGCCGTTTTTTACCTTGATTTTTGGATTTTTTCTTCTTAGACAAAAAATATTTTTCCAACAGACACTAGGAGCAGCAACGATTTTGTTCGGAGGATGTCTCGCCGTGTATGATGGGCTTGAATTGAGTTTTGCGGATGCCTGGATTGGAGATCTATTCTTTATAATAGGAGCAATATTTTTTTCTATTTATGTCGTTTTAAGTAGGTTATGGAATATTACTATGAGCCAATTACTATTTTGCGGATCGGTGATAAATGCAATTATTTATCTCCCAGTTTACTTCGCCTTTCTTCCTAAAGGTATAACAGAAGCACCAAACCAAATTTTAGTGCTACAGATGATGTACCAAGGTTTTGTGCCTAATCTTATAGGCATATTTTTTATTACTTATGCCTCTCAAAAAATTGGATCGGCATCAATATCAGCCATTTTGTCATCAGTCCCACCAATTGGGTCAGTTTTAGGGCTACTGATACTCGGTGAACTTTTAGGAATATATGGTTGGTTGAGCCTAATTTTGATTACACCAGGAATACTATTAGTTGTCTTAAAAAGAGAATAAATTATTTTATACTAAAATATGGGGAGAAAATGCTATTTGAAAATTTAAAGATCCGTGATGTTAACCTTAAAAATCGTGTGGTTGTGTCTCCAATGTGCCAGTATTCAGCTAAAGACGGTTACATTCAAACGCACCATAAAACACATTACGGCCAACTCGCTATGGGTGGAGCGGGTCTCATTTTTCTTGAAGCAACTGGGGTTACCGCACAAGGACGAATAACAAACGGATGTTTGGGCATTTGGGATGATAAGCAAATTGATGGATTAAGAGAAATTACTCAATCGATTAAGGTATTAGGGTCAATTCCAGCCATCCAATTAGGTCATGCAGGACAAAAAGCGAGCATGCAAAGACCGTGGCACGGCAACGGTCCGCAAACAACGATCGACACAGATAGAGGTGATATTATATGGGAACCTATTGCGCCTGTGGATCGGCCTTTAGATGAGGGTTGGTTAAAGCCAAGAAAAATGGAAAGAAAAGAGTTGGAAGAAGTTAGAGATGCATTTGTAAAGGCATCTGAGAGGTCGATAGAGGCAGGGTTTGAGGTTATAGAAATCCATATGGCACATGGATACCTTCTTCATAGCTTTTTGTCTCCAATATCTAATTCAAGAAATGATGAGTATGGAGGGTCAATAGAGAACAGAATGCGTTTTCCTTTGGAAGTGGTTAAAAAAGTTAGAGAAACAATAGGAGAAAAAGTTCCTCTCTTCGTTCGAATATCTGCTGAAGATGGATTAGATGGAGGATGGACTATAGAAGATAGCATTAATTTTTGCCATATTTTAAAGGAACAGGGAGTAGATGTTGTCGACTGCTCTTCAGGTGGAAATTCCTCTAAAGGGGCTACCGCTTCAGGCCAAAAAAGAAAGTCTGGTTTTCAAGTTCCCTTTGCAGCAAAAATTAAGAAAGAGGTAGGTATTAAGACACAAGCTGTGGGGCTGATTAGAACTTTTGATTTTGCAAATACCATCTTACAAGAAAAAAAAGCAGATTTGATCGCTTTGGGAAGACAGCATCTTTTTAATCCGTTTTGGACAAATCAGGCAAGAGAAATTGCAAATCAAAATAAGGATTTCAAGGAATGGCCACAGCAATATCGCTGGTGGCTAAGTAAGTGGAAGTCAGCATTGAGCGAAATCAATGAGAAGCCCTAATCTATGAACCCCCTATTCGATCAGTTGTTTGCGAAAAACCAAGGGTCAAAAATTTTTCTAAGTTTTTCTGACCTGGATAAGACACTTACATATGATGAATTCCTAAATGAAATAAAGTGTACGGCAAATTGTCTGAAGAAATTTGGTTTGGAAAAGGGGGATTGTTTGGTTCTTCAAATAGAAAAATCTCATCACGTTTTTACAATTTACGGTGCCTGTGTTCAACTAGGTATAATATTTATACCTTTAAATACGAGCTATACGGGATTTGAAGTGGAATATTTCCTAAATGATAGCGGATGTAAAGTTTTTATAACCACTTCAAAAATGCTGAAGGAATTGGACTCACTAGAAAAAAAAAGAAGCTTCATTATAGAAACAATAGATGCTGATTACAAAGGAAGTTTTTTTTCAAAATTTAATGAAAATGAACCTTTAGATGTTATTGAAGAACTAGTTGAAGATGATACAGCAGCAATCCTTTACACCTCAGGAACGACTGGTCAATCGAAGGGTGCTATGCTTTCTCAAAAAAACTTGCTTTCAAACGCCCTAACCCTCTCAAAAGCGTGGGAATTTACTGCTTCCGATATATTGTTACATGCTCTTCCCATTTACCATACACATGGGCTATTTGTAGCAACAAATATTGCCTTAGTTTCAGGCAGTCAAATTCGATTTCTTAAAAAGTTTGATGTAGGTGACATTATGTTAAATCTTCCCTCAACAACGGTAATGATGGGAGTTCCAACCTTCTACACCCGAATATTAACAAATAAAAAATTTAATAAGGAAATAACCAAAAACATACGCCTTTTTATTTCGGGAAGTGCGCCATTATTGACAGAAACGCACAAAGAATTTGAGTATCGTACTGGTCATAAAATTTTAGAACGGTACGGAATGACAGAAACTAACATGATAACTTCAAATCCATATATTGGTGAAAGAAAAGCAGGGACTGTCGGTTTGGTTCTTGAAGATGTTGATATAAGAATAGTAGACTTGGAGATTGAAGACGAAGTTAAAAAAAATGGGGATATAGGTGTTGTGGAGGTAAAAGGCCCAAATGTATTCAAGGGGTACTGGAAACAACCAGAGAAAACAAAAAGCGAATTTAGAGACGACGGTTATTTTATTACTGGGGATATGGGTTTCCTAGATCAAGATAAATACCTTACAATAGTGGGACGAAATAAGGACCTCATAATAACAGGGGGTTTAAATGTTTATCCAAAAGAAATCGAGACAGTTATAGACCAGGATAGTAAGGTTGACGAGTCTGCGGTTGTTGGGGTGTCACATCCAGATTTTGGTGAGGGTATTTTAGCAATAATAGTTGAGAAAAAAGGACATAGCATTAACGTCGATATTATCAATGAAACTCTTCGAAAAAAACTAGCAGCTTTTAAATTGCCGAAAAAAATACATGTTATTAAAGAATTGCCAAGAAACTCAATGGGAAAAGTACAAAAAAATGTGCTGCGAGATATATACAGGGATGAATTCAGTGACACAAATAAGTAAATTAGAAACAATTAACAACCAAATTGCATCACAGGAAATCGAAGCGGGTAGAAAAAAAGGTTCTGTTAACCTAATTGCTGTATCCAAAACAAAGTCCATGGATCAAATAAAACCTGTTATAGATGAGGGCCATTCTCACTTTGGTGAAAATAAAGTTCAAGAAGCAGTGATGAAGTGGCAGGAATTAAAGAAAGAAAATAAAGTTATAAATTTACACCTCTTGGGTCCATTACAGTCAAATAAAGTGAAGAAGGTGTTCGGCTTATTTGATTATATACACAGCTTAGATAGAAACTCATTAGCCGAGAAGATGTCAGACGAAGCTCAAAAAAAGGGGTTCTGCCCAAAGATTTTCATTCAAGTTAACACAGGTTTAGAGCAACAAAAAGCCGGTATTGAGCCTGAAAAGCTAAGTGAGTTTATGGATACAATCCAGAAGTTTATGGATCTTAACATTATAGGTCTAATGTGCATCCCACCCATTAATGAAGCACCTGAAACACATTTTAGGCTTTTGAAAGAGTTAGCTGATGAAAATGGTCTTCTAGAATTATCAATGGGTATGAGTTCAGATTACATGGCAGCAATAAATTGTGGCGCAACATTTGTACGAGTTGGCACGGCTATTTTTGGTTTAAGGCAGTATGGTTAGAAAAGGTGCCCACTTTTTTTAGCTTTTGTTTTCAAGTAATTTTCATTATTAGGATTCATGCTTACTATCAAAGGTACTCTTTCTTTGACGGTAATCCCATTCTCAGTTAAAAGTTCGATTTTTTTTGGGTTATTAGTCATTAGCTTTATGTCGCTTACACCTAAAGATTTTAAAATTTTTGCAGCAATCTCTAGGTCTCTTTCGTCATCTTCAAAACCAAGTCTATGATTAGCATCGACTGTATCAAAACCAATATTTTGGAGATGATATGCTCTCATTTTGTTAGCCAAGCCAATTCCTCTACCTTCCTGGTTTAAATATAACAAAATACCATTTCCCTCATTTCTCATTTTTGACATTGAGACACTAAATTGCTCCCCACAATCACATTTTTCTGAGCCAAGTAAATCACCTGTAAAACAAGCAGAATGTACACGTGTTAAAGCAGGTTGATTAATTTTTGGATTGCCAAATACTATCGCATAATGTTCAGTTATATCTGTTACTTCTCTGAAAACAGATAGGCTTATATTTTGTTGTCCACCGATGGGTAATTGGGCTGAGCTCAAATTCGGTAAAAACTTGGTCTCCTCACGTTTAATTTTTAAATCACCTA
Organism: uncultured Alphaproteobacteria bacterium; assembly: GCA_902574225.1. GTDB lineage: Bacteria > Pseudomonadota > Alphaproteobacteria > Rhodobacterales > Rhodobacteraceae > CACIJG01. The sequence goes on from CACGMO010000006.1 coordinate 57,694, forward strand.
TATCAGACTCAGATATTTGGGAAGATACCAACTCGTCCCGTATGCTTTTTGGTATATTTACAAGTATTGATGCTGGCAAAAGTCTTGCTTTTTTACAAAGTGATAGTGATACACTGGCAACGTTGAATTTACCATTTCTCTCGCTTTGAAATGGGCCCTTAAGAGGATAATCTAGATCCTTTGAAGGATCTGCGATAGCTTGTAGGAGTTGTATGCTGACTCTTTCTCTTATCGAAATTCTAGTAACTGATTCATTATATATTCTAACGTTTAATACCTTTGCTCTTCTATTAGTTATAGCTATCTCAAATTTTTGGTTTTTCGCAATCTCCATTATTTTATTTAGTTTCTCTGAATACAATGTTTCTATCGCTGCGGTCAAAAAATATGTCTTTGCATCATATAAGATGATTGGCAGTCCTAACCGTAAATCTGATACCAACCTCGAAGATATTTCAGATGAGCTTAAAAACATTTTATTGTGTCAATTGGTTTAGAATTTCAATTTTTATGTTAAGTTGATGCTAAGGAAATTTTTAATAGATGTATATCTTATAATTTTTATTCACTTAAGGTAAAGAACGTGAACTTAGCAATTATAACGTCAAATATGTTATTTGGAGAGAGCTTAAAGACTTTATTGGAAAATTACAAATTCAGAAATGGGAGATCTGTTTTTGTGAAAGATTTTACTTTGGAAAACTTCGAAAACCTCGATGTTTTAGTAAGTGATTATGATTCCACTAAATTCAAAGAGTTTCTATCAAATACGAAAATGCAAAAAAATAGACTTAAGGAGATAGAAAAAATATTAATTACTCAAAAGAGGTTCGAATTATTGCCAAAGGGTAATATTTACCTAAAACGGCCATTTAGGATTGTTGAGCTGGTCGAAGTATTGCAACCAATATTCGAAAGAATGAAAAGTAAAAGAGAGAACAACAAAGTTCTTGGATCCATAAGCTTTATAATTTCTGATAGAAAATTAATTTATAAAGATAAACAGGCCATTGTTTTAACTGAAAAAGAAAGTGATATATTTGTATTTTTGCTGAACTCAGAAGATAGAGGAATTACGAAAGAGGAAGTAATGTCAAAAGTTTGGATGTTAAATCCCAATATTGAAACACATACTTTCGAAACACACCTGTACAGATTAAGAAAAAAAATCAAAGAGGGCCTAATGCTCAAAGATTTTATTATTAATAAAGGGGGCAGGTTTTATTTGAATCATGAACTTACGGGCCAGAAAAATTGAAGTCACTTTCAGTAGCATCATGGAATATAAACTCTGTCAGACTTAGAGAAGAACTGGTGTTGAGATTTTTGAAGCTGGCTTGCCCAGACATTATGTGTCTCCAAGAAACAAAATGTATTGATGAAAAGCTCCCCTTGGAAAACTTTGAAAAGTTGGGTTATAAATTCGCGGCTTTTAGGGGGGAAAAGTCGTATAATGGTGTCTTAATTTTATCGAAACGTAAAATAGTGAAAATTGAGAAATTCAATTTTTGTGGTAAAGACGATGCTCGACACATTGGAATTGAGCTTGAAGACGGTGTAAAGATCCACAATCTTTATATTCCGGCGGGCGGGGATTTACCCGATACGAAATTAAATCCTAAATTTGAGCATAAAATCAATTTCCTTTCCGAACTTAAGAATAAATTTTTTAAAGGTAAGAAAAAGAAAACTATACTCGTTGGAGACTTCAATATAGCCCCTTTACCAGATGACGTTTGGAGCCATAAAGCCCTTTTAAACGTTGTTTCACATACAAAAATAGAAACAGACCTTTTATCAGAGATAAAAAAAAGTGGAGACTGGATCGACACATTTAGAGAAATGAAACCGTCTGGCAAATTATATAGTTGGTGGTCATATAGAGCACGAGACTGGAAGATTTCAAATCGCGGAAGACGCTTGGATCATATATGGGTAAGCCAAGATTTAAAATCTAAATTAAGCAAAGTCCAAATTTTTTCAGAAGCTAGAGACTGGGAAAGACCTTCTGATCACGTTCCTATACTCTCTATTTTTTGAATCGTTCATAATCCTTTTCAGTTTTAAAAATTTCATCCGATATGTAATTATTTTTTCGTATATCCTTAAGTCTGATTTCTATCATTTCTCCCATTTGATTTTTGAATTCCCATCCAGTTAGGGATACAGGATTTTTATTGAATTCAATGCTTAGTTGGTATTGTGGATTTCGAATTTTCAAGAAGATCAAACCATTGAGCTCAAAACTCTCACCATTTTCACTTATTAATGAGCTCAAATCATTTTTGATTAAGAAGCCCAGAGGAGTATAAGAAAGGGGGTATGTTAGAGGATTGGTACCACTGTTTTTGGGATCAAATATCAATATTGCCTGTTGTTTTGAAACAATTTGTAAGTAATTGGGAGGATCATAAGAAAAACGAATTTTTCCTGGTTTTTTTAAGAAAAGGTCACCTGTCATAATTTCTCCCATATAATCAGTTTGAGAGAATCTCGCTTGAAGTGTCTTAATGTCCTCAAGATAGTCTTTAATTAGTTTTAAAGTATTATTTTTGGGAAGTACAACATCAGTTGAAAATATAAAAATAATAGAAATACTAAAAATTGTTCTGAAAAACTTTTTTCCAAAATCACGCATTTGTATCAGATGTTGTTTTCAGGAATTAATACATCACGCTTCCCAACATGGTTTGCAGGAGACACGAAACCTTTCTCTTCCAACGCTTCCACTATCTTTGCTGCTCTGTTATATCCAATGGATAATTTTCTTTGAATATATGATGTTGAGCATTTCCTATCTCTTCTCACAATTTCTAATGCGTTTTCAAGAAGATCTTCCTCATCACTGTTACCATTCGTAGTTGATGAATCAAAAAAACTATCGTTATTTTCAATATTTTTTGGGTCCAATATTTCTTCCCGGTACTCAGGCACGCCTTGTTCCTTTAAATGAGATACAATTTCTTCAACCTCTGCGTCGGATACGAAAGGACCGTGAACGCGAGTAACTTTACCCCCATTTGCCATATAAAGCATATCGCCCATTCCAAGAAGTTGTTCAGCGCCCATCTCTCCCAAAATTGTTCTACTATCTATTTTTGAGGTTACCTGGAAAGAAATTCTTGTGGGAAAGTTTGCCTTTATCGTTCCAGTAATAACATCCACTGAGGGCCTTTGAGTAGCCATAATGAGATGTATACCTGCAGCTCTTGCCATTTGTGCCAATCTCTGGATGCAACCTTCTATCTCTTTTCCTGCAACCATCATTAGGTCTGCCATTTCATCAACTATAATGACTATAAATGGTAATGCTTTGGGCTCCTCGCTCTGTTCTTCATAAAGCGGCTCACCTGTATTTTGATCAAACCCTACTTGAACAGTTCTTGAGAAAGTTTCTCCCTTCTTGATTGCTTCGCTTACCTTCGAGTTAAAGCTTTCTATATTTCGGACACCCATCCGTGACATCTTTCTATATCTATCTTCCATTTCTAATACCGCCCACTTGAGGGCTACTACTGCTTTCTTAGGGTCAGTGACCACCGGGCTAAGCAGATGAGGTATGCCATCATAAACAGATAATTCTAACATTTTAGGATCAATCATTATCAGTCTACATTGATCTGGCGTAAGCCGGTACAAAAGGGATAGGATCATTGTATTGATACCAACTGATTTTCCTGACCCAGTTGTTCCTGCTATCAAGAGATGGGGCATTTTTGCAAGATTTGCTATCACGGGCTCTCCGCCTATATCTTTACCCAAGGCCAGTGGTAATTGAAAACGGCAATCTTCATAACTTTTCGATGACAAAAGTTCTTTTAAAAAAACTTTTTCTCTGGTTGAGTTTGGTAATTCAATTCCTATAACGGATCGACCTGGTATTGTAGAGACTCTAGTTGCCAAAGCAGACATTGACCTTGCTATATCCTCAGATAAAGAAATTACTCGGCTAGCTTTCAAACCCGCAGCTGGCTCTAGCTCGTAAAGAGTTACTACAGGACCGGGCTTGACAGAAATAATATTACCTTTTACCCCATAATCTTCTAATACTGCTTCAAGCATTTTTGCATTTTCATTTAATGAAACAGCGCTCACAGAGCTTACAGATTGATATGTATAATCACTAAGCAGAGCTAAAGGGGGATAACGGTATACTTCTTTATTTTGAGTTAAATCTAGTGATGGCTGCGCTTCGGAAGCAGCTCTGCTACTACTCTTAATTTTGTTAGATCTTGTTTTTATCCTTCCATTACCAAAAATACTAATAGGCGGCCTATTATAAATTCCATTTAAAAGATCTTTTTCATTTTCTCTAGAAGCAGAAAAATTGTTATTTGTATCTTGATAGTCGTTATTTTTTATTGCAGAGTCGTATAGCTTTATTGAAGCATTCTTATGGTCATCTGTTTCTAAACTCTTCTTATCGGATTGATATATGCTTTTTAAGAGAATCTTAAGAGCATTATATGATCCCACCAAAAAAATCTTTAAATGCCGAACTCTATTTCTTGTCAAAGAGTAAATCTCATGCTTTTTAAAACCAGCAACAAGAAAAAACAAAAAAATAGAAAAGGATAGACAGATTATTGCAATTATTTGAAGCCACAGATTTATTTCGATGGGTTGATAAATTAGTAGTTTCTTCAAAAATGTATCACCAAATATTCCACCTAGACCATATTCAAAAGACCAGTAGTTTGGGGGAGCATTTGTTGATAAAAATACTGAGAAAAAGCCAATAAAAAAAGGTAGCAGAATAATTCTTTTGAAAAGATAAATTGGACCGTTACTGAAGAGAAATCTACTCGACCATGCAAATAGGAATATAGGTAATGTAAGCATAGTAACTCCAATTGCTACATGAAGAGAGTCTGCTAAATAAGAACCAAATTTACCAAATAGATTTGCAATTTCTCCGTCGTTGGCATTTCGGAAGCTAGGATCATTTTTGGAGTATGTGATCACGGATAGTAATATAAAGACTGATGAAAAAAATAGTAAAATTCCAAGAGTTTTTACAAAAATGAATAGTAAAAACTTCTTTGAATACTCCTTTACAGCTGATTCTGGATAGTCAACTTTTTCTAAAAAAGACATTTTTTCTGCTCGTATTTTCTTGGTTATTTCAAGATATATTTTTTGTACATAATACTTTTTTTTGCCATCTAGGTAAAGATTAGACTTTTTATTTGATTACTTTATTTTCTCGATAGCTAATCCGATGCCCATTAGATCAAATTCATTGTTAGGACGTCCCATAAGCATTAAACCAGAAAAATCTGTATAGGTTGGCAATGTTAACGCACATAAATTTAATGAGTTTGCTATTCTAGTATTTCGCAAAGCTAATAAATTCCTTTCAGTAAAGAATTTATGACTAGCTAATAATTTTGTAATGCTTGGGGGTTTTATGGGTGAGGTTGGTGCCAATATAGCGTCAAACCCAATAACTTTCTCTAGGAAACTCATCCTCAATTCAAATAATCTTTGTAGGGAATACACATAATCATGCGCTAAGATCTTTTTTCCACTACGAAATCTTTCCCGAATAGGGGAAAACATTTTTTCTGGGTTTTTTTCAATTTCATGTTGCCACATCCCATATGCTTCAGCTGGAAAAACAGTTTTGCTGATTTCAAATGCGCTATCAATCTCTGATATGTTCTTATATTCTACACGTGCACCGCTTTTAATTATCTTATCAATAGTGACATTAAAGCTATCATTTATGTCACCATCTATGCCTTCAAAAAACATATTTTTTATAATTAAAAACTTAAAGTTTTCAGGCCTATATTTTCTTAGTTTTTGAAACTTTCCATTGATCATTCCGTTAAAAAGTAAATTGGTGTCATCAACATTTCTGCAAATGGGCCCCAGGGTATCAAAGCTAGGACAAAGTTTCAAAACACCATTTAAGTCAATTAGATTATGGGTCGTTTTCAATCCTACTAGATTATTCCAGGCTGCAGGAATTCTAACAGACCCCCCAGTATCTGAACCAATTGAAGCAAAACAGTAATTCCTAGAAACCGATACTGCCGACCCCGAGGAAGATCCTCCAGAAACAAGTTCTTCATTAAATGGGTTAGTAGGGGTCGCGGTGATAGGATTTAGACCAAGGCCTGAAAAAGCAAGCTCAGTCATATGTGTCTTACCCAAAATGATTACTCCCTGGTTTTGTAAATTATCTACAAAAGTAGCGTTATTCCTCGCTTTTTCTTTATTAGTTAGAGACGATCCACCGCCTGTTAGTTTTCCTTTTATATCGGCTAAGTCCTTTATTGATATTGGAATTCCATCAAGAACCCCTCTTCTTAACCCGACTTTGGCTCTTTGTTTTGACTCTTTAGCTGAGGCTAGAGCAGATTTTTTATAGACTTCAGTAAATATTTCTTCCGATCTAGAGTCACTTGATATTCTTTGTAAATAGAAACGAGTGAGTTCCTCTGGGCATATCTGCCCGTTCCCAATCAATCTACTGACATCATTAATTCTTTTATTTTTAAAATTTTCAAAGTCCATTTCTTTGTCGGTTGGTTTTATTTACTTTTTGATATAATAAACTAGTTAAATTATTTACTAAATATATTATTTCCCAAATCCAACTGGTGACTGATCTGATCATGAAAATTTCAAAAAAAAGACAAATTGTTATAGCAGGTGCGGGTTTAATCGGAAGTACAATGGCGATAGCGCTTGCATCAAAGGGATTGGACGTTACAGTTGTTGATGGGACCTCAGAGGAGGATCGAATAGAGAGAAATAAGGGACGAACCTATGCGCTATCAAGAACCTCAAAGAATTTATTAATCAATCTCGATCTATGGGACCCAAAAAGATTAAAGGTAAGTCCTATAGAAAATATCATTCTTTCGACAAGAAAGAATTCTAGTGACATAAAGCGGCATTTGGTAGAGTTTAATAAAGAACCCAACGAGGTTGGGCCTTCGAGCTACATGATAGAAGACTTTTACTTGAGAAAAGTGCTTGGTTCAGAGCTTAATAGAAATACAAAAATTCAATTGATTAACTCCACAGAAGTAATTGAGGATCAGACCAATAGTTTCGAAACTAAAATCATGCTTTCTGACAAATCGTTGATTAGCACTGAAATATTTATTATTAGCGATGGTCGAGAGTCCGGCTTTGCAAAACGCTTAAATAAAAATTTTCTCAAAAAAAATTATAATCAATTAGCGATAGTTGGGAACCTGTCTCATGAAAATGAGCACAAATTTGTTGCCCATCAATTATTTTTGTCAGGTGGCCCGTTAGCAGTACTTCCTCTCAAAGGGAAACGGGCAACTTTTGTTTGGAGTCTGCCAATAGAACTTGGAAATAAAATAACCAATTCTAATGATGAAAAATTTAAAGACTATTTGAAGGATAACATTGGAGATATTTTAACTAACCTTGCGTTGATAGGTGAAAAAAAAACATTCCCGCTTTATCTAAGGTTTCTAAGAGACACTATTGATAATAGAAAAGTTTTTATTGGAGACTCAGCTCAAGCAATTCACCCACTTGCCGGGCAGGGTCTGAATCTAGGTTTTAGAGATGTTGCCTCTTTGGTTGATATCCTTCTGAAAGGAAAAAAATTAGGTTTAGATCTTGGAAGCAATCACCTTTTAAAACAATATGAATCATGGAGATCATTCGATAGGATATCTCTAGCAACTTACACGGATTTTATAAACGCGCTTTTCTCGAATGACAATTTTTATCTGAAAACTCTGAGAGAGCTGGGTATGAACGCTCTTGATAAATCTGATCTGTTGAAGAGTTTTTTTGTAAAGGAGGCGGCAGGTGAGTACGGAAATCTTCCTGAGCTTCTCAAACAATAAAGGTATTATCGCGGACTTCTTTTTGCTAAAATTCTTTGTAGTGTTCTTCTATGCATGTTCAATCTCCTAGCAGTCTCAGATACATTTCTATTGCACAATTCAAATATCCTTTGAATATGCTCCCACTTTACCCTATCTGCCGACATCGGGTTGACTGGCGGAGGAGGCTTACTCTGGTCACTAAAAACAAGAGCGTTCAAAATATCGTTTGCATCTGCTGGCTTTGACAGGTAATCAATCGCACCTATTTTGACTGCAGCAACCGCAGTGGCTATTGCACCATAACCTGTAAGTACTATGATTTTTGATTTTGGGTTTAAATTTCTTATACTTTCGACAGCATCTAATCCAGTTCCATCGCTAAGCCTAAGGTCAATTATCGCATAGTTTGGACAGTCACTTTCTATAATTCTACTAAATTCTGCCATAGAACTGGCTGGAAAAACGTTAAAACCTCGTTTTTCCATGGCCACACTCAATCTTTTTAAGAACGGTTGGTCATCGTCCAAGATCAGTAGAGAATTATTCTCGTCGATTTTGTAATTAGTTTCATCTAACATCAACATGCGTCCTTCTTTGTGGATAATATGTTCCAAAATTACTCTCCGTCAAACATTTTCCTGAGTATTCTTACCAAGCATTTAATGAAAACAATTAATTTTACAAGAATTTCATAAAAAGTATGTTAGATATTATCTTGTATTCAGTACTTCAACTTTAAAAATGATAAATTCAATTAAAACGCAAATCTATTTAGATGAAAGTTGGATTAAGCCTAAAAATCTAGTAAATTTACGCTGGCTAGCGATAGTTGGACAAGGTGTTGCAATAGCAGTTACTGATCTGGTTCTAGGCCTGACCTTTAACGTTAAGGCATGTTTTATAATAATTTTGTTTTCTTGTATCGTTAACCTTACTTTTAGCATTTACTTCAGAAGACAAAAGCGATTATCAGCTTTGAAGACATTTTTATTTCTCTCTTTTGACTTGACCCAAATTTCGCTATTGCTTTATTTTTCCGGTGGAATAAGCAATCCCTTTTCGATCCTTATCATTGTACCAGCTATTGTATCTGCATCTTCTTTGCCAATAATCTACCTTATTGCTCTTGGTGTAATGACATTTTTATGCATATTGCTATTGAGCTTTAAAAATTTTCCTATTCTTGACAGCTCAGGAGATGTCTTAATGCCTCCAGAAATTTTATTAGTTGGTTTCTCAGCTTCGTTAATAATTACCGTGACATTTTTAGGCAGTTATGTGAGGAGAATATTTTTGGATAATTCAAATATGAACAAAGCTCTTCAGGCCACTCAAGTTGCTTTGGAGAAAGAAAGGAAATTAACGGCCTTGACAGGTGTAGTCGCCGCTTTAGGCCACGAATTGGGTTCTCCACTCGCAACAATTAAATTGGCTTCATCGGAGCTTCTTAGTGAAATTGATAGCGATAGCCCCATCTATCAAGATATAAAATTAATATACGAACAAATTGAGAGATGTAAGACAATAATTTCGGATATGGGGTCACTTGGGAAAGATGATCAGTATGTAAAAATCATTGATTTTTTCACACTTCTTTTTGAAGCTAGCCAGCCATATAAAAACTTTGAAAAGCAAATAATTTTCAGACTTAACGGGGTGAGTCAAAGTCATGAGGGTATTTCAATAAATGAAAAAATGATACCTTTGGTTAAAAGAGAACCTGAACTGATACATGGTATAAGAAATATTGTTCACAATGCACTGAAATTTTCTAAATCTCATGTAGATATCAATTTAATAACCAACTCCACAAAAATAAATTTAGAGATAACCGATGATGGTAAAGGGTTTCCTAATGATATTACAAATATGATTGGAGAACCATTTCTAAAGAAAAGTAATTTCTATTTAATGGAGGTAAAAAATAGAAGATCCGAAGAAGGAATGGGCCTTGGTTTATTCATAGCAAATATTTTATTGGAGAAAACAAAGGGGCGGTTGAAATTTTCAAATATGCAACAAATCGAAAATGATGGAAAAAAACGAATAACGGGGGCAAAAGTCGAGATTTCTTGGGAAAGATCATCTATCGAAGTCTTGCAATGGGATAAGAAAGCTAAAATGAAGGAGAACCCAAGAAATGTTAGCTGAGCCCTTTTTTACATTACATTCACTTGATTTGGAAATCCTTGATTTAGGTCAGATAGCAAAAATTTTTGCAAAAAATACAGAAAATGGTGACTTGCTACTTCTTTCCGGCAAAGTAGGAGTTGGAAAGACAGAGTTTGCTAGACTATTAATTAAAGCGATTGCGAAAAAGGAAAATATAGATATTGAAGAAGTTTCGTCCCCAACATTTTCTTTAATTCAAGGCTATGAATTTAAGTACCGTAAAATTTCACACATTGACCTTTACAGGGTTAAAAGTGAGTTGGAGCTATTCGAGTTGGGGATCCCAGATGTCTTTGATAATCAGATTACTATTATAGAATGGCCAGAAATTTTAGAAAAAGAAAGCCTTTCTCGGTACGTAAGCATAAATATACTAGAAACAAAAAAGCTAAAAGATTATAGAGACGTTGAAGTTGCATTTTTTGGAGATGGGTGGGATGATCTGATTGGCGCTTTATTGGGTAGTAGACATTTTAATAAGTAAAATATTTAGAATAAGAAAATATGGATTTAATTTTTTATGACTTTGAGACAACTGGTAGAGATCCTCATTGGGATCAAATTCTCCAGGTCGGAGCAACTAAAGTCTCTAAAGAGTTTAATGAGATAGAGGCATTTGAATATAGATGTAGATTGAAGCCTGGACTCATACCAAGTCCCTTCGCTCTCGCAGTAAATAATACTGATTACGCCAAACTAATAAAAACGGAATGTTCACACTACGAGATGCTTCGAAAAATAGAAGAAAAGTTTATTAAATGGTCACCTTCTATATTTATAGGTTATAACAGCATAAATTTTGATGAGGAATTTTTAAGACACTCATTCTTCAGGGCCCTTCTTGACCCATATTTGACAAGCAGGAATAATAACCATAGGGCTGATTTACTAGAGCTATTACGAACCGTAGATTTTTATTTCCCGAATACTATTAATGTCCCTACTAATGAAAAAAAGAAGAAGACTTTTAAGCTAGACCAAATAGCACCAGCGAATGCCATTAATCACCTTGCCCATGATGCGTTTGGTGATGTTATGGCTACAAAACAACTGGCACAACTTATATCCAAAAGAAAACCTAGCTTCTGGCGATCATTTTTAGATGGTGCGAATAAATCAAGGGTGTACAATACCCTTTCGGAAGAGAAAATAGTATTTTTATGCCAAACATTTTATGGAAAAACAACTCCAATTTCAGGAACTTTTCTGTTTAGTCATCCCGTATATAATTTCCCAGTCCTCTTTGATCTAAATTACGACCCTCAGGATTTAATTGAATTAAATTTAAAGGATTTAAGAGATATTTATATTTCCGGTCAAAAATTTCTTAAATTTGTGAAACCTAACAAAGGTCCAATATTACTAAAAAAAAGCCAAGTTGAGGATAGTTGGTTTTTCAACTCAATAAATATAAATGAATTCCAAAAAAGATCTGAGGTTCTAGAGAAAGCTTCGTTTTTTAAACAAAATTTAGCGTCAATGCTTTTGGATATTGCAGAGGAGAGTAAACAAGAAAAAGAATTAAGCGGATCACAAGAAGATATTATGGCAGAGGAAACATTGTATATTGGTGGATTTCCGAGCCATAAGGACCAAAAACTGAAACAACAGTTTAAGAATGAGAATTGGTCAAATAGATATAATTTATGTCAGGAATTTTCTGATAAACGTTTTTCTTATTTTGGGATGAGGCTTATTTATGAGGAGAGCCCTCAAACCTTACCATTAAGTGTAAGAGACAAAATTGAGCGCTCGATTGAAGATCAATTAACAAGTACTAACAAAGAAAAGTGGAAAACTTGTGACGATTTTGACAAAGAGATTGAAATTATTGAAAACGACTCTAATACTACTGTTAGAGAATTTTTTTTTGAACTTAACGATATCAGAGATTATTTTAAAGAAACTTATTATCAAAAAAGGATAAAAAACTAGGAGTAAACCATGGCAACATTTAACGTGACGGATGAGACTTTTGAAGAGCAAGTAATAAAGAGCTCGGTTCCTGTAGTGATCGATTTTTGGGCGGAGTGGTGCGGGCCATGTAAACAAATAGGACCAGCTTTGGAAGAGTTGTCTGAGGAATATGGAGAAAAAATTAAGATTGCAAAAATCAATGTTGATGAAAACCCAAATAGTCCAAGCAAATTAGGTGTTAGAGGTATTCCGGCACTCTTTATATATAAAAATGGAGAAATGATCTCATCTAAAATTGGGGCGGCACCTAAGACAGATTTAAAAAACTGGATTGACGAAAGCACCTAGATTTCAACCCCATTTTCTTTCAAAGCTTGACCTGCCAAGTATAAGGAACCACAAATTAAAATTGAAACTTGTGGGGCTAATACCTCATTTTGGGAACAAATGTTTTTAATAGCATCTCGAATGCTATGCGCTGAATAGATTTTTTTCCAACCTACTTCTTTAGCACATGAAACGGCAACAGTTTTAATTAGTGATGAGGGTTGGTTATCAATTTCAACTACACTAAGAGATGAGGCTACGGCCACTAAATTTCTTAAAAAAGATCTATGATCTTTATTTTCAAGACAACCAAAAATGATATGGAGGTTTTTTTTATTCATAAAACCCACACTCTTACTTATTTGAATACTAGCGTCTTCATTATGGCCTCCGTCGATCCATAATTTGTTATTAATATTATATTTTTTTATCAATTCATGTAGACTTCCGTTATTTATCTCTTGGAGCCTAGCTGGCCAGTAAGTAGACGTTAACCCTTCACATATGTGTTTATGGGAGACCTTTAAATAATTAAGTGTAGAAATAGCAGTCATTGCATTGCTGATTTGGTGTGTGCCAATTAAGTTAGGAAAAGGATATTCGATACTTTTTTTGCTGAGTTTTTGAATAATCGATTGCCTTGAATTAGAAACGGTGAAACTTTCTGCTGACCAGATAACTTTACTATTATTCGATACGCATTTTGCATCAAGTATTCGTTTTACTATTGGAGATTGGTTGGAGATTATAGTGGGAGTGTTTTTCTTAATTATACCAGCTTTAGCAGCAGCAATCTTTTTTATTGAACTTCCCAAATACTCCCTATGATCGAAGGATATTGGAGTAATAATTGAGGCTACAGGGTTTTGAACAACGTTAGTAGCGTCAAACTCTCCGCCCAGTCCAACCTCTAAAAGTGTATAGTCAGCAGATGCTCTTGAAAATGCAAGAAAAGCAGCACAGGTAGTTATTTCAAAAAATGTTATTGGTTGAGAGTTATTTACCTTTTCGCATTCATTAAGAACTTCCTTTAGTGCATCCTCACTTATTCTTTTGTTCCCTATCTCGATTCTCTCATTAAATCTCACCAAATGTGGTGATGTATATGTATGTGTACTAAACCCACTTTTTTGCAATCCAGCTTTAATCATAGCAATAGTGGAACCTTTTCCATTAGTTCCAGCGACATGTATTATAGGAGGTATTGACTTTTCGGGATTGCCCAATTTCCTCAAAAGTCTTTTTACTCTGTCTAATTTAAGATCGATTATTTTGGGGTGAAGTAATCCCAGCCTTTTAAGAATCTCGTCCATTAGGTCCATCAAACTCTGTAATATTTCCCCTAACAGGTGGAGGTTGATTTTTTAATAGATAGATTAATTTTATCAGCTCTTCTCGCAAAAATTTTCGAGATACCACTTTATCAAGCATTCCGTGGTCCAACAAATACTCTGATCTCTGAAATCCCTCTGGTAGTCTTTCCCTAATTGTTTGCTCTATAACTCTTGGTCCAGCAAAGCAAATAAGTGCATTCGGTTCAGCTATTTGTACATCACCCAGCATTGCATAAGACGCTGTAACTCCTCCAGTAGTTGGGTTTGTTAATACAACTATATAGGGAAGCTTGGCATCTCGTAGCATTTCAATTGCGACAGTTGTTCTGGGCATTTGGATTAGTGATAAAACACTTTCTTGCATTCTGGCACCCCCAGCAGCAGCAAATAAAATAAAGGGAGATTTATTTTTCACTGCTCTTTTTACTCCTGCTAAAATTGCGTTTCCTACGGCCATACCCATAGAACCTCCCATGAACTTAAAGTCTTGACAGGCTATTATCGTTTTCATGCCTCCTAATTGACCTTCAGAAATTGAAATTGCTTCCTTTTGACCAGTACTTTTCTGCGCATCTTTTATTCTATCAGTATATTTTTTTGTATCTTTGAAATTCAGAGGATCTTGTTCTGGAGCGTCATAATCAATCGCCGAGTATAAGCTATCGTCGAATAATGATCTGAAACGGTCCTCGGGAGACATGTACATATGATAGTTACAACTTGGGCACACATTGAGATTTTGGCTAAATTCTTTATGAAATATCATCGAGTTACAGCTCTCGCATTTAACCCACAATGTCTCAGAGCTACCTTTACGTGAGAATATTGCATTAATTTTTGGCCTAACAAAGTTAGAGATCCAATTCATTTTATATACCAGTTTTTTTTATATAATCACTATTGCTAAACTAAAAAATAAAATTATACAAAATAAAAATAAAACAACTGTTTTTTCTGGGATAAATAGTGGGTACACTCGACTAATTATATTGGAGATTTGCTCTTGAAAAATTTAAGCAGAATGCTCGGAGGTTTTTATCTCTTGCTGCTTTTGAATGGTTGCTTATCAATTGGATCAGGACCACTGACAAATTCTATTTCTGTACCTGCAGGTCAATCAAAGGTAAAACATAAATTGCCAAGGGGTTTTTGTTTGGATCGAAGCGCTAATAACTCCACTGGGTTGCGAGAAACATTGGTGGTCACAAATTGTATAGAAGTAAACAATGGTGATAGATTATATTTTAGTCGCAGACCAGTTGACACGATTGTTAATATTACATTCACCCAGTCGAGAGTTCAAAAAAAAATTTCAAAAAAAAGATATTTATCGGAAATTGCTGATAAAATCGAGTTCAAGAAATTTACTGCTGCATCTAGCAAAAAGAAGCTGATCTACGGTGAAAAAAAGTTACAAAGTAAATTTTTCTATGTGAACTTTCAGATGGTTAGTTCCTCAAAACGAAAAGAGTTTGTAAGAAAATATTTTTTCTTTGTAGATAACAAAGCGGTAGTAATGACAATCGTATCTTTTCACAAGCCAAGGAAAAG
>CACGMO010000007.1 GCA_902574225.1 uncultured Alphaproteobacteria bacterium
GTAGAGGCTTCAGAGCGCTCAACGAAAAACTCTATCGGAATGGAGGAAGAAGATATTTCACAACTCGCAAGGTATTTTATAAAAAGACAACTATCTGAAATGGATTTACCTTCTGAAGCATCTCTACTATTAGATGCGAAAGAAGTGTTTAAAGATTTAACTGGTCAGCCGGAATTTAGCAAAACTGACGATATCCTTGATCAAGAGAAGTTTGCCCTTCTAAGTAGAAAGTTAATTGAAAGACTTGGGTATGGAGAACAGCTTGGGGAGCTAGATGATGCGGATAGTGATATAGAAGAAAATAGTCAAGAGGAAGTAGAACAAGAAGAGGCAGGACAGGGATCAGACGACGAAGAAAATGATAATTCGGAAAATGGTGAAACAGATGATGGGGAGCCCCAACAAACTGCAAGTGCGGATGCAGATATAGAAGATAGTCAGATAGAGGAGGCTATAGAAGGTGAAGATCAAAGTGAAAACCAAGTTATCCACAATATCCAGAATAACCCATCTAAAGAAACATTTTATCAAATATTTGATGCAGCTAACGATCAAGAAATAAGTGCAAATAAGCTTGCGGATACAAGTGAATTGGAAAAATTGAGAGAATACTTAGATCAACAGCTAGATGGTCTAAAAGGTGCCGTATCGCGTCTGGCAAACAAGCTTCAAAGAAGACTGCAGGCTAAACAAAATAGAACTTGGAAATTTGATCTAGAGGAAGGATTATTAGATGCTGCTAAGCTGTCACGAGTAGTATTAAATCCAACCACGCCGTTAAGCTTTAAACAAGAGAGTAGTACGAACTTTAAGGATACTATAGTTTCTTTATTGATCGATAATTCAGGCTCGATGCGGGGCAGGCCAATATCTATAGCAGCAATATCCACTGAAATACTAGCTAAGACCTTGGAAAGATGTAATGTTAAATGTGAAATCCTAGGATTTACTACTAAGGCATGGAAAGGAGGACAATCAAGAGAAAAATGGTTGGCGCAAGGGCGACAAAAGAATCCAGGTCGTCTTAATGACCTAAGGCACATTATATATAAAAACGCCGATGAGCCTTGGAGAAGGGCCAAGCTAAACCTAGGTCTAATGATGAAAGAAGGGCTTTTAAAAGAAAACATTGATGGAGAAGCTTTAGAATGGGCACATAAGAGGCTTATAAAGAGAGAAGAAAATCGAAAAATCTTACTGGTTATATCTGATGGAGCACCTGTCGACGACTCGACACTGTCTGTGAATCCTGCTAATTACTTAGAAAAGCACCTCAGACATATCATTAATAAAATAGAGACAACAAATCGAGTACAGCTACTTGCTATTGGCATTGGACATGACGTAACACGATACTACAAAAAAGCCGTTACAATTACAGATGCTGAACAACTTGCTGGCGCCATGACCGAGCAATTAGCTGACCTATTTGAAGAAAAGAAAACCAACATAGGAAATTCTTGAGTGTTAACTCAAAAAAAGTATAAGGATAATAAAAAAGAGTTATCAATAAGAGACAGACTTGCTCTTTTAAGAAAAAAACTCAAAGAGTGTGGGATAGATGCCTTTTTGGTTCCTCACAATGATATGTACTTCAATGAAATTACTGCGCCCTTTCACAACCGTTTGGAATGGATTACAGGATTTACTGGCTCAGCAGGATTTGCAATAATATTTAAAGACTCTGCCGTCATATTTACTGATGGTAGATACAGCATTCAGATACGACAGGAAGTCGACCAATCTTTTTTTACAATTGAAAATATAACCAAGAACTCACCATTTTCTTGGTTACAGAAAAACGTTAAAAAAAATATAACAGTAGGTTTTGACCCTTGGTTGCACTCAATAAAGGAGATAGAAACACAAAAAGAAATGCTACAAAAGTCTATTAGACTTAAAGAAGTTAGTAACTTAATAGATGCAGTTTGGCTGAATAAGCCATTTGAAGCTTTGGCGAAACCCTTTTTAAGGCCGTACAAACTCTCAGGAGAAAATACCGCTCAGAAAATAAAAAAAATACAGAAGAAACTTAACCTTTGTAAAGAACAGGGCTTTATACTTACCTGTTCTGACTCCATTTGCTGGCTAGCGAATATACGAGGTGAAGATGTTCCGAACTCTCCCCTAATGAACTGCTATGCAATTGTGCACTATAATCATGTATGTATCTATTCTATGAGAGACGCTTATAAAAATTCTGCCATAGAACTTAGAAAAAATGTGCAATTGAAACATTTTGATTTTTTTTTTAAAGATATAAAAAAATTAAAAAAGGTTCTATTTGAGCCAACCAATACCCCTTTTATTCTTAAAAAGAAAATCATAGGGCGAAGTATAGATTCTGAGAAGGTATGTAATGCTATATCTTTATTCAAGGCAAGAAAAAACCGAATTGAATTAAAAGGTTCAATTCAGAGCCATGAAAAAGATGGGGTAGCCTTATTAAGATTTCTTAGGTGGTTTAAAAGCACAAAAGTCAATACCCTTGATGAGATCGCACTTGTGAAGAAACTGGAAAAAGTCAGAAAAATTGATTCATCTTTTTATTATAATTCTTTTGATACCATAAGTGCAGCAGGATCTAACGCTGCTATAACTCATTATAGAGTGTCACCGAAGAGTAACAAGCAGATAAACCCCTCAGACCTGATATTGGTTGATAGTGGGGGGCAATACCTTGAGGGTACTACAGATGTTACCCGAACCATAATAAAAGGACGAGTCTCGCCAGAACAGAAGTTTCTCTACACAAAAGTATTACAAGGCCTAATATGCCTAAGTAAGCTAAGATGGCCCGCAGGATTGACAGGAAAGGAATTAGATCCTTTGGCTAGATACTTTTTGTGGGAACATGGGTTAGATTACGACCATGGAACTGGTCACGGAGTGGGGGTGTTTTCAAATGTGCATCAAGGCCCTCAAGGAATTTCAAGACTTAATACGGTTCCGTTAAATCCCGGGATGATTTTAAGTGTCGAACCTGGAGTCTATTTGGAAGGCAAGTTAGGAATAAGATTGGAAAACTTAGTGTATGTTAAAAAGAAGAGTGGAAACTCAAGGAAGAAAGAATTTTTAGAATTTGAGACATTAACACTAGTCCCCTTCGAAAAAAAGCTCATCGAAAAAAATTTGCTTCGTCGCGACGAGTTACATTGGCTAAATTCATATCACGATAATGTCTATAATAAACTAAGTCCTATTTTAAATGTCTCTGAGAAAACATGGCTTAGAGACGCATGTAGGATTTTATAACTTATTTTTTTAATGTAATTTTCTTTCCTATTTCTAAAGGTATTTTATCCTGGTCCAATGATGACTTAAAAAGCTTGAACAGTTCTAACACTCTGTCTGGATATTGTTTAACTTTGCGTGCACTTAAGTCCATATTCATCAGAACCGTCTCAAAAACAGCTGATAATTCAAGCGACTTATCTTTTCTCATTTCACCGAAGACATGGACCCTTTTTGCATCAAAATCTAAAATACTTATATCGACGAAAAAGCTATCACTTTCCAATAACTCGCTGAAATAATTATAACTAGCTTTAAGAGCAAATGGTCCCTCTTTATTTTTTTCAACAAAAGACGGTCCAATATTAAGCACATCTTCAAAAAAGAAATCTAAAGCCTTATCAAAAGCTAGAGTGTAATAGGCAACGTTCATATGGCCGTTATAGTCTATCCACTCACCAAGCACAATTTGGTTTTTTGTCCTGAATGGGGAGCTCAAAGTTTTTTCAACTTGATTTTGGGGTGTCATTTATATTTTATTTTTTTTTTTAAACTGTTACAGTTATCTTGTATTTGAGAGGCCAAGCATGTCAATTGAAAATGCTATAAGTGAGTTAAAAAGTTTGATGGGAGAGCGTCTGTGCATCTCAGCAGCTGAAAGAAAGCAGTATGGGCAAAACGAAACCTATTACAAAGAAATGCTTCCCGACGCTGTTGCATACCCGAAAGATGAAAAGGAAGTTTCTGAAGTCATGGAAATATGCAATAAACATAAGTGCCCTGTAATACCTTGGGGAACAGGAACTAGCCTTGAAGGAAACTCAATTCCAGTAAATGGTGGTGTGACTTTATCCTTTGAAAACATGAAAAAAATCTTGAACGTGAATCCAGATGATATGGATGTCACTGTGCAACCGGGAATAACAAGAGAGGAACTTAACATTAACCTAAAGGAATTTGGGTTATTTTTTCCAGTTGACCCTGGAGCTAACGCCTCTATTGGAGGGATGGCGGCTACACGGGCTTCAGGCACAACAGCTGTTAGATATGGTACGATGAAAGAAAATGTAATCAGTCTAAAGGTCGTAATGTCGGATGGGCGAGTAATCAAAACAGGCTCTAGAGCGAGAAAGTCTTCAGCGGGATATGACCTCACGAAGTTGATAGTCGGATCAGAAGGAACACTGGGCATAATAACAGAATTAACATTACGCCTGCAGGGTATACCCGAAGAGATTGCATCAGCAATTTGTTCATTTCCCAACACAGCTAGTGCGATAAGAACAATAATTGAAACAATTCAAATCGGAATACCAATTGCAAGATCCGAACTTATGGACTCAACATCTATCGAAGCTGTAAACGAGTACTCCAAACTTGACTTACCAATAAAAGAACACTTGTTTTTTGAATTTCATGGAAGTGCAACCTCCGTAAAAGAACAATCCGAAACTGTACAAGAGATTGCGGCTGGAAATGGTGGTAGCGATTTTCACTGGAGTACCGCGACTGAAGATAGAAACAAACTTTGGAAGGCAAGGCACAACTATTATTATGCTATAAAAGCCAAAAACCCTAACCATACATTTCTAGTAACTGATATTTGCGTGCCAATATCAAACTTGGCTGAAATGATAGATCAAACAGCTAAAGAGATGAAATCGAAAGGAATGGCACCCAGCATAATGGGGCACGTGGGTGATGGAAATTTTCACTCTGGAATAATGGTTAGACCTAATAATGATGATGATATAAATTTAGCAAAAGATCTGACTAGGCGAATAGTAGAACGCGCATTGGAACTGGAAGGTACCTGTACGGGAGAGCATGGAGTAGGAATAGGTAAAATTGAGTTCATGGAAAAAGAGCACGGTGAAGCTTACCATGTCATGTCCTCCATAAAAAGAACGTTTGATCCAAATGGGATATTAAATCCAGGCAAGGTTGTAAAAATTAACTAATCCCCCTACTAGTATTTCTTAGTTTAGCTGCTGCAGCCAAAGCTTCAGAGGTCACCAATTCTCCAGATAGCATCCTCGCTATTTCCCTTATAGTCTTTTCTTCATTTAGCGTGGTAACTTTTGTTATTGTTGACTTCTCAGAATTGATCTTTTCAACCTTAAGATGATTATCAGAGTAAGCAGCAACTTGAGGAGAATGGGTAACAACTAATACTTGTTCATGTTTGGATAACTCTAGCAACCTTTTCCCAATTGCTGACGCTGTAGCCCCACCGACTCCTCTATCAATTTCATCGAAGATTTGTGTTTTTTTGCTATCTTCACCAAAAAAACATAGCTTTGCGGCAAGAAGAAACCTTGATAACTCTCCACCTGAAGCGATTTTATTCAGCGGTTTAAAGCCAGAGCCTGGGTTAATTTCAGTAGTGAAGAAAACATGATCGCGTCCAAATTTAGATTCCTGGTCCCTTAATATCTCTGTTTTAAACTTAGCTAGCTCTAGCTTTAATGGCTTCAATTCTTTTTCTATCTTTTTGTCCAGCATAGCAGCAAATTTGCACCTTTCATTCGACAAAAAAGCCGATTCCTTCTTATACCGATCATTTATCAATAAAATTTCCTTCTCTATCTCTTTTATTTTTTCGTCAACTTCTCTTATACTTTTTAATTCCTCTTCTAATGAAACTTGTAAATTGAATATTTGATCCAGCTCAACATTGTGAGACCTACATATTCTTTTTATTGAATGGTAACGATCTTCTATTTCAACAAGTTGCTTTTCACTATTTGCGCTTCTTTCTCTAAGTTGATCCAAATTTTCACAAGCCTGTGAAAACTTTTCCAAAGCAGTATAGAACATTTCAATTGGCAAATGGTTATCAACGTCCACTTTTTTTTCTAATCTTTCTAAAGACTTAATTGCATTTAAAATGCTCTCTTCCACCAGCTCTCTATTTAAGGACTCAAAAGTATCCAAAATACCGGCGTTACTTCGGCTAGCTTTTTTAAGCTCCTCCCTATGCGACTCGATACTCTCCAGTTCACTCTGATCAAGTTGTAAATCATTGATTTGTTGAATTGATTTTTCCAAGAAGTCGGTATTTTCTACCAAATCTTTTCTTTTATACTCAGTATCGAGTAGTTTTTTTAATTTATTAAGCTCTGTCCAATACTTGTCAACATTCTTTAAATTTTGCTGTAAATTACCATAGTTGTCGAGCAAACCTCTATGAGTTTTTACATTTAACAATCCTTGTTCTTCAAATTGACCGTTTAGATCTAGTATTAGGTTGCCCAGATCTCGAACCAACTCTATCGAACAGGGAAGGTCATTAATATAAGCCCTTCGTTTACCACTCGTACCGATGCTCTGTCTCAATATCAGATTATCGTCTGTTGAAAATCCCTTTTCAGACAGGAATTGGCTAATTAAGCCATTTTTCTCTGATTGAAACTCTCCGATGAGAGTAGCCGTCTCAGCTCGGTTGCAAAGCTCAATCCTAGTATTTTTTTTGCCAAGAAGATAACCCAAGCAATCTAAAAGAATGGACTTGCCAGCTCCAGTTTCACCTGTTAACACGTTAAGTCCCGATTTAAATTCTAATTCTAGATTTTCGATTAAAAAAATATTTTGTACAATAAGTTTTTTTATCAAGCTAATTAAGTCCTGAGTTATCGATTAAATTGGAAGCTTCATTAGTCCAATCACTGGCTGGGAATTTTTTTCTCATATAATTCATTTCAGACGATGCCTCATTCAATAGTCCAATTATTAGAAAGCTTTCAATAAGTCTGTAGGATACCTCAGGTAAAAAACTGGAAACTTTTGTCGTTTTCTTGATTTTTTTAAATCTTCTCATAGCGGCCGTTGGATTATTTCTCTTTAGATAATATTTTCCAACATTTAATTGCTGACCTACCAGGAACTCTCGAGCTCTCTTCATATCACTCTCAGCTTCTTTTTTTGCACTACTTTTAGGATATAACCTTTGGAAAGCTGAAAAGCTCGCTATACATTCTTTAGCAGCTGCTTGATCTCTCTCAATTATATCTATCTCATCACAAAAACCCTTTGACCGAAAGTATAGCACTTGTTGAGCTCTATTACTTTCTGGATAAAGACTTAAAAATTTGGCAGATGCCAAACGTGAGTCCTCAAATTTTCCTGCTTTGTAAAACGCGTCTACAGCTTTGCTCAATCCAAGCTCATCTTCTACTGAATAGGGGAAATACTTGTTAACCTCCAGATAGTAATCTCCTGCTCGTTCAAAATAGCCCTTTTGATACGCCTCATCTCCCAGTTTGATTATCTCTTCAGGTGTATTGCTCTCATTGATCTCGCTTGGTAATTTGTTACTACAACTTAAAAGTAGAAAAAGCAACGAACACATAGTAGAGATTTTGAATAAACCAAACAAAAAAAGCATACTTCTTTCTAACTTCAATATTATCCATAAGTCAAGAAAAGAGGGCCAAATATGCTTTAGTAATTAAAGTATATTCTGTGTATCAGATTCTGAAATATCAAAACCTGGAAGTTTATCCCTATCTCCATCTGAGAAATCTTCACTAACAAATATGTCCCCCCTTTTAAAACACTCTCTCAGCAAAAGGTTTGTTAGGCCATGACCACCAGAACATGAAATAAATTTTCCTAAGATTGGCCTTCCTACGAGGCTCAAGTCTCCAAGGGCATCAAGAATCTTGTGTCGAATACATTCATCTACATATCTCAGTCCATCTTGTGCTGTCATCTCATTTTCTCCAACGACGATTGCATTCTCTATCCCTCCTCCTAATGCAAACCCTTCATCTTTGAGTCGCACAACATCGCTTTTTCGACAAAAAGTTCTACTATCACAGATTTCTCTCACGAATGCTCCATTTACAATAGGCATATCAAGGCTTTGTCTGTTAAGTGCAGTGCCAGGCCAGTTCATTTCAAAATCTATTGAGAACGTATTCGCGGGTCTTAATTCCGCCCAAGCATCTGAGTTACCTACTCGAATACTGTTTACCACTTTGTACAATTTAGTCTTTTTCTCTAGCTCAGCGACACCTGCTTCAAGTATCGCTTTTACAAATATTCTTGAGGATCCATCGAATATCGGAACCTCTGCTTCGTTCAATTCAATAAACGCATTATGAATTCCTAGGCCTGCAAAAGCAGCTAAAATGTGTTCAGCAGTTATTATTGAAACGCCCATATTATTTGTAAGTTGAGTCCGTAAATAAGTCTTAGATACATTCTCAAAGCTAGCCTTGACATAAGCTTGATGGTCCTTCACGTCCGTTCTCTTAAAAACTATGCCATGATCGGCTGACGCAGGGTGAACAATCATTTTGGCATCTTTACCAAAATGCAAGCCTTTGCCTTCAAGCATAAATGAGTTTTTTATAGATTTCTGAAACATTGTAACCTTAAGTCAAAAGATTACCTAATTGGCTAGAAAGCTCAATACACAGTTATATGTCAAAATAATTCAATAGTTATTCAGTTAGCTTGTCTACGTAAAAAAGCTGGAATCTCTAATTTGCTTTCATCTTCTCTGTCTGTTATTAATTTTTCTTCTTGCTGAACTATTTGATCCTTTGTAAGTTCGTTGTCTTTTTGCTCTCTTTTTTCTCCAAAGCCTGTCATACGTCTTATAAGATTGTTCAAACCCCCACTCGAAGGTGCGGATTCAGCATTTTGCTTTCTTGAAGGTAGATTTATCTCTGAAGTAGATTGATTAAGAGGTTGCTCTGATTTTTTTTCACTTTCACTTTTATCCATATTATTAATATTTTCTTCAGAAGAAAATTTGGCTGAGCTTAAAGCGCTAGCTATTGGTTCCAACTCTTTTTTTTCTTTATCTAAAGTATCGCCATCAATTGTGGATTGCTCGTCTTTGATCTGACTTTCTTGCAAAATATCTCTAGCAAAATAGCTTTGCTGATCGGTGTTATCGACTTCAATTCTGTCCAACTCGTTTAGTTCATTGAGTGCATGCGAATTAGGCTTTGAAAATTCAGCTACATCTATGCCAGTAGCCACGACAGACACTCTGATAGACCCTGTAAGCTCTGTGTCAAAAGTTGATCCAACTATTATATTAGCCTCTGGATCTACTTCATCTCTAATTCTATTTGCTGCCTCATCTACCTCAAATAGAGTCATATCATTACTGCCTGTTACATTTATAAGTACACCAGTAGCTCCCTTGAGAGAAATCTCATCCAATAAAGGATTAGCTATTGCCTTCTCCGCAGCCTGCAATGCTCTATCCTCACCGCTAGCTTCTCCCGTTCCCATCATTGCTTTTCCCATTTCATCCATGACAGACCTCACGTCGGCAAAGTCCAAATTGATAAGTCCAGGTTTAACCATTAGATCCGTTACACCTTTTACACCTTGGTAAAGAACATCGTCAGCCATAGAAAAAGCTTCAGTGAATGTTGTCTTTTCGGTTGCTAGTCTGAATAAGTTTTGATTAGGGATTACTATTAGAGTATCTACCACCTTCTGCAATGCTGATATTCCCTCATCAGCTTGTTTCATTCTGGTGGTACCTTCAAATTGAAAAGGTTTCGTGACAACACCAACGGTTAGTATCCCCTTTTGTCTTGCCAGCTCAGCAACAATGGGAGCTGCCCCTGTGCCTGTACCACCACCCATTCCTGCTGTTATAAAACATAAATTTGCACCATCTAAAATATCTGCGATCTGTTCAGTGCTTTCCACTGCAGCTTCATTTCCAACTTCCGGTTTTGCACCAGCTCCAAGTCCCTGAGTTCTTTTTAACCCCAACTGTAACTTTGTTTGCGCATTCGACTGCTGTAAGGCCTGTGCATCCGTGTTTGCAGCTACAAATTCTGCTCCCTCTAGATTTTTTAACATCATGTTATTTACGGCGTTTCCGCCAGCGCCTCCAATACCAAAAACTAGTATTCTTGGCTTCAATTCCTGGTGTTCAGGAATCCTTATATTTATTGCCATTGTTGCCTGCCATTGTAGTTTTTTTGTTTTTTTCTGCTGATTCGTATAATAACCGAATCACTTTAACTCGTCACTATTTTTATCTTCTAGTCAAATTTTTGTAAGGAGAGGTTTTACCAGTTTGATTTTACCCACCGCCATGTTCTTCTTATTAGCTCATCTCCTTCATGCTCAAAAGGTGCTTTAAAGTCCCATAACTCATCTTGCGGTTGAGCTAGATTTAAGGCTAGCCCTATAGCAGCAGCTGCTTCGGGGCCATGAGTTGATGCTGGCAGCCCTTGAATCCTCATTGGTACGGCGACGCGTGTTGGTTTTCCGAGAAATATAGAAGTAAAATCTAATATATTCGCTAACTTGCTACCCCCACCGGTTAAAACGACTTTTTGTCCAGGTAGAAACTCGAAGTCCGAGCTATCTAATATTATCCTAAGTGAATCGAAGATCTCCTCAACTCTGGGCCGAATTACTCCTAGTAACTCAGACTTTGTTATAGTTCTTCTGTCAGCGTAAAGATCTGTATTGTTCTCAGGCAATTCTATAGTTTCTCTATCATCCGAGTTGGCAGGAATCAAACCTCCATGCAAAACTTTTAATCTTTCAGCTGCTAAGAAAGAAATTTGAAATGCCTGCATAATATCGCTTGTTATATGTTGTCCTCCGATCTTTATCGATTCAGAAAAGATTAAATTCTTTCGAAAGAAAATTGATATACTCGAACTGGAAGCACCTAAATCAATACAAACAACACCTACTTGCATTTCATCTTCAAGGAGGCTTGATTGCCCAGAAACATAGGGGGCAAGTGCTAATCCTGCCAGAGACAGATCACATTTATTCAAACAAGTCACCATATTCTTTATTATATCCGATTGGATAGAAACAATGTTAACGTCGACCGACAGCTTCGATCCACTTATTCCCCTCGGGTCCATGTATCCATGCTTATCATCAATACTAAAATTAACTGGCAAAGCGTGGATTATTTCTCTTTTCAAATCATCATAAACAAGATTTACCTTTGAAAGCGCATGTCCGATATCTAGTTCTGTTACTTCCCTTTGAATAAATTCAATAGAGGATGAGATTAGAGTAGATTTCTGAGTGCCACTGGAAAAGGTCAGAAAAACATTCTCAATTAGGCAACCTGCCATTTTTTGGGCCCGTTGAATTACAGTCCTTATTGCACTTTCTGCTTCCCTCATCTCATATATTTCGCCATCCCTAATCCCTCTAGATTTTGTGGTTGAAGCACCGATAACTCTGAAAGTCACTCCTCTATCTGATTTACCAGTTGAGAATGAATTAATTTGATTTATCTCGCTGAGAGAAACTACTAAGCACATCACCTTGGAGCTTCCAAGGTCTATCAGAGCAACAGTTCCCTTTTTTATAGCGGCCAACCTTTTTTGCCTTAACTGCCTCTGACTCTGCAATAATTTCCTCAACCTGCTAACCTCCTTATATTTTTTCCAATATTTTCTACACGTGGGGCCTTCCTAAACCTTATTATTGGTTTATCTATATTTCTCAAATCAACAGAAACTACGGCTTCTGAAAGCTTATTTGTCTCGCGTAGAAACATGCGCATAACGTTTAATCCTTTATTCAAATCATTCTCTGGCAATTTAAAAACTAATTCGCTTTTCATATGAATGTTCCATCGCCTTTCTCCGACCCATTCATAGTATAATACCTCTGATTTATATGATCCTATTTCATTTACTAACGCTAATAATGCATTGATATTTTTTGATGCATCTTTCCCAACTAAAAGCGGGAAAGTTGATAGCCCCTCATAATTCTGTTTTATAAACAAAATAACTCCATTACTATCGAGGACCTCATAAAGATCATTATTAAAAAATACTACGGCTTCTTTTCTTTCAATGACATTTACAATTACTAATCCATCAGTAGAAAACTTAACAAAAGCTTTTTTAACCTTTCTTATATCTTCTATCTTTTCTCTTAGGGCCTGAGCTTTCAACGCGGAAAACCCTTCGGTTGCAGCGTTCTCAATTAAAGTTATTATTTCTTTTTTCAAAGACTCTTGGGCACCTTTTACTAAAATTCTTGTTATGGAGAGTTTTGTTAGGTCTTTGTATATAGCGGAACTTTCCTCACTTAAAAATTTAATCTCTGCATTTAAGTCAATGTCTTTGTAGAGAAATTTTTTTGATAGCAATATGCTTACAACCAGCAAAACTATTATTAATACTAATCTAAACCAAAGCCTGTAAAATAATCTGTTTATCTTATAATATAACCTTGACGGCGCAGGATCATTAGATTTCAACAAATTCATCTTTCACCTATTTGTTACACGATGCGTCTTTAATCAACTCTAGGCAAATGTATTGTAAGTCTAAACCGAGGTATTTTGCCTGTTCAGGTACAAGGGAAGTTTTGGTCATCCCTGGCTGGGTATTTAGTTCGAGTATGTATAGTCCTTCTTTCCCATTCTTTTCATTCCATCTGAAATCCGAACGGGTAATACCTCTACAACCTAAAGAATTGTGTGCAGTTACTGCATAATTAATACACAGATCGAATATTTCTTGTGGAATATCTGCAGGAACAATATGCTCAGAACCACCATTTTTATACTTAGCATCGTAATTATACCAGTCCTCAGTTACAATGTCTGTAACTGTCAAAGGTCTACCATTTAGAACAGCAACTGTTAATTCTTTACCAGGAATATATTTCTCCAAAATATACTCCCTATCTTGATCTGCAACAATCCTCTCTACTTCTTCAATTTGCTCTTTGAATTTTATAAAGTGAATTCCAACAGAGGAACCCCCACTATTTGGCTTAATTACAAATGGAGGGGCGAAAGGTATCTGATGTAATTGTTCTTCTCCACCTAAAAGCAGGTCCTCTATCACTGGTAAACCAGATGATTTAAATATTTTTTTTGAGATAAATTTATCCATTGCCGTTGCCGAAGATAAAACTCCAGAGTGTGTATATGGAATTTTTAGTGTTTCAAATAGGCCCTGGATAGTCCCGTTCTCTCCGATGCCACCATGTAAGGCATTAAATATAATATCAGGATTCTGACGTTTTATGACTTCAGCTAAGTCATGTATATTGTTTGAGTTAATACTAACCGCGTCGACATCTAGGTTTATTCTTTTAAGTGCCTCTATGCAGCTCTCAGCAGTTGAATCTGATACCTCTTTCTCTTCTGAAACCCCTCCCTGTAATACTAAGACCTTAGAGATATTTTTTGGATTAGCTGTTACGTTCAATTTTATTTTCTCCCAACCCTTATTACCTCCCAATCAAGCGAAACTTTAAATTTCTTATAGACTGATTTCCTTACATACTCCCCAAGCGACTCCATTTCTTTAGAAGTTGCGCCCCCGAGATTTATTAAAAAATTTGGGTGCTTTTTTGATACCATGGCTTTGCCCATTTTTTTGCCCCTTAATCCTGCTCTATCAATCAAATTCCAAGCTTTAAAATCTATTGAGTCCTCAAGCATAAGTGATGATTTTCCATCAGGATTTTTGAAAGTTGAGCCACAGGTTGCTTTCTTGATTGGTTGTGTCTCTTCCCTTTTGGACAACATTTCTTTCATTTTTGCTTCTATTGCCCCTTTTTCTTCTATTTTTGGCTTCAAAATAGCGGAGGTCACAATAAGGTCATTTGGCAACCTACTACAGCGGTATTTAAATTGAAGATTTTCCTTACTCAATCGAATAATTTTACCTGACTTATTAACGCCTTCTATACTTTGTACATAATCACCTATGTAGTTGCCATAGCAGCCAGCGTTCATCGCTATCGCGCCACCTATAGTTCCGGGTATCGTTCTTAAAAAAGCTAAATCGTAACCTAGTTCAGATAAATTGACAGCAACCTTAGAGCTAAAATTCCCGGCTCCAAGCTTGACTTCATTATTTTTTATTTCTATTTCTGAAAAGCTCCCACCTAGTTTTACTGCAACTCCTGAAAGGCCTCCATCTCTTACCAAAAGATTTGAACAAGCTCCTATCGGCATAACATTCACTTCAACTGGTATTAGAGAAAGGAACCTAGATAAATCATCCAAATTTTTTGGCCTGAAAAAAATATCGACTGGTCCTCCAACTTTCATCCAACTAATTTTTGATAAGGGAAAAGAATAATTTATTGATCCTGAAAATTGATTTTCATCAAGGAAACCCAATTTACTCTTTTTATTCATGTTCATTTTCATCACTTATAAAAGATAGGTTATTAACCCAATTAGTTATACTGCCTGCCCCCAGAGTTAAGAAAATGTCGCCCCTATTACAATTAGTTTTTAAAAATTTACTAAACGAAACTTCGTCTTCAATATACTCAACCTGTTGCGTCTCTTTTTTCGTAAAGGATGCTATCAGTGTTTTACTATCAAACCCATCGAGCTGGTGTTCGCCAGCGGCAAAAACAGGAGCAATACCAAGAATATCTGCACCTCTAAAGCATTTCTTAAAGTCTCTAAATAATGACCTCAGCCTTGAAAATCTATGCGGCTGATGTACTACTATTATCCTTCCATTTGTAATCGCTTTGGCAGCAGAAATGACAGCTTCGATTTCTACAGGATGATGTGCATAGTCATCTATTATCATAGCTCCATTAAAGAAGCCAATCCTTGTGAAACGCCTCGATACTCCTTCAAATTTTGCTAACGCGCTTTTGATGAATTTTATTGGGACTGACAAGTTTGAAGCTGCCAGAATGGCAGCACAAGCATTTAGAGCGTTATGTTGACCTATCATTGGCAAATAAAAGTCTCTCAAATAAATATTTGCAACTTTGTCATCTAAGTCAAATCTTGTGCCTTGTTCACCAACTCTTAAATTTCTTATTGTAAAATCTGCCTTTTCCGAAAACCCATAAGTAATAATTTTTCGATCCTTGACATTTGAGATTACCTTAGCAACGTTTTTATCATCTATACAACAAATGGCTACTCCGTAGAAAGGAACACTTGAAATAAATCTTTCAAAAGCTCTTTTTAGGTTTAAAAAACTGCTATAGTAATCTAAATGTTCTTTATCAATGTTCGTTACTATCGCAACGGTCGCAGGTAGTTTGTTAAATGACCCGTCACTTTCATCTGCCTCTACAACCATCCATTCTCCTTCTCCTAACCTTGCATTAGAACCATATGCTTTTATTACTCCGCCATTGATGACTGTTGGATCTAAATTTCCCACTTCTGCAATTGAGGCAACAAGTGATGTTGTTGTTGTCTTTCCATGAGACCCCGCGACCACAATATTTAACTTCATTCTCATTAATTCTGCTAGCATTTCTGCTCTTGAAACTATAGGTATCCCAAGTTGTTTCGCAAAGGCTAACTCAATATTGTCCTTTCCTATAGCAGAAGAAATAACGACAACAGAACAATTGCTGACGTTCTCTTTGTCATGCTCGTAGAATGTCTTTACTCCTAAAGAGGCAAGCCTAACTGTTATGTTGGTTTTCTTTATATCAGAACCTTGTACAGAGTATCCAAGATTTACAAGAACCTCAGCGATTCCGGACATTCCTATACCACCAATCCCAATAAAATGTATTGGTCCCAAATTTAAGGGTAATCTAGTAGCAATCATTCTTTTTCTCCTAAAAATGCCTCAATTGTTCTAATTATATCTTTCGAGGCATCAGGTTTACCCATTTTCAATGCTTTATCAGCCATAGCACTCGTTTTTGAGGGAGAATTCAAAATTAGCTTTAACTTTTCAGACAAATCTTCGACAAGACTTGGGGTTTCTTCAATCACCATTGCTCCACCCTCATCAGCAAATATTCTAGCATTACGAAGCTGGTGATCATCCTTGGCATGCTTTAAAGGTATAAGTATTGCTGGTCTTCCGACGATTGATATATCCGCTAATGTATTTGATCCAGCTCTACATATAATGATCTGAGACTCTGACATTAGTCTTTCTACATCTTCAAAAAATGGTCGAACACATGCTCTTAGGTCCATAGCTCTATAAGCTGCAAAAACTTTATCCATATCATCCCTTCTTGCCTGATGAAATATTGATAAGCGTTCTTTAGTTTTTTTGGAAAGCGTTTCTATGCATTTCGGTAAAGCGTCAGATAGTAACCTTGCGCCTTGCGATCCGCCAAGTACCAAGACCGTAATAGGCCATGGGCCAGGCCCAAGGTATTGCGAATTAAACTTTTTAAGTACTTTATTTCTAACGGGGTTACCAGTATTTAACCCTATTTTTGGATCTAAAAATAAGGTATTCGAAAAATGGCAGAAAACTTTTTTGCTAAACCTTTGAAAAAATCTATTTACTCTTCCTAAAACTGCATTCTGTTCCTGAATAAATGTAGGAATTCTTAGTAGAACAGACATCAGCAAAATTGGAAAGGTAGAAACTCCTCCAAAACCTAAGACAAACTTAGGTTTTTTACTTAACATTAGTTTCCCTGAGGCCAAAGCCCCAAGAGGTAATTGATAAGATAGCTCTAGTATTTTTTTTCTAAGTGAAGCTGTCTCTGAAGAGATTTTTAGAACCTCTATTGAGTACTCATTAGAGTTCTTATCAAGATACTGTAAACCCCTTACGTCTGTAAAAATTATTACCTCCCACCCAATCGCATTCAGTTCAATAGCCAAAGCAGTGCAAGGCATGACATGACCTCCAGTACCTCCTGTTGATAATACGCAAATACCTTTTTTATCCATCACGTTCCACCCATGAAGCTATCTATATTCTCACTAGTTCTACGCCTCGTTACATTGAGTAGCAGACCCATTAATATCCCCATAGCGACCATTGACGACCCTCCATAGCTAATGAAGGGTAATGTCATACCCTTTGTCGGGAGTAAGCGAGCTGCCACCCCCAAATTAATAAGAGTCTGTGTCTGGATAATCGTCAACAACCCAAGGCCAACCAATAGTAAAAAGGGATTTTTTTCGATTAGTAACCTCGATAATGTCCTCAACAATATAATTACATAGAGTGTTAAAATAATGATGAAAACTATTAGACCAAATTCCTCTATGGCAACAGCGATGATAAAGTCAGTATGGGCATCTGGAAGGCTCCATTTAATCTTTCCGTTTCCAGCACCAACACCTAAAAAACCACCAGAGTGAATTGCTTGCTCAACAAAACCCATCTGAGATGTTGGTTCAATTACATTTGAAAAAAAAGTCTTCAATCTTGTTGCCACATGATCAGAGAATTGAATAAAGATAAAAGCAACAGTTGTCACAAAAGTAAAAAAAACGGCGGAAAAGAGCCAAGAGACCCCAACAATAAAATGGATCAAAACCCAACAACCAATCAAAACCACAGTCTGACCTAAATCAGGTTGCATAGTGAGTAAAAATACGCAAATAGCCATTGAAAAAAAAGATAAAATCAATCCCGCTCTTGGGTTGCTATGAATATTTCCTGCTACAATCCAAGATATAAAGACCACAAAAAACGGTTTTAAGTACTCAGACGGCTGAATTGTTAACCAATTTAAAGAGAACCATCGCACTGCTCCCTTTCCGAAATCCGTACCAAAAATGGGTAGAAGGGCAAGTGCAATAACTACTAAAAAAAACCCTATTATTCCAAATCTTCTTACGACTGATAAGCTTGTGGTCGATAAAAAGATAATCACACAAAATGAAATAATTCCGTAAATAGCTTGTCTGTTAACATAGTAAAAAGCAGGCATGCCATTTGAGTCTGCAAGAGGAACAGAGGCTGCCATTGATAGAAGCAACCCCATCACAATTAAGCCCAAAGTCGCAACCAAGGTCCACTGATCAACCGATTGCCACCAACGAAAAAATGGATTGTCTACAGGCACAGCTCGAGAACTGCCGTGTATTATATCAGTCATTTTTACTGCTCGTTTTTGACTACGACACTACCATCACTTTAATAAAAAAGACACACTAATTTATATTTTTTCTATATTCCTGAACTAGAGAGATAAAGTGCTTGCCTCTTTCTTCAAAATTCAAGTATTGATCAAAACTAGCACAGGCAGGTGAGAACAAAATCGTGTCTCCTTGTGTGGCAATACTTATCGCACTATCAAAGGCATCGTTTAAAGTATCAAATTGCTCAATTTCTAGGCCTTCGAAGTTACTAGCTATAAGAGCAGCTGCCTCGCCAATAAGATAGATCTTAGAAATATTGTTCATGCTATCTTGAAGTTGACAAAAATTATCTTCTTTAGCACGCCCACCTAAGATCAAATGGACATTTTTAAAAGTTTTTAGCGCATGAATTGTTGCATCAACATTTGTAGCTTTACTATCGTTAATAAATGCCACGCCTTTAATTTCGTCTACCCATTGATTCCTATGTGCAAGCGGTACAAATCCACTGCACTTGGTTAGTATGCTTTTAGGGGCCATACCGAATGATCTTGCCAAGGCATAAACCGTTAAAACGCTTTCCCACAAGCTTAAAAAACTATTCCCTAAATTTCTCAAATCAAAGGAGTAGACCTGCCGACCTCTTTTCCATTCCGTAATGAAAGATCCTTTTAGACCTACAGCCCATAAATAATTTTTTATATTAAGTTTACTGCTAATCGCTATTATTTTATTCTCTGCTGTGTTAACTCTCTGGAACAAAAATAAACCCTCTGCAGTATCAATATTAATGACCGACACATCTGTTAAGTTTTCCAGAAATAATCGTGCTTTAGCATAAAAATAGCCACCAAGTCCTCCATGTCTTTGAAGATGATCTGAGGAGAAATTAATGAACGCAGCGAAATTTGGTGCCAAACATTTTGCTAATTCAATTTGATAAGAAGAGAGTTCAAGGATCCTGATAGAGCCTTCTTCAAGTGGGCTTAGTTCCAAAACAGGTTTGCCTATATTACCTCCCATTTCTACATCACTAAAAGACTTTGAAAGTACGTGATTAGTCAACGCTGTTGCCGTAGATTTACCATTTGACCCAGTTATAGCAATAATCTTAGGAGGATCACCGAAAGCCTCATATTCTTCCTGAACATGGTTTGCAAAAAATAGTCCAATATCATTATCTACTCTTATGTTTAATTCATACGCTTTGGTAACTATTGGATGTGCCTTTGGGTATAAGTGAGGAACACCTGGGCTCACAACTAGCAAATCTAACTCCCTTATTATATTTTTATCGTTAAGGTCTCTAACAGAGATTCCATCAACTTTTAGGTTGTCTCTCTTTTGTTTATCATCATCCCAACAAATTAATAATCCACCTGCTTGCTGCACTGCCTTGATAACAGACAGCCCTGTCTTTTCAAGGCCTAGAACTCCCACTTTTTTACTTCTCAGGTTTTTTAAATCTATCATTTTATCTAAGCTTAAGCGTTGCCATTCCAAGAGCAGCTAGAATGACTGCTATAATCCAGAACCTTATAACTATTTGGGACTCCGACCAACCTAGCTTTTCAAAGTGATGATGTATTGGTGCCATAAGAAAAACTCTTTTCCCAGTAATCTTAAAAAATAATACTTGAATAATCACAGAAAGTGTCTCAATTACGAACAACCCTCCAACAATCAACAATACAAGCTCATGTTTAATTGATACCGCTATACAACCGAGTGCGGAACCGAGAGATAATGATCCAGTGTCTCCCATGAAAACCGCAGCAGGAGGGGCGTTATACCACAAAAACCCCAAACCGCTACCTATCAGAGCAGCAGAAAATATAAGAATTTCTCCACTACCTTTAATATAATGAACATCAAGGTATGAAGAATAATCCGCTCTGCCAACAATATAAGCTATAATACCTAACGATGCTCCCGCGATTATAACTGGCATTATAGCTAATCCATCCAATCCATCTGTTAAATTAACAGCATTAGCTGAACCAACAATTACAATCATAGCGAAAGGGAAAAAGAACACTCCCAAAGTTAGTAAATAATCTTTGAAAATTGGCAAAGCTAAAGACCTACTCAAATCATCAAAGTGTTGAATTTGGATGAAGTAAACAGCAATGAAAGCTATTAGAAATCCAAATAGCAACCTGAGGCGGCCTGAAAGACCCCCATAGCTTCGTTTAACAACCTTGATATAATCATCAATTAATCCAATAAAGCCAAAAGAAAAGGTCACAAACAGGATAATCCAAACATAATGATTATCTAAGCGAGCCCACAAAACAGTAGAGACTGTAACCGCTAATAGAATGATCACTCCTCCCATTGTGGGCGTGCCGGCTTTTTTTATAATATGTTCCTTAGGACCATCCTCTCTTATTGGCTGTCCCTCTTTTTGCAATTTTTTTAAAAAATTTATACTGTATTTACCAAACGTAAAAAATATTATAAGTGCAGTAAAAAACGCTCCCCCAGCACGAAAAGTTATATAGCGAAATAGATTAAAGATATCGCCACCATCTGATAAAAAACTTAAAAAGTATAACATCCCTGAAACTCTAAACTGTTAAATGTTTTTTAATTTGTTAACTATAGTTTTCATTCCCATTGAGAGAGAACCTTTAATCATTATTATATCGCCACTTTTAAGTTTATTAACTAAAACATGCTGCATTTCTTCTGCGGTCTCAGTCCAAAGTCCTCGCTTCGAGTATGGCAACACATCGAAGAGTTTTTTCATTCTAGAGCCTACGCAGTAAATTTTATCGATTTTATCCAATCTTGCAAATTTGGATATGTTTACATGTTCCTGTATTTCAGAAAACCCAAGTTCTAGCATGTCTCCTAATACAGCTATCCTCCTATAATATTCACCTTTACCCTTTTTGTTTGTGAAAATACAGGCAAGAGTTTCTAGAGAGGATCTTACTGAACTAGGATTTGCATTATAGCTCTCATCTATAAGGTGTATAGCCTTGTTAAAATTACTTGCTTTGAGTTTAACTTCTAAAACTTGGCCACGCCCAGCCAAAGGAGACCAACTTTGCAAGGCTAAAATCGCTTTAGATAATTCTAAGTTTAGTGAGGATACAAGTGTCAATAACGCAGCTGCGTTTTTCATGTAATGCTTGCCGGCAGTTTTAAGCTTTACATTCCATAAATTCTGTTTTTGATCTATAATTGTCGAGGTAATAGCGTTCCCCAACACTTCTATAGTGCTTATCCTAACATCACTGTTGTCATCATACCCAAATGAAATTACATTAGGACCAAAATCCCTAACTTTTGCTTTAAGCTGGCTGAATTTTTCAATGCCACTTGGTATAATTGCCAAACCCTTTTGTGTCTGACCTGAACAAATGGACGCTTTCTCCTCGACTATATTATCTAAAGACTTAAGCCCTTCAATATGCCCAATTGATACATCAGTTATTATAACGTGATCAGGCTGGACCATATGGGATAAATCTGCAATCTCACCTAGACTATTTGTACCAATTTCCACTAATACGTATTCAGTGTTTTTTGGTATAGTGGCTAATGTTAATGAACAGCCTAGAATATTATTATAACTTTTCTCTGAAAAATGTGTCTTTCCAAACCTATTAAAAACCAAGCCTCCCATATCTTTCGTCGAAGTTTTGCCAGCTGTTCCAGTAATTCCAATGAAAATAGCCTTAGATTGATTTCTAACACTTTTTGCCATTCTGACTAATGCCTTCATAACATCATCAACAACTAGTAACTTATCACTATTATTCAAACCTTCTGGTATTTTACTGACCATGGCAGCCGCTGCACCATTATCAAGGGCTGCTTTAACAAAATCATGACCATCTCTTTTCCCTGGCAACGCTATAAATAGGTCTCCTTTAATAATTTTTCTGGTATCAAACGATATACCTGTAGCTTCCCAGAATGCTTCACATTTACCTAAAGTAGCAGCCTCAGCTGTAAATTTATTCCATAAAACCTCAGTCAATTTAAATCTAGTCCATTAATTCTATTGCTACACTGGCTTGCTCAAAATCACTAAACGGAAAATAATTATCTCTTACTATTTGAACCTGCTCATGTCCTTTACCTGCAATTATGACTACATCATCAAGTCGGGCCAATTGAATTGCTCTTGTTATTGCTTCTGCTCGATCTTCAATTTCAATGGCAATTGGGCAGCTATCAATAATTTGTTCTCTTATAGCTTTAGCGTCTTCATAACGAGGATTATCATCTGTCACATAAATTAAATCACAATATTTATATGCAATAGCACCCATGGGCTTTCTTTTGTCTTTATCTCTTTCTCCACCCGCACCGAATACCAGTATTAACTCACCCTTTGTTAACTCTCTAAGTGTTTCCAAAAGATGCTTCAAAGCATCAGGCGTATGTGCAAAATCTACATAGACTAAAGCCCCTTTTTTTGTTTTCCCAACATATTCTAATCTACCAGGAACAGGTTTCAATGAGTAACAAGAATTAACCATATCCTCAAACTCAAACCCAAATTTTTCACAAGTAAGCAACGCCATTCCAAGATTTATTGCCTGGAATGCACCTATTAAATGTGTTTGAAATGCATAAAAAAATTTGCCTCTGATAATTTCTATAAATTGGATATCTGGTGTAACTTGCGTAACCCTTAGCCTTACATCCGCTTTATTGCTAAAGCCAATTGTTTCAATTTTAAAACCTTTATCTTTTGCTTTAGCTAAAAATATTTTTCCATATTCATCGTCAATATTTACAATTATAGTTGTATCCAAACTCAACATATCAAGAATGCTTAACTTTGCATGAAAATATGTTTCCATATCTTTATGATAATCCAAGTGATCTTGAGATAAATTAGTAAAGCAGAAAACATTAAATGCTAAATTTTTTATACGTTTTTGCACTATGGAATGGGATGACACCTCTAAAAGAGCATAATTGGTGCCCTTCAGCTTAGCCATTTGCAAAATTCTAGCAATGATTGATCGGGAGTAGTATTATCAGTTCTTAAACTTAAAACCCCACCAACTCCCAAAGTCCCTATGGTCACACATGAGTTGTTTTTTTTTTCAATAAGCTGTTGGCTAAAATTTACCACCGATGTTTTTCCATTTGTTCCAGTAACCCCCATAACAAATTTTGGTTTATTAGGATAAAATCTTTGACAAAGATAATCAAAAGTGGACTCGAGATTTCTGACCAACAGAAAAGGTATAGTTGTTTTTAAGTCTTTATCTAATGCAAATTTAAATCCTTCAGGGTCGGTAATAACAACACTTGCTCCTTTCTCAATAGCTTGATTGCTAAAAAGCACTCCGTGGCTATTTTTTGTTGCACCTGCCTTTGCAAGGAAAATATTTCCTTTTTCAACCCTAGTTGAATTTGTTTCAATACCCGTGATTTCAGGATCTATATCGTTCCATTGCCCATTCCGCTCAATCTCATTGATGTTAAGTTTTGACAGTTTAGTCATAATTTTATTCTTCTAAACATCACAAACCTTTATAAAACATCAATGCCTGTTGGTCAGGAGTCACATTCATTAGGGGCCCAGTTCTCTCAATTAATTTCTTAACCATTGGTACTACAGTGCAACTTGCATATCTGCAGGGCTCTTGTAGAAGATTGTTTTCTGGTTCATCTAAAAAAGCTGCAATAACGAACCTTGGTTCATGGAGTGGAAATAATCCAACAAAATTTGCAACTACCTTGTCTTTTTGATACCCTCTTTTGGCTAAAGAAATTTTTTCTGCTGTGCCTGTTTTCCCACCAATTCTATAATATTTACTTCCCAAAATCCTTGCAGTTCCTCTTTGGTCGGTAACTACTGCTTCTAATAGTTTTAACATTTCATCAGAAGTCGTTTTCTTTAAAACTCTAGATCTAGATTGGCTATTATGGTTTTTTTTCAAAATAGTAGGCTCTATATTGAACCCTCCATTCCCTAAGATTGCATAGGCTTTAGCTAAATGTAGTAGTGAAACCGACATACCATATCCATAGGATACAGTGGCTAAGGTTATGTCATTCCAATTTTTTGGCAAAATAGGCCGTGTTGTATTTGCCTCTCTTAATTCCAAGCGCACTGGTTCCGAAAGCCCTAGCTTAGAGAAAATTTCTTTCAATCCATTTTCTCCAACCATTAAAGCGAGCCTCGCAGATCCTACATTTGATGATCTCACAATTATCTCATAGATAGAACTCTCGCTGTTAAATTTATACTTATCTTCAATTTTTCTGGAGTTTATTCTAAATGCTCTCGTATCAATCAGGGAATCTAAAGAGAATAGGTCTTTTTCTAAACCCTGGGCAACTGAGAATACTTTAAAAGTTGATCCCATCTCATAAACCCCTTGAACAACTCTATTAAAATACATACTAGAATCCTCATTTTTCCCAAACTCTCCTCTTTCTTTGTTAGCATTGAAGTCTGGTGAGGATGCTAAAGCTACAATTTCACCGTTATGTATATTCATAATAACAACGCCTCCAGCTTTGGCTCCCATTCTTTTTTGCCATTCTTTCAAAACATTTTCTACTTCCGCTTGAACTGGAAGATCTAAAGATAAATGAATAGAGTTATTCTTTACTTTAGATGAGCTTTTTATCGCTAATTTATTTTCAAAAGCTCTCTCAACACCAGAAATTCCTGCAATTTCAGCATAGTTGACATCAAACTCATTTACTTTGGTGTAGCCAATCACATGCGACGCTAACGTTCCATAGGGATAGAAACGATACTCTCTTTTACCGAAATAAATTCCTGGTTGGCCCAGCTCAAAAAGTGCTTTTTCTTGCCTTGGCGAAACTATACTTTTCAACCAAAAAAACTTTCGACCATCATTTAATTTATTCAATAAAACAGCTTCATTTAAATCAGGGAATATACCTTTTAATCGTTGAGCGATAAGTGACTTTTTCTGAATTTCATCTGGCCGGATATAGACAGAAGCTCCTTCAAGGTTGGTTGCTAAGATATATCCGTTCCTATCTGAAATATTTAATCTGGAACTAATTTCCACACTCTCAGTATAACTGATATTTTTTTTATTTTCCTTCGACGCCAGAAATGCTATCTTCCCGCTAATCAGAGAAAATCCTGTTAATACCATCAAACTAAATAGGATTAGCCTTGATCGAGTTCTGGGATGATCCGTGAAAAGTTTTACTTTGTTTCTACTCTTCATGCTCAATTCCAGTAAGCCGGTTGTTTAATAAGGCCGTTGATTCATTTTCACTGAATTTACCCCAATATACGTCTGAAAATGAAATAAAATCATCTGGGTTAATTGGAGTTAATCTTAACTCAAAGAAATAATACTCAGCCAGTTTTCTTAAACGATCGGGACGATTTAAATGAGCCCATTCTGCGTTCAAGATTTTGAACTGTTTGTTTGCCGAGAGGATAGAATTTTCAAGCTCTTTTACTCTTTGGGCAGCAGCTCGACTGTCATAGTTTATTTTATACGCCCACAAACCCAGGGCAAAAGTACTTCCTATTAGAGTTCCAAATAGAAGAAACCTCAACATTTCATATATCCAACTCGATCTGTGGAAATTCCATTGTTGGAAAAACTCTTGATGGGCTATCTGAAACTTTTTTATAAACTCTAAGTTTTGCAGATCTTGCTCTTTTATTTTTATCAAGTTCTTCAATAGTAGCAACCACTGGCTTTTTATTTATAGGTACAAGGGATGGATAAGTTTTAGAAGTTGGTGGACTATACCTGTTTGTTGAGGAAGCCTTTCCTGACATTATTTTACCAAAATCTTTTACGATTTTATCCTCAAGGCTATGGAAAGTCACTACAGCTATAATTCCTCCCTTTCTTAATATTTTTTCGGCGAAGACCAAAGCTTTTGATAAATCCCTTAATTCATTGTTCACAGCAATTCTAATTGCTTGGAAAGTTCTTGTGGCAGGATCTTTTTTAAAGTTTTTTGGGACTATAGCTCTTACAATCTCTGCTAATTCCAGTGTAGTATTTATTTTCCTTTTATTTCTTTCTTTAACAATTTTATTTGCAATTTTTCTCGCTTTTCTTTCTTGCCCATAAAAGAAAATCAAATCAGCTAAAGTAGCTTCTGAACAAAGATTTATTATGTCGGATGCAGTTGGGCCGGATTGATTACCCATTCTCATATCGAGAGGGCCACTTTCCTTGAATGAAAATCCCCTTAGAGGATTGTCTAAATGCATTGATGAAACACCAAGATCTAAAACAATCCCGCAGATATCATTTCTACATGTAATATCGTTATTTTTTTGCATATCTGCAAAGTTTTGATTGTAAAACTTTATCATATCTCCATATTCGTTTTGTATGTTTTTGAGGAACACTTTTGTCGAAGAATCCCTATCGATTGCTAAAACTTTACAAGCACCATTTTGAAGCAAAGCTCTAGTATAACCGCCGGCTCCAAATGTGCCATCGATCCAACAACCAGTGATTGGCGTGACTAAACTTATAAAATCATTAAGCAAAACCGGTTCATGTTCTTGCAATATCTTCCAAATCTCCCCAAACTATTAATCTTGCAGTTGATCTAATTTCAAAAAAGGATTTTCATCTTCTGATAAGTTCTTAAAAGATGAGTCCAAGGCGTTAAGTTCATTTTGATAGTTTTTTGGTTCCCATATTTGAAATTTTTCACCCATACCTGCAAATATTGCTTCATCCCCAATACCAATTTTCTCTTTAAGTCGTTGAGATAAAACAATTCTTCCTGTCTCATCTAACTGCATATATGTAGATTGGGTATTTATAAATCGCTCAAGCATTTCTCTGTCTTTTGAAAACCTTGGTAGTTTACTAATAAGTTTGTCAACTTTGCTAATCGAGCTAATAGTATAACCCTCCAAACAATCACCTCTCACACCTCCATATACAATTACAAAGTTTGGGGAAGATCCTCTACTGAAGTCCGGATCACCCTCTTCAAGAACACGGCGAAAAGCCGCAGGGACCGAGACACGTCCTTTAGCATCTACCTTATGTAATGACTCACCTCTAAATCGCCTTATCAATAAAAATCTCCCCAGAGGCCTGATTCACATCTGTCTTAATATTCTTGTTATCAAGCTGTTGTTGGTTTGGTGCAGACGCGATGCCTGTATAAACCTGCTTATTTTCCTTGGAAATTATCCTCATTTTTTATATCGCGTCTGCTATCTTATGGGATATCATGGAATTTTATGGAAATCAATGGAAAAATATTTTTTTGTGCGGATGATTTGTAAGCCGGATCCTGTAAACACTTTGTGTTTGGTGACCATTCATCTCGACCCATTGTTACCAATAAGTTCTAGCGACCAACCCGGACTCTGTCTGGAATAACCGAGCTATGCTCACGAGTCCCTATTAGGTCTTGCTCCTGGTGGGGCTTGCCGTGCCTTTTTTGTTACCAAAAAAGCGGTGAGCTCTTACCTCACCTTTTCACCCTTACCTAAAAATTAGGCGGTATATTTTCTGTGGCGCTTTCCCTCAAGTTACCTTGGCCAGCTGTTAGCTGGCACCATATTCCATGGAGTCCGGACTTTCCTCAGCTTGTAGGCTGCAGCCACCCAACCATCCGCACTTAAGGGCTTTACAGCAAAAAAAAATCAATTTCAATCAATTTCAGTCCAGAAATTTTTTAAAACATCGAAATCCTTTAGCTTTAATTTTTTTGACTCTCCGGTTTGCAAATTATCTAGTTTGAATGGTCCAAACGTATTCCTTATCAGCCTCACTACAGGCAGGTTGAAACTGGCTAATATTTTTCTGATTTCTCTATTTTTACCCTCGGTTAAGACCATTTCAATCCATGAATATGATTTTTTACTTTCCAAAACTCTCGCAACTATCGGTTTGTAGTTTAACCCCTCCAGTGATATACCTCTTTCTATATTGGTTAAATTTGAGTTCGTTAAGTGGCCCCTAATTTTTACTTTATAAACCCTTTCAAACTTGTTTTTTGGTAATTCAAGATATCTCTTTAATTCTCCATTGTTTGTTAAAATCATCAAGCCTTCAGAGTTATAATCCAGCCGACCAATAATCATTAAGTGTTGTAATCTACCATCAATTAGGTCAAATATGGTCTTTCTACCCAGTACATCTTTTGACGTACTTAAATAACCTCTGGGTTTATGAAGCGCATGTAAGCTTGTTGAGATTGACTGACTGACAATTATACCGTCTAATCTTAATAAGTCTTTTTTAGTACAGTTCCTCCAAGGCTCGACTACAGTCTTTCCATTTAAAGTAACCCTTCCGTCTAGTATTAATTTTTCAGCCTCTCTTCTTGATG
The DNA here is from genome assembly GCA_902574225.1 of uncultured Alphaproteobacteria bacterium. GTDB lineage: Bacteria > Pseudomonadota > Alphaproteobacteria > Rhodobacterales > Rhodobacteraceae > CACIJG01. The sequence goes on from CACGMO010000007.1 coordinate 28,307, forward strand.
CGAAACCAGCCTTGGCCAGATATCTAGATATCCTTATCTCACTTTTGATTGACATAATTAAAAATTAAACATAAATCGATATAAAATTCTCATCTTTATACATGTTATGATAAAAGACGAAAATATGGAACTAGCAATCAAAGAAGCAAAAAAAGCTGCTCAAAGGAATGAAATACCTGTAGGGGCACTAATCAAGGAGGCTTCAGGAGAAATAATTGCAATAGAAAGCAATAAAACAATAGAATTATGCGACCCAACAGCCCATGCAGAAATAAATGCAATAAGAACAGCTTGCCAGGCACGTAAAGAACTTTATTTATCCGATTGTACTATTTATGTAACTCTGGAACCGTGTTCGATGTGCTTTGCCGCAATCGTTAATTCAAGGCTGAAAAAGTTAATATATGGGCTACCGTCTCCTAAATATGGTGCTTTCAGTTCAAATCATTCAACTCGTCAAAGCATAGAAAGAGCTGTAAAAAATACTGAAATTTATGGTGGGTTTTACCAATCGGAGATATCACAAATAATGAAAGAATTTTTTGAAGTCAGAAGGGAAAGGTTCGATGGAAATAGATACTGAAACAGTGTTAAAAATTGCAAGACTCTCTCGAATAAAGATCAATGATAGCGAGTCAGCTGATATCCAAAAGGACCTCAACCGAATTGTTGAATTTGTCAAAAAACTAGGTGAAATTGATATTGACAGAATCGATGAGTTTAATTTTGGCAAAACAAACATAGAGGACATGAGAAAAGATAACGTTACGATTTATGATAATACCTATGACATTCTTAAAAATACGAAAAATAAAAATCAAGATTTCTTCACCGTTCCGAAAATAGTGGAATGAACGAAGTGAAACTAACACAACTTGGCATAAAGGACTCAAGAGACTTACTGAATAAAAAAGAAATAAGTGCGACGGAGCTAACTAACGCTTATATTCAAAACATAGAAGAGAGTTCTGAACTGAATGCATTTATTGAAAAAACTTTTGACAAAGCTTTAATGCAAGCCTCGAAAGCTGACAAAATCATAGGCACTGACTCCCAAAAATCTCTATGTGGAATACCTCTTGGTATAAAAGATTTGTTTTGCTGCAAAAATGTGAAGACACAGGCCGCGTCAGTTATTTTGGAAAACTTCATACCACCTTATGAAAGTACAGTTACACAGAAACTTTGGGACGAACAGGCTATAATGTTAGGCAAACTAAATATGGATGAGTTTGCCATGGGTTCATCAAATGAAACTTCAACCTATGGGCCGGTGATTAACCCTTGGAAATCCACCGGCTCACATGATTCTCTAACACCAGGAGGTTCTTCAGGAGGTTCTTCAGCAGCTGTAGCTGCCAACCTATGTACTGGAGCGACAGGCACTGACACTGGAGGATCTATTCGTCAACCGGCATCCTTTACTGGAACAGTTGGACTAAAACCTACCTATGGTAGATGTTCAAGATGGGGAATCATAGCCTTTGCGTCTTCTTTTGATCAAGCCGGACCTATTACCAAGAACGTGACGGATAGTGCAATAATGTTAAAAGCTATGTCAGGTTTTGACCCTCTAGACAGTACTTCGGCAAAAATTGATGTTCCAGATTATGAGCAAGAACTAGAAAAAGATATAAAGGGAATACGTGTGGGACTCGCTAAAGAGTATAGGCTCCAAAATAGTGACTCAGAAGCAAATAGGAAATTAGAAAAAGCTATTAAAATTTTAAAGGATATGGGAGCGGAAATTGTTGAAGTGTCATTGCCTCATACCGAATATGCTTTGCCTACATATTACGTTTTAGCGCCCGCCGAAGCATCATCAAACCTTGCGAGATATGATGGCGTGAGATATGGGCACCGAGCCAATCTTGATACAAATGACTCAATTTTAGAGCTTTATGAGAAAACTAGATCAGAGGGTTTTGGGACGGAAGTTAAAAGACGAATTTTGATAGGAACATATGTGCTTTCTTCTGGTTATTATGATGCTTACTATAAAAGAGCGCAAAAAGTCAGAAGTTTAATCAAAAATGATTTTGACGAAGTTTTTAAAAAAGTTGATATAATACTAACACCAACAACGCCAACTTCCGCGTTTCCTTTAGGCTCAAAAGGTAAGCAAGACCCCGTCGAAATGTATATGAACGATATATTTACTGTTCCTGCCAATCTGGCTGGTCTCCCAGCCCTAAGCTTGCCAGTGGGATTAGACGAACTTGGGCTCCCTCTGGGAGTGCAACTGATTGGTAATAATTGGCAAGAACCACTGCTTTTAAATACTGCATTCAATCTTGAAAATACTCTAGCGTTTGAAAATAATCCAAAAAAATGGTGGGCGTAATGGCCAGGCTTATCTACCTTTTGTGTATTTTATCACTTTGTGGCTGTCAAACAGACATTTCCAATAAAGATCAAGTAGTGAAAGGAAACGCTGATTTAAAAACTAGCGATGGGGTCTTAGATCTCTCTCAATTTTCTCAAGAACAGCAAAAAATTGAAAGAGAGCAAGCAGCTAAACGTCGGGAGGAGCTTAAAGCAGGAAGAGTGGTTTTAGAGGCTAACGATAAAGAAAAAATTAAGCGCCAGTCGGTAAATTTAGCAGTTTATGCACGAAGCGTGTCCAACAAATTAGGCGAAAAAATTTATTACAGAAATTTTATAGTTGGTGATGCTGGCTCAGGCTGCAAAAAATTCTCTAATCAAAACGCTGCACAAATTTTCTTCCTTGAAAATGGGGGGCCAAAAATCGACTTTCATAATATCGACGTCGATGGCGATGGATTTGCCTGCAAATGGGATCCAGCAATTTATAGAAAGATTGAGCGAATAAATGAAGATAACGAGTCAAAAAATTAAAACATTATCTGAAAAAAATGCTGAACATTTTACACCATTACTTTGGCACAAAACTTCTAAATAAAATTGACCCAGAAATTTCCCACGCGATAGCCTTGTGTTACCTCCGGCTTTTAAACCAATTTGTTAAGAAAAAAGAAATTGGTGCTTCTATCTTAAAAACTCAAATAGCCGGGATGGAAGTGCCTTCACCCATAGGATTGGCTGCAGGTTTTGATAAAAACGCCGAGGTATTTAACGCTACTCTCTCCTTGGGTTTTGGGTTTGTGGAGGTTGGTACAATTACTCCAGATCCACAATTCGGCAATCCCAAACCACGTTTATTTAGACTTTTAGAAGAAAACGCTTTGGTTAATAAAATGGGTTTCAATAATAAAGGCATGTTATACGTATCAAAAATTGCGAGAAAGCCTAAGATTGGAATTGTGGGCGTCAACTTAGGAGCTAACGCGAAAAGCATAGACAAGATTTTGGATTATACTAATGTTTTTGAGTTTCTGGCTCATCTATTCGACTATGTAACAATAAATGTATCCTCACCAAACACAAAAAATCTTAGAGACTTACAGAAACCTGAAACGCTAGAAAAGATCTTGCAGAACGTCAACACCGTGAATGTTTCGTTGACAAAAAAAGTACCCATTTTTATTAAAATTGCACCTGATCTTAACGAAAATAATGTGATTGAAATACTAAATGTTTGTGAAGAAAATAATGTGTCCGGTCTAATTGCGACTAATACTACAATAAACCCAAACACTTTAAAAAAACCCACACGTTTTGAGGGAGGTTTATCTGGCAAACCGCTTTTGAAACCATCAAACAAAATATTAAAAATACTCGCGAAAAGAAAGAACGCTTCAACAGCACTTATAGGAGTAGGTGGCATAATGTCAGCAAAAGACATATACGAAAAAATAAAGATTGGAGCATCAGCTGTTCAAATATATACAGGGTTTGTTTATCATGGCCCTAGGCATATCAAAAAGATGGAAATAGAGCTCAAAAAACTTCTATTAAATGACGGATATCGCTCAATCAATAACGCAGTTGGGGCTTTAATTAGATGAGAAAGAACTTTGGATTCTCTCTATCTTAGTCCATAAAGTTATAGCTCTGGTTGCATTAAAAATTACAATGGAAGCCCATAGTCCTGTATTTCCCATCAACGGAACAAAGAAAGTTACGCAAATAAAAAAAATTGCAAATGATTGAATCATCGCAACTCTTATTTCTTTGCCCCTAGCTGCACCAAGGAAAATACCATCATAAACATAAGAAAAGACACTCACTATCGGCATTATTGAAATCCAGATTAAAAAATCATAACAAATTAATCTGACTGAATTTATTGAGGTCATCAAATCGACGACCAAAAACCCTACGAAATAAAAACAAACACCAATAATACTCGAAAGTATGAAGCCAAGCTTAAGAGCAGACTTAACTACTTTTTTAAATAGTTCCTGTCTCCGTTTACCGATCGCTTCTCCTACTAAAATCTCAGAAGAAAACGCGATACCATCAAGGGCGTAAGCTGACAAAAAAATAATTTGTAACAAAATGTGGTTAGCTGCCAAAATTTCAGAGCCAAAAAGTGTCCCAAAGATAAGGTAAGATAAAAAAACAAACTGTAGAAGTATTGAACGTATAACAATGTTTATGTTCAAAAGAATAAAAAGTTTCCATTTATTAGATAAAAAAATTCCTCTCACTTTAATATTTTCCCTATTCAGCAGAAATTCTCTACTCAGATAGACGCCTAAACAAAAGCCACAGAATTCAGATACGATCGTGGCATAGGCGACGCCAGCTATTCCTAAGTGAAGAAACTTTACAAAGATAATGTCTAATAGAATGTTTAAAACGTTCACTACAGCCAATAAGCATAGCGAATGAAAGGTTCTTCCCATACCAAATAGCCAACCAACAAACACAAACATAGAAATAGCAAAAGGTGCCGTAAAAACTCTTATAGACATATATTCCAAGGCCAATTTTTCAGCGCCTTTGTCACCAGCCAAAAAATAAAAAATAGAAGAAAATAAAAACGAGTGAACCACTATCAAAGCAATTCCGCCAATTACAGCGATAAATAGACCCCTAAATAATATACTAGATATTTCAACCTTTTCATTTGCGCCCCTTGCTTGTGCAACTAGTCCTGTCACGCCCATTCTTAAAAACCCAAAGAACCAATAGATAGAGCCCATCAAAACCGCACCCATAGAGATACCGGCGAGAATATCGAGAGCACCCAATTGACCAATTACAGCGGTGTCCGTTAGACCCAGTAAGGGTATAGATATGTTTGCCAAGATTATTGGGTAAGCCAGACGCAATATTTTTTTATCGATTTTATCTAAAAGCTGACTGGACATTTTTTTTAAAAAAAATAAAGCGATAAAAATTTATTTGACCATCTAAACATTTTAATAATATGTTTAACGCGTTATACTTGACGTAAACGTCAAAAGAATTATTAGTTGGAGGTAGGACAATGAACATAATTTCCACAAAAAGCAAAGAAGATAAAGTTAACACTATCACTGAAATGTGCAAACTATTCAAGGTAAGTGCTCGAACGCTTAGATTTTACGAATCAAAAGAGCTTTTGTTTCCAATCAGAAGAGGTCAACATCGTTTATTCACTAAGAGCGATAGAGGACGAATGAAATTAATAATGCAAGGCAAGAGATTTGGCTTTAGCTTGGAGGAAATAAGACAGCTACTCAATTTGTATAATTTTGGAGATCATCGTACCAGACAGATCAAGCAAACCTACCAACTTGGCTTGAAAAGACTATCTTCAATGGAACAACAGAAAAAGGAGTTAGGACTAGCTATAAAAGACTTAAAAACTCAACTTCAGCTTTGTAAAGACTTGCTTCTTAAAAGAGGTGCGGACTCACGAGATCTATAATTTAATTTTTGGAAGACAAACTATGCATTTATACCAACCACCATTAGCAGATTACAATTTTATACTTCACCATTTTCTTAAGATAGAAAAAGAGGATATTGAGGGCTATAAAGACTTATCACCTGAATTTACTAAACCTATTTTTGAAGAAGCTGGTAAATTAGCAAGTGAGGTGATTTCTCCATCAAACAAAGATGGGGATGAGCAAGGGTGTAAATTAGAAAATGGAATAGTGCGTACACCAGATAGCTTCAAACTTGCTTTTGATAAGTTAAGAGCAGGCGGCTGGCTGTCTCTTGATATTGAAGAGGAGTTTGGTGGGCAAAACTTACCCTTGATACTTTCCACAGTAACAAACGAAATGTTTACAAGTGCTAACATGTCTCTAACAATGTATAGCGGCCTCTCTAGGGGAGCATATTCTGCAATTTTTCTTCACGGCTCTGAGGATCAAAAGCAAATGTATTTGCCTAAATTAGCCAATTGTGAATGGACTGGAACAATGAATTTAACCGAACCTCATTGTGGTACAGACTTAGGTTTGATAAGGACTAAAGCAATTCTTACGGAGAATGGCTCATATCAAGTTTCGGGCCAAAAAATTTTTATTTCTTCTGGCGACCATGACTTATCAGAAAATATTATTCATTTAGTCCTAGCTAAAACTCCAGATGCTCCAGAGGGGGTAAAAGGTATATCATTATTTGTGGTACCAAAGTTTCTAGTCAATGATGATGGCTCATTAGGGGAAAGAAATAAATTATCAGTTGGAAAAATAGAAAAAAAGATGGGTATTAAAGGTAACGCTACCTGTGTTATGAATTATGATGGCGCAACGGGCTATCTCATTGGCGAAGAAAACAAAGGCCTTAAAGCAATGTTCACAATGATGAATGAAGCTAGGCTAGGGGTAGGAATGCAGGGGTTAGCTCAAGCTGAAATAGCTTATCAAGCGGCACTAACTTATGCAAAAGACAGAATACAGGGACGAGCAATTCAAGGGAAAGCCAATCCAGACCAGAGCGCGGACCCAATTATTGTTCATCCAGATGTTAGAAGAAATCTCATGGAGCAAAAGTCATTTATAGAAGGGGCAAGAGGCTTTATCGCATGGGCTGCGGTTCTTCTAGATAGAGCAAAGAGAGACGGGGATAAAAGTTCTGAGGGGATTGCAAGTCTGTTAATTCCGGTAATCAAAGGTTTTGTTACAGATAAGGGTTTTGAGTATACTATAAACGCCCAGCAAGTTTTTGGTGGACATGGCTATATTGAGGAATGGGGTATGAGCCAATACGCTAGAGATTGTCGGATTGCTATGATTTATGAGGGCACAAATGGCATTCAAGCTCTTGATTTAGTTGGCAGAAAACTAGCTATGGATGGTGGAAAACATATGCGAGAGTATCTTAAACTAGTCCAGAATTTTATTAAAGAAGAGCATTCTAAAGATTTTGAAAATGATTTTATTACCCCATTGAAAAAATCTATCGAACATTTGCAGGCAGCTCTCTTATTTTTCATGGAGAATGGGTTAAAGAACCCACTCAGTGCCGTATCTGGTGCAACCGATTTTCTCCACTTGGTAGGACTAGTTTCTCTAGGGTTTATTTGGTCTAAGAAAGCTCAATCTGCTGCAGAGCAACTCAAAAATCCCTCAAGTGATAAAAACTTTCTTGAAGCAAAGATTTTAACGGGTTCCTATTTTATGAACCGACAACTCCCCGAAACTAAGCTTAGGTTAGACAAGATTTTAACTGGAGAAAAGCAAGTGATGAGCTTAGCGGCAAATCAATTTTAAATGGGAAAGGATTAACAGATGGAAGACGCATATATTTACGATACAGTCAGGAGCCCTAGAGGAAAAGGAAAAAAAGGGTCGCTAAATGAGATTTCAGCAGTCACACTATCTGCAAAAATTTTAAAGGAATTGCGTGAAAGAAATAGTCTTAATACCGAAGAAATAGAAGACGTCATTTGGGGTAATGTTACGCAAGTTGGCGAACAGGGAGGCTGTTTGGCAAGATCCGCTGTTATTGCGGCTAATTATAGTGAGTCCACTCCTGGACTATCTATAAACAGATTTTGTGCGAGTGGGTTAGAAGCTGTAAACCTAGCTACAAACCAAGTAAAGGGGTCTGCTGGCAATGCCTACGTTGCTGGGGGAGTAGAAATGATGAGCCGTGTGCCCATGGGATCAGATGGCGCAGCTATCGCGGTTGATCCGACTTTAGCAATGAATTCATACTTTGTTCCACAAGGTATTTCAGCCGACATTTTGGCAACTAAATATGGCTTTTCCAGAGATGACGTTGATGGGTTTGCTGTGGAAAGTCAAAAAAGAGCCACAGCCGCAACAAAATCAGGATATTTCAAAAAGTCAATTGCTCCAATTAAAGATCAAAACAACTTGACCATTTTGGATGCGGATGAGTACATTAGGCCAGAGACCACAATGCAATCTTTAGGTGGATTGGAACCAAGTTTCAAAAACATGGGAGAAGTAATGCCGGGTTTTGACGCTGTGGCGTTACTTAAGTATCCAGAATTTGAGAAAATAAATCATGTACATCATGCAGGTAACTCAAGTGGAATCGTTGATGGAGCAGCGGCTGTGTTAATAGGAAATAAAGAATTTGGGTTGAAAAACGAGCTGGAGCCTCGTGCACGAATTGTCGCAACTTCAAAAATTGGAACAGACCCTACAATTATGCTTACAGGACCCCTTCCTGCAACTGAAAAGGTTCTTAAGCTGAGTGGAATGAGCATAAAAGACATAGACTTATTTGAAGTAAATGAGGCCTTCGCCTCTGTACCGCTATCGTTTATGGAACATTTTGGTGTAGAACATGAAAAGCTAAATGTAAACGGAGGAGCTATTGCTATGGGCCATCCCTTAGGAGCCACAGGAGCAATGCTTTTGGGAACCGCATTAGATGAACTGGAGAGAACCGGAAAGTCAACAGCACTTACTACCTTGTGCGTCGCATCAGGAATGGGCGCTTCAACAATAATAGAGAAGGTTTAGTGAGGAAACATTATGTCTAGTGATTTTACCAAAGAGGTAGATAAAGATAACATCGCGATAATCACATGGAATTGTCTCGATAAGTCCATGAACACAATGACTGAGGATGGTTTAAGAAGTTTTCAAAAATTAGTAACGGAAGCATTATCCGAAGAAAAAATAAAGGGGATTATAATTACCTCTGGTAAGGTCGATTTTTCTGGAGGAATGGATCTTTCAACGTTAGAGGCATTAAAACGGAATTCCGGCCCTGACCCTGCGTCTAAGATCTTTCAGTACATAATGGAAGCACACGGTTTACTTAGAAAAATAGAACTGGGAAAAATTGATGATACATCTAAAAGTAAACCTGTCGCGTTTGCCGGTAGTGGTATCTGTGCCGGAATAGGCACGGAAATAGGACTAGCTTGTCACAGGCGTTTCTTCTCATTATCGAAAAACTCAAAAATAGGATTGCCAGAGATACTCGTTGGCCTTTTCCCAGGTTTAGGAGGCACGACAAGAATACCAAGGATGATGGGACTTATGGGAGCGTCTTCAGTTTTATTAGAAGGAAAACTATTTGAAGGTAATAAAGCTAAAAGTATTGGATTAGTCGATGAAGTTGTTTGCGAAGACGAATTAATTCAAAAAGCAAAGAACTGGGTCTTATCCGCATCTCCCCAGGACCTTGTAAAACCATGGGATCAAAAAGGCTTTAAATTTCCTGGTGGGGCCCCTTATCATCCTAGCGGATTCATGTCATTTGTTGGGGCTTCTGCTTTGGTAAACGGGAAGACTAAAGGTTTGTATTTCTCAGCGAAAGCACTACTCTCATCAGTTTATGAGGGTGCGCTAGTTGACTTCGATTCTGCTCTTAGAATTGAGGCTCGTTGGTTTACGAAAGTGTTGATGACGGATACATGCACAAATATGGCCAGAACTCTTTTCTTAAATAAGAGTGCACTAGAAAAAGGCTATCAACGACCTACCGGCGCAGAAAAAACTAATTTGAAACAAATCAGCGTTATTGGGAGCGGTATGATGGGATCAGGTATCGCTTACGCATCTATTTTGCAGGGACTAGAAGTCTTACTTATTGATCAAAATATGAAGGCTGCAGAAGCTGGAAAAGCTAAGATTGAGATGCTATTAAGTGAAAGTGTAAAACGAAAAAAATTATCGGAAGAAGAAAAAATTCGGCTCCTCAAAAAGGTAAAAACGCATTCATCACTCGAAAACATTTCCAGCAGCGACTTAGTTATAGAGGCTATTTTTGAGGATTTAAACCTTAAACATAAATTATATAAGAAAATTGAGCCTCATCTAAAAGAGAGAGCTATTTTGGCATCTAATACGTCCACACTGCCTATCACGAAGCTATCTGAGGTGTTAGTGGACAGCACGCGTTTTTTAGGAATACATTTTTTTAGCCCAGTTGACAAAATGAATTTAGTCGAGCTAATCAAGAGCGAGGGAACAACTGACAACGCATTGGCTGTTGCTTTGGATTATACCAGTCTGATAAAAAAGACACCGATAGTTGTGAATGATTCTCGAGGATTTTATGCAAATCGATGTATAATCCCATATATAAATGAGGGATTAAGGATGCTTAGTGAGGGGGTTGAACCTGCTCTTATTGAGAACTCCGCTAAACAAATAGGAATGCCGGTTGGGCCTTTGCAATTGCTTGATGAACTGTCTGTTTCGTTGGCTTTAAATGTTGCAAAAGAGACAAAGGAAGCTCTCGGAAAAAAATATGAAGAAACTGGAACTGAAAGTATTTTGTTAGAAATGTCCCAGAAAAATAGACTTGGAAGGAAAGAATTAGCTGGGTTTTACGAATATGATGAGAAGGGACGACGTTTAAAGCTCTGGGAAGGTCTAAGAAATCTAAACATAGAAAAAAAATCTGCTGATATTTCACAAGTGACTGTAAAAAACCGTCTTGCATATGTTCAAGCGCTTGAGGCGGCAAGAGCTTTAGAAGAAAATATTCTGCTCAGTGTCGAAGAGGGAGATGTTGGTGGAATTTTAGGCTGGGGCTGTCTAATATGGGCGGGTGGTCCCTTCAGTTGGCTTGATTATATCGGGCATGAAAACGTGGTTATGGAATGTCAAGACTTATTTAATCAATACGGAGCCAGGTTTACCCCGCCAAAAATAATTAAAGAACTAGCAAATAGTGGCCGCAAGTTTTATAACTAAAAAGAGTTTAGGGAGTGAAATATGGATAACTTAATGCAAGATTTTCCTTTGCGCGTAACTAGTATTATTGACCATGCTGCAAAGTACCATCCTGAAAGAAAAATCATATCAAAAGACACTAAAGGAAGTATTACAGATACAAACTATAAAAATATTCAGAAAAATTCAAAGAAAGTTGCTGACGCCTTACAAAAGCTCGGAGTTAAAAAAGGAGACGTTATTGGTGTTATGGCGTGGAATAATCATTGTCACCTTGAGGTTTGGTATGGCATTCCCGGTGTTGGAGCAGTTAATCATAACCTAAATCCAAGATTATTTTCTGAACAACTTATCTATATAATCAATCATGCAAACGATAAAATCTTGATCATAGATCTAGACCTTGTACCTATAATCGAGAAAATAATTCTCGATTGTCCTAATGTCGAGAAGCTAGTAATCCTTTGTTCCAAGGCAGATCTCCCTTCCACAAAATTTCCGGAAGTGATTTCTTATGAAGAACTTTTGTCGATGGGAAGTGAAAATTTTGATTGGATAAAAGGAGAAGAAACGGACGCGTGTGGAATATGCTATACCTCTGGAACTACTGGCAACCCCAAAGGAGTTGTATATACCCATCGATCCAATACATTACACGCGTTAACCCAGGCAGCTCCCGATATGCTAAATTTATCAAGTACTGATACGATAATGCCAGTTGTCCCACTTTTCCATGCCAATGGCTGGTCGATAGCTTATACTGCACCATTAGTGGGATCTTCTATCGTTTTCCCAGGCGGTGATTTAAGTCCTTCTTCTCTCTACAATATGCTAGAGAAAGGAGTGACTATAACTGCAGCAGTACCGACAGTATGGTTACTCCTATTGAACTTTCTTGAAAGCGAGAAAAAAGAACTCAGTTCACTTAAACGTGTGGTAATAGGAGGTTCGTCTTGTCCAAGAAGCGTAATTGAAGATTTCCAAAATAAATATGGGGTAAGAGTACTACACGCTTGGGGAATGACGGAACTCTCTCCACTCGGTACTATCTGTTCATTCAAGCCGGAAATCGAAGATTTAAACGAAAGTGATAAGCTCGACATACAAGAGACAACTGGGCACCCTCCTTTCGGTGTGGATCTGAAAATTGTTGATGATGATGGTACAGAAATAGAATGGGATGGAAGCACTCAAGGAGATCTTTATTGTAAGGGAGCTGCGGTTGTTAAAAGGTATCTGAAAATGGACAACTTAGCTGTTGACAATGATAATTGGTTCAATACGGGAGATGTTGCGACAATTGATAAAAATGGGTATATGCGAATTACAGATAGATCTAAAGATGTAATAAAATCAGGTGGGGAATGGATCTCATCAATTGACTTGGAAAATGCAGCTGTTGGTCATTCTAATGTTGCTGAAGCGGCGGCAATCGGAGTTCCCCATCCTAAATGGGATGAACGGCCTGTCTTAGTAATAGTTACAAACGACGGGAAAGAGGCCGATAAGGATAGTATAATTACTCATGTATCGGAACGGGTGGCTAAGTGGCAAAAACCGGATGATGTAATTTTTGTAGACGAAATTCCACATACAGCAACTGGAAAAATTTCAAAACTGGAGCTAAGAAAATTAGTAGCAAATTTGGATTATAAACATCCAGATTTAAGATAGCTTGGCCGGTTACTCCAAACTCGAAGTTAAGGGAGAGTGGAAATCTAATTCTGATCAACCCACCGAAGTGCTAGTGGCATTTGGCTCGATTTCTCTAAATATATTGAATACAAACGGAGAGCCTGTAAGGCAGTGGGCATATTCCTCCATATTTTTAAAAAATAAAGAAGCGTCCAAATCTATGTTTTGTCCAGATTTGGAAGAAACTGAAAGCCTTTATATTTTTGACCAAGATGCAGTAAACCACTTGATTTTTTTATGTAATAAAGTAAATCGAAAAAAATTTGCTAACTTGTTGCCATGGTTTTTTATCATTATTTTATTGATTGGTGCCTCTACCTTTTTTTCAAGCTACTTTAGAATAGTTACCGAAAAAATTGCGCTCTCTATAACGTCTGCTGAACAAGAAAGTAATCTTGGCAACATAATGTTAAAAGAAATGTCAGGTGTCTCTTATTGCGATATAAACAAGACTAATGAATATATTCATAGCTTAGAAAAAGACTACCTCTCTATAACGAGTGATTCTATTGAGCTGATTTTTATGAATTTTAAAACCAATAATAGCATACTGCTTCCGGGAAGAAAGTTACTAGTGCCCTACAGTATTTTAGAGAGTGAAGATGGAGCATTTATTTTAGCTGACACAATCAAATTGGGCATAGCGGCTACAAAAAACAAAGAGGCAATAGAAAAATTTTTTTCTAAGCAGCGAAACAAAGCTCTATTAATTTATGTTTTTGGAGTTTTAACTGACTTAAATTTTAATAAGGATAACGGTTTATTAATTAGTTTGCATGGTAAATCTAAGGTCCTTGATAAAGTCTTTACTGACAATGAATGGCTTACATTAAAAAAACTCTGCAAGCTTTAACTATACAATATCTTTCCATCTGCTATCTTTGCATTTATGTCGACTAATTTTGAAATCATTGGATTATGGGAAGCAATAATTGCTGAAATATTATGCTCTTTTATTAATTCTATTAGAAAACTCATAACCCTTGAAGTAGTTGACTGATCAAGATTTCCTGTTGGTTCATCAGCTAATAGTAAGGCTGGTTCGTTAATAATTGCTCTACATATTGCAACTCTTTGCTGCTCACCACCAGATAATTCGGCCGGTCTGTTGTCCATCCGTTTGCCTAACCCTACCTTTTCAAGTAGATGTTTGCCTTTTTTAACCGCAATTTTTTTTGGTATACCATCAAAAAGTAAGGGGAAAATAATGTTCTCTAATGCCGAAAATTCTTGAATGAGATGATGAAACTGAAAAACGAATCCAATGTTTTTTCGTCTCACTCTCGACGTTTGAAAGTCATTTTTTGCGTCTACTATTGAGCCATTAATATAAATATCACCAGAAAACTTACTATCCAATAAGCCTGCAATTTGAAGAAAAGTAGTTTTTCCTGAACCTGAAGGAGAAAAAAGACCAACCACTTCATTTGTCTTAACACTAAAGTCCATTCCATTAAATATTTCAACCATAGGTATACCACCCTTTCCACCAAAGACCTTTGTAACTTTCTGCAACTTCAAAACGGTATTACTCATACTTCAACGCCTCAGCAGGATCCAAACTTGCTGCTTTCCTTGCTGGAAAAATAGTTATTACAAAAGAGATTGATAATGATACCACTAATGCAAAAACTACATCTTCTATTCTTAGCTTTGCTGGCACTTGAGTTAGGAACCTAATCTCTTCATTCCAAACTGAGGATCCAATTACGTATTCAACAAGCCATTGTATCTCATTGATATAAGCGACAAACAACATCCCAATAATAACACCTAGGACAGTTCCAACCACTCCAATTAAACTCCCACAAATAAAAAATACTCTTAAAATCGAAGATCTTGTTAATCCAAGAGAACGAAGAATTCCGATATCTCTACCTTTGTTCTTAACTAGCATTACTAGCCCAGAAATAATATTCATGGCAGCGATCAACACTATAAGGGACAGAATTATAAACATTACTCGACGTTCTAAATCCAAAGCATCTAAGAAAGCAGCAGTTCTCTCCTTCCAAGACCACAGCAAATATCTTTCTGCCAATTCATCTTCTACATTGTTTTTGAATTCATCAACATCAAATGGGTTGTTCAAAAGTACTTCTATCAAGTCAGCCTGATTAACCCTATTAAAAAAAACTTGGGCATCTTTTATCGGCATGTATATCCTTGTACTGTCTATATCATAACGACCAACCGAGAATATATATTTTACCTTATATACGTTTACCCTTGGAATAGTTCCAAAGACTGATTTCGCCCCATTCGGACTGATAAGTTTGATTGTGTCATTAATAGATATATTAAGTTTTCTAGCTATTTGAGCTCCTATAGCTACACCATCGTTAAAATTTTCCATACTACCCTCAGAGCTGGTAGGCTTATTTACTAACTCTATCTTCAATAAATCGCCTTTACGGATACCATAAACTTCTACCCCAGCGCTGTTATTACTTTTACTGGCTAGAACTTGGCCTTTGACCAAAGGGTATGCCGCTTTAAAATTTTTTTTATTTCTTAAGTCTTGCATGATGTTTTGAACCTCTTCAACGTAAAATCCTTTGTCAAAGTCGCTAGATATTGTCTTTTTGTAAATTGCAAGATGGGAATTCGCCCCAACAATTTTTTCCACAAATTCTATTCTAAAGCCAATCATCACCGCCTGGACTATCACTAAGGTTGCTACTCCCAAAACCACACCTATGAGTGCATACCACGCTATTATAGATATTCCTCCTTCCCTTCGTTTAGACATTAGATAACGCCAAGCAATCATTAACTCATATTTCTTAAAAAAAGCCATTCAGATATTAGACTTTTACCTGGGATTTATGCGCGGTAGAAAGTTTTTGTAATACTTCTCCCAAAGCTAATAGATTTGCCTCTCCGGTTCTTCTATACACAAGCTCCACTTTATCTTCAGCAAGACCCTTCGGACCAACTACAATTTGCCACGGCAACCCCATTAGGTCCATTTTTGCAAATTTAGCCCCTGGCCTTTCGTCTGTATCATCATATAAAATCTCTATTCCCTTGGCGCCTAGTTTTTCATAAACTTCATCACAGACCCTTATACACTCCTCATCTCTATGATTTAAATTTATTAGACCTGCAAAGAAGGGAGCAACTGGTTCTGGCCAAATAATACCTTTTTCATCATGGCTAGCCTCAATAATTGCGCCTACTAATCGAGAAACTCCAATACCGTGACTTCCCATATGAACAGGCACTCTCTTTCCATCAGGGCTTACAACAAAAGCTTTCATTGGCTCTGAATATTTTGTGCCAAAATAAAATATTTGACCAACTTCTATCGCTTTACTTTCTATCCTACAATCTTCAGGAACATCTAAAAAAAGGTTTGCATCATGAGTATCCTCGGTTCTAGCGTAAGGCGTGGTGTATTTTTCCACAATTTTTTCAATATTCGTATTATTACAGTAGTCCAGTTTTTCTTGACCTGTATTCATATCAAGCAAGGTTTTATCAAAAAAAACTTTGCTTTCTCCAGTATTGGCCAGAACCAAAAACTCATGACTGTAGTTACCCCCAATGGGCCCCGTCTCAGCCCTCATAGGAATTGCTTGTAATCCCATCCTATTAAATGTTCTTAAATAGCTTACGAAATGTCTGTTGTAGGCATTGATAGCTTCCTTTTCATTCAAATCAAAATTATAGCCATCCTTCATATAAAATTCTCTTCCCCTCATTACACCAAATCTAGGTCTTAGTTCGTCTCGGAATTTCCACTGAATATGGTATAGTGTGAGAGGAAGATCTTTATAAGATGATACGTTAGACCTAAATATGTCCGTTATTAATTCTTCATTGGTCGGACCATATAAGTAGTTACGATCCTGTCGATCGTTAATCCTCAGCATTTCCTTTCCATAGTCATCATATCTTCCACTCTCCTGCCACAATTCGGCTGGTTGGATTGTTGGCATTAGCATAGGTATATGTCCAGCTTTTATCTGCTCATAATGGACTATTTCTTCTATTTTTTTAAGAACTTTAAAGCCCAATGGTAGCCATGAATATATGCCAGCCGTTGTCTGTTTAATCATTCCACAGCGCAACATCAGTTGATGGCTTATTATATTCGCTTCTGCTGGCACTTCTTTTAAAACCGGTAAAAAATATTGGCTGAGTTTCATATTATTCTCCTCAACTATTTAAATAATTTCTTTTTTGTATCTACAGTGACACATAACTTCAACGCTTTATTCAATTCTTGAATGCGTCTCTCTACAACTTCACCATTAACAAAGTCTATTTTTGATTGAAAGCATAATTCTACTTCATGTGCTTTAAGCCTGAAGTCTATTTTATCAAAAAGACTTTTTTCACCAAAGAAAGTTGAAGCTAACTTTAATCCCTTACCTATAACAAGAGCTATTTTTCTCTTTTTCTTAGAAACAATTTTAAATAATTTATTATTAAAAACTTTTTCTGGTTTTGCCTTATGTCTGAACAAAAGTATCATGGCCAAGAATACTCTTTC
Organism: uncultured Alphaproteobacteria bacterium; assembly: GCA_902574225.1. Taxonomy (GTDB): domain Bacteria; phylum Pseudomonadota; class Alphaproteobacteria; order Rhodobacterales; family Rhodobacteraceae; genus CACIJG01. The sequence continues at coordinate 45,479 of CACGMO010000007.1, forward strand.
TTTGTGACTCAGACCACTAATATTTGAGCGGGTGACCAGCTCTAAGCACATTTCCATCTTATAATCGGGATGTGCGATCCAGGCAATATCATGTAATTTAGTCGCAGCTAAAATAACTCTTTTTGTCTTGCGCGGAAGATTCTCATATAATGGTGAAATCCATTTGAAGGTATGCTTCGACATATTAGGAAACCTTGTTTCTTTTTTCTCAAAAAATTTAGCAGCCTCAATTAATGGATCCTTTTTCTTCTCTGCCTCACTGAGATTATGGTATAAGAACCCCTCTCTCACACCAAAAGATGAAAACGTTAGGGTTTTAATCTGAAGCTCATCAATAATAATTTCTAACAATCGAGCTGACAGAGGTAATAATTCCAATCTGTCTGCAGAGATATTGATTTCGTCATATTTGGTAATAAATGAACTATCTTGAATGAAATCCAATGTCTTTTTTATCTTTTTACTCTTGACTTTATATCCTTGTATTATCTTCAGCGGATACTGTGTCCTTTGCATATGTATTTTGGCTATCGCTCGCCACGACCCTCCGATTAAAAAAAATGGTTTATCTTTTGCTGTATTGGCATTAACTGCACCCAACAGCTGTTTCCGTATATACCTATCTATATCCTCAATTTTGTTTTTCAACTTGGTTATTGCAAGAGGACCAATCAAGGTGGAGTTACATTCGGCAATCACTCTTTTACAAATATTTGCAAACTCTACTGAATTACCACCTAGGTCACAAATTATCCCTTCTGCATTTGGAAAACCTAATAAAATACCCTGAGCTGCGTAAAAAGCCTCTTTCTCCCCAGATATTACATCAACGGGGATGTTAGTATTTTTTCGAATAACTTCAATAAGAACATCTGAATTACTGGCCTCTCTTAATGCAGACGTGCCAAACATTATAATTTTATTAATTTCCATATTTCGACAAATAGCGACATATCGGTTAATTATGCGCGATACGGCCTTAAGTGTAGCATTGTCAAAGGCCTTCTTTCCAAAAGATTGCAGTCCGAGTCTAAAAAAAACCTTTTCATTGTATAAATATAATGGAGAACGCTTTGGGCCATCAAAAACCACTAGCCTAATGGAGTTAGAACCAATATCAATAATCCCTATTCGTTTCAAAATTTTCAAAATGATTTTTTTCTTTTATTGCCAACACTCAATAAACTTGGAGGGGCATTTAGTGCAGCTCTGCCCCTTCCTGACAAAGAAGGGTTTTCAATAAAATATTCATGACAACTAAAGCTCGTTTCACCTTTTTTAAACTGGTGTCTTTTATATCGGCCATCAGGTTGAAGTACCCATGATTGCTCTTTGTCAGCTAAATTAGCAACCATAATCTGATTAACAATTTGTGACTTCACGGTCAAATTTTTAATCTCTACAAACGACTCTATTCGACGGTTCAAGTTTCTTCCCATCCAATCTGCTGAAGAAATAAAAACCTTAGCTTTCACAGAGGGCAACTTAAAACCATTACCAAAAACACATACTCTACTGTGTTCCAAGAATCGTCCTATTACAGATTTTACACGAATATTTTCAGAAAGGCCTTTGATACCAGGTCTCAATCCACAAATACCTCGGATAATCATATTTATCTTAACACCAGATTGGCTTGCCTCATATAAAACCTCAATAACTTCTGGGTCGATAAGAGCATTGAGTTTAACCCATATTTCTGCCGGCTTACCCTTTTTTGCTAAAGCCATCTCATTTTTTATCATTTTAATTAAGCTACTCTTTAACTCTAGCGGCGCTATAATCATACTTTCCAAATCTGTTGGTTTTATATATCCTGATAGATAATTAAAAACTTTAGTAACATCTCGACCTAAAGTAGCGTCTGAAGTGAAAAGGCTCAAATCAGTATAAATCTTTGCTGTGTCAGGATGATAGTTTCCTGTGCCAACATGCGTATAAGTTCTTAACACCTTGCCTTCTTGTCTTACTATAGTGGAGAGCTTTGCATGTGTTTTCCAATCCATAAAACCATAGACTACTTGAGCGCCAGCCTTCTCTAGTTCTCTTGACACATTTATATTATTTGCCTCATCAAATCTGGCCTTCAGCTCAACTAAGGCAGTTACTGTTTTTCCATTTTCTGCAGCCGCACATAATGCTCTGACTATGGGACTATCAGGAGTTGTTCTATATAAAGTTTGTTTGATAGCGATAACGTTAGGGTCGCGAGCTGCTTGTTCTAAAAAACTAACAACAGTATCAAAAGTTTCGTATGGATGTTGTAAAAGAAGATCTTTCTGCTTTATTGCAGAAAAAATGTCCCCGTTGAAGTCCTCTATTCTCTCTGGGCTTCTGGGAACAAACGTTCTCCACTTCAGGCTCCTTTTCGCCGAAATAATTAACTCTTCTAAATCGGACAATCCAATCATTTCATTGACCTGTATCACTTGCGCTCTGTCAAACCCAATTTCCTTCGATATTAGCTTCAACAACGGCTCAGCATTACTTTTTGTAACTTTCATTCGTATTACTTCGCCACGCTTTCGGCGTTTTAATGCAATTTCAAACTCGCGAACAAGATCTTCCGCTTCTTCCTCGACTTCTAAGTCACTGTCTCTTAGGATTCGAAAGGAAAAATACTCATCGAGAAGATAATTTGGAAATAATCTATAAATAAAAAGTACAATGAAATCTTCGAGTGATAAAAATCTTTTTTCACCTTTTACTCCATCCCTAAGTCTTTGAAATCTGTCGAGCATGCCTGGAATAGGAACCAAGGCATTCAAGAATTTTTTTCCATCTCTCGTTCTTAATTTTAATGCTAGGGCAGAGCCCTCAGTTGGGATGAAGGGAAATGGATGAGCGGGATCTAGAGCCAACGGGGTAAGCGCTGGAAAGACCTTTGACATAAATTGTTTCTCTAAATTTCTTTTTTCGGATACCAATATTCCCTTCGGTTTTACAAGTACTACCCCTTTTTGCTTCAAATTAGATAATATAGAGGGCAATAGCTCTTGTTGTTTCTCTATTAGAGCTTTAGCCTCTCGTTCTATTTGTATTAGCTGCTCCTCAGGCGTGAGACCATCAGCACTTATTACTTCGATCTTATTTTTTACCATTTGTCTAAACCCGGCAACTCGAACCGTGTAAAATTCATCAAGATTTCGAGCAGATATTGCAAGGAATCTAAGTCTTTCAAATAGTGGCACCTTTTTATTATTAGCTTCTTGCAAAACTCGCCAATTAAATGAAATCCAAGAAAGCTCTCTATTTATAAGTGGATTGATAGCACCTAGGTTCTTGGAATATTTCAATTCAAGGTCAAAATCTTGATTTAAGAAATCTGCATTTACGTTACTCATGTTTATTAATATTTCTTTTCCATTTGCCTCAAAGCAGCCTCGATGAAAGGTCTAGTTATTTTTCTATTTAGAACAAGAGATTTATGATCCACGTAGTTTACAAATTCGTATATTGAACTGTAGGTTCTATTAATTCTGGCAGCAATATAGTCCAGGTTTGAGTGCTTTACAAAAATTTGCCGGTCATTAAAGTATTTCAATAGAAGTGCCATTACTAACGTATCATCGGGTTCTTTTATAGTGGTGTTGCTAAAACTTTGTAACCTTGACTCTAAATCTTTAATGCCTACAGACAGCGCATTAGGCATTATTCTCGAGGATATTAGCAGGTTGCCTCCTTTACTTGTAATACTGTTAATAAGGTGAAAGATACCCTCTTCTATTTTTAACTTTTTTTGCCTTTCAGCTTTTTCGATAACATCTATATCCTCAACACAAACAAACTCATGATCTAGGCCATTTTCCATTTCCCGTAAAACTGCCTCAAGCTTTACATACTTAGCTTTATTCTCTTTCGACCACACAGTGGATAGATGCGTCTTACCACTACCCTTTGGGCCAACCAGCAACAAAACCCCTGAAGCCCACCGGTCCGTGTTGTCTAACAGAGTAACAGCGTCCAAATTACTTGAAGAAATAAAAAAGTCTTCTTTTTCCAATGCCTCCTTTAAACTAAGACCTAAAACAAGCTGCTCATTCATATTTTTATTCAAATTGCTCTTTAAGTAATCTTTCTTCTAACCCGTGTCCTGGATCAAACAAAAGTTTGTGTTTTAATTTCTTTTCAATTGTTATGGTTACGTGCTTAACGTCCTTAACCTCAGATGTATCAGCTACCGCCGACACTGGTCTTTTAGTAGCACTTTTTACTTCAATATCTATCCTTGCATCTAACGGCAGTAGCGCTCCTCTCCATCTTCGCGGTCTGTAAGCAGATATAGCAGTCAATCCTAAAATATTTGCGCCTATAGGTAAAATTGGTCCATGAGCAGAATAATTATAGGCAGTTGACCCAGCTGGTGTGCAGACTAATGCCCCATCACATACAAGCTCTTGAAGTTTTTCAGACCCATCAATAGATATACTCAGTTTTGCAGCCTGGGCCCCCGATCTAAGAATAGAAACCTCATTTATAGCCAGCTCCTCCTCTATTCTACCATCTATTTTTGTAGCAATCATTTTTAGAGGGTTAACAATCTCTTCCTTTGCTATCTTAATACGTTCTTGCAAGTTATCGTAGTCAAAAGTATTCATTAGGAAACCAACGGTGCCCTTGTTCATCCCGTATACAGAGGTATTTTTTGTTGATAAGGATTTAAGTGTCTGTAACATAAACCCATCGCCTCCAAGTGCGACGACAACATCAGCTTCATCAATTCCGAAATCCTTATAGAGTTTTCGAAGTTTATTTAAAGCCTCTTTAGCTTCAAGGTCGTCACTTGCCATAAATGTTATCTTTTTGTTGGTCATAATTTTTTGTCCAAAAGTTCTCAGATACTGTTATAAATCAAACTAGGTATTTCACAATAAATGATGATATAGATACCCACGAAACGAAAGAAAAAACTGGAACAGACCGCCCAGATTTAATATACATTAAATCGAATCAAAAGAATAATCGAAAAACATGTTAGGTGTGTTATGAATTTTGTAGGCAAAACGAACTTATTTGGTGGTACTTTAGCATCTCAGGATCCAGAAATTTTCAACTCATTAGAGAAAGAGTTTAGTAGGCAACAGAATGAGATTGAGCTTATTGCCTCGGAGAATATAGCTTCTCCAGCTGTAATGGAAGCTCAAGGTTCAGTTATGACAAATAAATACGCAGAGGGATATCCAGGTAGAAGATATTATGGTGGCTGTGAACATGTGGATGTCGCTGAGCAATTGGCAATATCCAGAGCTTGTCAACTCTACAATTGCAAATTTGCTAATGTACAACCCAACTCAGGAAGCCAAGCCAATCAGGCTGTCTTTTTGGCTCTAATGAAACCTGGAGACACTTTTTTGTCCATGGACCTTGCTTCGGGTGGGCATCTGACACATGGAGCAAAACCTAATCAATCCGGTAAATGGTTCAACCCCGTTCATTATGAGGTCACAAAAGATACAAATCGCGTTGACTATGATCAGGTCCGGCAGCTTGCAAAGCTTCATAAACCAAAGTTAATTATTGCGGGCGGCTCAGCAATCCCTCGTATCTTAGATTTTAAGAGGTTCAGAGACATCTGTGATGAAATCGAAGCTTTTTTATTAGTTGATATGGCACATATTTCAGGGCTGGTCGCGGCTGGGGTTCATCCAAACCCCTTAGAATATGCTGATGTTGTAACATCTACTACTCACAAAACTCTGCGGGGACCGAGAGGAGGAATGATTCTTTGTAACAATCCTGATATCGCCAAGAAAGTAAACTCAGCAATTTTTCCAGGTATTCAAGGTGGCCCATTGATGCATGTTATTGCTGCGAAAGCAGTAGCGTTCAAAGAAGCTCTAAGTGACGAGTTTGTACAGTATCAAAAGCAAGTAATAAAGAACGCAAAAACACTTGCTCAAACATTACAAGATGGTGGTCTTGATTTAGTTACTGGAGGAACCGACACCCACGTTCTACTTGTAGATCTTAGAAAGAAAAAGGTCACGGGTGCGACAGCAGAAAAAGTTCTTGGAGAAGGAAATATCGTTTGTAATAAAAATGGAATACCCTTCGATATTGAAAAGCCAACTATTACATCTGGAATAAGGTTAGGGACCCCGGCAGCAACTACTAGAGGCTTTAAGGAGACGCAATTGAAACAAGTTGGTTCATGGATTTTGGAAATATTAGATAATGTTCATTCTGAGAAATCTTCGCAAGTGGTGGCGAAAGTAAAAAAAGAGGTTGTTGATTTATGTAGTGAGTTTCCGATCTACTAGCAACAGGCAATAATTTATAAAGGAAAAAAAATGAAGTTTAGATATTTTGCAAAAACAATTATCTTCTTCACACTGCCTTTAACCATTTCTTCTTGTTCAGAAAAAAATTGGCCAGAACTATCTCCTCTCAGTGAATTTGAAAAAAAATTTTTTCTAGACTAGAGAGATGAAAACAGAATTCCATAGAATCACTAGACTACCTTCTTACGTTTTCGCAGAGGTTAATAAACTGAAAGCAAAATACCGTGATCAAGGTCAAGATATAATTGATTTTGGAATGGGAAACCCTGATATTGATACCGAGTCTTTCATTGTTGATAAGCTGATTGAAACTGTAAAAAAGCCAAAGACTCATAGATATTCTGTCTCTAAAGGAATAAAGGGGCTAAGGAAGGCACAAGCTGATTACTATGCTAGAAGGTTCTCAGTCAAGCTCGACCCAGAAAAGGAAATTATTGCAACTCTAGGTTCAAAAGAAGGATTGGCTAATTTAGCTATGGCGATAACTGATCCTGGCGATGTTATTTTAGTTCCAAATCCATCATACCCGATTCACCCCTATGGATTTATTATTGCTGGAGGCTCTCTGAGACATGTACCAACCTTATCAAATGGACAATTTGATGAGGATGAATATTTCAAAACCCTTACTCGTTCATTAAAACATATTTCACCTAAGCCAGTTGCTATAGTGATTTCTTTCCCCTCTAACCCAACAACAAAAACCTGTACGCTAAAATTTTATGAAGAATTGGTTAAGGTGGCAAAACAAAACGAGGTCTGGATATTGTCTGATCTAGCATACGCTGAAATATATTTTAATGAGGCTCCTCCCCCTTCAATTTTACAGGTACCAGGTGCGAAATCCGTAGCAGTTGAATTTACATCGATGTCAAAAACATTTAGCATGCCAGGTTGGAGAATGGGATTTGCTGTGGGCAACGAGATACTGATAGGAGCATTAGAGAAAATTAAATCCTATCTCGATTATGGAGCATTCACTCCTATACAAGTTGCAGCAGCCAGTGCATTAAGCTCGGATCCAAGCACAATAGCAAAAGTAAGAGAAGTTTATAAAAAAAGAAGAAATGTATTGGTTGACGCTATGAGTAAGGCAGGATGGGAAATCCCTTCACCAGACGCAACAATGTTTGCATGGGCGCCGATCCCAGAAAAATTTAAATCTTTAGGTTCGTTAGAGTTCTCTAAAGTTCTTCTTAAAGAGGCTGACATCTCTGTTGCGCCTGGAATAGGATTTGGAGAATATGGTGAAAACTTTGTTAGAATTGGCCTTGTTGAAAATGAGCATAGAATTAGGCAAGCAGCAAGAAATATAAAAGCAGTCTTTACTAAAGCCGATAAAATACTAAGCGACCACAGCCCGAAGTAAATGGTTTCGTGATGAATAAATCCAAATTAAATGTAGCAGTTATTGGTCTTGGCACGGTGGGCTCTGGCGTAATAAAGCTATTGAGAAAACAAAAAAACAATATAAAAAAAAGGACAGGTATAGAACTTAAAGTGGTAGCTGTAAGTGCAAAAAATAGGAGAAAGCAGAGAAGTGTTGATATAAGTCCATTTAGATGGATAGCCTCTCCTATTACTATAGCAAAAGATCCAGGTGTTGACGTAATAGTTGAACTAATAGGTGATATGGATAACACCGCGAGAAAGATTATAATAGAAGCAATCAATAACGGTAAACACGTTGTTACAGCAAATAAATCACTTCTCGCAAAGGAAGGGTCAATTTTTGAAGAGCTTGCTAAAGAAAAAGGTGTCTATTTAAGATATGAGGCAGCAGTGGCTGGGGGCATACCTATAATAAAAGTGTTACAAGACTCTCTCATAGTAAATAAGATTTCTAAACTATATGGCGTAATCAATGGAACATGTAACTTCATACTTACCAAAATGGAGTCCGAGGGGCGGGAATATCAAGATGTATTTTCTGAAGCAAAACAACTTGGCTATGTTGAAAGTGATCCAAGGCTTGACATCGGAGGAATAGATTCAGCCCACAAATTAGCTTTACTCTCATGTTTGGCGTTTGGAACTAATCTAAACTTTAAAGCAGTGAAAACTGAAGGGATAGACCATATTTCTATAGAGGATATTCAAGAGGCTGATTTAATTGGATATAAGATAAAGCTACTTGCTACAGCAGAATATTCTAAAAATATGCTTAAACAGGAGGTCTCTCCTAAATTAATTAGAAAAAGTAGCCCAATTGCACAAGTGAACGGAAGCACAAATATAATTGCTATTGAGGGTGAAGAAATTGGAACTACTGTTTTTTCTGGTCCAGGTGCAGGCATGGGGCCAACAGCTTCCTCAGTAGTCTCAGATCTTGTAGCCATAGCTTCTAGAAAAAGTAAATCTACTTTTTTAAACGGTGATAAAAAAAATGGTAGCAAAAGAGATGATTCTATTTCGAAAAAAAGTTCATTTTACTTAAGATTTATACTGAAAGATAAACCTGGAGTGATAGCTCGATTATCAGGAAAACTAGGCAGCTTTGGGATTTCAATCAATCAAATGAAACAAAAACCTCACCCAAAGCAGAAAGCAACATTAATTATGACGACGCATAAAACCCTTAGGAACAACTTAAACAAAGCTTTGACTGATATAATGAAGTTAAAGATATGCGAACAGAGGCCTATTTGTATTGAAATACAAGAAGTTTAATGAGAATGTCCTTTTAAGTTAATCAGATAATTTTTATGCTGACAACTGAGATGTTTAAAGACGGTTATATTTTTTCTGAAGGCACCCTAATTGGTAATTGTTTGAATAAAGATACAAAACTTACTTATCACGTCGTTAAAACTAGACAACTTTTTAAAGGTTTAAAGACTCTGTCATTCAGAAAAATCATAATGCCCAAGTTGAAAAATTATTGATGAATTTTCTGGGAATATCAAAATCCTATACTAATAAAGAGTGGGTTGGGCCAAGCGAACAGAATTTGCAACAAGCATTAGCTTATTCAAAAAGCCTCTCGATACCACATCTAAGTGCGTTACAACTTATCAAAAATAAAATCAATGAGGGAGATTATTTAGATTATATAAGCCCAAAGATAAAAAACTTGATACCAAGTCCAAAAATTTTCCTAGATATGGAAAAGGGTTCATTACGATTACGTAAGGCCGTAGAACAAAAAGAATCAGTCGCTATCTTTGCTGATTATGATGTAGATGGTACAGTTTCCGCAGCACTAATTTCTTTATGGTTAAGAAATTTTTCTATCGAACCAACAGTATACATACCGGATAGAGGGACTGAGGGATTTGGACCCAATATCGACGCGATGAATAAACTTGCTCTTAATCATACTTTAATTATTTGTGTTGATTGTGGTACCGACTCAGAGGAAGCAATTAGAGGTGCTACCGAAAAAGGAGTTGACGTTATTGTGATAGATCATCATAAGTCTGATACCTTTTCAAAGTCTGCATATGCAATAATAAACCCAAATAGATTTGATGAAAAAAATATCTTTCCCTACCTTTGTGCTGCAGGGGTTGTTTTTATTTTTTTAGTTGAAATGAATAGAATTATTCCTAAGGGTAGAAGCTCAGAAATAAATTTACTCAGCTACCTGAACCTTGTCAGTCTAGCTACAATAGCCGATGTGGTGCCTTTGATTGGGCTTAACCGAGCATTTGTTAAACAAGGTTTAAAAATATTCCAAAACCGACTTTGTCTAAAAATGTTTGGAACCCATTTTAATTTACTACAGAATTTTAATGAAGAAACAATAGCTTTCCAAGTTGCACCAAGATTAAATGCTAGTGGAAGGATAGACACGGCTTATCTTACATACCAATTTCTTACAGCTACAGATCCAAAATCTATTGAAATTTATTTAAATAAAATGGAGGCAGCTAATAAAGAGCGTAAAGCATTAGAAAAAATAATTCTTTCTAGCGCAGTACAGCAAATATCAAATGCTGAAAAACAAAAACCTTACACCTTGGTAAAAGCTAAGGGTTGGCATAAAGGCGTAATTGGGATTATAGCCTCTCGACTAAAAGAATTATACGGCAGGTTGTGCGTTGCTATTACTATTGACGGGCATGTAGGTCATGGTTCTATTAGATCAACAAAAGAGATAGACCTTACTGAAATATTACAGGAGCTCAAATCCCGAGATGTTCTCATTAGTGGCGGGGGACATAAGCAAGCTGCCGGCTTTTCATTACTTATCGATAGGATTGAAGAATTTGATAATATACTTACAAGCTATTTATCCAACCATACATCATTGAAAAACTCTAGTGCTTTGCTGGAAATAGATGGAATGATCGATATAGAAGGCGTGAATACTGATTTAATCGATAAAATAAATCTGTTGGGACCCTTTGGATCTCAAGTACCTCAACCAATAATCGTTATTCCGAGTTGCCAACTTCTATTTGTTAAAGAATTGGGAGAAGGGCACCTTATGTGTAAATTAAAAAAAGAGGAAGGTACTTTGGACGCAATATGTTTTAATGCAAAGAAAAAAGGGCTAGATATTCCTCTATCCAAACCCAATCAAATTTTACATTTAGCTGGTAATCTAGTTAAAAATGAATGGAATGGTGTTACAAAGCCCCAAATGCGGATTGTTGACATAGCTAAAATTTAAAAAAAAAAAAATAACTTGAAGTAGCTTCTATTTTTGGTAAACAAATAAAGAAGATGCGCCCTTCGTCTATCGGTTAGGACGCCAGATTTTCATTCTGGAAAGAGGGGTTCGATTCCCCTAGGGCGTACCATTCAAACTTATTACTCAACACTTCCCAAATAACTCGCGGTATCTAGCATACGGTTTGAAAAGCCCCATTCATTATCATACCAACACATGACTCGGGTCATGCCCCCCGTCAAGACCTTTGTTTGAGCTCCTGCGAAAATTGATGAGGCTGGATGATGATTCAGATCTGATGAAACTAATGGAGCGTCTTCATAAGCCAATATACCATTAAGTGTCGTATTAGAGGCTTTATGAATGGCTTTATTAATTTCCTCAATTGAACTCTCTTTAGTTAAAATACATTTCAAATCCACACACGAAACATTTGGGGTGGGAACTCGAATTGCTGATCCATCGAGTTTTCCTTTAAGGTCAGGCAGCACCAAAGAAACAGCTTGAGCGGCTCCTGTAGACGTTGGAATCATGTTAAGGGAAGCTGCTCTGGCTCTATAATAATCTTTGTGAAGAGTATCCAGCACGGGTTGGTCTCCAGTATAACTATGTATTGTGGTCATATAGCCAACCTCTATACCAAAATTTTCGTGTAAAATCTTCGCTACAGGGGCTAAACAATTTGTTGTACAAGATGCATTTGAGACAATTACGTCAGCGGTTGTTAGCGATTCATGATTTACTCCGAATACAACGGTGCGGTCCACATTGCTTGCGGGAGCAGATATCAACACTTTTTTAGAACCATTATTTAAATGTTGCGAAGCTTTTTCTTTATCAGTAAAAATACCTGTGCACTCGAGAGCAACATCTATTTCTGACCATGGTAAGTTTGCTGGATCTCTTTCTGCAGTAATTTCAATATCTACATTATTAATCTTTAGATAGTTTTTGCGTAATGATAGGTCTAAAGGGAAGCGACCATGTACACTGTCATATTTAAGTAAATGTGCATTCATCTCTGGAGAACCAAGATCGTTTATAGCAACAACCTCAATATCTTCTCTGTTGCTCTCAATGGCCGCTCTCAAAATATTCCTTCCAATTCGTCCGAATCCATTAATCGCCACCTTAACTGACATTTTTTACCTCTTTTGTTTATGCAAATTCCGTACTTAACTACTGTTTAATCAATTTAAAAAAAATAGGAAGTGTTTTTAATAATATATGTAACTAAAAAGACTTAAAAATGTGTTTACGTTAGAGAAAAAACTTACGTAATTCTACCTTTTGAATTTTTCCTGTCGAAGTTTTAGGAAGTTCTCTAAAAATCACTTCTTTTGGCACTTTAAAATTTGCTAAATTTTCTTTACAAAACGTTATTACCTCTTCTTTCGTTATAGAGGCACCTTCTTTTGTTTCAATAAATGCACAAGGCGTCTCACCCCACTTTTCATCAGGCTTTGCTATTACAGCACAGGCAACTACACCTTCAATCTTGAAAATACAATTCTCTATTTCGATTGAGGAGATATTTTCTCCACCTGAAATAATTATGTCTTTAGCCCTATCCTTTAATTGTATATATCCATCCTTATATATCACTCCCAAATCACCGGTTTTAAACCAACCATTTTGAAATGCTTTTCTGGTAGCATTTTCATCTTTTAGATATCCCTTCATAGTGATATTACCTCTAAGAAGAACTTCTCCTAATTCATTTCCATTATGCTTTACTTCCTTTCGCGTTTCTGAATTAACCACCTTTAAATCTTCCTGCACTAAATATGAAACACCTTGTCTTGACTTTAAATTAGACTTCTCAGTAGCACTCAAATTATTCCATTCGTCCTTCCATTTACATATTACTGCGGGCCCATATACTTCTGTTAATCCGTAAACGTGCGTTACATCAAACCCACACTTTTCAATTTGCTCAAGTATTTTGGCTGGCGGTGGAGCCGCCGCAGTCATTAACTTTACCTTATTGAGTAATTTCTTTACATGATTTTTATCAGTGTTAATGATAAAACTTAAAACAGTAGGGGCACCACATAAATACTCTACCCCATGACTAGATATTTTTTCGTATATATTCTGTCCTGTTACTTTTCTCAAACATATATTTGTTCCAGCTCTCATCGCTATAGTCCAAGGAAAACACCATCCATTGCAGTGGAACATTGGCAAGGTCCACAAATAAGTGGGATGCATTTTCATATCCCATTCAAGAGAGTTACCCATTGCATTGAGATAAGCACCTCTATGATGATAGACAACACCTTTCGGACTACCAGTCGTTCCCGATGTATAATTTATGCTTATACTCTCCCATTCGTCTAATGGTTTATAATGATTAAAATCCACGTCATAACTTCCCAAAAATTCCTCATAATCCATATGGGAATAAGATGTTTCATGAGTGAATGTTTGTTCATCTTTTATTATGATTATAGTCGGTTTTTCTTTAGATAAGCTGACTGCTTCTTTCCCTAATTGTAAAAACTCTGTATCTACGAACAGCACTTTTATATTAGAATGATCGATGATGTAGGCGATTGTTTTGGAGTCTAGTCTGTAATTTATTGCATTCAATATCATACCTGCCATAGGCACGGCAAAGTGTGCTTCATATAATTCTGGAGTATTGGACGCAATAAAACCTACAACATTACCTTTAGCCAATTTTTGAGATAAAGAATTGGCAAGTTGTTTACATCTCATAAAAGTTTGTTCCCAGGTAAAATATTTATCCTCATGAATAATACTATAGCGATCTGGAAATATCTTCGCTGCCTTCTCAATGAATACTATAGGCGTTAAAGGTGAATAGTTGGCGTGATTTTTTTTTAATTCATTTTGTTGCATTTTTTCTAGTCAAATTTTCTTCGTGCATTAAAAGCTGCTACAATTGTACTATCATCTAGATAATCTAGTTCTCCTCCTACTGGAACACCCTGTGCGAGTGAAGTTATCTTAATTGCATATTTGTCCAATTCTTGGAAAATATAATTAGCCGTGGTCTGACCGGTTATAGTTGCACCCAAGGCAAGTACTATTTCTTTAACACTTCCAGAGGCTACTCTCTCGGTTAAATTTGAAATCCTCAACTCTTCAGGACCTATCCCCTCCATGGGGGTTAAAAGTCCTCCCAGAACATGAAAAACTCCATTAAAAGCGCCAGATCGATTCATAGCCCATAGATCGGATATATCTTCCACAACACACACTAAACTGGCATCTCTAGATTTGTTCGAACAAACCTCACACACTCTATCAAGAGTAACATTACCACAAATTTCGCAAAATTTTATTTTACTATTTATATTTTCAAGCGAAGATATTAGCTGATCAAGTATAATTTCTCTTTTTTTTATTAGATGGAAAACTAGCCTTTGAGCTGATCTCGGTCCAAGGCCTGGCATCTTTGCAAAAATTTTAATTAATGTTTCTAACTCAGACTGATTCTCCTTTAATTGACTACTTAACATTTTAGAAAGGTAACTTAAAACCTTCTGGCAAACCAAATGCCTCACCCATTCTGGCCATTTCTTTTTTTGAGGCTTCCTCGCTCTTAGCCTTGCAGTCCTTAATTGCTGCTAAAAGTAGGTCTTCTATTACTTGTTTTTCAGACGGAATTAAAATTGATTCATCTATTTCGATATTTTTAAAATTTCCTTTAGCAGTTGCAACCACTTTAACCAGACCACCTCCCGCTTCTCCTATGACCTCGACTTTATCTAGTTCGCTCTGCGCATCCAGCATTTTCTGTTGCATTTCCTGAGCCTGCTTCATTAACTTTGCCATATCGCCTAATTGACCTAGTCCTTTAAACATTTTATTCCTCTTTATTTCTTGTTGCCCTTTTGGCTCGTCATTTTTTCACTGTTGCTCCAGGAAAGATGTCTAAAATTTCTTTCACAGCGCTATTTTCTAAGCTCTCCTCTGATTTTTGAGTTTCAGAATTTTCGATCTTACTTTCAGAATGTTGAATTATTCCACCTTTTTCTGGTGTTTTCAAGGCTGACTTCCTTTCCAAATTATATACATCCATGATTTTATCAGATCCATTATTCAAAACACTTTTTATTAGAACGTCAGGTGAAGGCATAATTGACATGTGACATGCTCTTAGCAATAACATTTCTAAGCTGGTTATTGGTTCGGCGGCGACCCTCAGCTCATCAATACCTTTAAACAAAATTTGCCACAAACTTGTTAAAATCACCATATCGGTACCACTTGATAATTTTTCTGCAAGTTTTTTTTCCTCAAGCGAATAATCATCCCCAATCAACTCATTATCCATTAGGCTTGATACGCTTATAAAATGCAGACATTCTAATAATTCCTGAAGTAATAAGGCCGGGCTAGTATTACCAGAAATGTATTCTCTTACTTTTTTTAATGCCTCTTTTGTTTTCCCCTCAATAATAAGTTCAATAAGATATAATGTTTCAGACTTAGAAATTTTTCCTAATAACTCATTAACCATTTGATTTTCGATTTTTGTTTCACAATTTACCAGCACTTGATCAAGAATTGACAAAGCATCTCTTACAGAACCTGCAGCTTCTCTGGAAATAGTCAGTAAAGCTTCTTCTTCCGCACTTAACCCTTCACGTTTCAAAATTTCAAGAAGATGAGACGTTAAAACATTACTATCTAACCTTTTTAAATCAAAGCGATTAACTCTTGATAATATTGTTAGTGGAATTTTTTTAATCTCAGTTGTTGCAAAAATAAATTTTACATGCTCTGGAGGTTCCTCCAATGTTTTTAGGAGAGCGTTGAAAGCAGAGTTAGACAACATGTGTACTTCATCGATAATATAAATCTTAAATTTCGCTGAAGCTGCTCTGTACACCACCGTTTCAATTATCTCTCGTATATCGTTTACTCCAGTTTTGCTTGCTCCATCCATTTCAATTACATCTACGTGTCTACCCAATTGGATTGATTTACAATTAGAACAAGAATTACACGGCTCTACATCACCATCTTTTTTCTCTGTACAATTCAGAGCCTTTGCAATAATTCTTGCGGTAGAAGTCTTTCCTACCCCTCTATCTCCGTGCAGTAAAAAAGCATGTCCAACTCTATTAGAGAGAAAAGAGTTCCTCAAAGTTTTCACTAACGTATCCTGACCGACTAATTCAGAAAATAGAGAGGGCCTATATTTTAGCGCTAATACTTTATAGGACTCTTCATACAACTTTTTTCTTCCTTATCTTCTCAACTAATATAAAAATTTTCAAAATTGAACGAGAGATCGACAAACGACCTAAACCTATACAATTCAGCTGCTTCCTTTCGGACCTGACCGGGTGATCGATAAGGTTTACCCGAGCCGATCTCTCGCCTATAATTATATATCTAAGAACGTCTTAAACAAGAAAATTTAATATATTAAGGATTACTCGATGGATTTAGGCCCACCTCCATTATTCTCGCTAATAAATTTAAAAAGGAAGGCACATTTTCGAAACTCAAAACAAGTTATGCACATAAAAAATTGTTGCCATTTACTTATTTGGAGAGGAAAGCTTCTTTTTCGCTTTAATAATGGGAAACCTTTTCCCTATCTAATAAACCAAAGGACTAAGTTTTTAAAAAAACTAACCACGTATATTTTTCTTGGAGAGTTTGAAAATAAAAATGTTTTTTTGTGGGACATGTCTGACTCACGCGACGTTTTAGGCAACACAGGACAGATTGGATCTTTTAATGATGCAGACCGAAATTATCATCCAGATCTACCGAAGGGTACTTACTTTTGTGACTTACGGAATTTATTGCCAGTATTGAGCTCTAAATATGCAAATTTATGTGCAACAGCAAAGGGTATGTATGAATGGCACAAAAGAGTAAAATTTTGTCAATCTTGTGGTGGAAAATTATCCTCTGAAAAAGCTGGATGGGAAAAAACATGCATAAAATGCAATTTCAAACAATTTCCCAGAATTGATCCAGTCGTGATCATGTTAATTAAAAGAGGAAATGATATTCTACTAGGGCGATCACATGGTTGGCCTGAAAAAATGTATTCTTGTTTAGCTGGCTTTATTGAGCCTGGTGAAACTATTGAAGCTGCAGCGGAAAGAGAGGCAATGGAAGAAAGTGGAATAAAATTAAAAAATGTAAGATACATAACCAGTCAACCATGGCCTTTTCCTGCATCTTTAATGATGGGATGCACTGGAGAAGCACACAATAGATCCTTAAAAATCGATAAAGATGAACTTGAAGATGCTATTTGGGTTAGCAAAGAACAGGTTTTTCGAGCTCTCAATGGTCTAGACAAATCAATTTTTATGGCCAGGAGGGGAGCTATAGCAAGATATCTTATTGAAAAGTGGGTTACTGGATTAATTTGATTAAGATTTTAACGTTCAAAATTATGTTAATCAGCCGTATTTGATTATCATGTAAAATTATTTAATATCTTCCAAAAGAGATATAGACCTAGTAGATAGAAAATATGTTAAATGTAGATCAGAGCAAACAATGGGACTTTTGGATTGATCGTGGAGGGACATTCACCGATATAGTGGCGAAAGACCCTAGTGGCAAAATACATACTGATAAAATACTTTCGGAAAATGACCAACTTTATAAAGACGCAGGGATGGCAGGAATAAAGCGTTTTCTAAAAGTACCTCATAGTGCAAAAATACCCACAGATATTATAAACTCTATAAAAATGGGAACAACAGTCGCGACTAATGCACTTCTCGAAAGAAAGGGATTTCCTGTGGTTTTATTAACCACCAAGGGATTGAAGGATCAGCTACGCATAGCATATCAAAACAGACCCAATCTTTTTGATCGAAAAATTACTTTAACTGACCCTTTATATGACGAAATAATCGAGGTTGAAGAGCGAGTGACATCTTCTGGTCAAATATTGAAGCCAATAAATAAAGATAGACTTATTAACGATCTCAGAAAAATAAAAAATGTGAAAAAAAAATCATGTGCAATTGTTTTCATGCATAGTTGCAAATTCAATAAACATGAAAAAGAAGCAGAAAAAATAGCGAAGATCTCAGGTTTTTCACATATCTCGTTAAGTTATAGAACATCTCAAATTATGAAATACGTCATGAGGGGAGATACGACTGTTGCAGATGCATACCTAAGCCCAGTTTTAAATCGGTATATCCAATCCCTCTACTCAGAGTTTGAAGGAGATATAAGTAGCAAAATTAGCTTTATGCAATCTAACGGAGGGCTTACAAATGCAAGTCTCTTTTCTGGAAAAGATTCAATTCTGTCTGGACCTGCTGGAGGGGTAATAGGTGGGATTAAAACTAGTGCTCTGGACAAGGAGCACAAAATAATTGGTTTTGATATGGGAGGAACTTCTACCGACGTTTGGCATTATTCTGGAGAATTGGAGCGGACAGTAAACAATAAAATTGATGGAATTCGTATTTCAATTCCGATGTTAAACATCAACACCATTGCTGCAGGTGGCGGTAGCATTCTTTCGGAAAAATCAGGCAGATTAATTGTAGGGCCAGAAAGTGCAGGAGCAACGCCAGGTCCTGCTTGTTACGATAGAGGAGGACCGTTAACAATTACAGATAGTAACCTGGTTACGGGAAGAATTCATACTAACTATTTTCCAAAAACATTTGGTGATAATAGCAAAAAAAGTTTGTCTCTCCGTGCCTCCAAGATTCTTTTTAACCAATTAAGTGACAAAATGAATATTCCCATCGAAGAAATTGCAGAGGGGTTCATAAGCGTTGCAGACAATAGCATGGCTGAAGCCATTAAAAAAATATCTGTTCAAAGGGGTTATGACCTACGAGAATATTGCCTAACTGTTTTCGGAGGTGCTGCTGGTCAGCACGCTTGTTCAATAGCAGAAATATTGGACATGAAGACCTGTCTTATTCACCCCCATGCTTCCGTACTCTCAGCTTATGGTATGGGTTTAGCTGAGATAAGAACTAATAAGAGCATGATAATTGAAAAACACCTTACGAGAGAGACACTGTTAGAAAGCGCACTTATTGCTGACAGTCTTATTACCTCAACTACGGAGACTCTTGAAAAGCAAAATATTGCAGAGAATAACATAACTCATGTAATTAAAATATTTATCAAACTAGATGGAACAGACACCAGCCTTGATTTGGAGTTTGATACGATAACCAATTTACAATCAATATTTAGTCAAACCTATTTCCGTCTTTTCGGGTTCAAACCTGTTTCAAAAAAGTTAGTTATAGAGTCCGTTTTCGTTGAAGCTGTCGGTGGAACCGACGTAGATTTAAAAAACAAGCTAGCTCTTCAAAAATCAACGAGTAAAAAGGCATCGATAGTAACTGAAAAGGTTTACGTTGACGGAGAGTGGAATGATTGTAAATTTTTTCCAATAGACAAATTAAATAAAAACTCAAAGATTGTGGGACCTGCAGTACTTGTGGGCTCCCAGACTTCAATTTTACTTAAGAGAGGCTGGGAAAGCACTCTTCAAGAGAGTGGTGCAATCAAACTCAAAAGAGTGAAGACTTTTCAACCAAAGAGACACACTGAGTCCGCACAAATTGAAGTATTTAATAATTTATTTATGTCAATTGCGGAACAAATGGGTTTTGTTTTAGAAAAGACAGCGCAGTCAATAACAATTAAAGAACGGCTAGATTTTTCCTGCGCAATTTTTGATAAGAATGGTGAGTTGGTCGCCAATGCTCCACATATGCCAGTTCATTTAGGGTCTATGGACTCCACAGTAAAGTCTATAATAAAAAATAATTCTACATTATCATCTGGTGACATTTTCGCCATCAATGCACCTTACAATGGTGGAACCCATCTCCCAGACATTACTATAGTTAACCCTATTTGGAATGCAGAAAAATCTGAAATAATTTTTTATACGGCAGCTAGAGGGCATCATACTGACATAGGTGGACTTACTCCAGGGTCAATGCCCTGCAACAGTAAAGATATTAATGAAGAAGGTATTTATATTGATAACTGGAAAATTGTAGATAAGGGTATTTTTAAAGAAAAAGAAATTAAAGAAAAACTTTTATCTGGATCATATCCAGCTAGATCTCCTTTAACCAATATTGCTGATCTGAAAGCTCAAATTGCGGCATGCAAAAAAGGAGAAGCAGAATTACTAAAAGTAGTTGATAAATATGGCCTTAAAACTGTTTTCAGGTTTCAGGAACTTGTTTGTGAAAATGCTGAAAACGCTGTCAGGGAGTCAATTAAGACAATAAAGAGTACTAAGGTTACATACCAGATGGATAATGATTTATCAGGTGCAGTAAGAAAAATTGAAATCAAGCTAACACGAAATAAAGATAATAGTTCGATAGAAGTTGACTTTAAAGGAACCACTATGCAACTGGAAAGTAACTATAATGCTCCCCTACCTGTAACTAGAGCAGCTGTATTATATGCATTTAGAATACTAACTGGGGGAAATATTCCAATGAACTCTGGAATCATGAAACCCATTAAGATAAAAATTCCGGAAGCAAGTATGTTATCCCCGGAGTATCCTGCTGCAGTAATAGCGGGTAATGTCGAGACTAGTCAGGCTGTCACATCTGCACTATTAATAGGTTTTGGCCTTCAAGCTGCCGCTCAGTCAACTATGAATAACATTACCTGGGGCAATAAAAATTTCCAATATTATGAAACAATTTGTGGTGGCACGGGTGCAGGGATAGACTTTTCCGGCAATTTTTACCAAGGCACCTCTGCTGTTCATAGCCATATGACTAATAGCCGATTAACTGATCCCGAGACTCTTGAGTTTAGGTATCCTGTTATATTAGAAGAATTTTCAATACGTGAAGGCTCTGGAGGCGTAGGGCAGTACCATGGGGGTGACGGTGTAGTGCGTAGAATCTCTTTTTTAGAACCAATGATAATTTCAGTTCTGTCTGGTCACAGGACCATTGGTCCACCAGGACTTTTAGGCGGAGGATCAGGTAAAGTGGGATCAACTAGTCTTGTGAGAAATAGTGGTAGCGTTGAGGTATTGAAGTATGCCGATCAGATAGAAGGGAAAAAAGGTGATATTTTAGTTGTGAAAACCCCTGGGGGTGGAGGTTTGGGCAAATCACCACAGTAGATTATGGAATAGTCTTATATACATTAATACTTCTTCTATTATAGCCTTGTTGCCTAGCCTTGATTATCCATGATGAGAGCTTAAATCTTGATTTACTACATACCAACTCCCATCGTTCTTCTAAAAAAGAGCGCTTTTTTTTTGTAGACAAATCAATCGAAAAACTGGGCTTCATATACCATCTACTCTCAACACCTATTATTTCACTTTGAAAAGAAGAAACTAACAATATTGTCGGAAGAGTTGAATCTTTTTCTTCTCTTACATTTTTGAAAGATAGGATTATTCTTCGTAGACTGGAATATTGAATTGGTTTGTGTAGCTCGCATACTAAAAGCTCACTTACACCTGATTTTAAAAATTCTTCCATTACCCATGTAGACTCTTGGTTCGTCATTGTGTCTACCAATATGATTTTGTTTATATCCACCCAAGATGTAAGTCCGTCAGGATAAAGAGAAACAGTACATTCTTTTCTTCTTATCCACGTGATGTAACTTTTTATATTTCTTGCAGTAATGAGTGCAAAAATAAATCTTGATGGTCCTGTTATTTGATGTACACCACCTCTCTTGAGAAATAATCCTGGTAAGAACTCTAGGTATTCAATATCGGAAAAATTAAAATGATCCATATAATATCTTAAAATTTTTGTTCTTCTTTTGTTCTAATATTGATTGTGTTTTTTGTAAAGGCAAGTGTTAACTGATAGACACTTTT
The DNA here is from genome assembly GCA_902574225.1 of uncultured Alphaproteobacteria bacterium. Lineage (GTDB taxonomy): Bacteria > Pseudomonadota > Alphaproteobacteria > Rhodobacterales > Rhodobacteraceae > CACIJG01. Next base: position 67,206 of record CACGMO010000007.1, read on the forward strand.
ACTCGGATAATGAATTTAAATATTCAATCAAGTTTGCTCGATCTTTATCCTTCTTAAGACCGGCAAAACTCATAGCGGTTCCAGGAGCATACTCGGACGGCTTAGTAAGATATTTATTTAGTTCCTCTATATTCCAGACACCTTCTAAGCCTGCAAGCACTTTCGAATACTTAAAACCCTCTATTGAACCAATATCCCGGTTTATAACCTTATAAAGGTGAGGCCCTACTCCGTTCTCTCCATCCTCAAGCTTATGACACGACTTACATTTCCCAAAAACTTTCTTACCCTTTTCTATATCCGCACTGGCAAGCAATGTAGCAAAATCAACAACCTCTTCACTGCTTTCTTCTTTTTCATCATCACTAACCTCAACCTCAAGGTAGTAGGCCAATTTTTCTTCTCCATAGTAATCATCGTGGCTGTGGTAAATTATTTCAGTACCCCAGTTCAATAATAAAAAAATGAGGAGAGCTCCGCAAAGTGCTCCACCTATTTTAGTCCACTCGAAGGTATCCATGTTTTTTGTTCCTAAATTCGTATATTATTATATGTTATATAAAAAATTGAAAAATATTCTACAACTGATTTTAGAAATGAGCGCGACAAAATGTGCACGTCAAAGAAATTATGAAAGAAAAAACTCTGAAAATATCATTTCAAGGAGCTCTAGGTTCATACTCACATCAAGCTTCAACTAAATTTTTCAAAGACCCTTTAGTTGTGCCTTGCGAGTCCTTTGAGGAAGCGATTGAAGCTGTGAGAAAAGGTAAAGTTGACAAAGCCATTCTACCTGTAGACAACTCAACTTATGGTAGGGTCGCTGATATTCATTCTCTTCTACCAGCTTCAAAGCTTTTCATAACAGCAGAGTATTTTTTGCCTGTCGATATTTGCATGTTAGGAACTAAGCCATCTAGCTTGAAAACCATAACTTCAGCAATAAGTCACCCAGTTCTTCTAGGCCAATGTAAGAAATTCCTAAAAATGAATAAGATAAAAACAATTGCCGGCTATGATACCGCAGGGTCAGCTCAATTAATATCAGAAGAAAATGATAAGTTCAAAGGTGCATTAGCCTCAAAAATAGCTGCTAAGATTTATGGATTAAAGGTACTGCGAGCTAATGTTCAGGATAATAAAAACAACACTACTAGGTTTTTGGTGATGGAGAAAAAGCCTACAATTCTAATAAAGCAACAGAAAAAAGTAATCACATCTATACTTTTCCAAGTAAGAAATATTCCGGCTTCTTTGTATAAAGCAATGGGAGGGTTTGCCACCAATAATGTCAATATGATTAAGCTGGAGAGCTATATGTTGGGCGGCTCATTTGAGGCAACGCAATTCTTTGCCGACATCCAGGGGCATCCTGAAGATCTGTCTGTAAAAAGAGCCTTGGATGAACTCGGTTATTTTACTAACAAGCTTGAAATTATAGGGGTTTATAAACAAAGTACCTTCAGAGATAAACATTCTTAACTTAAGAATATTCTACAATTTTAGCTTTCAGCTTATCAATCGCCTTGTTCTCAATCTGACGAACTCTTTCTCGGCTTATTCCATGCTTCTCACTTAGCCGTTCAAGCGTCAGAGGAGGCTCTTTTAACCTTCTGTCTAAGATGATACTTTTTTCCCTATTGTTTAAAACAGTCAGTGATTTCATTAGGATAGTTCTTCTTTCTCTAGTTTCATCACTGTGCACAATTTTTTCAACATGATCTTCATCTTGGTCAGCAAGCAAGGACTGCCACTCTTCTTCACTCTCACCGTCGCTTTTTATTGTAGCGTTTAAAGATACATCGCCTCCAATCATTCTCCTATTCATGGCGACCACATCATCCTCAGCAACATTTAATTGCCTAGCAATCTCCTCAACATTTTCAGGTAGCAGATCACCATCTTCGAACGCTCCAATTTTATTCTTTAGTTTCTTCAAGTTGAAAAAAAGCTTTTTCTGTGCGCTGGTTGTCCCCATTTTAACCAGACTCCAACTTTTCAAAATATATTCTTGAATGTTGGCCTTTATCCACCAGATCGCATATGTTGCCAACCTAAATCCCTTTTCTGGATCAAACCTCTTAACAGCTTGCATCAATCCAACATTAGCCTCACTAACCACCTCTGAAATAGGCAATCCGTATCCCCTATAACCCATGGCAATTTTTGCTGCTAGTCGTAAATGTGAAGTTACAAGCTTGTGGGCTGATGATCTACACCCTTCTTCCACCCAAGCTTTTGCCAAACCATACTCTTCTTCCAGACTTAACATTGGAAATTTTTTTATATCATCTAAGTATTTCGATAATCCCGAGCCACTTACTATGAGGTATGAATTGCTATTTGCCATTTGAACCACTTTTATTATTTCTGAACTTATATATGTCAAATTTTCTGACTTTTCAAGTACATCAAGCATTTTTTATACCAGTTTATTTAAATGCTCACCTTGTCTTGTATTTTTCTAAATTCGATAAAAGATTTGAAAAATCATATGGCAAAATACCTCGAAAAAATAAGGTTTTGTTGCTCTCCGGGTGAACAATAGATAACTCATGCGCATGAAGCATTTGTCTTGATCTTTTACCATCCAACAAAGATAAAATGGTTTTCTTTACATCCACATCTTCTTTTCTTCTCGATTTATATAGGTTGTCTCCAACAATTGGGCACTCAATAAGCTTAGCGTGCACTCGAATTTGATGAGTTCTTCCGGTTTCAATCTCACAGCTAACAAGTGATAACTTTTGATTTTTACCTAACTCATAGACAGTTTGGACGATGAAACGTGATATAGCTAGCCTTCCATCATAAGTGCCAACCTCCATCATTTCTCGGTTGATTTTATTTCTTCTTATTTTGGTTTTAACTTCCAGAATATTGTCTTCAAGCATATTTATGCCACGCTTGCCGATAATCTTGTTAAGATTTTCAAGAGGATTTCCTATGCAAAGTGCTAGATAAACCTTTTTTACCTTACGACTTTTAAATTGCTTTATTAAAGAAACTGCACTCAACTTTGTTTTTGCTACGACAATAAGGCCCGATGTATCTTTATCCAGCCTGTGGACTATCCCGGGCCTGAACCTATCATAAGTAATCGGGAGTGTATCTTGAAATTTATAAATTAAGAAATTAACAAGTGTACCACATTGGGCTGATTTAACAGGGTGAACCACCATATTTGGGGGCTTATTAAAGACTATTAGAGCATTGTCCTCAAAAACAATTGGGACATCCAAATCCTCTGGAATTAGAGTTTTCTGCAAGTGTTGATCAAAATAGAGAATAACTCTTTTTAAGTCGCCTGTTTTAGTTTTCAAAGTCAAAGCATTTTGTTTTTGAGGGTCAAAAATCATTTTCTGCTTAATTAAATCTTGAATTTTTGTTCTTGATAAACTTAAATTAGGTGGGCAATTTTCTAAGATTAGCTTGTCAAGCCTTCTCTCAGATTTTTTTGTCAAACTAATAATAAATTTTTCAGTCATGATAAATGCGAGAAATTAAAAAGAGTTCAAAGTCTGATTTGCCCTTAGTATTCTTAAAGTGGCTGGTTACGGTACTTTCGATAGTAATGGTTTTAGGTTTTTTATTTCTTGTGACTATTCTAGGCATAAAGATATTCAACTTCAATACTACACCGCAAAACCTTACTGAATTGCCCAATCGAGAAATCGTAATACCTAATGGGATAATTGAAACTATCGATATTAAGAACAAAACGTTAACTATAGTCGTAAAAGTGAGTGCTGGCCACTTGGAGATATTGATTGTAGACTTGAAAGATGGAATATTATTAAATCAATACTCTATTAAACAAAAAAAAAGCCTTTACAATAAGTGAACATAATCCACGAATTTGAAATAATATGTCTTTTTCTTCAGCCTTTTTGGATAAAATTAAAACGAGTGTAAGAATTTCAGATATTGTCTCTCGACACGTAAATTGGGATTCAAAAAAAAGTAATTTATCTAAGCAAGATTTTTGGGCACCTTGTCCCTTTCATAAAGAAAAAACAGCTTCATTTCATGTGGATGATACCAAGGGATTTTACTATTGTTTTGGATGTCAAGCGAAGGGTAACGTATTCAGCTTCTTAAAGGAAATGGAAGGAATTTCATTTTTTGACGCAGTAAGGACACTAAGCGAAAAAGCAGGGATTCCATTGGAAATTGACAATAATGTTAAAAGCTCAACCACGTCTTCTGAGGAACAAAAACTGATCAATATAAATGAAGCAGCATGCAAATTTTTCACAAAGTATCTTTTCAACACAAAGGGATCGACAGCTTTAAATTATTTAAGAGATCGTGGTTTATCAATTGACACCATAAAAGAATTTAAGCTAGGGCTGTCTCCCTCAAAAAGCGATGATCTTATTACTTCCTTAAAATCAGAAGGATATAATGAGCAAGACATAGAAAATGCTGGATTAGCATATAAACCTGAAAACCAGCCATTAGTTGATAGATTTAGAAATAGAGTAATGTTTCCGATTTCCAATTTGGATAATAGGGTTGTTGCCTTTGGAGGGAGATCGCTGAATACTACAATTGGCGCAAAATATATAAATTCACCAGAGACAAAAATATTCAAAAAAGGTTCTCTTCTTTTTAATCTTAAAAGAGCTCAAAAAAGCTCTAGAAATGATCCTTTAGTTATAGTTGAAGGTTATATGGATGTTATTTCTTTAGCTAATAATTCGATAAATAATGCAGTTGCTCCACTAGGAACTTCTTTGACAAAAGAACAGTTGCAATTGATTTGGAGAGTTTGCGAAGAACCAATTTTACTACTTGATGGAGATAATGCTGGAAGACTTGCAGCTACACGAGCAGTTGAGTTGGCACTACCGTTGATTTCTTACAATCAAACTTTACGAATAGCAAATTTACCACCGAACTATGATCCAGATGACCTTATAAAACAACGAGGCAAAGATGCTCTCAAGAATGTAACAGACAATTCGATAGCTCTTTCCCACTTCATTTTTATTAATGAGAAATCACAACGAAAATTGGACAGTCCCGAGCGCATAAGGAAAATGCATGTCGAACTTATCAATAAGTTAAAAAAAATAAAAGATATTGACTTAAAAAAAATGTTCTTAGCCGAAATAAATGACAGAATAAGAAAACTGCAGTTTCAAAACAATACAAATATAAAGCAAAGCCAAGGATTAAAGAGTGCTGAAGACAAAATTAAACCTAGAACTCAAACCATATCCCGCATTCAGGCTGCTGAAAGCGAGATAAGTAAGTTAGAGGCAGAAATTATGTTTTGCTTAATTAAAAACCCTAAGTTTATAAAGGACCTAAAAGCTTTACTGAACGATATAGATTTTAGTGATGAAT
>CACGMO010000008.1:0-12500 GCA_902574225.1 uncultured Alphaproteobacteria bacterium
TCGCAAACCATTTGAAAAGGCAAAAGATTCTGGCTTGATTGATAGTGACTTGCAAACAATTTCCGGAACATGGGGAGCAATACATGATACGGGCGAACTAACTTATCTAAACCTGGTTCATCTTAATGGGATAGATGGCACTGATCCCGAAAGTTTAACTAAGGGTGAAATAGAGGGGAGAAAAGCAGCTTTAGAAGCTATAGCTGCTTTGAAGGAATATATGCCTGGATGTTCGGCTGGCAAGTTACGAAACTTTGGAATGACAATTGGTATTAGAGATACGTATAAAATAGATTCTGTATATAACCTCTCAGATGAAGATGTCAAAAATGAGTGCAGGTTTGAAGACAGTGTTGGAATATACCCTGAGTTTATAGACGGTTTCGGAGTTCTAGTGCTGCCCACCACGGGTAGGTATATGCATATTCCATATCGATCTTTGCTTCCCAAAAATATAAAAGGATTACTGGTTGTTGGAAGAGCTATAGGGGGAAGTAATATCGCACATGCTGCAACTAGAAATATGGCCTGCTGCACAGTTACCGGTCAAGGAGCAGGAGTAGCCGCTGCCGAGACGATAAAGAATAAAACATCCCTGAATAGCTTGAATATTTCAAATGTTCAAAAACTTCTTAGCAACCAGAATGTAAGAGTTTTTTAATTGGGAAAAGTATCAATAAAAAAAAAGCTCTTTAAAGTTGAGGAGATTGAACATCTCACAATAGAAATGCCAGACGGAATTAAACTTTCAGCTAAAGTTTGGAAGCCGATTAGTAAAAAATCTGAAAGATTTCCAGTAGTCTTAGAATATATCCCTTATCGAAAAAGAGATGGAACTCACGTTAGAGACGCATTAACCCACCCCTACTTTTGTGAAAGAGGTTATGTATGTATGCGTGTTGATCTAAGAGGTAATGGAGATAGCGAAGGACTTCTTTTCGATGAGTATACAGAGACTGAATTAAGTGATGCAGAACATATAATTGATTGGGCGAGCAAACAGTCATGGAGCAATGGAAATATTGGAATGATGGGAATCAGTTGGGGTGGTTTTAACAGCCTACAGGTTGCTTTTCGAAGGCCAAAGGCTTTAAAAGCAATTATAACTTTATGTTCAACGGTAGATAGATATACCGAGGACATTCATTATAAAGGTGGTTGTTTGTTAAATGAAAACTTAGGATGGGGCGCTACAATGCTTTCATATTCTTCACGGCCACCTGATCCACTAATTGTTGGAAAGAAATGGAAAAAAATGTGGCTAGAGCGTTTGAAAAACCAACCACATCTATCAGATATTTGGTTAAAGCATCAGAAGAGAGATAAGTATTGGAAACATGGATCTGTATGTGAAGATTATTCTAAGCTTGAAACTCCAATCCTAGCTATTGGAGGATGGGGAGACGCCTATAAAAATGCAGTTCCAGAACTTGTGAAAAATGCAAAAGCTAAAGGGATCATCGGACCTTGGGTGCATAAATATCCCCACTTTGCTGTACCGAAACCCCAGATAGGCTTTTTACAAGAAGCCATCCGATGGTGGGATAAATGGCTCAAAGAAATTGATAATGGATGTGAAACAGATCCTGACTATCGAGTATATGTAATGAAAGGTGAGCCACCTAAAAGTAGTTATAATTTTAGAGACGGATATTGGATTAAAGAGGATGTTTGGCCTAGTAAAGCAAGCAAAAATAAAAAGCTTTTTTTAAGACATAATAATTTACTTTCTTTCAGCAACAGAAAAAATAAATCTCATTTGGGAGTAATTGATAGTCCTCAACATTGTGGGCTAAAAAGTGGCGAATATTGTGCTATTTGGTTAGGCCCAGAGCTTCCAGGGGACCAGCGTTTTGACGACGCTTTTTCACTTTGCTTTGATACAAAGGCCTTGAACCTTGAAGAGGATATAGTTGGGTCTCCTGAGTTAACAGTAACGCTCGAAGCAACCTCACCTAACGCACAACTGGCTGTCCGATTATGCGATGTTTACCCTGATGGTAAGTCGAGTAGAATAACATATGGTATTTTAAACCTGAGATTCCGTGACTCGTTTGATAGTCCGAAAAATATCCCAATAGCAAAAGAGTTTACTGTAAAGGTAACGCTAGATCACATTGCATATAAATTACCTTGGGGAAATAAACTTCGCCTTTCCTTAGCGAATGCTTACTGGCCTTTGGTTTGGCCAGTGTATAATCCTGCTAAACTAGTGGTCAAAGACGGTTATTTGTCATTGCCATTAAGACAGGGAACAAACTCAGACGAATGGGTTTTTCCTGAGCCTGTGGCTTCCAAACCGTGGCGAGGCAAAGAAATTAGAAGTCCACACAATAAAAGGCAAATACTATTTGATGAGGCTACCGAGAAGGTGTTCTTGGAAATTGAAGATGACTTTGGTAGTTATAAAGATCTTCAGAATAAGTTAGTCATAAGTAGCTCAGCACGAGAAAAATGGTCAATACATCCGAAGGATCCTCTTTCGGCCAAAGGAGAAACCCATTGGACAGAAGAACGCTCTAGAGAAGGATGGTCTATTAGAACCGACACTTTCTCAAGCATGACATCAGACAAGTCATATTTTTATCTTAAGGCAAGAGTGGAAGCTTATGAAAGAGAAAAGCTCATTTTCAAGAAAAGAATGGAGAGTAAGATAAAAAGAATTCTTTAGTTGGCACTAATTTCATTCATAGCTTTCATAAACTCTACCACTTCAGCCTTTGAATTATAATGACATATTGAAAATCTGATGCAGTCTTTTTGATTTAAAGGCCTGAGTATATTCCCACAGTAATGATCATCTTTTCTAATGTGTACGCGTATTTTACGCTGTCTAAGTTCTTCAACTATTATCCTTGAAGGCTTGTTTTTATGGAAAAAGGACACTACTCCCTCTCGAGACGTAGAAGCTGGGTTACCAATAATCCGAATTTTTTTATTGTTTCTTAACCCAACAATATCTTCAGCACCATTTATTACTAAATCTACTAACTCTTGTTCATGCGATTTTATAGCTATAGAAGAAGCCTCTAGCCTTTCTCTAGTATTTTCGCTTTCTGTAAAATTACTGCCAAGCCAGTCCAGATAATCTACTACATCTGAAAAAGTTGCGTAACTACCAGCATCTCGGGTACCTAATTCCCAGTTTTGGAACGGGCCATCTGCCAATTGCTCCTTATTCAAAGCACATAATCTGTCAGAAGCCCATGCTACCCCATACCCATGTCGAGAGAACATTTTATATGGAGAAACCACGTATCCATCTATGTCATATTTCTGAACGTCTATGGCCCCATGACTAGAGTGCTGAATACCATCAACAATAATAATGCAGTCAGGTGTCACATTCCTAACTTCTTTAATTATTTTTTCTAGATCAACAGTCATTCCGGTCACAGGAGATGTATGCACAATAGAAACAACACGAACATCACTGGTTAATTTTTTTATATATGCTTGTTCATCTACCGATCCGGAATTGTCATTATGTTCGACTATAATGTGATTTCTTTGAGTATTTTTTGCCCACTTTTTCATTGCGCTCATAGAAGCGGGGTGCTCTAGCGTAGAACTTAACATAGCGCCTCCCTCTGGCAACTCTAGCGCTGCGGTTCGTATAAGCCGAAAAAGTAACTCTGTACCGCTTTCACCAACAATGACGTCACCTCGATCTGCATTAAAAAAGAGCCTCATTTTAGCTTTTCCATTTTCGATCGACTTAACAAGAGATTTGGAGGCATCGTTTTCTCTTCCCTGATTGTCAGGATACGATGCATAAAGAGCTGATGTTTCAACAACTGATTTAAGTCTTAGAGAGCCCCCGGCATTCTCAAAAAAAATACGGTCTCCCTCAAACGGACAGGTCTCCACATGCACAAATTTTTTCCGTATGGATTCAATAAGTCCTTGTCGTTGCTCAATCACCTTTAAATACCTTTTGTTTGTGGCTAGACCTTTGATATAAATGTAATTTTGAAAATATAAAGTCGTTTATTAAGATTTATCCATATCTTCAAGCTGCTTGACAAAACTACCAAAAAAATTTTTTGATAATTTTTTAGCCGTACTTTGGATTAAGCGTGACCCAAGTTGTGCTATCTTTCCTTTTACCTGTGCACTGACTTCATAAGATAAGGTAGTCGACAATGTATCCTTATCTTCTATCAGCTTGACTTTTGCAGACCCGCTTGCAGCTCCAGCAATCCCGCCTTTCCCACTTCCAGTTATAGTATACCCGTTAGGCGGATCGATATCGCTCAGAGTGATATTACCAGTAAAACGCGTAGACATTGGACCAATCTTTAGCTTTACTTCAGCAGCTAATTCAGTCTCACTACGCCTTTCTAACTTTTCACACCACGGTATTGACTTCTTAAGAAACTGTTCGTCGTTAAGCGCTGCCCAAACCCTTTCCTTAGAAAGGGGTAGTTCATAACTATCTTTAATTTCCATTTAACAAACCTTTACCGCGCACTGGCAACAATGTCTGCATAAGCTATACAAATCCTAAGGACCTAAACTACGGCTCTCTTAGTCATTTCTTTAATTAGGTTGGCACGATATTCTGGTGAAGCATGCAAATCACTTATCAATCCTTCAGAAGAAATCTCCAGCGCGCTTAAGGCATCAGCATTATAATTGCTTGAAAGCGCGGCCTCCATTTCAGCATGTCTGAATACTCCACCTTCTCCTGCTCCAGTCACAGCAACCCTGACACCATCATTAAACTGTGCTACGAACACTCCAACCATGGCATAACGTGAAGCAGGATTAGGGAATTTGACATAATTAGCCTTTGTAGGCTTTGAAAAACTAATAGCCTCTATTATTTCATTTTCTTCAAGTGCTGTTTCAAACATACCTGTAAAAAATTCATCAGCTTGTATACTTCTAGTATTAGTGTGAACTATTGCCTTTAAAGCAAGTACTGCTGATGGATAGCAAGCAGACGGGTCATTATTTGCCACAGAACCACCGAGCGTTCCTCTATTTCTGACTTGTCTATCACCTATACCATCTGCAAGTTTTGCTAATGCGGGTATTGCCTTGTTTACTAAACCAGACTCAGCAACGGATGCATGCTTTGTCATAGCTCCTATCTTTATCGTGTCACCCTCATCACTAATTGAATCAAGATCACACCCAGAAATGTCAACTAGACCATCTGGACTTGCCAGCCTTTGCTTTAAGGTTGGAATTAACGTCATTCCTCCAGCCAAAAACTTTCCTTCACCCATTGATTTAATTGCTTCTAGAGCTTCTGAGGTACTGTTTGGTTTTATATACTTTGTAGAATACATTAAATTCTCCTTATTCTGCGGCCACTGATTGGCTTTCTTGTATGGCTTTCCACACCTTTTGGGGAGTTGCCGGCATAGACATGTCAGTAACACCAAGTGGTGACAACGCATCTATCACCGCGTTTATAAGTGCGGGAGGAGATGCTATAGCTCCTGCTTCTCCACAACCCTTAACACCCAGATCATTATGCGTGCAAGGAGTGTTCGTGTACCCTACCTTGAAAGACGGTAGATCATCTGCTCTTGGCATACAGTAATCCATGTATGACGCTGTAAGCAATTGACCATTTTCATCATAATGTGCATCCTCTAAAAGAGCTTGTCCAATACCCTGAGCAATACCTCCATGAACCTGGCCTTCAACTATCATAGGATTAACTAGATTACCAAAATCATCGCAAGCAGCCCAATCTACCACTTCAACGACGCCAGTTGCCGGATCAATTTCAACCTCAGCAATATGTGTTCCTGAGGGAAAAACAAAATTCGTAGGATCATAGAACGCGTTTTCCTCTAATCCTGGCTCTAATGTCTCCAAGGGATAATTGTGAGGGACATATGCCGCAAGAGCAATCTCACCAAATGCCTTCTCCTTATCCGTTCCCCCAACAACAAACTTTCCATCCTTAAAGTCAATATCATCTTCGGAGGCTTCAAGAAGATGGGCTGCAATCTTTTTACTCTTGTTTATTATCTTATCGACAGCCTTACTTATAGCCGATCCGCCAGACGCTAATGATCTCGAGCCGTAAGATCCCATTCCAAAAGGAGTTTTATCTGTGTCCCCGTGAATCACTTCGACGTTCTCCATAGGTATTCCAAGCTTGTCTGCAACTATCTGGGCAAATGTTGTTGCGTGGCCTTGTCCGTGGCTATGTGAACCAGTGAAAACACTAATCGTTCCTGTTGGATTTACTCTCACCGAGGCAGATTCCCACTGACCAACACGTCCACCCAAAGCTCCCACTACAGCAGATGGAGCAAGACCACAAGCTTCTATGTAGCTTGACATGCCTATACCCCTGTACATTCCTCGCTTTGCAGCTTCCGCTCTTCTTTTCTCAAAATTGGAGTAATCAATCATTTCCATTGCCTTATCTAAATGCGGTTCATAATCTCCAATGTCGTACTGCAAAGCTACTTGGGTTTGATAAGGGAACGCATCTTTAGGAATAAAATTAATCCTTCTAAACTCAGCCGGGTCCATACCAACTTCTTTTGCAGCTGTTTCCATGGTTCTTTCGAGTAAGTATGTAGCCTCAGGTCGTCCCGCACCTCTATAAGCATCAACATTTACCGTGTTAGTTGCCATTCCTTTAACGTTTGTATAAATGGCTGGTATATCATATTGACCTGACAACAAAGTTCCATGCAAGATTGTTGGGACCACTACAGAGAATGCAGATAAATATGCTCCCAAGTTGCAAACGGTGTCAACTCGTAATCCAATAATTTTGTTATTGTCATCGAGAGCTAGTTGCACATCATTCACGTGATCTCTTCCATGACAGTCGGTCAAGAACGCTTGGGTCCTATCAGCCGTCCATTTAACTGGTCTTCCAATCTTCTTGGAAGCCCAAACACAAACAGCTTCTTCAATATACACATAAATCTTTGATCCAAATCCACCTCCTACATCAGGCGCTATAACCCTTAGCTTAGACTCTGGAATGGCGAACATAAAAGCTGCCAAAACGAGTCGTGTTAGATGAGGATTTTGAGAGGTTGTATGTAAAGTGTAAGATTCATCTAGCGAATCGTATTCTGCAAGAGCTGACCGAGGTTCCATGGCATTCGGAACAAGCCTATTGTTCCTTACACTCAACTTCACAACTTTAGCAGCGCTTTCTATTGCTTTATTTGTTGCGCTCTCATCACCCAACTCCCAGTCAAAATAGCAATTATTTGGAACCTCCTCATGAATTTGAGCACCTTTGTCAGCATTAACGAAATCAACGACCGGTGTTAATTCGTTATAGTCAACATCTATTAATTCAGCAGCAGACTTTGCCTGCTCCATCGTTTCTGCGACTACAACTGCTACAGCGTCTCCAACAAACCTAACTTTGCCTTGAGCAAGCAAAGGATGTGGAGGTTCTTTTGTAGAAGAGCCGTCTCGGCACGGAACAACCCATCCGCAAATTGGTCCTCCGATTTTATCTGCTGCTATATCAGATCCTGTGAACACTCCAACTACTCCGGGAGCTGACTGAGCAGCTTTTGTGTCGATACTCTTGATTTCAGCGTGAGCCACGTCAGATCGTAGAAAATACGCCTGAACCTGTCCGGGTTTGTTAATGTCGTCTGTATATCTTCCTTTTCCCGTAAGAAATTTTTTATCCTCTGTTCTTCTTACAGATGATCCTATTCCGTCTATTTTTGTAACTTCGTTCATTAATTTTACCCTCCCATTTTAGCCGCACCGGCTTTAACTGATTGAACAATATTGTGATAGCCTGTGCACCGGCATATATTCCCCTCAAGGCCCTTTCTAATTTCATCTTCACTAATATTTTTATTTTTGGTGACCATCTCAACCGCACTCATAACCATTCCTGGTGTACAGAACCCGCACTGCAGTCCATGATTCTCGTGAAAAGCTTGCTGCATTGGATGCAACTCGTCTCCATCCGCTAAACCCTCGATAGTTACTATTTCGGAACCCTCGGCTTGCTTTGCTAGCATTGTGCATGCTTTAACGGACACCCCATCTAAATGAATAACGCAAGCACCGCATTGGCTTGTATCACACCCAACATGCGTACCAGTTAAACCGACATGTTCTCGTATAAAGTCTATTAACAAAGTATTGTCAGCAACATCTTTTGTTTCTAATTTTCCGTTAAGCTTAAGACTTATCTCTCCCATGATTCCTCCTCCAAAACAGGTCTAACCAACGCACATTGTTCTTGTTTATGTTGATTTTTCGATTATCCCAGTCAAAAAATAGCGTTGATATATACAACTATGATTTTATATTGGCACCTTATATTGTAAAGTGAAAACTTGACGCAGGGATAAGACATTGAAAAATATTTTTAAAGACCCTAAAGCATTGGTCGATGAAATGAAGACCGAGGGCTACATTATCAATGAGAGATTATCAATAGCCTTATATCTCGCTTTGATAAAAGGGAAACCCCTTTTTTTAGAGGGCGAAGCTGGTGTAGGGAAAACTGAAATTGCGAAAACCCTATCATCCATTCTTAAAACTCCCTTGATTAGACTTCAATGTTACGAAGGACTTGACATAAGTCAGTCTTCTTATGAATGGAATTATGGAAAGCAGCTAATTTCTATCCAATCCACAAGTGATAAAAACATAGATCTCTTTTCTGAAGATTTCTTAATAGAAAGGCCTTTATTAAAAGCCCTAAGACAAAAACCTAGTGAGAGAGCTGTCCTTTTAATCGATGAACTAGATAGAGCGGATGAAGCTTTTGAAGCCTATTTGCTTGAGTTTCTGTCAGACTGGCAAATTACAATTCCAGAGATAGGATCTGTAATTGCTAAAGAGCCCCCAATCGTAATTATTACTTCTAATCGAACCAGAGAGGTACATGATGCACTCAAAAGAAGATGCTATTATAGCTGGGTAGATTATCCTGATAAGCAAACAGAGTTGGATATTTTAAAGCAGAAGGTTCCACACACTGAACCAACACTTCAAACAGAGCTGATAAATTTTGTACAACACTTAAGAGAGAAAGATTTATACAAAGCACCTGGCATTGCCGAAACTATCGATTGGGCTGAGGCGTTAGTTGAACTAAATTGTGTCGCCCTTGACCCTCAGACTATCGACTCGACGATTGGCGTTCTTTTGAAGTACCAAGACGACATTGCGAAAATTCAGGGGTCTGAGGCATCAAAAATACTTAATGATGTAAAAATTGCTGTAGTTACGCAGAAATAAAAATTGGGGAATTAATGAATACTGTAGACGGCAAGTTACCGGAAAACATTTTACTTTTTACGCGGTTGTTAAGAGCGTCTGGAATAAGAATAGGTTCAGAAGGTGTCACTGATTCTATTGAAGCAATTCAAATTGTTGGGCTGAGATCTAGAGGAGAGTTTTACTTTTCTTTACTAACGTGTCTCACAAAAAAGAAAGAGGACGAAATCATCTTCAGGCAAGCATTCGATTTATTTTGGCAAAACCCAAAGTTTCAAGAAAAACAACGAAATATGCTTCTGCCTAGAACGCGAGTCAGTGAAAACAACGAGGGAAAACCAGAGCTTGCTAAGAGAATCAGAGAGAACTTACCAAAGACCGATAAAATAAAAAAATTGGACCAAATTGAAGACAATGTAATTTTTGATACATCTGGATCTGCTTCTGATACGCAGTTAAAAAAATCAAGAGACTTTGGAACAATGTCAAAAGAGGAGCTTCAACAAGCCACTAACGTACTTCAAGATTTGTCAATATATCTGCCTAAAAAACCCTATCGTCGGTTTGCCCCGAGAAAATTGGGATCAGAATTGTCCGTTCGTCATGGATTGAAGCAGAGTGCCCGGCATTTCGGGATGATACTACCAAAATTTATGAAAAGAAAAGAAAAAGAGCGCCCAATTTTTTTCTTGATTGATATTTCTGGCTCTATGGAAAATTATTCAAAAACACTTATACATTTTGTGCACAATCTTATGCAAAGACATAGAAACTGCTTTGCTTTTCTCTTTGGGACAAAGCTGACAAACGTAACCCAATTGCTAAAAAACAGGGATATTGATGATGCTTTACAAAAAATATCAAAAGTTACTGATGACTGGGCGGGAGGAACTCGAATACGAGACAGTATCTTTGAATTCAATAAAACTTGGGTAAGACGCACTCCTACTTCAGGTGCTCTTGTACTTTTTATTAGTGATGGTTTAGATAAAAATCATGAAAGTGACCTGCTGACACAAATGGAAAGACTTAAGAAAAACTGCAAACATCTCGTTTGGCTTAACCCTCTTTTGAGATATAAAAAGTTTTTACCAAAAAGTGTTTCAATTAAAAGAATTTTAAAAAATGTTGATGCCTTACTTCCCATACATTCATTAGAAAGCATTGAAAACTTGACATTATATCTTGCTCGAAACAAAAGAGTGGAGTCAGATATTTTAAACTGGAGAGCGCGAATAATGGATAGAGAGAGGGAGCTTACAAGTTGAGGATTTCAGATATAGATATCGACGTAATTAATACAGCACACATTTGGGATAAAGAGAAGAGAGATTTCTCTCTCGCTGTTGTGGTAAAAACATGGGGTTCATCACCTAGGCAAGTTGGTAGCATGATGCTTATTAGAGACGATGGCCATATTGTTGGATCTGTATCAGGGGGCTGTGTAGAAGGTTCAGTGATATTCAGCGCTAAAAAAATTCTTGCTGAAAGCTCGGCCGAGAAATTAGATTTTGGTGTTGCAGATCAAGACGCTTGGTCGGTTGGACTGTCGTGTGGAGGCAAGATCTCAGTCTTTGTTTGTCCACGAAAAAAAATACAAGCTAATTTGTTTGAAAAACTTAATTCGGCAAATGTGAATAGAGACATTTTCCAAATAGAATGTGATTTTCGCAATGGAGAAATCTTTGAAAGTAAGAGTTTCAACTCGAATGATGATTGCCTTCCATTAAAGTTGATACCCAAACCAAGATTATTTATAGTTGGCGCTGTTCACATTACCCAATATTTAATACCAATGGCTAAGGAAGCTGGGTTTGAAGTTGTTTTGATTGATCCACGAAGCCACTTCGCAACAAGTGAACGGTTTCCAAATATTGAGATTATCAATGACTGGCCAGATAACGCTCTCGAGAAATTTCGTCTGAATGAGAATGATTGCTTGGTTACTTTAACCCATGATCCAAAAATTGATGACCCTGCATTACTTATTGCATTAAATAGTCCCTTGTTTTCGATATCTTGTTTGGGAAGTAAGAAAACCCATGCCAGTAGAGGGGCTCGATTGCAGAAACTGGGAATTAGTGAGGAACAATTTAATCGAATAAATGGGCCTGCAGGACTTAATATAAATGCGAAAAATCCTGCCGAGATAGCCGTTTCGATACTGGCTGAATTAATAAAAGAATGGCGTGGCGAAACCTAAATGAAGATTTTAGGTTTAGACCCACAAGAAAGTCTTGGCTCAGTCATAGCACAAACCTATAACCTGCCGGGAAAAACAATTTCAAAAGGTACGTTCGTGACCAGTGAGATTATAGGTTATTTCAAAGAGCGTGAGGTACAGAATATTCTTTGTGCGGTGCCAGACAATGGTGACATACATGAAGATGAAGCTGCCAACATCATAAGTAACGCGATTGATAGAAGTCACATTTATATAGATAGCGCTTCAACAGGTAGAGTTAACTTTAAAAGCCGATCACTCTGTCTTGTAAGATATAAAAGAGATTTAATAAAAAAAGTGAACCTGGTAGATGAGAGTATTGCTTTCTCAATAGTTGAACATAATCAGCTTCTGGCAAAAAATGACTTGATAGCTACTTTAAAAATCATTCCTTTTTTTACGCAAAAAAAATACGTAGACCAAGTTATTTCGATACTAGATAAGAATGAACTTTTTAAAACACATAGTTTGAATAAAAAGGAAGTAAGTTTAATTCAAACATCATTTGAGTGGCAAAAAAAATCTATGTTCAATGCCACATCGAATGTAACAAGAAATCGGTTAGAAGCTTTAGACTGCTCACTAAATGAAGAAAAATTGATTCATCACGACTACAAGGTGCTTCGGACCGAGATAAGGTCGTCTATAGAAAGTGGTATAGATATCCTTCTTATAAGTGGTGCTTCTGCAATTATAGACCGCTCTGACTATATTCCTAAAGCAATCTTGTCGGAAGGAGGCGAAATAATTCAGTATGGTCTCGCAGTAGATCCAGGAAATCTTCTTTTGGTTGGTAAAATAGGTAAAACAACCATAATTGGTATGCCAGGATGTGCAAGGTCTCCAAAATTAAATGGCTTTGACTGGGTTTTGCAGTTGTTGATGGCAGACATCCCGGTTGTCAAGGAGGAACTAGCAGAAATGGGAGCCGGTGGCCTTTTAATGGAGATTGCATCCCGACCATTACCGAGAGCTTTAGCTAAAAGCGTGAACAAACGAGAGAAAAAGATCATGGGCGTCATTTTAGCTGCAGGAAATTCCAGAAGAATGGGCAAAGATAATAAACTTCTAAAGAATATTG